>JAFDVJ010000057.1:19660-27187 GCA_018269075.1 Acidobacteriota bacterium
GCGGCCGTCGCCGCTCATCACTTCGAGAAAGCTCGTCCCCTTCGCGGCCGCCAGAATGTCCGGTCGGCCGTCGGCGTCGAAATCGCCGGCGAACAGAAAATCGGGCACGATTTTGAGCGAAAAAGACCGGTTCGTCAGTTCGAACGGCTGCCGTTCGCCCGCCAGACGCTCCTCGGCGGTCGCTCCGCGCCGCGCCGCATCGCCGCCTTTGTAAAACTGTAAGCGGCCCGCCGAGTCGGCCGTCACGAGATCGGCGATCCCGTCGGAATCGAAATCGGCCGCCGCCAACAGAGCTGCGGGCGATAGTTCGCCGGCGACGCCGCTCGGCAGCTCGAGATCCGTGCCGTCCTTAAAATTGACGAACGGATTCCCGCGGCCGGCGGCGCGGACGGCCGCCGGCCCGTTCGGCGAGTCTTCCTTGGCGGCGATTTGCGCCTCGTCCTTTCGCGAATCGCCCCGGGTCTGCAGCCGGGCATTCCGCTGCCACGCGAACAGACTGATGCCGCAGATGACGACAAAGACGATCGAACAAGCGATCCGACGGGCGATTTCCGGTTTCGTGATAGTTTTTTTCATTGCCATTTTACCTCGATTTTTCAGACAAGGATATCTTTTGCCCTACAAAGCGGAAATCGCGGAAAAATTAGCTCAAAAAAAATGTTTTTTTTCGAAAGGCCGTCAAAAAGGCCGTCTGAAACGGGTTTCCGGCCTCCGGCAAAGGGAAACCCGGTCTGAGGCCAATGGCCTAAAGATAAGCATGAAGGTCAGTGAACTGAACAGTTTAATAGGCCGCTGGAATGCGCGGATTTGGCGGATTTGCGCGGATTTCTTTTGCTTAGAAAAATCCGTGAAAATCCGTGTCATCCGCGGCCTATTTTTTTGTTCAGCCTGAATCAATCAGCCTGCTGAACTTATTCCTTACCTTAAGACCATTGGGTCTAAGGCGCGGCCGTAAAGACGAGATCGTCGCGCGCGTCGTCGATCGTGACGACCTGCGAGGCCGGCTCGAACCGGTATTTGCGGTTCGCCGCCGCGATCACGCAGGTCTCGCCGACGGTTACGTCGTCGAACCGGAAATGCCCGAAATTGTTGGTTCGCACGGATTTCGTCCGGCCGTCGCCGGCGGTCAGCGTGACCGTCACGCCGGCGAGCCCGCGGCCCGCCTGATCGACGATCCGGCCGCCGACCGCGACGCCCGCGGCGGTCGGCACGAACGGCGGGAAGAACTCCGAAGTGTTGCCCATCGCGTCGGTCGCCGAGGCCGTCACCGGATCGTTCGGGCCGATGCCGAGCGCGTTGATGTCGCCGAGATTGACCGTCTTCGTGCCGGCGAAAGCGCCGTCGTGGTCGGCGACCGTGTACCGGGTCGAGCCCAAAAACTGCGCGCCCTGCCCGCTCGCGTCGGCCCTGAAAAATTCGATATATAAACCGTCCGTCCCGTAATCGGAGTTTTCGGGCGCGGAGTCGACGTTAAAGGTGACGATGAGCTCGTTATTAGCGATTTGTTTGGAAACGATCCCGGGATAATTCTGCAGATTATTGCCGCCCGTGTCGGCGTCGTCCGGATCGTTCGGCAAAGCGAATATCGAGCAAACATCGAGATCGGTGATCGGCTGATCCTCGGGCACTTCGAGCGGGCAGCCGAGACTGATCCCGCGTCCGCCGTTCGCGAAGATCGAATTCGGATCGATATTGTTGCAGCAGCCAGCGGTTTTTAAGACAATAACGCCGCCCTTCGCATTGTTGGCGATCGTGTTGCCGGCATTCGGCTGCTGACCGCCGATGGTATTGTTGTGGGCTCCGTTGCTGAGAACAATGCCGGCAGGCGTGTTGCCGAGCGGTTGACCGCCGCTGCCGACCCCGATGTAATTGCCGGAAACGATGTTATTCGCCGATAAAGTGCCGCCGATTCGGATTCCGGAACCGTTGTTTCCCGAGATGATATTGCGGGCACCGGGAATTTCGTTTCCTGAGCCGCCGATCTTATTATTAGCCGAATTGGAGATTACGATCCCGCCGAGTGTATTGGCGATGGCCAGCGTGCCGGTTTTGTCCGTGCCGATAAAGTTTCCCTTGACTTCATTTAACGCGGGAGGCTGGATTCCGCTGATCGCGATTCCGACTAAGTCGTTGCCCGAAATGACGTTTCCGTCGCCGGGGTTGATGCCGCCGATGAAATTTTGATTGGCATTGCTGCTCAGATCGATCCCCTCACCCTGGTTCGGGATCGCAAACGTGCCCGCCGAATCGGTGCCGATCAGGTTTCCGCGGACGTTATTCTGGGTCGGTTTAATCAGGTCGGAGGAGTCTCCTGAAAATAAAATTCCGCGTCGGCTGTTGCCGGAAATCACGTTATGGGTGATTTGATTCAGCGGGCCGCTGATGAGGAGCCCGCCGTTGCCATTTCCGAGCGGGGCGGCTCCCGTTTTGTCGACGCCGATAAAATTGTTGAGGATGAAATTGCCCGCCCCGCGAGGGGGGATGAAAATGCCGTAATCATTATTGCCGGAAAGCACATTCGTGGTGATCGTATTTTGTTCGCCCGCCAAAACTATCCCGGATTCGCCGTTCGCCAACGGCGTGAGGCCGTTGCGGGCGGTGCCGATTTTGTTCCTGACAAATTGATTTTTATCGGGCCGGTTATCGCCGGCCGTGTCGAACAGCACGCCCATCCGGGTATTGCCGGAAATCAGATTATTGTTAAAAAGATTCTCCTGTCCGCGCAGGATGATCCCGATATGGTTCGGGCGTGCCTCGTTGCTGAGCGCGTCGACCCCGATCAGGTTCAGGTAAAATCTGTTCTGGAAGGCGTTCGTATCCAGATAAACGCCGGCTCCGCCGTTATTATCGGCGAAGTTGCCGCTGATCACGTTGGTGCCGGCCTTTCCGCCGCTGGACAGACTGCCGATCTGGTTCTGCGAGGCGGTCAGGATCATCAGGCCGACCTGATTACGATTGGGAGCCGGCGCGTCGTTAAGATAGCCGATGCCGTTGCCCTGGATGAGATTCTCATAGGTGGCGGCCGTCATATTCGGCGCGAGCGATGCCCGGTGGGTTTGCAGCCATTCGGACATTTCCTTGATGACGTCGGCGCCCGGCCGGCGCAATTTTTCCGCCAGCTGCGCCGGCGGGTTTTCGTCCCCCAAAAGAAGCCCGATCTGACAGTTCGTGATCACGTTATAAAGCGGATCGGCTTCATTTCTCACGGGTTGGCCGACGAAATTCTTGAAGGCCCGCCGGATCCTGATGCCGATGATGGAATTGGTGATCTGATTTCTCCACAGTTGATTGTCGTGCGCGCCGTCGATCAGGAGGATCGCGCTTTGGCCCTGACCGTAGAAGAAGTTTTTCTGCTCCAGAAAGAGGCCGCCGATGCGATTTTTTAAAGCCCCGTTTTCGATCCGCAGGCCGGTTGACGGATCGCTGAAATTCCCGAACTCATGATCGCCTTCGTAGCCGAAATAATTGCCCTGAATATCGTTCGACGCGGCGTCCTCGCCGCTGATCTGAATCTGCGTCATACTGCCGGTCAGGACGTTCGAGTGCTCGGGGTATTTTCCGCCGATCGTGTTGTTTGCCCCGAGGATATGGATCCCGATGCTCTGCGTGGTGGGATCGTTGGTCACGCCGTCGGCCATCAGCCCGACCCAGTTGTTTTCAAAAGTATTGTGGCCGCTTAAAAAGGTGATGCCGACGCTGGTCCAGCGGTTGATGATCAGTCCGCGCACTTCGGAGCCGTCGCTGCCGGCGGCGAAAAACAAACCGCCGCCCGGCGAAGTGCGCGCGGCGCCGGTCAACTCGATCAGCGGTCGGGTGTTGCTGTAGCCGGGCTGCGTGGTCGCGTCGATAATGATCGTTTTGTTGATCGGGGGAAGCTCGTCGACAGGCGAGATCGTATGCACGCCGGCGCCTTCGATATTAAAAGTGATCTTCCGCAAGCCAGTATAAGTGTCGCTCGTCACGACCTGGAGCGCGGCGCGCAGGGTGCATTGGAGACCGGTGTTGGAGGTGTCGATGTCGCACACGTTGTCGTTCGGAGTTTCGTCGGGCTGGTCGCCTTCGCGGTTGACGACGAGCGCCGCCGGGCAGACGTCCTGCGGCGCGGCGAGATATTCGGCGAGGTTCTTGAATCCAACTGCGTTTCCGCACGGCGCGCCCGCGTAGCAGGAGAATTCCGACGTGTTGCCGTACTCGTCCGTCGCGGTCGCGGTGATCAGGAAAGAAGGATTGACCGGCCCGGCCGAGGTGAACGTGAACGAGCCGAAGCCGTTGCCGTTCGTCGCAACCTGGATCGAACCGAGAAAAGTCTCGCCCTCGCCGTGTTCGGTCGGATCGGCCTGACCGTTCGAGTAGAAATCGATCGTGTAGTTCTGCAGACCGGCGGTTTTGAGCACGCCGTCGACGACCGTCGCGCCGTCGCCGTTAACGGTAGGCGCGAAGAGCTCGGGATAGTTTTGCAAAAGGTTCCCGCCGATGTCTGCGTCCTGTCCGCAATCGTCGTTCGGCGTCACGCCGTCCGGCTCGACAAACGGAGACCACGGCGTCAAATCGATTCCCAAACCGTTGTTGTCGTGAATCGAATTATGGCGGATTGTGTTGCCGACGCCGCCGTCGATCAGGACGCCGGCCCAGGTTCGGGACGACTCCTGACCGTTGTAGGCGATCTGGTTGGCTTCCTGATCGGTCGTGCCGCCGATCTGTGTGCCGCTGCCGGTGACGACGATGCCGTAACCGTTATTGCCGAGCGGCGCGAGCGAGCGGTTCAAACCGATCAGATTGTTGATGATCTGAATCTGTCCGCCGGGGTCGGTGCCGGCATCGAAGGTTTGAATCCCGTCGCGCTGATTGCCCGCAACGATATTGCGGGCCTCGGCCCACGGCGCTCCGATAAAGATCTGACTGCCGATGGGCGCCGCGGCGCTCACGCCCGCCGAGCTGATATTGGTAAAAGCGGGCCGAACCGAAAACGTGCCGGTCGAGTCGGTACCGACCAGATTGGCGTGAACGAAAACCGCGTCGAATCCGCCGCCGTAGTAAGAACCGCCGGCACCGCCGGCCGCGATTTGCCGGTCATCGTTTCCCGAAACGACGTTGCCCATCGGCTGCCCGCCGGGGAAGCCGAGCCCGATGTAGGTCGAGCCGAAATTCGAATTGCCGAAAATGCCGGTCATCCCGTTGGGGAGCGCCTGATTGCCGCCGCTGTTGACGCCGACGAAATTGTTGAAGATTCCGACGTCGCCGTAACCGAAGCGGGTCAGGGCGGCGATCGAGGACGCGCTGCCGGAAATGAGATTGCAGAATCCGGTGCAGGCTCCGTACTGGGTCGTCCCGCCGGGCGCGCCGACGGTCGAATAAGTCAGATTATTGGCGACCGCGACGATGCCGGCGATCGTGATCGGCCCGGGCGGGACGTTGGTCCAATCGTTCGGAATGGCCGCGTTGCCCGAAACGTCCGTCCCGATGTTGTTGCCCGAAATCGAGCAGAAGCCGCCTTCGCTGAACGTGTAGTCCGTGCACCAGACACCGTCCCAGCCGTTGCCCGAAACGATGTTGCGGCCGCCGGCGGTGATCGAGCCGATCGAGGTCTGCGCCCACGGCGAGGTCTGAATGCCGCGCTGGCAGTTGCTCAGTTTGACGGTGCCCGCCGGATTCGTGCCGAAGCGATTGCCGCGCAGATCGTTGTTGAGGGTCAGAAATTCGCCCGTTTCGAGATCGAACAGATGCAGAGTGCGCAACCCGACGCCGTAACACAGGCCCTCGCCCTGCGTCCCGACCGGATACGGCTCGCCGTTGCCCGAGACGGTGTTGCCCGCGCCCGGCTCGTCGCCGCCGAAAATATTGTCGCTGCCGGTCAGCAGCACTCCTTCCGAGTTGCCGACCTTGCCCGTGCCGGGCGAGTTGAGCCCGATGACGTTGCCCTGAAAAATATTATCGTTGCCGGCCGTGACGTTGATGCCGACGCCGTTTTTCTGCTCCGAGCCGTTGCCCGAAATGACGTTGCCGTAGCCGGGCGCGGTGCCGCCGATCTGGTTTTCGTCGGCGTCGAAAATGTTGAGCCCGGCGGCGTCGTTGCCTTCGTCGAGGCTTCCGGTTTTATCCGTCCCGAGGTAATTTCCCTGAATGATGTTGTTGCCGTGATTCGGCGATTCGATCGTGCTTTCGATGGTGATGCCGCTGCCGCCGATCTGACTGCCGGTATTTCCGTCGATAAAGCTCGGAAAACGATTGATCGTCAGATTGTAGACCGCCGCGTTGCTCGTCCGGAGCTTCAGACCGTCGACGCCCTGTCCGGTCAGATTCGCGCCGGAAATCTCGACGAGCGGCTGGCCGTTGCCGTTGAGGTCGCCGATGATCGTCACGGCTTCGGTGATCACCGGCAGCGGGGAATCCGGCGCGATCGTCGCGCTGCCGACGTTGAAATCGATCAGATCGACGCCGGGCGTCTGGTTGGCGATCTGAATCGCGGTCCGCAGGCTGCACGGGTTCGCGCCCAGACAGTCGCCGGTCTCGTCCGTCGAGGTCACGGTGATGACCTGCGCCGGCGCGGTCATCACCGCCGCCGGCACGGTTGCGCCTTTTCGGAGGACGACCAGATCCGAGAGCGCGTCGCGATTGAGACGCAGCGGCAGCACGGCCTGGAGGCCGCCGTCGACGTCGAGATTCGTAATTTCGGCCTTCGGGCTTTGCGCGCCGGTTTTGATCTGTGAGACGAGCCGGATCTGGTTCGAGATCGAATCGACGAGCAGAATATCGTCGAGATTGCCGCTCGAAACATTGACCCGGAGCATTTTCTGCGGCGCGTTCGAGGCCGCCGCGCCGATTCCGGGCGCGCCGGCAGCGAGCGTTTCGAGCGACCAGCCGGCGAGCTTCGAAGGCCGGCCGGCGATGCTTTGCAGGAACCCGCGTTTCGCTTTCTCCGAATATTCAGCTTTTTTCCGCATTCCCTCGGCAAGTCGCCGGTCGCGTTCCTCTTTGCTCATCCGCTTGAATTTTTCAGCCGCTTCCGGCCGTTTCTTTTGCATAAATTCGACGAATTTTCCGGCCGCGACATCGTCTTTTTCGAATATCGGGAAACTCTCTTCGTCGCCTTCCGCGACGGGCGGCGGCGGTTCGACCGGGAACGCCAGGTTGGGCGTTTCGACACCGCTCGGCAGCCGGAGATTTTTGGTCTGACCGTTAATTTGCAAAGCGTTCGATCGATTGTTCGCCGGCCGCTCGCTCAGGTTCGATTCGAGCCGGTAAAGGTTGCCGTCGGTTCCGAGCAGCGCGAGCGATTCGCCCCGTTTCGCGCCGAACCGGCCGACCGCCATCGCGGCGACCGAGAAGGGAAGCGTTCGGGCGGCGACGACCGCCGCCGGCCGCGTGATGCCGGAATTCGGGATCAGGTCCCACGGATAAGCCTGCCCGCGCCCGCCGATGATCGTCAACTGGCTGCCGCTCGCGACCGCGACGTCCCGGTAAAAATCCTCGTCGAGATTGCCGATCGCTATTTCGTCGGCCGGGGCGGGCAGTTTGAAGATCTCGGGT
>JAFDVJ010000057.1:27273-60687 GCA_018269075.1 Acidobacteriota bacterium
GCGGCCGTCGCCGCTCATCACTTCAAGAAAGCTCGTCCCCTTCGCGGCCGCCAGAATATCCGGTCGGCCGTCGGCGTTGAAATCGCCGGCGGCGAGAAAATCCGGAGAAAAACCGATCGTTGCCCGGACGGCCGGCGCTTCGAACGGCCGGTTTTCGCCGTTCGCACTCCGCCCGCTGCCTTTATAAAACCGCAGCGATCCGGTCGCGTCGGCCGTCACGAGGTCGGGGACGCCGTCGGAATCGAAATCGGCGGCGACGAGCGTCTGCGGCGACTGTTCGCCGGCGGCGTTCGGCGGCGAAGCCAGCTCGACGCCGTCCCCGAAATTGACGAACGGTTTTCCGTCGGTCTGGCGAACGACGATCGGTTCGGTCGTTTCCGTTCGGTCGAAGCCCTGCATCGCGGCCCGCGTCTGCCACGCGAAAAGCGCGCCGGCGGCGAGCGCCGGGGTCAGGAAAAAAGCGGCGGCCAGCCGGATAAGTCGTGAATTGCGGCGATCATTTTTCATACTCGTGTCCTCGGTTTCTACCCGGATTTTGTCCGTGTTCGCCCTACAGGGCGGAAAAAAACGCCGAACCGGCTCAAAATAATAAAAAAACGGCCGGTTTATTTTTTTGTCAACGGCCGTTCGGCTTCCCGCGGGCGAGCCGGAAAAGGTTTGAAAAAGATCGCCGCCGCGATCGTCGGGTTCTTCAGGCCGCCGCCGGTCAAACCCGAAAAGTCCGAGGGCGAGCTCGCGCGGCTCTACGAAGATCGACCTTTCTGACGGCGTTCAAGCGACGAAGCGAAAACAGAAAAAAGCGCCGCGTGTCGACACGCGGCGCTTTTTTATCGGATCAATACCTGACGATCAATGCGCGTTGAAGTTCGCGACCGGGTAGTCGCCGTTCTGGCCGAACGGCACGCTGAATGCGCCGGAGGTTCCGCCGAACACCCAGAACGCGCTCTGGCCGGCGGTCGGGCTCGCGCGGTAGACGGCGAAATCGGTCCGGCCGTCGCCGTCGTAATCGCCCGGCGCGGGCAGATCGGTCGCCGTGCCCCAGATCGCCGCCGGCGCGCCGCTGACGACGCCCGTCGTGCTCGGCCGGACGAACCATTGAAGCTGCCCGCCGACGGCCCGGACGACGGCGAGGTCGGTCCGGTTGTCGGCGTCGTATAAGCCGGGAACGATCGTGTCGCCCGACGTGCCGAAGGGGATCGAGGTCACGCCGGCCGTCGTCTGGTTCATCCAGAAACGCGTCTGGCCGCCGGCCTCGGCGCGCTGCACGACGAAGTCGGCGCGGCCGTCGCCGTCGTAATCGCCCGGGGACGGCAGGTCGCCCGCGATGCCCCACGGCACGTAGGTCACGAGCCCGTCGGGATTGTTCAGGCTGCCCCTGTAAAACCACGTGCTCGGCGCGTTGCGCGTGACGCCGGGCCGGTAGACGGCGATGTCCGCCCGGCCGTCGCCGTCGTAATCGCCGACGACCGTCGGATTGTCGCCGGTCTGCCCGAAAGCCTCGCTCCGGACGGTGTTGGTCGCGCTCTGCAGAATGAAGAACTTGGCGACCGTGACGCCGTCCGCGCGCCAGACGGCGATGTCGGTTTTCTGGTCGCCGTCGAAATCGGCGGGCGTCGGGAAATCGCCGTTCAGGCCCCACGCCGAGGCGAAGGTCGTGTTCGAGCCGTTCAGATTGACGAACCACGTCAGCTGGCCGTTCGGGCCGCCGCCGGTGTTCCGCGCGACGGCGAAATCGGTCTTGCCGTCGCCGTTGAAATCGACCGTGTGCTGGTTGACGACGGCGTTCGTCGTGAGCGTCAGCGAGGCCGCCGAGATCGCGCCGGTGTCGGCCGACGTGCCGTCGCGGAACGAGAGCGTCCAGACGCCGTTCGGGTTCGGCACGGAAGCGAACGCCGCGCTCAGATTGGTCGCCGCCGGGTTCGTCGCCGACGGGCCCGCGCCGACCGTCCGGTAGTCGCCCGGCGTCGTCGGCGTCGCGGTCACCGCCCACCAGTTCGGGCCGGCCGCCGAGTCCGTGAAATTATACGGGCCGGTCAGGTCGGAGTTGCTGCCGAACGAGGTCGCCGAAGTCGCGCCCGTCCGGCTGAACAAGAGAAACGACGGCGAGCCGCCCGGCGCTTTGAGCACCGCTTCGAGATCGCCGCGAAACGTGTGCGCCGGATTGCCCGACGTAAAGCTGATCCGGACGTCGGTGATCGAGCCGTTCATACCCGCGACGTTGAACGTCACGTTGCGCGGCGCGCCGTAATTCGGCGGGTTGCCGAGCGCGGTCCCGTCCGGGATCAGGCCGAGGCTCGCCGGGTCGGCATCGAAAACGCCGAACTGGCTTGGCGCGGCGGGCGTTTCTCCGGACTGGGCGGCCGCCGACGGCGGACCGCTGCGCCAGCCGAACGACAGCGCGACGACGGCCAGCACGACCGGCAGACAATTGATGCTCCAACGAATAAGACGACGACGCACGGGGGCGGAAACGAACATAGTTTTACCTCTCATTGAAAATTGAAATCGACCGTTTTTTTCGGCGCTATGTAATGTAAATCGAAAACGACGCCCGAATCCGCTCACCGCCCGCCGAAAAAAAATTCCGGAAGGGAAGCGCAAAAAAAAACGGCCGCTTCCGCAGAAACGGCCGTTCGAGTTTCCCGCCGGGCAGGCCCGAAGAGGTTTGATTTTATTGCTGTAGTTTCGGCCCCGTTCGCCGGAAACTCAGGGCAGGTAGGCGGTTTCGATCGGCAGGTCGGTCGCGAGCCCGAAATTCGTCGCCGAGACGCCGCCGTCCGACGAGCGCTGGATCCACCAGACGCCGTTGCGGTAAACGGCCAGATCGTTTTTGCCGTCGTTGTCGTAATCGCCCGGCACCGGCTTGTCGCCATTGATGCCGAACTGCTGGATCAGCGTCGAACCGTCCGAGGACCGGAGCGCGTACCAGACGCCGGCGCGAAAGACGGCGATGTCGGATTTGCCGTCGGCGTCGTAATCGCCCGTGACCGGGACGTCGCCGGCGAGGCCGAAATTGACGATGCCGATCGAGCCGTCGCCCGAACGGATGAAATACCACGTGCCGCTGCGAAAGACCGAAACGTCGGATTTGCCGTCGCCGTCGAAGTCCGCGACGAGCGGCGCGTCGCCCGACTGGCCGAACGTCGTGATGTTGATCGTCGCGCCGCCCGGCTGGACCGGATTGCTGTAGGCGATGTACCACGTCCCGTTCGAGGGCCGGAAAACGGCGATGTCGGCGAAACCGTCGCCGTTGAAATCGCCGGGCCGCGGCAGATCGCCCGCCTGGCCCCACTGCGCGAAGCGGACCTGATTGTTCGAGGATTGGAAGATATACCAGACGCCGTTGCGGAACACGGCGCGGTCGGTTTTGCCGTCGCCGTCGTAGTCGGCCGGCGCGAGCTTGTCGCCGGAAAGCCCGAACTGGACCGGCGTGTAGCCGCCCGTGAAGCTGTCGAGATTGTGCCAGACGCCGTCGGTCGGGCGAAAGACGGCGACTTCCGACGCGCCGTCGTTATTGAGGTCGCTGAACGTCCCGCCGTTTTTCAGATAGGTTTTGAGCTGCGCCGCGACGGCCTGCGCGTTGGGGCCGCCCGGACTGATGCCGGCCGCGCCGCTGACGATCGTCCGGCCGTTCGGGCGGACGGCGAACGAGCTGTAGGAGATGCGGCCGTCGGTGCCGCTGCGGATCGGGAACGGCGTCGTGTAGCCGAGGTTCTGGAGGATGCCGCGCACCGCGAGACTGTCGGCGATGTCCGTCCGGTAGCGCGCGTAGGAGCGGTCGGGCGAGCCGTCCGGGTTGAGCCGGAAGATGTTGCCGTTGTATGAAATGCCAGTGATCTTGCCGTCGCTCTGCGCGCTCATTCTCGTGATCGCCTGCGTGTCGTAGCAGAAATTGCCGCCGCAGACCGGAATCAGCCGCCCGCTCGTCCCGAACGTCGCGTCGAACGTCAGGTCGGAGTTGTAGCGGACGAACTGCGGTGCGTTCGAACCGGCGACGCCGGCGACGAGAATTTTGCCGCTCCGCAGCTGGGCGACTCCGTAGGCGCCCTCGGCCGGATTTGTGTTGACCTGATCGAGAAACTGGCCGGTCGCGTTGCGGAAGACGATCCATTTCGGCTGCGAGAAAACGGCCGGGCCGGTCGAGACGAGCCGCGACTGGCTGCCGACGGAGAGAAAATCGCCGTTCGGCAGGATGTCGCCGTCGTTGATCTTCGTCGCGCCGAAGCCGTTCGTCGTGCTGCCGCTCGCGTCGGCCAGACTGGTGATGCTCTGGAGCGCGCCGTTCGTCGCGTAGACGGCGACGAACCCTTTGAAGCGGCCGGTCTGGTTCGCGCCGACGAAATCGCGGCTGTTGCCGAAAACGACGATCCGGCCGTCGGTCGCGATTCGGATCCTGACCGGCGCGCCGTTAAATCCGGTGGTGACGGTCGGCAGCGCCTGATTGGTGCCGGTAAAGGTCCAGACCTTGCCGGCCGGCATCGTGTAGCTCGTCGCCGGAAAATTCGGGTTGCCGCCCCAAGCGGCCACGATATTGCCGCCGAAGGTCGTGTCGAGCGTCCCGTTCGCGTTGAAGCGCCAGAGACAGAGATCGGTGCCGAGCGTGTTGTCGACGGCCGGGTTCGGCGCGCCGTTCACTGTGCACTGCGCGGCGACGACGATCTTGCCGTCGGCCGGCTGGATCGCGACGACCGGGCCGAGCACGTTGGAATCGACGCTGTTGAAGGACAGGAAGGTCGTCTCGATCGCCCCCGCGCCGCCCGCGAAGCTCGCGTCGGCCGAGCCGTCGGCGTTGAGCCGGCGGATCACGAGATTGTTGTTGTAACTGCCGCCGCCGAGGCTTTTCGTGGCGCTCCCGGCGACGATCGCGCGGCCGTCGGCGAGCAGCTCGACCGGGCCGTAGCGGCGGCCGACATTCGTCGCGTCGTTCGTCGCCGGCAGCGGGTCCTGATAAATGCCGGTCCCGCCGGTGCCCCAGCTCGCGTCGAGCGCGCCCTGCTGCGCGAAAACGAGCGCCGGCATCGCCAAAATGATTAAAAGGGCCGTCAAGCCGAGAGAATTGTTCGATTTCATAATTTTCCGCTCCTCTGATTTAATGTTTTTCGGTTTCGCCCTACAAAGCGGAAATTTTTCGAAAAGCGGCTCAAAAAAAATGATTTTTTTTTTCGGGTTCGCGTATAATCATCGGTAAACCGATAGAAATGCCGTGATTATGGCCGAACCGACCGACGTGACAATTTTGCTCGAACGGATCAGCGAGGGCGATGGAAAAGCGCCCGAGGAGCTGCTGCCGCTCGTCTACGGCGAGCTTCGCCGGCTCGCCCACAGCTATCTCAAGAACGAGCGGTCAGATCACACGCTGCAGGCGACGGCGCTCGTTCACGAAGCCTATCTCCGGCTCGTCGACTGGGAAAAGGTCTCGTGGCAGAACCGCGCGCATTTCTTCGCCGTCGCGGCGCAGGTGATGCGCCGGATTCTCGTCGATCACGCCCGCGAAAAACGGGCGCAAAAGCGCGATTTCGGACAGAAAATGTCGCTCGACGAGGCGATCAGCTTTCCGTCGAAAAAGGGGCGCGAGGTCGATCTGCTCGGGCTCGACGACGCGCTCGAAAAGCTCGCCGCGTTCGATCCCGTGCAGAGCCGGATCGTCGAGCTCCGGTTTTTCGGCGGCCTGACGATCGAGGAGACGGCGCACTCGCTGAAGATTTCGCCGGCCACCGTCAAACGCGAATGGACGGTCGCGAAGACCTGGCTGCACCGCGAGATCGGCGGACCGAACAGAAGCGATTAATGAGGCACAGATGAATGAGGCAGACTGGAAACGCGTAAAAGATATCTTTCTCGAGGCATTGGCGAAATCCGGGGAAGAACGGCGCACTTATCTCGCGGCGGCCTGCGGCGACAACGCCGACCTGCGCGTGGAAGTCGAGTCCCTGCTGAGCGAGAACCTGCTCGTCAGCGATTTTATCGAGGAACCGGTTTTTCAGGCCGGCCAGGTCTTCAAAAGTGACGAAAAAATGTCCGAAAGGCATTTCGGGGCTTACCGGATCGAGCGCGAAATCGGGGTCGGCGGGATGGGCGCGGTTTTTCTGGCGGCGCGCGACGACGGCGAATTCAAGCAGCAGGCGGCGATCAAGATCATCCGGCAGACGCTCGCCGACAATCACCTTGTCGATCGTTTCAAACGCGAGCGGCAGATCCTCGCCAACCTCAACCATCCGAACATTTCGCGGCTTCTCGACGGGGGCGTCTCCGCCTCGGGCGAGCCTTTTCTGGCGATGGAGTTCATCGAGGGCGAGCCGGTCACGGAATATGCCGCCCGCGCCGATTTATCGCTCGAAGAACGCCTGAAATTATTTCTGAAGGTCTGTGCGGCCGTCCAGTATGCGCATCGGAACCTGATCGTCCACCGGGATTTGAAGCCGGGCAATATTCTGGTGACGAAAGAAGGCGAGCCGAAGCTGCTCGATTTCGGGCTCGCAAAGCTGCTCGACGAAACCGACGCGACGCAGACGCAGACCGCTTTCCGGGCGTTGACGCCGGCCTATGCCTCGCCCGAACAGATTTGCGGGGAACAGATCACGACGGCTTCGGATATTTACAGTCTGGGGGTCGTGCTTTACGAGCTTCTAACCGGCAAACGACCGTTTCAGTTCGAAAACGGGAGCCTCGACGAAATCATCAAAAAAATCTCGCGGACCGAGCCGAACCCGCCGTCGTCCGCGCGGGAGCTCGATGCCGAAACGGCGGATTCCGAAGAACCGGCCGCTCCCAAACTATCGTCCGTCGATCATAAGGCTCTCAGAGGCGATCTCGACAATATCGTGCTGACGGCGCTGCGTAAAGAGCCCGAGCGCCGTTATCAATCGGTCGCGGCGCTGGCCGACGATATCGAACGTTATTTGAGCGGCCTGCCGGTCGCCGCCCGGCCGAACACGTTTCAGTACCGGGCAGCGAAATTCATCGGTCGTCACAGGGCCGCGGTGGCGGTGGCGAGCTTCGTTTTCATCGTCATCATCGCGGCCCTGCTGTTCTCGATCCGCCAGTCGAACATCGCCCGCGGCCAGCGGGACGTCGCGAACGCCGAAAAACTGAAGGCCCAGCGCATCAACCGGTTCCTGCAGCAGATGCTGTCGTTTTCGAACCAGAGTTTCGGCTCGGTCGCGCCGGTTCCGAAATCAAAGGACGTGACGGTTAACGAGATGCTCGGGGAAATCACGCCGCAGATCGAAACCGAGCTTGCCGACCAGCCCGAGGTTCGCGCGCAGATTCTGCGCACGATCGGCATTTCCTACGGTTCGCAGAGCAATTATGAGGCGGCCGAAATCAATCTTCGCAAGGCGCTCGAAATCCAAACCGAGATTTTCGGGGCGGCGCATCCGGAAACCTCGGCGACCGCGACCGCGCTCGCCGAGGTGTTGTTCAATCAGGCGAAAACGCGCGAAGCCAACGACGTTTTGGAAATGCCGGTCGCCTTTTACCGTCAGCAAAGGGCCGCGAAAGCGCCGGATTTCGAGCCGGTCAAAGCTGCCTACAGCTTCGGGCTGCTGGCGGTCGTCAAATTTTATCTGTTTGATTACCCGACCTCGATGGCCTTGTTCGACGAGGCCGAGGCGATCGCTTCGGATGCCGATCTGCAGGGAAACGACCGGCTGCTGGTGGCGACGCTCAAGGCCAATCACGGCAAAGCCCTGTTCGATACCGGGGCCAAAGAAAAGGGCGAGGCGCTTTTGCTGGAGGCTCTTGCGAAGTTTCGCGCGTCTGACGGGCCGCCGCGGATCGAATACGGTTCTCTTCTCCAAAATCTGGGCGAAGTCGCGATGAACAAAAATCTGCTTGACGAATCCGAAAATTATTACCGGGAGGCCGAAGCTATTTTCCGCCGGACCGAGGGCGACCGCAATCAAAACGTCGCGATGGTATCAAGCCGGCAGGCGACGGTCGCTTTTCGTAAGGCGGATTATAAAAGGGCCGAAGAAAAAATCGGCGAAACGATCTCGATCTTCAAGGAGCTGTTTCCCGATAAAAGCCGGGATTTCGTGTTTACCTATTCGTTTTCGCTGATGGGCAATATTTTGACGAAGACCGGGCGCTATACGGAGGCCGAGGATTACTTTCGACAGGCGATCGCCATTTACGAAAAACAGCCGAAGAAGAATATGCCCGCGATCATCCGCGTGAAGACCGATTTCAGCCGCTGCCTGCTCGTTCAGAAACGATTTGCGGAAGCCGAAAAAATGGCGCTCGAAGCGGTCGATGAAGCGAAAGCCAACCTGCCGGAGGACGACATTTCGCGAAAAGCGGCGTTTGCCGCGCTCGCCGAAATTAATGAAAAACAGGGCAAAATAGTATCAGCGGGAAATTAAAACGGCCCGCGAAAAACGCGAAGCATCCGAAATAACGCCGCGCTTGCCAGCCGTTTTTTTTCCGCCTGAATCGATCAGCTTGCTGAACTTATTTCTTAACTTAAGGCCATTGCGCTCAGGGCGCGGCCGTGAAATTCAGATCGTCGCGGGCGTCCGTCAGCTCGACGACCTGCGTCGGCGGTTCGAACCGGTATTTTTTATTCGAAACGCCGACCGTGTAAACCGCGCCGGCCGGCACCGATTCAAAGCGGTAGCGCCCGAAATTGTTGGTCAATACGGTGCGCGCCGCGCCGTTCGCGTCGGTCAGCGTGACCCGCACGTTGGCGATGCCCTGACCCATCGGCCCGGTGACCTCGCCGCCGAGCGCGACGCCGGCCGCGGTCGGCACAAAGATCGGCGCGAATTCCGAAGTGTTGCCGTCGGCGTCGGTGACGGTCGCGGTGATCGGGTCATTGGCGTTGATGCCCAGAACGCCCGCGTTGCCGAGATCGACGGTTTTCGTTCCGACCAATGCGCCGTCGTGATCCCCGAGCGTGTAATAGGTCGAGCCTAAAAACCGCTCGCCCTGCCCTTGCGCGTCGGCGTTGAAGAATTCGACGTACAGACCGTTCGCGCCGTAGTTGGAATATTCGGGCGCGGAATCGACCTGAAATTCGACGAACAGCTCGCCCCCGACGATTTGTTTCGAAACGATCGTCGGATAATTCTGCAGGTTGTTCGGCCCCGTGTCGGCGTCGTCCGGATCGTTCGGCGTATGGCCGGGCGAGCCGAGGTCGATGCCGAGACCGGTGTTGCCGAAGATCGAATTCGGATCGACCAGATTGCCGCTCCCGGCCGTTTCGTCGATCCGCACGCCCGCGCCGCCGTTGAAGGAGATCGTGTTGCCCGAATTCGGCGAGTCGCTGCCGATTTGATTGGACCCGGACTGGTCGGAAAGCAGCACGCCGTCGCCGGCATTGCCCAGATTCGTCGCGCCGGTTTGGTCCGTGCCGATGAATGCGCCGGCGATGATGTTGGACGCGCCGTTCCGGATCAGAATGCCGGGGCCGCCGTTGGCGGCGATGATGTTCGGTTTTTCGATGATCGGGCCGGTGCCGGTATTTCCGATCAGAATGTCGGACGAATCGATCAAACCTATTCCGCCTTCGTCGTTGCCGGCGGCGATCAGCTCTCCGTTCTCGTTCCGCGCGACCCCGATCAGATTGCCGGAAACGATCGAGCGCAGATCCGCGCCGCCGGACGGCGTGCCCGGAGCGGTGTTTCGCGGGCCGAAGAAGATCTGTTCGGTGTCGATAAACTGCAGACCCTTTTTGGCGCCGCCCGAGGTGATGTTGCCGCTAACGATGGTCCGGAGGGTCGAGACGGCGTTGATCCCGTAGTCAAGATTCGCGAATTTCACCCCGCCGGTGCTGACCCCGATATAATTTCCTTTGATCTCATTATACCTCGTGAGCGTCGGACTAAAGGGCGAATGCGCCCCGTCGAGCCGAATGCCGTCGCGCTGATTGCCGCCGATGACGTTTCCGTAGTCGGAAGGCTCCTCGGTCGCATTTTCCAGCTCGCCGATGATGTTGTGGTCGGAATGCTGAATCAGAATTCCGTTCCGGCCGTTGCCGACGGCCGGCGCCGTTTCGAGCTCGTTCTCGCGCTGAACGCCGATCAGGTTTCCGAGGATCCGGTTGCCGGAAGGATGAACGAACGATGCGTAGTCGGCCGCGATCCGAACTCCGTCTTCGGTATTTCCGGAAATGACGTTTCCGTCGAGTTGCCGCCTTCCGCCGATGATCGTGCCGGTCGCGCCCTCACCGAGATTGATGCCGACATTATTCGGAACCGCCAGATCGGGCGAGGCGCCGAGACCGATCCGGTTGATCCTGATCTTATTGCCCGTCGGCGCATCTCCACCCGAAACAACATTATTGCGAGCGATCAGGATGCCGTTTTCGGAGTTGCCGGAAATCACGTTTTGAAGAAACGTCGGCGCGGCCGGATCGTCCGGACCGATGCAGTTGTCCGAGGCCGCATTGACGAGCCTGACTCCGTTTCGGTTCGGCAGCGGGAAATCGCCGTTGCCGGTCGTCCCGATGCGGTTACTCCAAAGGACGTTTTCCTTCGAAACGGCGTCGGTATTGCTTTTGGCGCCGATCTTCACGCCGTCCTCCGTGTTGCCGGAAATAACGTTGTCTTCGATCAGGTTTTTCCAGGCGCCGTTGGTCAGAAAGATGCCGGTTTCGTTGGGCAGCTGCGCGTCCTCCGAATCGGTTCCGATAAAATTCTGCCGGATCTTGTTTTCCTGAGGACCCGAGGGATTCGAAGCCGCATATTCGACCTTGACGCCCTCTTTCTGATTGCCGGAAATTACGTTTTTGAAGATATCGTTTTTCGAACCGCGCAGGAGGATGCCGGTTTGATTGGGAATCGTCGTTCCGGAGGCGGCCCCGATCAGATTTCCCATCACCCGGTTCTCGGCGGCCCCGATCTCGAACAGAATTCCTTCGAGATGGTTGCCGGCGATGACATTGGCACCCGTCGGCATCGAGTCGCCGATGAAGTTCTTATTTCCGTTGATGTAGATTCCGAGCTCGTTGGGCAGTCCCACGGTAGCCGTCAGATTGGTGCCGATGAAATTATGAAGGAATGTGTTTTCGTTGGCGCCGCCGCTGCCGGCGCCGATCGTTCCGACGACGACGCCGTAATGGGTGTTGCCGGAAATCAGATTTCTGGAAATCGTATTCCGGTTGCTGAGGATCGCGATCCCGTCGACGTTGGGGCGCGGCGCTTCGCCCGAGAGCGAGACGCCGATGAAATTATGATTGACGATTGTCGTCTGCGAGGCCGCCGAGACGAATATTCCTTCGGTTCTGCTTTTTGTAATATAATTCCGCTCCGCGTTGCCGTCCTTGCCGATCTTCGTCAGAACGGCATTGCCGACGAAGATGCCGCGCCCGTTCTCGTAGTTGGTAACGACGTCGTCGAGGGAGCCGATCTGGTTGCTGACGATGGTGTTGTTCCGGCTCGGCGTGCCGGCTTCCTGATCGGCGGAAAAAACGAAGGGCTCGTCCGGTATAACAGCCGCGCCGGCGGCCGCGCGCTTTCTGACGCTTTCCGTGATCTCCGCCAGCCGATCCTCGAAATCGGTCGAATTTTTGTTCAGCTCGCCGGAGGTCTGCCTGAAGAACGAGCGGAAATTCCCCTGCGTCGGCGGCGCGACGTCCGAAAGATAGACGGCGTTGAGGGCGACGTTGACAATCGTGTTTCCCGGATTGTCGTCGGAAGTCGTCGGGATCCGGTTCGAGACGCCGATCTCGTTGTTCGACGAGCTGATAAGTGAAATTCCGTTCAGACCGGCGAAGACGTAGTTGCCCGAGATTTGATTCCCGTTCGCATTCTCAAGCAGGATGTTGTTATTGTTGTTGAAAAACTTGTTTCCGCGGCTCAGCCGGTCGCCGATTTTGTTCCCGCTTGAATTCACCAGTTTGACGCCGGTTTCCATCGGGCTGCCGGTGCCTTCGAAGATGCAGTCGGTAACCTCGTTGTTCGAACCGCCGGAAATCAGGATTCCGTTCGATGCGAAGTTGGTGAACTCAAGCCCGTCGATCTCGGCGGATGAAGCGTTGATCAGTTTAAGACCGGACGCACCGGTTCCGGCACCGGTTCCGTCGACCGTGATCAACGGGCCGACATAGCTCGGCGACTGGGAAAGTCCGTTGATCCAGACCGGCGAGGTTATTTGCGGCAGCGGCCCGGTCAGCGAGATGGTTTGCTCGCCGCGCGGCTCGATCTCGAACTTGATACGATCACGGCCCGGCCGGCGCTCGGCTTCCTGAATGGCCGCCCGCAGTGTGCACTGCTGCATCGGTTCGTTCGGATTGACGTCGCAAAATCCGTCATCCACGTCATCGCTTTCATCGCCGGTGACGTTGACGATGATTTCGCCTGAACAAAGCGGCGCTCCGTTGCGGATATCTCCGAAGTTCGTTCGCGCCCCGCTGCATTGGCCGGCGGCGCAGGAAAATTCCGAGGTGTTGCCGTCGGCATCGGTCGCGGTCGCCGTGATCGCCAGATTGGCCGGGACCGGCAGCGCGGATCTGTATTCGAATTCGCTGAAGCCGTTTCCGTCGGTCGAAATATTGACGGAACCGATATAATTAGCGCCTTCGCCATAGCTGCTCTGATCGGCCGCCGGGCTCGAATAGAAATCGATCACAAAAGCGCGGCCCGGTTTACTTGAAAGCATCCCCGCGACGGTAATGCTGCCGTCGCCGTTCTGCACCGGCGCGAGCAGTTCGGGGAAATTCTGCAGTTCATTCGCGCCGTCGTCCGCATCCTGACAATCGTTCGCCGTCACGCCGTCGCCGCCGCCGTTGAGGCCGGCGAAACTGCTGTTGAGATCGATTCCGAGACCGGCGTTGTCGTGGATCGAATTGTTGCGAACCGTGATTCGTCGCGACTGATTGAAAACGCCGGGGAAACCGTCGATCAAAACTCCCGCCGCAGTGCTGACGCGGATTCCGTTGTAGGCGATCTGGTTCGCTTCCTGATCGGTGCCGCCGATCTCGGCGCCGGAGCCGTCCTGAATCTCGATTCCGTTGCCGCCGTTGCCGAGCGGGCCGAGCGACGAATTCAGTCCGATCAGGTTGTTGACGATCTTCGTCGAAAGCGGAAAACTCTGACCGCCGAAAGCCGGCCGGATTGAAAGACCGTTGCCGGCGTTGCCCGAGATGATGTTGCGTTCGAGCGGATCGGTGCCGCCGACGATATTCGTTTCGGTAAAACCCCGGCTGAGGTTGATGCCGCTCCCGAAAATGCTCTGGTTGTCCGCGTCGTTCGGGATCGCGAAGGTGCCGGTCGCGTCCGTCCCGACGCGGTTGCCGTAAAGCGAGACCGTGCTGAAGTAACCGGCGCCGGGAAAATCGGAGCTGAAAGTGCCGGCGCCCATCGGGCGGTGCAGATTCCCGGAAATCAGGTTGCCGAGCGCGACCGGTGCGTTGTTTTCGTCGCGGCCCGCCGCGCCGACGAGGACCTGACCGAAAACGACATTGCCGAGGTTGATGCCTTCATTATTCGGAAGCGCCTGATTGCCCTGGGCGTTGGTGCCGATATAGTTGTTGAAAAAACCGATCGTTCCGCGGCCCGTGAAATAAATGTCCTCTTTGATTCCGGGATTGTTCGCCGAATAGAGATTGCAGAGTCCGGTACAGGCGCCGCCCGGCGTCGTACCGCCCGGCGCGCCGAAATAGGAATAGGTAAGATTGTGAAAAATGTCGACGTTGCCGCGCACGCGGTCGAATCCGCCTTCGAGGTTGCGGTCGTTATTCGGCATTGCGATGTTGCCGGTGATGTCGGTGCCGATGTTGTTGCCGGCGATCGCGCAGAATCCGCCTTCAAAATCCGGCAGGAATTCCTCGCTGCAAACAATCGCGCCGAGGCCGTTGTCGGCGACGATGTTGCGGCCGGCCGGCGTGACCGCGCCGATCGTCGTCTGCGTCAGCGGCGACGTATTGATCGCCTCGGAACAGTTGCCGAGGGCGATCGTCCCGGCGGGATTCGTCCCGAACCGGTTGCCGGCGACGTTGTTGTTCAGCCCGATCAGTTCGTTAGTCTGTAAGTCGATCAAATTGGGAATCAACATTCCGGAACCCACGCAATGGCCGGGATAATTCAAATTTTCAATGCCGTTGCCGGAAACCGTATTGCCGTCGTTCGGATTCGTGCCGCCGAAGTTATTATCGGCGCCGGCCAAAAATACGCCCGTGATATTACCCAGTTTGGCCGTCCCCAAAGCATTGAGCCCGATGATGTTCCGGTAAAAGGAATTCGAGTTGCCGGCGGTGACGGAAAGCCCGGCGCCGCCCGTTTGCCGCGAATCGTTGCCCGACATAACGTTCCCGTCGATGTAGTTCTGATCGGAGTCGAAGATGTTCAGGCCCGTCGCCTTGTTCGCTTTTGAAAAACTGCCGGTCGGATCGGTGCCGAGATAATTGCTGACGATAAAATTGTTACCGTTCGTCGGCGCGTTCAAAGTCGTTTCGATCGTCACGGCGTTGCCGCCGACGAGGCTGCCGCTCTGGTTCGGAAGCGCCGGAAACTGGTTGACGGCGAGATTGTAAATAAACGAGTTGCTGGTGCGGACCTTTAAGCCGTCGGCCGCTGGCGAAGCGATGTTCGCGCCCGAAATCTCGACCAGTTTATTGCCGTTCGCGTCGCTCGAACCCTGCAGGGAAACGGCGTCCGTGATCACCGGAAGCTCCGCCGAAGGCGTGATCGTATGGGTGCCCGCGCCGAGATTGAAAGCGATGATGTCCATTCCGGGGGCCGAATTGGCGAGCAGAATCGCGTTTCGGAGGCTGCACGGATTCGAATTCTGGCAGTCGCCGGTTTCGTCCGTCGAGGTCACGATGAAAACGTTCGCCGGCGCGGTCATCACCGCGGATGGATTGCTCGCGCCCTGACGAAGAACGATCAGATCGCTCAGGGCGTCGAGATTGAGCCGCATCGGCAGCACCGCCCGGAGGCCGCCGGCGACGTCGAGATCGACGATCTCGGCCGCCGCTTTCCGGCCTTCGGTCGCGGCCTGCGTGACGAGCCGGATCTGATTAGACGTCGAATCGACGAGCAGAATGTCGTCGAGGCGGCTGTCCGAGACGTTGACGCGCATCATTTTATTCGCCGAATTCGAGACCGCCGCCCCGGTCAGCCGCGCGCCGGCCGCGAGCGTTTCGAGCGACCACGCGGCCGGCGATGCGGGCCGGCCGGCGATGCTTCTTATAAACGCCTGTTTCGCTTTTTCCGTAAAGGCGGCCCGTTTCTGCGCGCCGTCGGCGATAATCGCTTCGATTTCTTGCGGGTCGGGCTTTTTGAAATTTTTCGCGGCTTCCTGCTGTTTTTGCCGCAGGTAATCCAGCGAATTTTCGCCATTCGGCGCGCTCCGGTCGATCAGCGGCATTCCCGCGGCGTCGGTTTCACCCGTCAACGCGCCCGCCGCTTCGATCGTCGCCAGATTCCGGTCGTCGACGCCGGTCGGCAGAGATAAGTTTTTCGCTGTCCGGGCCAGCTGTTCGCCGGTCAGTCGATGTTTCGGGGCGCGTTCCGAACGGTTCGCTGCGAGCCGGTAAAGGTTGCCGTCCGTGCCGAGCAGCGCGAGCGAGTCGCCGCGCGTCCCGCCGAATCGGCCGAACGTCAGCGCCGCAATCGAAAACGGCATCCGGCGCGCGGCGACCGCCGCCTTCGGGCGTTTGATGCCGGAATCGGGGAGCAGATCCCACGGATAAGCCTGCCCGCGGCCGTGGACGATCGTTAGATCCGGCCCGCAGCCGACCGCGACGTCGGCGTAAAAATCGCCGTCGAGATCGCCGATCGCGAGCGCGGTCGCCGGCGCGGGCAGTTTGAAGATCTCGGGTTTATGACGAAACGCGCTTTCCGGGTGCTCGAAAACGGTGAGATAAGCGCCTTTCGAATCGGTGTAGGCGACGGCGAGATCGGTCTGACCGTCGGCCCGCCCGATCTCGCCCGTGCTCAGAGCGGTGATCCGGCCGCCGACGGCGATCGCCTGCGGGGCGGAAAAATTGCCCGCGCCGTCGCCGCTTAAAAGCGCCAGAAAATTCGCGCCCCCGGCCGCCGCGACGAGATCCGGACGGCCGTCGGCGTTGAAATCTCCGGCCGCCAGAAAATCGGGCGCAAAATCGAGCGCGGCCGATCGTTTGGCCGGTTCGAACGGCTGTGAGACGCCCTTTCGCGAATCCCGGCCTTTGTAAAATTGCAGACCGCCGTTCGCGTCGGCGACGACCAGATCGTTGATCCCGTCGGCATCGAAATCGGCCGAAGCCAGGGCTTCGGCGGGCGAATTATCGGCGGCGGCGGTGCCGTCGGAAGCGAGGTCGAAGCCGTCCTTAAAATTGACGTAAGGATTTCCGCGGCCGGCGGCGCGGATCGAAACGGGTTCGTCCGGCGATTCGTTTTTCGACGTTTGAGAGACGTCGTCCCGATTCGAGTCACTTCTCATCTGGAGCTCGGCGGTTCGCTGCCAGGCGAACAGACCGATGACCGAAATGGCCAGAAAAACAAACAAACCCACGATCCGACGGGTTAATTCGAGCTTCTGCAAAGATTTTTTCATACCGTTTTCTTTCCACTAAAATTTATGACGTTTACAGATAACGCCCGCCCGGCGGGGAAAAACGGACATTGTTTTTTTCGAAAAATCCGGTTTCTGCGAAAAGTCCGCCGAATTTTCCGGAAATTGAAAAAAAATCGGCGATCCGCGTTTATAATTTTGACCGGAATTCAAATAGAATAAGGTCAAATTCCTGTTCGAATTACGGATTTTATGAAAGCCCGCGCGGAAATTACGGAAATCCTGAAATCCTGGCGAAGCGGCGACGAAGCGGCCGCCGAGACGCTCTATTCGCTCGTCTACGAAGAGCTCCGCCGGCTCGCGCGGTCGCTGATGCGGCGCGAGCGCGCCGAGCATACGCTGCAGCCGACGGCGCTCGTCCACGAAGCCTATCTCAGACTGATCGACCAGCAGACCGACTGGCAGAGCCGCGCCCATTTTTACGGGATCGCCGCGCAGATGATGCGGCGCATTCTGGTCAACCACGCGCGCGACCGCCGGGCCGACAAGCGGGGCGGTCCCGACCGCTTTCAAATTTCGCTGACCAGCGCCGAAAATATCGGCGCCCAGAAAGCGGTCGACGTGCTCGCGCTCGACGAGGCGCTCGTCAATCTCGAAAAATTCGACCCGCGCAAATCGCGCGTCGTCGAGCTGCGTTTTTTCGGCGGCCTGACCGAAAGGGAAATCGCGGAAATCCTGCAGGTCAACGAAAAAACGATCCGCCGCGACTGGACGATGGCGAAGATGTGGCTGCACCGCGAGCTCTCGGAGAATGAAGGCTGATGGACGTCGAAAAATGGCACCAGATCGAGGAAATAGTCGTCGCCGCGCTCGACGTGCCGACCGCCGAGCGGGCGGATTTTCTCGACCGCCGCTGCGGTGACGATCCGGAGCTGCGGCGCGAGGCGGCGTCGTTTCTCGAACACCACGACGCCGGATTTCTGGAGCACGAAGATTTCGAAAAGCTGGTCGGGACGACTTTCGACGATTCGCAGTCGCCGTTTGTCGGCCGGCAGCTCGGCGCGTTCCGGATTCAAAGGGAAATCGGCGCGGGCGGGATGGGAACGGTGTTTTACGCGACGCGCGACGACGGCGAGTTTTCGCAGCGGGCGGCCGTCAAGATCGTCCGGATCGGCGTCGACACGGCCCGGATGCGCCGCCGTTTTCAGCAGGAGCGGCAGATTCTGGCGTCGCTCGAACATCCGAACATCGCGCGGCTCGTCGACGGCGGGACGACCGCCGACGGCTGGCCGTACCTCGTGATGGAATACGTCGACGGCGTGCCGTTGACCGAGTTTTGCGCCGACCGGAATCTGCCGATCGGCGAGCGGCTCGAACTATTTCTGAGAATCTGCCGGGCGGTCGCCTTCGCGCATCAGAATCTGATCGTCCATCGCGATCTCAAACCGTCGAATATTCTCGTGACGGCCGAGGGCGAGCCGAAGCTGCTCGATTTCGGGCTCGCCAAGCTGACCGACGAGAATTTTTCGCCCGACGAGACGCAGACCCAGACCGCTTTTCGCGCGCTGACGCCGGCCTACGCCTCGCCCGAGCAGCTCAAGGGCGAGCCGATCCGGACGTCTTCGGACATCTACAGCCTCGGCGTGATCTTTTACGAGCTGCTGACGGGCGACCGGCCGTTTCGCTTCGACGGCAAAAGCCTCGACGAGATCATCCGAACCGTCGCCGAGGCCGAACCGCCCGCGCCGTCCGCGCTGACGAATTCAGGAGCCCGCAGCCCGAAGCTCAACGCCGATCTCGACAACATCGCGCTGACCGCGCTCCGCAAGGAGCCGAACCGCCGGTATGCTTCGGTCGAGGCCTTTGCCGACGACGTCGAGCGTTATCTGAAAGGCCTGCCGGTCGCGGCGCGGCCGAACACCTTCGCTTACCGGACGGGCAAATTCGTCAGGCGCCACAAACTCGGCGTCGTCGCCGCGAGCCTGATCTTTCTGAGCCTGATCGGCGCGACGGTTTTCAGTCTCGCGCAGGCGCGCGCCGTCCGCCGCGAACAGGAAAAGACCGAAACGATCAATAAATTTTTAAGACAGACGCTCCAGTATTCAAACCCGGTTCTCAGCGATCTGAAAAAGAACGGACAGGAGACGACCGTCAACGAAATCCTCGACGAGGCTGCGCGGCGGCTCGACAGCGGCGAATTCGACGCGCAGCCCGAGGTCAAGGCCGAGCTCGAACTCACCGTCGCCGCGACTTATTACGGGCAGGGCAAATATCCGCTCGCGCGAAAATATATGGAGCAGTATGTGATCCTGCTCCGCAGCCTCTACGCCGAGGACGATCCGAAAATGATCGCCGGCTCGATGGATTGGGCCGGTCTTTTGTTCGACCGCAACGAATTCGCCGAGGCCGAGAAAACTTTCCGTAAATTTCTGCCGCTCGCCCGCCGGGAATTCGAAAACGGCCGGATCGGCGGCGAAGTCCTCGTCAACGGGCTCAATAATTTCGCCTATCTGCGGCGGACGCAGGGCGATTCCCGCGAGGCCGAAATGCTTTTTCGCGAGACGCTCGAATTGATCCCGCGGCTTTCCGAGCCGGCGCGGCGCAGCGTCTCGACGACGCGCTCGACGCTCGCTTCGACGCTCGCCGATCAGGGCCGTTTCGACGAGGCGCTCGCGACCGCCCGCGAGGCCGTCGAAGAATACCGCGCGCGCGGCGAAGCGACGATCGGAAACAACGGCTTTTCGCTGACCGTGCTCGGCGGTTTTCTGGTCGAAAAAGGCGATTACGCGGAGGCCGCCGCGGTTCTGACGGAAGGCGAAGCGATCATCCGCAAAACGTTTTCCCCGACCTCGCTCTGGCTCGGCGACAACCTGCGCAATCAGGCATTGCTGCTTTACAATCAGGGGAAATACCCGGAAGCGATCGCGCGGGCCGACGAAACGCTGAAGATCTACGAGGAGGGGTTCGGCAAGCATTACGATCAATACCCGACCGCGCTGATCGCCAAGGGCCTGAGCCTCGCGAAATCGGGACGCCCGGACGAAGGCGAGAAGCTGCTCCGCGAAGCCGTCAAAATCCGCGTCGAAACGCTGCCGGCGGATCATTTCTGGGTCGCGCTCGCAAAAAGCGCGCTCGGCGAATGCCTGACGCTCGAGAAAAAATACGACGAGGCCGAACCTCTTTTGAAGGAAAGCTTTGACACGCTGCAAAACACGCAGGGCGCAGCCAACCCGCGCACGCTCCTCGCGCAGTCGCGCCTCGCCGCCTTTTACGAAAAACGGCGCTGACGTGCTTTCGATTGAATCAGATTTTTAGTGTTTTTGGTGTTTTTAGTGAATCCAAAACAACCGTTCGCCGGCGGGAAACGGACGGCCGGCTGCGAACCAGCCGTCGTCGCCGCCGAAAACGTGCAGCAAAAAGACCTCGAATCACATAAAACGACAATCATTGAAAACGAACCGCTCCGGGCGAGCCCGGAGCGGTTCGCCGAAATCCTCCCGGCCTAACGCGGTTTCGCGTTTTTGACGTACTTGTCGAACCAGTTGATCATCTCGTAGAGAACGTGTTCGGTCGATTCCTTGGCCGCGTAGCCGTGGGCTTCGAGCGGCAGCATCACGAGCCGCGCCGTGCCGCCGTTGCCCTGCAGCGCGGCGAACAGGCGTTCGGACTGGATCGGGAACGTGCCCTGATTATTGTCCGCCTCGCCGTGGATCATCAGCAGCGGTTCGTTGATCTTGTCGGCGAAAAAGAACGGCGAGACGTTTTCGTAGAGCTCTTTCGCCTCCCAGAACGTGCGCCGCTCGGATTGAAAGCCGAACGGCGTCAGCGTCCGGTTGTAGGCGCCCGAACGCGCGATGCCGGCGCGGAAGATGTCCGAATGCGCGAGCAGATTGGCCGTCATAAACGCGCCGTAGGAATGGCCGCCGACGCCGACGCGGTCGCGGTCGGTGACGCCCATCTCGACCGCCTTGTCGACGGCCGCCTGCGCCGAATCGACGATCTGCTTGATGAACGTGTCGTTGACGGTCAGCGGGTCGCCGACGATCGGCATCGTCGTGTCGTCGAGGACGGCGTAGCCTTCGAGCAGGAAAAACAGGTGCGAATACGAGCCGATCTGCGTGAACCGGTTGGTCGAACCCGAAACCTGTCCGGCCGTCGCCGCGTCGGTGAATTCGAGCGGGTAGGCCCAGACGACGGTCGGGAGCCGCGTGCCTTCCTTGTAGCCCGGCGGCAGATAGAGCGTGAACGAGAGATCGACGCCGTCGGCGCGTTTGTATTTGACGAGCTTTTTGGTGATGCCGCGAAGCTGCGGCGCCGGATCGGTGAAATCGGTCAGCTTTTTCGCCGTGCCCGTGCAGTCGGCGCCGGCCGGGCAGGAGTAGCTGTTGAGAAAGAGATTCGGCGGGTCGACGGGCGTTTCGCGGCGCGTGATGAAGGTTTCGCCGTTATCGCTCGTCAGCGCGACGAAGCTTTCGTAGGCGTCCTTGCCCGACCGGAAGATCTCCTGCATCGAGAGATCCTTGAGGTTCATCCTTCGCAGAAACGGCCGGTCGCCGTCGGGCGACGCGCCGGGGCCGGTCAGAAAGATCGAATCGCCGCTCTGCTGGATGACGCCGTAGCCGTTCGGCAGCCGTTTCGTGACCGGCTGGCCGAGGCTGTTGTAGCGGTCGTTGACATTGAGATCCGAGAGCATTTTCGGCGCGCCCGGATTGCGGTAATCGACGGCGAAAATCCGCCGGTGATCGTTGTCGCGGTTGTAGTCGTAAAAGAGCATCAGACCGTCTTTCTCGCCGAAAATGCGGCCCTGATAGCGCTGTTCGACCTTGGCGACTTCCTTCGGCGCGCCGGTGAACGGGGCGCTGATCATCAGCAGCTTGTCGCGGACGGCCGCTTTTTTGCGCGGGTCGCCGCCGTCCTGCGCGTCGGCCCACATCAGCGTCGCCGGTTCGGTCGGCACCCAGCCATAGCTCCGCGGGCCCGTCGGCACGCCCTGCACCGGCAGATTGTCGGTCAGCGGGAGGCTCGCGACCTTGTACTGGAGCTTGCCGTCGAGATTCCAGACCTCGACCTCCTTCGGAAAGCGGTTGTACGGGAAAAGATACGAGAACGGCCGTTTGATGCGCGCCGTCAGGACGAACTTGCCGTCGGGCGAGACGTCCATCGTGTCGAAGATCGCCGGTTCGCCGACCGGTTTGATCTTGCCGTCGGTCGTCACGACGGCGAGCTGCGACGTCGCGTAATATTCGAACAGATTCTCGTCGTTGGGCGATTTCAGCAGGTCCTGAAAGGTCTGGACCGCGCCGCGTTTGCCGGCCGTTTCCTGAATGTTCGGCGAGGTCGGCACGAGATTCTGATATTGCGGCGCGGGCCCGCGTTCGTCGGGGACGAGGTTGACGAGCAGCGATTTCTGGTCGGGCATCCAGTCGAAACCGCCGAAGGCCGTGTTGACGCGGACGTTTTTGAGCATTTTGGCCTTGCCGTTCGCGGTATCGACGATCCAGAGCTGGATGCCTTCGGGCGTGACGATGCCGACGGCGACGTATTTGCCGTCGGCGCTCCAGACCGGATCGATGATCTGGCTGTTCGGCGGCAGCGCGACCGAGGTTTCCCGCCCGTCGGCGATCGTTTTGAGCCGCATTCCGACGAAATACGGCTGGCGGTGCTGGCCGTTGGTGTTCGGATTGATCCGCAGCCCGGCGATCCGCAGCATCGGCTGGGCGAGTTCCGCGATCGGCGGATAACGGAGCGGTTCGAAAAGCGCGATCTTATCCTTCGCGGGCGAAACTGACGACACCGGAATCGCCGGCGCGTTCAAAACGTCTTCGATCTCTTTCGGCGGTTTCTGATACTGCGCGAAGACGTTGGCGCAAACCAGCAAACCGATCGCCAAAGCGACGGTCGGGGAAAATAATTTTTTCATCGTGTTTCTCCAGTAAAAGGGATTTCGGATTTCGGATTTCGGATTTCGGATTGGTCTGTCGGGCAGCCGTTCCGCCGAAATTGGAAATCTTCGTCCAAAGCAATTTGTTTCTTTATTAAGCCGTCCGGCCAATGGCCGAAACTTCCGTCCCCGGACCGGTTCGTTACTTTTTCAAACCATTAAGTTTAAGCTCCGAATCATCGAATCGAAACCAATCCGAAATCCGAAATCCGAAATCCGAAATCGGCATCATTCTATCTCGATCGTCAGCCGGAACGCGGCCGATTCCCGGCGGCGGGCGGCGGCGCGCGGCAGCAGCACGCGGACGAGATAGGTGCCGGTCGAGGCGATCTCGTCGTTCCAGGTCGTCCCGCCCGAGTTCAGATTTTCGCCGGCCGGGTTGCGGACGACGATCTCGAGCGAAGCGTTTTTCGAGCTCAGCCGGACCGAAAGCTGCTGGCCCGGTTTGGCGCTGAACGTGTAATCGCGATAGGCGTAGCCCTTGATCGTCCCGCTCAAGGTCGCGCTCGTCGCGCCCCTCGCGAACCGGACGCGCGTCTTGCTCTGCGCCGCCGAATCGTGCGAAAAAACCAGAATCAGGAATAAAAGCGACAGGATCGAAAATAGTTTCATCGGTTTGGTCTTGAGTCTTAAAATTTATGTTCTTTGAAAAATAAATGCCGTATTCAGCCATCGGAGATGGCGACAGCGTAAAGCCCCGGGTGATAACCCGGGGTTCGTTCGCAGAATGATTCCAAGCTGTCGAAGACAGCGACAGAAAACGAATGCGCCGCGCCGCTCTGTCGCCCGTTTCACGGGCTCGGATCATTGTTGCAGCCTGACCACGGGTTGCACCCGTGGCTATTATCTGTCGCCCGTTTCACGGGCTTTTAAGGAATATTTTTTTTACGACTTTTTTTTCAAAGATCATAAGTCGTAAGTCTTGAGTCTTGTTTCTTAGATCGAAATCTTTATCGGAATCCGCTGACTCTCGACTCTCAACTCTCGACTCTCGACTCTATTTCAAAAGTATTCGCAACGTGAACTTCACCGGCTTGTCGCCGTCGCGCGATTCGGCCGGCAATTGCAGCCGGAGCGTGTAGTCGCCGGGCAGCGGCAGAATGTCCATCAGATCGGTCAGCGGACCGTAATTGACCGAATCGCGGTCGTAAAAAAGTTTGCCGTCGGGCCGGTAGAGCACGAATTTCGGATAGTCGGCGGCGGCGTCGGTGTGGTCGATCCAGATCTCGGTGTCGGCGTTGCGGCCGACGCGAAAGACGTATTCGAGCACCTGCGAGCCGCTGATCACGGCCGTCAATTCGGCGTATTTCTTTTTGAAAACGAGTCGTTTCTTCGTTTGCGCGCGGGCGTCGGCCGTCCAGAACAAAACGACGCCGAGCGTCAGCAGCGCGATCCATCTGATCATTTGATTTTCCCCATCTCATCGAGAATTTTTCCGGCGACCGACGGGATGATGCCGCGTTCATTCGCGAAATTTTCGGTAAACACGACGAGCACGAATTTCAGTCCGCCGGGCGTTTCGAGATAGGCGGCGTCGTGACGCGTCGAGCTCGTCCAGCCGGCCTTCGACCAGAGCCGCGCGTCCGTCATCTTCCGGTCGATCAGCGCGATGCCCGTAAAACCGTGCGCCTGATCGTCCGGGTCGTTCGTCTGACCGCTGAAATCGCGTTTCAGCAGATCCATCATAATCTTCGTCCGTTCGGGCGTGTTCGTCCGGCCGAGGACGATTTCCGACAACAGCCGGGCGGTCGCGTCGGTCGTCAGCTTGTTGCGGTTTTCGCCCTTGTAGTTGCGAAACTGCTGCTCGATGCCGTAGGCGTCCTCGCAGAAGGTCTTCTGGTTGACGTTGATGTTCGCGTAACCCTGCGCGGCGTAGAAACGGTTGACGGCGTTGCGTTTATAGGCCCATTTCTCGAATTCGTCCGGCGGCAGCTCGGCGCCGCTCGACGTGCCGGTCAAAACGTCGAGAATATACTGCGTCGCCTCGTTCGACGAGACGACGATCATATCTTTAAGGCCGCGTTCGAGCTCCGGCGTCATCCTGACCCGGCCGTCTTCGAGCCAGCGCTCGAGCGCGTTCATATAAAACAGCTTGACGACCGACGCCGGATAGATCTTTTCCGCGCCGCGGACGCTCGCCGATTTTAGATCGTTCGGGTCGCGCAGGTCGATCAGCGTCGCGGCGACGTTTTCGGGTTTGAGGTTTTGGCCTTTGAACTTTTCGAGCGTTTCGTTAACGGCCGCTTCGAGAAGGCTTTGCAGCGCGGGCGACGGTTTGGCGGCGAGCGGGCGATAACCCGCCGGAATCTTAATTTCGTCCGTCTTTGTGGTTTTTTGAGCGTTAACCGCCTTTCCGAACAGACCGAAAGCGGCTAAACTGACAACTGCGGCAATCAATATTTTCATCCGAATTTCCTCTGTAAGTCTTTGCGGAAAGTGTATTTTAAGAGTATAAACGAAAAACGGATTCGAATGAAAGCGAAAATAAATCAAAATGGCTGACGAGAGACTGATTCGCGGCATCGGCCGCTGGGACCTGACGGCGATCGCCGTCAACACGGTGATCGGCACCGGAATTTTCCTGCTGCCGGCAAAGGTGATGGGCCTGATCGGCAGCTTCAGCCTGCTCGCGTTCGTCGCCTGCGCGCTGATCGTCGGGCTGATCGTCGTCTGCTTCGCCGAAGTTTCGAGCCGTTTCGAGGCGACCGGCGGGATGTATCTCTACGCCCGCGAGGCCTTCGGGCCGGCCGTCGGGTTCGAGGCGGGCTGGCTTTACTGGGTCGTCCGCGTGACGACTTTCGCGACCAACTGCAACGCGCTCCTGATCTATCTCGGCTTCTTTTTCCCGAACGCCGGCGAGGGCGTCTGGCGCTATCTCGTCGTCGGCCTGACGGTGCTCGGCATCACGCTCGTCAATCTGCTCGGCGTCCGCGAATCGACGCTCGTGACGAACGTCTTCACGGCCGGCAAGCTCGTGCCGCTCTTCGCGTTCGCGCTCGTCGGCGTGTTTTTTATCGATCCGGCGAATTTCAGCTTTGCCGAAGTGCCGACGGCCGGAAAATTTTCCGAGGCGGTGCTGATTCTGATCTACGCGTTCGTCGGCTTCGAGGCGGCGGTCATTCCGGCCGGCGAGACGAAAGACCCGCAAAAGGCCGTCCCGTTCGCGCTGCTCGCGGCGCTCGCGCTCGTCGCCGTTCTGTTTATCGTCATCCAGTTCGTCTCGATCGGGACGCTGCCCGGGCTCGCCGAATCGAAAACGCCGCTCGCCGACGCGGCCGGCAATTTTATGGGCCGCTACGGCGCGGCGTTCATCGTCGTCGGCGCGCTCGTCTCGGTGCTCGGCAATCTCAACGGCGGCTATCTCGCTTCGTCGCGGATCCCGTTCGCGATGGCCGAGCAGCGGCAGCTGCCCGCGCTCTTCGCGAAAACGCACCCGCGCTTCCGGACGCCGGTCTACTCGATCGTCGCGACGTCGGCCGCGATCTTCGTTTTCACGATCCAGACGTCGTTCGTTTCGGCGCTGACGATCGCGACGATCACGCGGCTGCTCGTCTACGCCGCGACCTGCGCCGCGCTGCCGGTTTTTCGCCGCCGGACGGACGCGCCGCCGGCCCGTTTTCACGCGCCGTTCGGCGTCGTCGCGGCGGTGCTGTCGCTCGTTCTGATCGTCTGGCTGCTGACGCAGGTCGATTACCGGAAGGAAGGCCTCGTGATGCTCGTAATGGCGGCCGTCGGGCTCATAATCTACGGCGCGAACCGTTTTTGGACCGGCGAAAAATCCGCCTGAAACCGTTCCCGCCGGATTTTAACGCAAAACCTGCGGCCGGCCGACGTTCTTATTTACAAGGTTTCCCCGAAATACAACGACTATGAAAAAATTAATTTACGCGATCTGTTTACTGGTTTTGTCGAGCGCCGCGGTTTTCGCCCAAACGATCGAAAACGCGAGCCATTCGACGATCGGCTACATCACGTCGGGCGGCACGGTCGAAAACGCGAGCCATTCGACGATCGGTTATATCGAGAGCAACGGGACGGTCGAAAATTCGAGCCATTCGACGATCGGCTACCTGACCTCGAACGGAACGGTCGAGAACGCGAGCCACTCGACGATCGGCTACGTCACGTCGGGCGGGACGGTCGAGAACGCGAGCCATTCGACGATCGGCTATGTCACGTCGAACGGCACGGTCGAAAATTCGAGCCATTCGACGATCGGCTACGCGCGCGGCGTCAAACCCGAATACGCGGCGCTGTTTTTCTTCTTCTTTTTCAAGGACGCACGCTAAAAATATGAAAAAAATGTTGACGGCGGCCGGACTGCTGGTATTTCTGCTCGGCGGTCTGGCGGCAGCCCAGAAGACGCTCGTTCCGATCCTGTCCCTGCAGGTCGACGACACGGAAAAAGGCAAAAAGGTGACTTACGGCTACCTGCTCGGCGGAATTCAGAACGGAAGGTTTCTGACCGCGAAAACGGCGGCGGCCAGATTGAAGGGCGACCGGAATTTCTCGCTCGTCGATCTCGGAACGCCGCTGAAAGGCGCGTTTTCGTTCGGCGCTCTGCAAAAGGGCGGGGAATTTTGCGAGGATGCTTATTACTATATGCCGGAGATCGACGCCGTCGGCACGGTCGCGATCGGCGCGGGGGCCGGCTGGACGCTGACGCCGCGCTCGGTCAAAACGGCGAGCCTGACCGATAACGGTTCGAAAAAAGCGGTCGCCGACGCTTTGAAATTGAAGGGCCTGGCGAAAAGCCCGGTCGAGATCAAACAGGCGTTCGAGGCCGATCTCGACGGCGACGGCGCGGACGAGACGGTCCTGATCGCGCATCATCTGGCGCCCGACGCCGATGAACGTCCGGCCGGCGGCAGCTATTCGCTCGTGATGGTCCGCAAAAAGACCGGCGCGAAAACGGCGAACATTCTGGTCGGCGGCAGTTTCCCGCGCAAAACGGACGATTATTTCGACGGCGAATACAAGCTCGCGGGCATCGTCGATCTCAACGGCGACGGAAAGATGGAGCTCGTCGTCGAGGTCTGGGGCTACGAGGAAAACTGGGTTCAGGTTTACCGGCTGACGGCGGGCAAACCTTCGGTAATCAAGGAATTGACCTATTACTGCGGTGTTTGACGAATTGTTCGTAGAAATTCGGCGGGTGAAAATAATGCACGGTTTACGGGTTCTGACGGTTTTGTCGGCCGGACTGGTTTTGATCGTTGCGGCGGCGGCGCAGGCGAAGGTCGCGCCGATCTTCGCGCTCGCCAGTCAGAAAAGCCACCCGGACAAGATAAAAACCTTCGGCTATCTGCTCGGCGGCGTCGAAAACGGCCGGTACGTTTCCGATGAAAAGCTCGCCGAAACGATGAAGGAGCCGCAAACCTACACGTTTTACGGCTTCCTGACGGGCCAAACGGGCGCCGGGACGCTTGGCGAGCTCCGGCCGGACGACGTCTGCCCGGAAAATCTCGACGTCCGGCTGCCGACGGCTTTTACGGCCGATCTCGCCGTCGGCGCGGCGGCCGGCTGGCCGGTCGTCCCGCGCGTCGCGAAACGGCTGCTGAGGTATTCGGCCGCCGACCGCCGCGCCGTCGCCGACACGTTGAAAAAGCTCGGTCTCAGAAAAAGCGATGTCGTCATCAAGGAGGCGTTTCGCGTCGATCTCGACGGCAACGGGACGGACGAGATCGTGCTGACGGCCGAAAAGATCTACCGGATCGATTGGTCGCTGGCCGGTCTCCGCAGCTATTCGTTCGTGCTGATCCGGCAGCGCGCCGGCGCGAAATGGCGAAACATCCTGGTCCACGAGACCTACCGGAAAAAAAAGGACGACGTTTTCTGGGGCGAATATTCGGTCTGGAGCATCGGCGATCTCGACGGCGACGGCCGGATGGAGCTCGTCGTCGGGATCGGCGGCTGGGAAGAGGCGTGGATCAAGACGTTTGCCTACAGGGACGGAAAAGTTACGGAAATCTGGGAACTGGCGCATTACTGCGGGGTTTGAAAAGGAGGGACTTATGAAATTTACGACAGCGATTATTCTGACGGTGCTGTGCGCCGCGGCGGCGTTCGGGCAAAAGGGCGTCGTCCCGTTCATCGACGTCAAGAGCGGCGGGCTGCTGGGCGGCTTCGAAAACGGCCGGTTTCTCGACGCGAAGACGACGTTCGGGAAACTGAAGGGCGAGCAAAGCTACACGCTTTTCGGCATCAAGGGTAAGGTCGGCGAGGCGACCGTGACCGTCGAAGCGCCCGACGAGCCGTGCGACGAGTTTTATTACGGGAAGATCGAGCTCGACGTCAAACAGGGCCTCGCGATCGGCGCGAACCGCAGCTGGAACCCGGTGCCGCGTCCGCCGCGCGCGATCGATCTGCGCGATAAAACCTATCTCGGCGTCGTTTCCGGCATCCTCCGCGCGAAGGGCCAGCCGAAGGCGAGGGCGGTGCTCGAACAGGCCGTCAAGGTCGATCTCGACGGCGACGGAACCGACGAAGTGATTCTGACGGCGAGCTCCTACGCCGGGAACATCAAGCCGAGCGCGGCGCCGAACGATTATTCGTTCGTCGTCGTCCGCAAAGTGGTCGGCGGCCGGGCGCGGAACATTTTTCTGGCGGAAGAATACGTCAAAAAGGCGATCGAATTCGGCGCGCCGAGCCGGTTCGAGGTCTCGGCGATCGCCGATCTCGACGGCGACGGGAAAATGGAGATCGTCGTTTACGGCGAGTATTACGAGGGCAGCGGCGCGAGCGTTTACCGGATCAATGGCGCGAAGGCGGCCGAAATCAAACTGCTCGAAACCGGCTGCGGAGTCTGACGGGCGCGAACCGTCGTGAAATGCTTTTGGCCGTTTTTTCACTTTAATTTAGATGGAATTCGCAAATTCCCGAAAATTATCTGGAGAGGAAACGATAAATGACAATTACACGACGGTTCGTTTTTCCGGCGGCGCTGATGCTGGCGCTCGCGCCGGCGATTTTCGCGCAGATCACGATCAAGCTGCCGAAGGTCAACCAGCCGAAACCGACGCCGACGCCGGCCGCGACGCCGACCCGGCCGACGACCCTGAACAATCCGACAAGCGGCAATTCAAACAATAACCCGACCAGCGGAAGCACGATGTCCGGCGCGGCCGATTTCCCGAAACCGCCGGTCGCGACCGACCAGCCGGTTTTTTTGAAAAACACGCTCGACGTCCGCGTCGACACCGACGAGCGCTACTGGAAGATGCCGCAGGAATCGAACTACACGAGCTGGATCCCGCAGGTCAGATTTCGGGTCTTTTACAGCGGCCCGCCGACGCTGAGCTACAAGGTCGAGTATTTCGACGCCGCCGGCAAGCCGTGGTTCACCGAAAACGTCAAACAGACCGCGCGCGAAAATTCGCTCAACCTGACCGAAATCTCGTCCGACCGCCCGGTCGGCCGGTTCGACGGCAAAGCGACGATCGCGACCGGCACCCACGGCGTCAAGATCACCAACGCGGCCAACGGCGAGACGGTTTTCGAAGGCAAATTCAAGGTCGGAAAATTCAAGTACGGCCCGACGATCGCGATGTTCAAGAACACCTATTCGTTTTACGTCGAGCAGGACTGGAATCTCCCGATCGGCTACGTCTGGCTGGCCTCCCGGCAGGATTGGGCGAACCCGTTTCTGGTGACGAGTATGTGGATCAAGGGCGATCTGCGGCTCGACGATCTCGAAGCGAAGCTGTTCTACAACGGCGCCGAGATCGCGACGACGAAGGATATGGGCGAGATCTTCGCGGGCCAGACGCGGTTTCCGAATCACAATGAGGACAAAAATCTGGCGCAGTGGACGCAGTACGATTTCGGTTGGTACAAGATTCGCGTCAATTTCGGCAACAGCGGGAAGAAATACCCGCAGGCGAAATTCCTCAATCAGCTGCCCGGCGATTTCGTCGTCAAGGTCTTTCACAAGGGCGTGCAGGTCCGCGAAACGAGCTTCAGCGTCGGCGCGAACGGCTTCGTCGACAACGGCGTCGCCGGCCGGAACAAGCTCGGCGACGACAAGATCATCGTCCCGGTCAGGATTATGGGCGCCGAGAAATACAACGCGGCGGCGTGGAAAACGGACGCCTTTTACGGCAACCCGCTGACCGGCTTTACCGCTCCGTGACGGCGGCGGGATTTTTCGACTGATTTCGCTCGTAGAGACGGCGGAGGCCGTCGAGCATCAGGTTTTCGTCGACGGTTTCGATCAGCGGGCAGTCGGCGGCGATGAGGCCGGCGAAGCCGCCGGTCGCGACGATCCGCGCCGGCTCGCCGAGCTCGTCCAGCATTCTTCGCAAAATCCCCTCCGTGAGCCCGACGTAGCCGTAGAAAACGCCGGCCTGGATCGAGCCGACGGTCGTCCGGCCGATCACCGATTCGGGCCGGCGCAGCTCGACGCGCGGCAGTTTCGAGGTCTTGATGTGGAGCGCCTCGGACAGCGTGTTAGGGCCGGGCGTGATGACGCCGCCGAGATATTCGCCGGCGGCGCTGACGGCGTCGATCGTCGTCGCCGTCCCGAAATCGCCGACGATCACCGGCGCGCCGTATTTTTCGCGGGCCGCGAACGCCGCGACGAGCCGGTCGACGCCGAGGTTTTCGGGCGGGGAATAACGGATCACGAGGCCGAAATCCGAACGGTTGTCGACGAAGACGGGCGTCTGATTGAAATGATTTTCGCCGAGCGCGCGAAAGGCGGCGTCGAGCTCGGGGACGACCGACGATACGACGATCGCCGAAAAACGGCCGTCGAACTCCTCGTCGATCGAGGCGCGGATCTCGTCGGCGGTCCGGCCGCGAAGCGTCGGGATCGTGTGGCGGCGAACGAGCGTTTCCCCGTCGAAGGCTCCGAATTTGGTCGAGGAATTGCCGATGTCGATGGCGAGCAGCATTCTTAAAGGTGGAAAAGTGAAAAAGTTGAAAAGTGAAAAAGTCGGTTGGAAGTATTAACCCCAACTTTTTCACTTTTTCACTTTTTCACTTTTCCACTTTAATGTCATCCCTGCAGCGGCAGGCCGTCGTAGACGATCCGCCAGCCGTTTTGGTGGCTGGTCCGCAGGCTCTTGTTGAACCATTCGAGGGCTTTTTCCGGGGTGTCGTAAACCTGGACCGACGGCTGCGCCTCGCGCGGGTCGACGCGGCAGATCGCGCCGCCCTCGTTGGCCGTTTTCACGCACAGCAGCGCGATCATATTGTTTTTCGACAAAACGGCCGTCCGGACGAAGACGTCTTCGTCCTCGACTTCCTCGAATTCGTCGAAATCGGGCTCGAAATGTTCGAATCCGAGGTCTTCGCTGTCAAAATCAAATTCGTTGTTCATAATTTTACCGAATTGTATCTTAACTTTTTTTGGGAGTTTTTGACAATACGGGCGAAAATGCGGGCTGTTTTCACTGTTCGCAGGGCAGGCAGTCGGGAGCGAGATCGTATTTGACCTCGGCGAAATTTTTGACCAGCAGCTCTTCGGCGACGCGGTTGCCGGTGCGGCGGTCGATGAGCTCGCGCCAGATCTCGTTCTGCCGGTAATTGCGGCCGTTCTGGCTCAGAAAACGATGATTCTTCTCGAAGACGTGATAGGTGTTCGGGAGCTGCGCGTCGCTCAGCAGCGAGCCTTTGAGATGCTCGTCGGTGAGCCGCAGGCGGAGCTGGAAAGTCGTTTCGGTCGGATTGAAAAAACGCAGGTCGATGTAGTTGTAAAAAACGCTCGCGCCGCTGCCGAACGGCAGCACGCGGCGGTCGTCGGGAAACGGGTCGAAGCTGTGATGATGCCGCTCGGCGATCCGGAGCGGCGAGTGAAAGGCCATCCACAGAAGCAGGTTCGCGAGCTGGCAGAGGCCGCCGCCGATGCCGGTCCGGATCTCGCCGCGCGAGAGCTGGAGGCCTTCGAGATAGCCCTTGTCGGCGGTCGTCTGCCCGACGCGCCGCCAGAACGAGAAAGTCTCGCCCGGCCGGATCAGCAGTCCGTCGATCGTCCGGTGCGCGATGTCGAGGTTGACGACCTTGTTTTCCTGAAAGCGCATATCGAGCGAGCCGAGCCGGCGGCGGAGCAGCGATTGATGATTTTTGACCGTGAAGGGAAGCGATTCGGTCTGCCGCTCGGCGGCGAACGCGACGCCCTGCCGGGCATCGCGAATCTTCCGCGCGAGCCGGAGCTGCCAGATTCGCGTATGATAAAAAATCGGATGAATCTCCGAAAGCCTTCGTTTCATTTATCTTCTCTCAGCCGTTCGACGTCGCCGGCGTGGACGACGCGCTCGCCGCCCGACGCGAGCCGCACGCGGAGCGCGCCGTTTTCTTCGATGCCGCAGGTGATGCCGTGGATCGTTTCATTTTCTAACACAACCCGGACCCGTTTGCCAAATGCGTAGGACGAGCGCCGCGTCCATTCCTCGCGGATTTTGCGCGGGCCGTCGACGTCTTTGAGCAGATTGTAGAATTCCGATAAACGAAGGATCAGTTTTTCGAGCAGCGCTTCGCCGTCGGGCGGGCCGCCGGTCTCTTCTTCGATCGAGGTCGCGGTCGCGGCGATCGCGGGCGGGAAATCGGTCGAATTGAGATTGACGCCGATTCCGGCGACGACCGCGAGACCGGTCGGCGTGTCGGTCGTTTCGGCGAGAATCCCGCAGATTTTCCGGTCGCCGACGTGGATGTCGTTGACCCATTTGATGTCGCAGTCGAGCCGGTAAAGCTCTTCGAGCGCGTCGTGAACGGCGGCCGCGCACATCAGCGTGACGAGCGGCAGAAACCGCAGCTCGACCACGCGCGGGCGCAGCAAAAGGCTGAAAAAAAGCCCGGCGTCCCGTTCCGAAACCCAGCGCCGGCCGAGCCGCCCGCGGCCGGCCGTCTGCCGCCGCGCGACGACGCACAAGCCCTCGTCCGCGCCGCGCCGCGCGTGTTCGAGCGCTTCGGTGTTGGTCGAGCCGAGCTCGTCGAATCTCAGGATCGTCAGATGCATTCCTCAGATTTTAACGCAGAGACGCCGAGACGCAAGGCGATAAGCTGAAAAACAAAAGTCTTAAGTCTTGAGTCTTGAA
>JAFDVJ010000058.1 GCA_018269075.1 Acidobacteriota bacterium
GCGCGGAACATTTCTCCGAGCTCTCGAAGAGAGCGACAGCCCTTCAATTCGAGACGGCTATCGCCCGTTTCACGGGCTCGCGATCTCAAATCGGGTGCTGACCCCGCGCTTTCACACGGGGCTTTATGCTGTCGCCCGTTTCACGGGCTGTTTGTCCGATTTAATTTTCAAAGACCATAAGCTAGTGGCAATTGATCAAAGCATTGCTTTTGGGTCACTACCCACAATTACTTTAGGTTTTTGGTCTTTGGTCTTTGGCCTTTGAAATCAGGGCGAAAATCAAAGACCGAAGATCGAAGATCGAAATTCAAATTATAAAAACACCAGGGAGAAAATGAAGATGAAACACGGGAATTTGAAGATGATTTTACTGACGGTGCTGCTGACGCTTTGCGGCTCGGTCTGGGCGAACGCCTGCGAGGGGCTGCCGGACGAGGTTTCGAAGCTGATGGAGGAATGGGAGCAGGCCGGCGTCAAGACCGACTGCACGGTCAACCAGCTGATGGCGTGGACGGTCAGCCACGCGCCGAACAAGGGCAGCGTCGGGCCGATCACGACCGAGGGGATCCGGCTTTTGAACGCGATCGGTTACGAAAACGCGCAGAATCTGCAGACCTATTCGCAGGCCAATTTCGACGCGTGGCGGAAGAAGGAAAACGGCGTCAGCACGGCCTTCGCCGGCTGGAAGGGAAGCCAGGCGACGGTTATTTACATCCCCGAAGCCAAACAGTACGTCCTCGTGCAGTATCGCGAACACCCGAAAAACGAGAGCGCGAGCTTTAACATCAAGGTCGAATACGACAAGAACAGCAGTTTTTCCGAGGAGGAAAGAAAGCAGATCGACGAAGCGGTCGACTGGTGGAAGGACCGGCTCAAAGACAAGTTCGAGCTGACGGTCGAGATCATCCGCGACCCGAGCATCAACGCCGGCGGCACGACGCTCGTCGGCGACGTCCCGCGCTCGTGTATGGATCACCAGCCCGGCTACGCCGAGATTCGTCTGAAATCGGTCAACCCGTCGCTCGTCAGTCACGAGATCGGCCACGCGCTCGGGATCGGGACGGCGTCCATTTTCAAAAACAACAATGTCTGTTCGCGGCTCGCCGAAGCGTCCAAAGACATTCCGGAGATCAGCGTGAGCAGCGCGCGGATGGAAAACGGTAAGTTTTTCGGCTCGCTCAGCAAGGGCGTGCTGATGGTCAAGGACAACGACGGCAGCTACGGCCACGTGTCGGCCGACGCCAAGGACGAGGACGGCAACGCCTCGGCCGTCCAGCCCGGCCTCGGCGGAAAACCGTCGCTGATCGATCTGCGGATCCTCGAAGACCTCGGCTACGAGATCAAATGACGCCAAAACGGAGCGCCGGCTCCCAATTACGTTTGTAGGACGCCGGCGGCGTTTCACTTCGAGGCAGATTGAAGGTAAAAGGAACGTTTGACGCCGCGTTTGCGCCGTTTGCCGGCAGGATGCCGGCGCTCCGTTATAAATTCAACAAGGGGGTAAGACTTCCGTAGTCAAAAAGCCGAACGGCCGGGCGAAAATCATCGCTCGGCCGTTCGGCTTGAAAAAAAGGAAATCAAGAGCAATCCGAAATCCGAAATCCGAAATCCGAAATCCCCCTATTGTTCGGTCTCGAATTCCTGCGGTCTGATCTCTTTGTGTTTGAGCACGTGATCGAGCATCTCGGTCATCTCGGCGCTGCGCGAGGCGAGCTGCGCGTCGTTCTGTTCCTGCGTCGTTTTCAACTGGTGATACTCGTCGGCGATGTGGAGGGCCGCGAGAATCGCGACTTTGAGCGAATCGACGGTCAGCGTCCCGGACGAGATCTCGCGCATCTTGCCGTCGACGTACTCGGCCAGCCGCATAATGTATTCGTTGTCGCCATCGGAACGGATGTTGTAAGTCTGGTTATAAATCTCAACTCTGATTGATTGTTCCGCCACGTTCGTTTTACCTCTTGTTCCCAGTATTTGATTCATCTCCCGCTCAAGGCCTCGGCGACGTCGGGCTCGATGATCGTGATCGCGTCGAGCATCGCTTCGACCTTGAGCTGGATCGCGTCGCGCTCGGAAAGCAGATCCTCGATCTTCTCTTCGAGCCGGTTTTTTTCGTTCAGAAGACTGCTCACCTCGTGCCGCAGCGAGCGGACTTCGCTTTCGAGCTTATCCTTTTCATCACGCATCTTCTTGACGTTTTCGATCGTCAAGTAAATTTTGTCTTCGAGATGCGAGAATTTTTCCATTCCTGCCAGACCGTTCATTTTCTTCTCCAAAGATTTTTCGATTTTTGTGCTGTTTGATTATGTTTATTTTTCGCGAAAACTTCAAGTATTTGAAAAAGTTTTTATCAAAACCGCTGTTTCGCGTCGAAAATCTCTTCGAGATTCCTGAGGATCGCCGTATGCACCGGTTCGACCTCCGCTTCGACGAGCGTCCGTTCGTCGCTCCGGTAAACGAGCCGGAGCGTCAGCGAACGTTCGTCGTCGGGCACGCCCTTGCCCTCGTAAACATCGACGAATTCGACCTTTTTGAGGAGTTCGAAGCCGAGCCCGCCGATCGATTTTTTGATCGCCTCGAACGAGACGGTTCGTTTGACGAGCAGCGAAACGTCGCGCTCGACCGACGGGTAGACCGGCAGCGGCCGGTAGACGGCCGTTTGTTCGCGGTGCGCGAGGATCGTTTCGAGATCGATCTCGGCGACGAAGACCGGCTGGCGGAACTTGTAGCCCTGCGCGACCTCGTCGCTGAGCCGGCCGAGCGTGCCGACCGTGCGGCCGTCGAGCCGGATCTCGGCGGCCTGGCCTTTGCGGAGATGCCGGACGTCGGCGGCGGCGTATTCGAGCGCCGGCGCGTTGGTCGCGTGGATCGCGTTTTCGAGCGCGCCTTTGGCGTCGAAGAAGTCGAACTCGCGGCCGGTCATCGCCTTTTGTTCGAGCGTCTCGCCGCCGGTCATCACGAGCGCGAAAAGCTCGCGCTCGTCGGGCAGCTCGTTTTCCTTTTCCGACGCGGAGAAGACCTTGCCGAGCTCGAACAGGCGGAGGTTGCGGTTCTGATAGTTGAAGTTCGTCCGGACGGCGTCGAGCAGGCCGGGCAGCAGACTCGGCCGCATCCGGACCGCGCCCTCGATGATCGAATCTTTGAGCGTCACGAACTTTTCGTCGAGATGCTCGTGCAGCAGACCGGGAACGAGCGCGAACGTCTCGTCGTGCCGGGTGTCGATAAAGCTGTAGGAGAGCGCTTCGTCGAAGCCGAGATCGGCCATCGACTGCCGGAGATGGAATTTGCGGAGCTCGTTCGGCTGGTATTCGCCGGCGCCGACGGCCGGGGGCAGCTCTTCGCCGATCCGGTCGTAGCCGACGATGCGGGCGATTTCCTCGACGAGATCGGTTTCGATCGCGAGATCGTGCCGCCACGTCGGGACGGTGAAGCGGCGTCCCTCGGGCCCGATCTTCGAGTCGATCCCGAGCGCCGTCAGGATCCGCGAAATCTCTTCGTATCTGACGTCGAGGCCGGTCAGTCTTTTGACGGCCGACTGGATGTCCTTCGATTCGATCTCGATCCGCCGGTATTCGGTCGGGTAGACATCGACGAATTCGCCGGCCGTCCCGCCGGCGAGCTCGCAGATCAAGCGGGTCGCGCGGTTCGAGGCGCGGACCAGATTTTCGATGTCGACGCCGCGCTCGAAACGGTGGCTCGCCTCGGTCGATAATTTCAGCAGCCGGGAAGTTTGGCGGATCGATTCGCGTTTGAAATAGGCGACTTCGAGGAGGACATCGGTCGTCGCTTCGGTGATGCCGGAATCGAAACCGCCCATCACGCCGCCGACCGCGACCGGCTTTTCGGCGTCGCAGATCGCGAGCATCGTCTCGTCGAGACTGCGTTCGACTTCGTCGAGCGTTTTGATCTTCTCGCCGGCACGGGCGCGGCGGACGACGATCCGGTTTTCCTTTAATTTATTGAAATCGAACGAATGCATCGGCTGGCCGAGCTCGTGCATCACGTAGTTGGTGATGTCGGCGACGTTGTTGATCGAGCGTTCGCCGACCGCTTCGAGCCGTTTGACGAGCCATTCGGGCGACGGGCCGATCCTGACGTTGCGGATCACGCGCGCCGTGAAGCGGTGACAGAGATCGGGATCGTCGATCGTCACGAGTCGCTGGTCGGTCGCCGCCGGCTGGTCGCCGAGGGTTTCCGCCGGTTTCAGATCCGTGCCGGTGATGACGGCCGTTTCGCGCGCGACGCCGCGGTGCGAGAGACAATCGCCGCGGTTCGACGTCAGATCGATGTCGAAAACGAAATCGTCGCCCGCTTCGTGGACGCCCTCGACGGCGAGACCCGCGTCGGTCAGCTTCTGCGCCAGCTCGGCGGCCGGCATATTAATTTCAACCAAATCCTTCAGCCAGTTGTAACTGATGTTCATAAATAATTGCTTTTCCTGATTATTCGCCGATCTTCACGGATTTCCCGAAGATCGCGTTGGTCCCGACCCAGCCGTTGATCCGGCCGCGATTGTTGCCGATCTGAAACCGCGCGCCCTGAATCGCCTTGATCAGATGCAGGTATTCGCGGCCATTGACCTTGCACAAAACGACGTCGCCCTTTTCGAGGCTTTCGAAATCCCTGACCGGCTCGACCGTGCAGAGCTGCCCGGATTCGATCTTTCCCTTCATCGAATTACCGCGCGGCCGAAACTCGACGGTTTCGCCCGATTTTAGTTTCGCGATGTATGCGATTGCCCAGCCCATTTATTTCGTCGGTTTCCAGATAAATTTACCGGTTTTGTCAATATATGAAAATTCGCTGCCGAAAGTGGTTTCAATCGCCGCCCTTCCTTCGCTGAAACTTTCGGAACTATTAAATGTCAGTTTGATCTTCCAATTTCCCAACTTGTCGATAAAGCCACTTTGATCGTCTTTCCAAACCGGAGCCAAACCTTCCGAAAAACGGCCGGCGCTGAAGAATTGGGGTGCAATCACGAATTCTCCGGTTTTGTCGATATAACCTTCTATGTCGTTGATTCTGGCAACTGCCAGACCTTCTGAAAAAGCTTCCAGGTTGTCATAAGCTTTTTCGGTTACCCGAGAGCCGGTTCTGTCAATAAAACTATATTTATCGCGGTTGGTTTTCTCATCGCGACTGACGGCGACGATTAACAAATTATCGCTGAAAGATGTTAAATACCACGAATTTAGTTTCCAGACCTCGCGGCCGTCGGTGTCGATAAAGTAGTTTTCTACGATTACCCCGTCGTTATAACCGATATTTCGACCGACTAAAGCCATTCCGCCATTATATTTTTGATAGATGCCGTCAAAGTTAGAAGCGAATTTCATTTTGCCGGTTTTATCGATAAAATTTTCAACCCATTTGCCGTTTTCGCGTTTATGAGTGGTCCAAACGTATTCCTTGTCGTAAAAGGAAACTGCTGCAAAACCCTCGGAAAAACTTTCGGCTCTCTCGAATTTCGGAGCAATCGCAAATTCGCCGGAATTATCAATAAATCCCCAAAGCTCACCGACCTTAACCAGCGCTAAATCTTCCGAAAAATTATCGGCCGCATCGAAATTTGCCGGAATGGCGATATTCCCTTGTCGGTTGATATACCCCCATTTGTCATTGATTTCGACTACCGCCAAACCGTTTGAAAAGCATCCGGCCCGCTTAAACTGCGGCTTGATCACAATTTGACCGTTTCGATCGATAAAGCCTGACTTTCCGCCGACCACGATTTTAGCCAGACCTTCCGAAAAACCGATTCCCCAACTCGAAGCCTGTTGCGGGAAATCAAATTCGCGAATGGAAATGCCATTAATCCTGAGAGCGCCTGATAAATTGGTCGGATTTCGATCAACTGCCTTTTCTGCGGTTCTTTTAACCTTTTTCTCAGATTTTTTTTGATCAGATATTCGATTATCGATTGTACCGGAATCGGATCCTTCGCATTTCGCCAAACCATTGAGCGAAAACAGCAGCATAAAAATCAGAGAAAAAAGAATTTTCATGGTTTTATACCCGAAATGTTCCAGAAAACGAATGCCGTTCTCGAACATCAGCCGAATGTCGTCGATCCGATTAAGCCACCGCGAAATCCGTGTATTTGCGCATCGCCGGGGAATGAAAAGCCAGCACGATGTCTTTTTGAGAGATGCCGCGTTCCATCAATTCGCCGATAAAATCGTAATCCGTCCAATTCTGCTGAACCCACAGCTTGCCGTTTTTGATATCGATGTGAATGATCACGCCGTAAGTGCGCTTGCCGTTTTCCCAACCGACGTGCAAAACCTGATAATGATCGCGGACGGTGTCGAAAATAGTCTGCGTTTCGAATTCTTCAGCTTTTTCCGTTCCCAAACGGCGCGGCCGGGCAAATTCGGTCAATACTTCCTGAATTTCCCTGCGATATTTTTTTAATTTATCCATTCGGCGATCACCTCCTTTTCGATATCGTAAACCAAAATCTTAACCTGATGGAGAGAAATCGATTCTGCGATGAATTCGATCGTGAAAAATTCATTATAAACCTTCTGGGGAACGGCTAGAAACAAAACCCGTTCGCTTTCGCTCTTTTGCAGGGCCAGTTTGTAATTGAGAAACTGCCCGAGCGCGGCATGGAATTCGAAAAGCGTCGATTTGCCGATAAAGCTTTTGATCTCGACGGCTATTTTCATTCCGCCTTTTTCGGCCGAGATCAGTTTTTCCGCACCCAGATCGATGTAAAAGTCGAGTTTGTCGCTGATCTTTAAATAAAGCGGATCGTCGGTGATCGTCCAGCCGTCTCTGACGAGCCCGTTTTTGACCGCTTCATGAAATTTATCTCGGGCTGCCATTACCGAAACTGCTCCAAAAACCTGACGTCGTTCTCGAACATCAGCCGGATGTCGTCGAGCGAATACATCAGCGCGCACATTCGCTCGAGCCCGAAGCCGAACGCGAAGCCGGAATAGACTTGCGGGTCGACGTTGCAGGCGCGGAGGACGTTCGGATGCACCATGCCGGAGCCGCCGAGTTCGATCCAGCCCGAGCCTTTGCACGGCCGGCAGCGGTCGTTCTCGAAACTTCCGGTGCCGTCGCATTTGAAGCACGAGAAATCGAATTCCGCGCTCGGTTCGGTGAACGGGAAGTACGACGGGCGCAGACGAATGACGGTGTCCTTGCCGAACAATCTTTTGAGCCATTCCTTGACCGTGCCCTTGAGATGCGCCATCGTGATGTTGCGGTCGACGCAGAGGCCCTCGATCTGGTGAAACATCGGGACGTGCGTCATATCGGGCGTGTCGCGGCGGAAAACCTTGCCGGGCGCGATGATCCGGATCGGCGCGCCGCGGCGCTCCATCGCGCGGATCTGCACCGTGGAAGTCTGCGACCGGAGCGCGAAACCCTGCGTCGTGTAAAACGTGTCCTGCGATTCGCGCGCCGGATGGCCTTCGGGAATGTTGAGCGCGTCGAAATTGTAGTAATCGGTTTCGATTTCGCGGTCGTCCTCGATCGCGTAGCCCATCGAGACGAAGATGTCCTCGATCTGCTGCCGGAGGAGCGTGATCAGATGCAGATGCCCGACGCGCGGCCGGCGGCCGGGCAGCGTGACGTCGACGCGTTCGCGCTCGGTCCTGGCCTCGGCGATATAGTTTTTGAGACTCGTTTCGGCGTCGTCGATCGCCGCGACGATCGTTTTCTCGACCGACTGGACGAACTGCCCGAACGCGCCGCGCTCCTCGGGCGCGACGCGGCCGATCAGCTTTTTGGCGTTCGCGATCTCCGACTTCTTGCCCGTGTGGCGGGTCTTGAACTCGCCGATCTCGCGCTCGAGATTTTCGGCGACCGAGAGACTCAAACTGTTAATTTTATTGCGTAAATCGACAAAGCGTCCGAATTCCTTTTCGAACGCTTCGCGGATTTGTTCAACCTGTCTTTTTTCGTCTGACATAAACCTATCTAAAACAATTCCGCGCGGCTTTTTCTTCTAAATAACAGCCAGGTAATAAATTGTGCTGCTGAACAAATAAAAGTCACGGCTGCTCCGATCTGCGATGTTTTAATTCCGCTTGTCCCGCAATCTCCGCCTAAGGGATCGCTGATTGCCCACGATAAAAATAATGCGGCACCGCCGATTAAAAGAAAAACCAAACCGTCACGGCGCTTTTTCAATTGATAGAAAAAAGCGGCGGTTAAAAGGAAAAACAGGGAAATCCACTGATAGTTTCTGATCCTCGAAAAATTATCTTCGATAACTGTCGACCCCGCGGCGACCTGGCAGGCGAGCAACGGAGCCCGTAATACGATCGAAGAAATTAACAGCCCGACGAGTTTCCCGGTTTTCATTTCAAAAATTAAACCACAGATTCGACACAAATGAACAGATTTAACATCCGTTTTAAGTGTGTCCATCTGTGGTTAATTCTGTTTCAAATTTAAGCAGCCGCCTGTTTGCTGATCGCGTCTTTCGCCTGGCCGGCCAGAGCGGCGAACGAATCCGGCTGTTTGACGGCCAGATCGGCGAGGACTTTGCGGTCCAGTTCAACCCCGGCCAGCTTCAAGCCGTGCATAAACTGCGAATACTTCATCTCGTTCAGACGGCACGCCGCGTTGATGCGGACGATCCACAGTTTGCGAAAATCGCGTTTCTTCAGCTTGCGGCCGGTATAGGCGAAGTTCAGTGCGCGCTCGACCGATTCCTTGGCCGAGCGATAAAGTTTCGATTTGGTTCCCCGGTAGCCTTTGGCTAAGGCTAATATCTTTTTGCGCTTCTCGGTGCGCTTGTTTCCACGTTTTGCTCTTGGCATTTTCTCACTCCTTCCAGTCGTGAAAATTAAAAATTAAAAATGATAAATGAAAAATTTCGGATTGATTTTTAATTTTTAATTTTGCATTTTTAATTCCCTTAATCGCGGCCGTAGGGCAGCATCTTTTCGACGCGCTTCTGATCGCCTTCGGACACCAGCACGTCGATGTCGAGAATGCGTTTCCGCTTGTTGGTCTTTTTCGTCAAAATATGGCGCGCGTGGCTGTGACCGCGTTTGAATTTTCCGCTGGCGGTCGAGCGAAAGCGCTTCGCCGCGCCCTTATGTGTTTTCAGTTTTGGCATAATTTACTCCTTCCGTTTGGTTCGTGGTTCGCGGTTCGGCGTTCGTCGCCGCATTCTGCGGGCAGCGAACGACCGGCACCGTTCCACGAACGAATTTCTAAAATCCTATTTCGTTTTCTTCGGCACGAAAATGGCGAACATCTGAAAGCCCTCCATTTTCGGCGCGACCTCCTGGTCGGCGATGTCGCCGAGGTCCTCGCGAAGCTTCGCTAAAATTGCGGCGCCGAGCTCGCGGTGCGTCATTTCGCGGCCGCGAAAGGCGATCGTCGCGCGGACCTTGTCGCCCTCGCCGATCCACCCGCGCGCGCGTTCCATCCGGTAGCCGTAATCGTGGTCGTCGGTGGCCGGACGAAACTTGATCTCCTTGACCTGCACCGTGGTCTGTTTCTTCTTCTGCTCGTGCTGTTTCTTTTTCTGTTCGTAAAGAAACTTGCCGTAATCGATGATCCGGCAGACCGGCGGCTGCGCGTTCGGCGCGATCTCGACCAGATCGAGACCCTGCGAACGGGCGGCCTGAACCGCGTCGCGCGTATCCATTACTCCGAGTTGTTCGCCCTCCGCGCCGACGACGCGCACCGCCGGAACGCGAATTCTCTCGTTTGTGCGGTGAAGCGGTTGGCGACGATTGTCAAAACGTCCGCGTCCTCTGAAATTGTTAGCGATAAACTTCCTCCTTTTTTATTAGTCTTGAGTCTTAAGTCCTGAGTCCTGGGTCGAAAGTCGATTTGACTCAAGACTCGAGACTCAAGACTCAGGACTCAATTCTTACCCATTCGTCAGGGCACGCGTCGATTTCAGTCGCCGTGCCAGTTCCAAAAATTCGTCGAGCGTCATCTGGCCGATGTCGCCCTTGACCTTTTCGCGTACCGCAATTTTTCCTTCTTCGAGCTCCTTGTCGCCGAGCACGATCATAAACGGAACCTTCTGTAATTGCGCATCCCGAATTTTTGCACCGATCTTCTCGGATTTCAAGTTGACTTCGGCGCGAAATCCGGCGTCCTTGAGCTCCCGGCCGATTTTTTCGGCGTATTCGTTGATCCGGTCGGTGATCGGCAGCACCATCATCTGGACGGGCGCGAGCCAGAAGGGAAACGCGCCGGCGAAATGCTCGATCAGGACGCCGAAGAACCGTTCGACCGATCCGAACAATGCGCGGTGCACCATCACCGGGCGATGTTTCTGGTTGTCGTCGCCGATGAATTCGAGCTGAAAGCGTTCCGGCAGGTTGAAATCGAACTGGACGGTCGAGAGCTGCCAGAGCCGGCCGATCGAATCCTCGACCTTGATGTCGATCTTCGGGCCGTAAAACGCGGCCTCGCCCTCGATCCGCTCGTAGGGAATCGACCGGCGGTTCAAGGCTCTGACGAGCGCTTGCTCGGCGCTCTCCCACGCTTCGTCCGAGCCGAGATAACCTTTATTGTCCGCGCCGCCGCGAACCGACAGCTCGACCTTGAATTTCTCGAAGCCGAACGTCTTGAAAACGTCGTACGCGAAATCGACGCAGAGACCGACCTCGTCCTCGACCTGATCCGGCCGGCAGAAGATATGCGCGTCGTCCTGCGTAAAGCCGCGGACGCGCATCAGCCCGTGCAAAGTGCCCGACAATTCGGCGCGGTAAACCGTGCCGAGCTCGGCGTAGCGGAGCGGCAGCTCGCGGTACGAGCGCGGGTGCGACTTGTAAATCCCGATATGAAACGGGCAGTTCATCGGTTTGAGACGAAACTCGGTGTCCTCGCCGAACTTTTCGGGCATTCCCATCGGCTCGAAGAGCGAATCGGCGTAGTTTTCCTCGTGGCCCGAAGTCTGCCAGAGCTGGCGTTTCGCGATGTGCGGCGTGAAGACCATTCCGTAGCCGCGTTTCTGGAGCTCTTCGCGGAGATAATTCTCCATATCCGTGCGGATCGCGCCGCCTTTCGGATGCCAGAAAATAAAGCCCTGCCCGTAATCGTCCTGGATCGAAAAGAGATCGAGCTCTTTACCCAATCGCCGGTGATCGCGTTTTTCGGCTTCCTCGCGCTGTTTGAGCCACGCGTCGAGCTCTTCCTGCGTCGCGAACGCCGTTCCGTAGATGCGCTGCATCTGCGGGTTATCGGCGTCGCCCTTCCAGTAAGCGCCCGAGAGCGCGAGCAGTTTGAAGGCTTTCAGCTTGCCGGTGTGGCCGACGTGCGGGCCGAGACAGAAATCGATGAACGGCGAACCGTCGATGTAGTAGACGCTCGCCGAATCGGAGACTTTTTCGGCGATCAGCTCGCATTTGAGCGGCTCGTTGCGGTCCTTGAAGATGTCGAGAATCGCGGCTTTCGCGATCTCGTCGCGCCGGTAGACGAGATTTTTCTTCGCCATCTCGCGCATTTTCTTCTCGATCACCGGCAGATCAGCCTCGGTCAGCTGGCGCGGCGCGATCACGTCGTAATAAAAACCGTAGCGCGGATCTTCCATCAGCGCCGGCCCGACGCCGAGCTGCGTGCCCGGAAAAAGTTCGAGGACGGCCGCCGCGAGCAGGTGCGCCGTCGAATGGCGCAGCACTTCGAGCCCGTCGCGCGTGTCGGTCTGGATCGGTTCGATCGAGAGAACCTCGTCGGTCGGCTCGATCTTTTTCGACAGATCGACTTCCTCGCCGTTGACCTTCGCGGCGATCGTTTTCTTTAAAACGTCGCGGTCGAAAGCCTTGATCGCATCCAAAACCGATACCGGTTCGGAAAATTCCTTTTGTTGTTCGCCAAATTTTATCTGCATAACTTTGTTAATGGTTCGGACATTCGTTGTTCGATTGTTCCGTCTGAATTATCGCTCAAATCAGGAAATCGATCGGCAGCCGATGCCTCACTACTAACAATTCACTACTACTAAAATAGATTTGATCTGATAAGAGCGACTTTGCCGTGCGCTTCCGAACAAGCGCGATAAACACGCCGTTTAGAAGCGCGTCGTAGTAGTCGTAAAAAATGCAAAGTTCTTTGAAAGCATCTTATCAAAAATTAAAATTTAAGGAGTCAGAAGCAGATTTACACCGCCGGCCCCTTGTTTGTCAAGGTCATCTGACAAACTTAAAGGCTACTAAATCGGGAAATTTTTCGCAAGTGCCGGCGGGAACTTTTCAGAGGATTGGAGATACGGCGGGCGGGCTTTCCTAAATCTTCGACCTGCCGGATACGATCCCGGCCGAACCGCGCGGCGTCGCCAGATAAAAAAAATAACGGCGAATTTAGATGAAATTCGCCGTTATCCGAATAGTCAGTAGCAGACTTGAACTGCTGACCCCTACCGTGTCAAGGTAGTGCTCTACCACTGAGCTAACTGACTGAAAATCGCCCGCCAACGCAGGCGAACTTCTAACATAGCGAAAAGTTTCACAGGCTGTCAAGTATTAATTCGGAAGTACGAAAAAAATTTGCCGTTCGCCGAAGGCCGGATTTCGAGTGACGGGTTTTAATGCATTATTCCCCGCGCGGACGGCGGCGTTTGGCGGGCGTCGTCGCTAAATACAGATTAATGACCGTTTACGATTTCTGGCACGTCGCTTGTTTATTCGATGGGCAAAGGTATGAAACCTTAATTTATCGGAAAGGAGAAAAAGCAATGATTTCATTATTAGTCTGGTTGGTGATGGGTTTTATCGTCGGTTTTCTGGCCAAGGCGCTGATGCCGGGGCGCGACGGCGGCGGCGTGATTACGACCATTATTCTGGGCATCGTCGGCGCGGTCGTCGGCGGTTTGATCGGCCGGCTCGTCGGTTATCCGATGATCAGCTCGTTCAACGACATCGCGGGCTCGCTGCCGAGCTTCTTCTCGTCGGTCGTCGGCGCGATCGTCGTCCTGGTTTTATACCGCCTCTTGAGCGGCCGGAGCATTATGGCTCATTAACGAAACCCGGGAAAAAAGGCGGCTGCGAATTCGATTCTCAGCCGCCCAGTTTCGGCTGCGAACTGCAGAAGCGGTGAAGCGCGACCGCGACCAGCTTCGACGTCCGGCCGTCGACGTCGTATTTCGGATTGACCTCGGTGAATTCGATCATTTTCGTGTTGACGAGCTTGGCGGCAAACTGGACGAGGTTCAGAAATTCACCGGACCGGAGCCCGACCGGCGACGGAACCGACGTTCCGGGCGCGTCCGACGCACGGACGGCGTGCAGGTCGAAGGCGAAAAAAGCCGTCAGCGACTGGCTGTGATGGACGAATCTCTGCCGCATCAGCTCGCGCAGCTCGAGATCGGCCGTTTCCCGCGAGCGAAGCTGATCGACGCTCACCATATTGACTCCCAGATTCTGTAAATATCGATAATAAACGTGCGAGACGACCTGCGGCTGATAGCCGATTTCGTAGAGATAATCGCTGCGGATCAGCTTTTCGTCGAGCAGCCGGCGATACGGCGTGCCGCTCGTGATCTGGGTGTCGATCCGGACGTCGAGATGCGCGTCGACGTTGACGCCGAGCCAGTTGCGCGAGCCGAAAACTTCCGACATCGCGCGGCCGTCGGCGTAGGAAATATCGTTGCCGCCGCCGAGCACGATCAGCTTTTTGCCGTCCTGGAGGACTTTTTTCGCGATCTTCGTCAATTCGTCGTGCGTTTCCTCGAGCGAGCCCAAAAGACCGAGATTGCCGAGGTCGCAGATCTTGTGATGGATCCCGAACGGCGTCAGCCGGTAAAACTGTTCGCGGATCGCGTCGGGCGCGAGCGCCGCTCCCTCGCGGCCGCCGTTGCGCCTGACGCCCTCGTCCTGCGGGCAGCCGAGGATGACGAGGTGCGATTCCTCGTATTTCGTATGCGGCACGATCTCGCCGAGCCGCGGGTCGTGGCGGTCGTTTTTACGGAAAAATAATTGATCGTCCGGAGGCGTCAGGTTTTGAAAAGTATCGCTCATAGAATTTGCCAAAAAATTAACGGTAAGCTAATCTCAGTCTTGAAGTTTTTAGTCCTGAGTCTGAAGTCTTGAGTCTTAAGTCGGGAACTGCGGCGAATGCCTTGTCGGCGGCGGCGGCCTGTTCAAAAAAACTTCGGGATAAATTCGGAATTTTCCGCCACCGGCGACCGACTCTGGACTTAAGACTTAAGACTCATGACTTTTCTCCTCAATGATAACAAAAAAGCATTTATGAAAACACCGAACCGCAATCGATTTCGTTTCGAGCCGGCGCGCTGGCGACGCGGGCGCGGGTTTTCGGCCGACGCCTGAGGCAAGGGCGTCGCGATTATTTTGGAAAACCCGCGGCCCGGCGAACGGCGGCGGTTTTTTTATTTATGACATTTTTTCAAAACTACAACCTGAACCGGCCGGCGTGGCTGCTCCCGCACCGGATCGACGAGCCGCCCGTGACGGGGCTTCGCGACCTGCTGCTGCGGCTGATGCAGGGCAAGAATCTCTCGCGCGAGGAAGCGAAATTCCTGCTCGATCAGCTGCTGCGCGGCGAGGCGACCGACGCGCAGATCGCGGCCGCGCTCGTCGCGCTCTCGATCAAGGGCGAAACGACCGAGGAACTCGCCGGAATGGCCGAGGCGATGCGCGAAAATTCGATGAAGATCGAGACCGTTCACCGGGATTTCATCGACACCGCCGGGACGGGATCGAGCCGCGTCAAGACCTTTAACGTCTCGACGGCGGCCGCTTTCGTGATCGCCGGCGCGGGGCTGCCGGTCGCCAAACACGGGAGCCGCGCGGCGACTTCGAAATCCGGCAGCGCCGACGTTTTGACGGCGCTCGGCGTCAACGTCACGGCGAGCCGCGAGGTTTCCGAAGAATGTCTCAACGAGCTCGGCATCTGTTTTATGTTCGCGCCGCTGTATCACGCCTCGACGGCGCGGGTCGCGACCGTCCGGCGGCAATTGGGCGTTCACACGACGTTCAACCTGCTCGGCCCGATGACGAATCCGGCCGGCGCGCCCTACCAGATTATGGGCGTCTGGCACAAGGATCTCGTCGCGCCGATCGCCGAAACGCTCCAAAAGCTCGGCACGAAGCACGCGCTCGTCGTCCACGGCCGCGACGGGCTCGACGAGATCACGGTCTGCGGGAAAACCTCGGCGGCCGAGGTCACGCCGGATTTTATCAAGATTTTCGAGATCGACCCGGAAGACTTCGGTTTCGAGGCCGTCGACGACATCGAACCGCTGCGCGGCGGCGACGCCCGCGGAAATGCCGCGATCATCCGCGAGATTCTCGAAAACAAACGGGCTGACGCGGCCCGCTCGCTGGTTTTGATGAACGCCGCGGCGGCGCTCTTTATCGGCGGCAAAGCCGATCATTTCTGGGACGCCGCCGAGCTCGCGGTCGAGAGCCTCGAAAGCGGCGCGGCGCTCGAAAAGCTCGAAAAATTGAGGGAAATGACCGAGGGATGAAGTTTTTGAACGAAATCGTCGAACTGAAGAAAAAGCGGCTCGCGGCGGCGAAAGCGGCGCGCGCTGAAGAAGAATTGAAACGTGCGGCGCGGGCGCGCCGCGATGGCGTGGAAAAACACCGTTTGCGCGCCGCTCTCGGCCGGGACGGGATCAACGTCATCGCCGAGATCAAGCGCGCGTCGCCGTCAAAGGGCGTCATCAACGACCGGATCGACGTCGCCGAAACTGCGCGCGCCTACGAACTAGGCGGCGCCTGCGCGATCTCCGTGCTGACCGAGGAAGACCGTTTTCAGGGCAGTCTCGCCGATCTCGAAACGGCGCGCGCGGCGGTCTCGCTGCCGATTTTGCGGAAGGATTTCGTGATCGACGCGTTTCAGATCTACGAGGCGGCGGCCGCCGGCGCGGACGTCGTGCTGCTGATCGCGGCGATTCTCGACGACCGGCAAATGAACGAATTTCACCGGCTCGCCGAAGACGAGCTCGGGATGGACGCGCTCGTCGAGGTGCATACGCTCGAAGAACTTGAGCGCGTCAACCAGATCGGCCCGCCGATCGTCGGCGTCAACAACCGCGATCTGCACAGCTTTCGCGTCTCGCTCGACGTCTCGCGCGAGCTCGTCCGCCACGCGCCGGCCGGGACGCTGCTGATCGCCGAGAGCGGCCTTTCGACGCGGACCGAGATCGAAGATCTGCAAACGCGCGGTTTCCGCGGTTTTCTGATCGGCGAAACCTTGATGCGAAGCGGCGACCCGGCAACCGAATTGGCGGCTTGGACGGGAAAATGAAACGATGTGGGATGTCGGATGTCGGATGTCGGATGTTTTCGGAAACCGGGAAAACTTCGGGGGCGTAAACTGTTAGAATAGGTTTTTGTGCCGGAGGAGCGCATTCGTAATGAACAAACCGCATTTACGTTATAAGAATCAGACGCCGAAAGAGCGTGACTGGACGATTCACATCATCGCCGTCCTCAAATTTCTGAAAGGCGTGGTGCTGCTCGTCGTCGGGATCAAGCTGCTGACGCTGCTGAACCGCGACGTCGCCGAATGGGCGATGGCTTTCGTCAACCGGCACGGCATCGACGCCGAGAACCGTTTCGTCCACGCCGTGATGGAAAAGCTCGCCGGCGTCGACCGCAATCAATTGATGATGATGAGCGGCGGCGCGTTTCTCTATTCGACGCTCCAACTGACCGAGGGCGTCGGCCTGTGGTTCGAAAAACGCTGGGCCGAATATCTGACGGTCGTCGCGACGTCGCTCTTCGTGCCGCTCGAAGTCTACGAGCTCGTCGAAAAATTCACCTGGGTGCGGGTCGTCATCCTGCTTGTCAATCTCGCGATCGTCTGGTATCTCGCGACCCGGCTCAAGGACGAAAAAAAGGAAATAAGGGAGCATCTGACCGAGGAAATCGAAGAAAACGATTTGGAAAAAGCTCCGTAAATTTTGGTCTTTGATCTTCGGCCTTTGAAATTAAAACAAAGATCAAAGACCAAAGACCAAAGATCGAAAAAACAAAATCTGACCCGACGCCCCGCTTTTGTCGCCCCGTCACCTTTTCAACTACAATAAAACTATCGATATAAACGAAGATTTCGCCCGACGAGCAATCCGAAATCCGAAATCCGAAATCCGAAATCGAATATGGTTAAGGTAAAAATCTGCGGCATCACGAATCTCGAAGACGCGCTGACGGCAGCGAAATTCGGCGCGGACGCGCTCGGGTTCAACTTCTACCGGAAAAGTCCGCGGTTTATCGAGCCGGAAAAGGCGCGCTTGATAATCGACGAACTGCCGCCGGCGATTTTGAAAGTCGGCGTGTTCGTCAACGAGGATTTCGAGCGGATCGTCGAAACGGCCGCCATCGCGAGGCTCGACGCGATTCAGCTTCACGGCGAGGAAACGCCGGAATTCGCGAAAAGGCTGAAAGAGAAAAAAGGACTCGAAATCATCAAAGCCTTTCGCGTCTCGCCGGATTTTCGGCCGGAAGATGTGCTGGCGTATGAGGTGGACGCGATCCTGCTCGACGCCTACAACCCGAAAGAACACGGCGGCACGGGCGAGACTTTCGATTGGCGGATCGCCCGGAAGGTGAAGGAATTGTTTCCGAAAATATATCTGGCCGGCGGGCTCAAGCTCGAAAACGTGGCGTGGTCGATCGACGGTTTTTTTCCTTATTACGTCGACGTCTGCAGCGGCGTCGAACAGGAAAAAGGGAAAAAAGACGCGGTCAAAACGATCAATTTCATCAGGATCGCCAAGTACGAATCTCGCAAGCCGGTCGAAAACATCTACGATTATTTCTGGGCGCAGCATCCGAATCTCGGCGGTTTTCGGTATTGTTCGGATAAATTAAGTCTGCTTGTCGACCGCCTGACATCATTCGAAGGGGGAATGGTTTACGGAGCGTCGAAAAGCGGCGGTTACGATCCCGAAACGTTTTTTTTGAAATTCAGGCGCAAACGAATCGATCCGGTGACCGGAGAAATCGACCGGACGCTGCCTGCGAAGCATCTCAGCTTCGGGGAGTTTATCCGGAAGCGGTACGAAGAACGGCCGCGCGCCGCCGACTGGTCGTCGATCATCATCGCGAATTCGGGAAAAGACGATCTGAACGCGCTTTACCGGTTTTATGCGCTGCTCGAAGAGTATAGAATCGATTACGAGGAATTATGAGTTACCAACCCAACGAACGCGGTTACTGGGGCGAATTCGGCGGGCGCTTCGTGCCCGAAACGCTGATGTATCCGCTCGAGGAACTGACCGACACTTATTTCGCGGTCCGCGATGACGCGGGCTTTCAGGCGGAGTTTCGCCAGCTGCTGACGGATTTTTCGGGGCGGCCGACGCCGCTTTTTCACGCCAAAAGACTGTCGGAAAAACTGGGCGGCGCGCAGATTTACCTGAAACGCGAAGATCTCGGTCACACCGGCTCGCACAAGATCAACAACGCGATCGGGCAGGTGCTCGTCGCCCGCAGGATGGGCAAGCGGCGCGTCATCGCCGAGACCGGCGCCGGCCAGCACGGCGTCGCGACGGCGACCGTCTGCGCGCTGTTCGGTTTGGAGTGCGTCGTCTATATGGGCACCGAGGATATGCGGCGGCAGGCGCTCAATGTTTTCCGGATGCAGCTTCTCGGCGCGGAAGTGCGCGGCGTCGATTCGGGCTCGCGGACGCTCAAAGACGCGATCAACGAGGCCCTGCGCGACTGGGTGACGAACGTCGATTCGACCTATTATCTTCTGGGTTCGGCTTTGGGCCCGCATCCTTATCCGCTGATGGTCCGCGATTTTCAGGCGGTGATCGGCCGCGAGGCGCGCGAACAAATCCTGGAGAAAACCGGCGCGCTGCCGGACGCGCTCGTCGCCTGCGTCGGCGGCGGGTCGAATTCGATCGGGCTCTTTCATCCGTTCTTGAACGACCAATCGGTCCGGATGATCGGCGTCGAGGCCGGCGGCCGCGGGAACGCGCTCGGCGAACACGCGGCGCGTTTTAACGAGGCCGGCGGCGGGAAGATCGGCGTCCTTCAGGGCACGAAAAGCTATCTCCTGCAGGACGAAAACGGCCAGATCGCGCTCACGCATTCGGTTTCGGCCGGTCTCGATTACGCGTCGATCGGGCCCGAACACGCGTTTCTGCATTCGATCAGCCGCGCCGAGTACGTGGCGGCCTCGGACGCCGAGGCGCTCGCGGCGTTCCAGCTGCTCTCGCAGACCGAGGGCATCATCCCGGCGCTCGAATCGTCGCACGCGATCGCTTACCTGCAAAAGCTCGCGCCGGAAATGCCGGCCGCCGCGACGATCATCTGCAACCTTTCGGGCCGCGGCGACAAGGACGTCAATCAGGTCCAGGAAATGCTCGCGACCAGAGACGCTGATCTTTAAGTTTCCGGATAAATTTGGTCTTCGGTCTTTGAAAATCAACCAAAATCAAAGACCGAAGACCAAAGATCAAAATCCAATTCGATATTTTTTCAGCCAAACCGGGCGGCCGCGCGTCTTAAGTGCAGATGAAAGCGAACGTTTGCCGAATACTGCTCTGTCTTTTCGTCGTTTTGCCGCTCTTTGTCGCCGCCGCCAGACCGCAGGACAAAACCGACGAGGACGTGATCCGTGTCGATACCAATCTCGTGACCGTGCCGGTCATCGTCAGCGATCGGCAGAACCGCTATATTTCCGGGCTCCGGTCCGAAAACTTCACCGTCACCAACGAGGGCCAGAAGCAGAAGATCGATTATTTCATCGCCGAGGAGGCGCCGATCAGCGTCGCGATCCTGATCGACACCAGCCGGAGCACGCAGATGGTGCTCGACAAGATCAAAAAAGCCGCCAAAGAGTTCGTCAAGCAGTTAAAACCCGCCGACCGCGCGATGGTCGTCAGCTTCGACTGGCAGGTCACCCTGCTCTGCGAATTGACGGGCGATCAGGAGAAGCTGAAAAAGGCGATCAAGAGCGCGGAAATCCCCGAGCGGTTCGGCACGATGCTCAACGACGCCGTCTATCTCGCCGTCGATAAAGGTTTTGCCGGCGTCAAGGGCCGCAAGGCGATCATTTTGCTGACCGACGGCAAGGACGCCGGCAGCTACACGCGGGCCGACGAATTGATCTACCGGATGCAGGAATCGGACGCGCTCGTCTACCCGGTCTTTTACGAAACCGGTTTCGACCGGCCTTTCCGGCAGCGGGCGGATTTTCCGTTTCCGAACCGCCGGATGGGGCGCGGCGGCGGCGTCTGGGGAAGGGACGACCGCAACGCCGAACGCCGAAAACAGCGGCAGGAACGGCAGAACGAGGAAGCGATCAGCTTTCTCCGCGAGCTCGCCGACGTTTCGGCGGGACGTTTCTTTCAAAAGGAAACGGACGATCTCGACGACGCCTTTCAGTCGATCGCCGAAGAGCTGCGCCGACAGTATCTGATCGGGTTTTATCCCGAAAGCGTCGAACCGGGCCGCGTTTACCGGATCCGGATCGGCGTCGACCGCCCGGACGCGGTCGTGCGGGCGAAAACGGTTTTCCGGCTGAAGGGAAACTAGGGCGGTCTCGGATTGAATAGACGGCGGGGAGTTTTTTTTCGCCGATTTTCTCTAATCCAAATTCTTTTCCATCAATTCTTCCATCAATTCTTACAACGCCGCGATTACTTGAAACGCCCTTCCGCAATCAGTTTTCGACCGGCGGAAAGTTCCGAAAGACAATTTTGAGGGCGCCGGTCCGCGCTCGGCTCACCGCCGAACCCGGGGAGATCGGGATTCGTGTTGATTACGTATTCTCAATGCCGGTTTTGAATACGCCGCGGGGCAATTTCGGATAGAACAGATCGAGAAGATCCTGCAAGTCCCGCCGTTTCGGCGCAGATGTGAAAATATTTTCGGCCGCAAACTGGGGTTGGGAATTTTCGGCATTTTTTTCGGTTGCTCGAAGTTATCCTGAAAATCAGAGGTGTCGGTGACGAACCGGCGGCCGAAGGTGAGATACAATGTTGTGCGTGAAAACTTTTTTTTCCCAAGGTTGTTAATAATTCGCAGCGGCCTGCGTTTGTATATATGGAGGACGATTCGAAGGAGAAAAAAGTGAGTATCACCACCGCCGGCAATATGCTGTTTACAACCGAAGCCATCGATACCGCGACCCCGGAACGGGTCGTCGCGGAAAATCCGGAACTCGAGGAGCTCGGGGCCCTTTTTCGCGAACATCACAAGGCGATTTTCCGGATCGCTTACCGGATCACGGGAAGCCGGAGCGACGCCGAAGACGTGCTGCAGACGATCTTTCTGCGGCTCGCGCCGGGCCGGCGCGATCTTTCGCCGAACCCGGAAGGCTATCTCCACCGGGCGGCGGTCAACGCCTCGCTCGATCTGATCAGGAGACGCACGCGCGCCAATTTCGTCGCCTTCGATTCCGTCGATGTCAACTACAGCCCGAAGCTCGCCGCTCCGAGTCCCGAGGACGATCTCGCCGACACGGAGCTCCGCGAGCTGATCCGTCACGCGGTCGCCAAACTCGAAGGGCGGGCGGCGACGGCTTTCGCCCTCCGTTATTTCGAAGGTCTCGACAACGCCCGCATCGCCGCGGTGCTCGGCACTTCGCAGATGGTCGTCGCGGTCACCCTGCATCGCGCCCGGACGCGCCTTCGCAAAGAAATCGGCAACTACCTGGAGAAACACTATGAAGTTTAAGAAACACGAGTTGGATGCAATCATCGACGACGCGGCGCGCGCCGTTCGCGAAGAACCGTTCGACGAATCGGACCTCGATCAATCGGCGATCCGGGTCTGGGCGCGGATCAGCCGGGAACAAACGGACCCGAACGAACGGGCCGCTGATACGAATAAAGGAGAAATAAACGCAATGAACACCGAACCGAAGGCCGACCAGATTCACGGATGCGCGGATTTTCAGGCCCTGATCCCGGCGTATCTCGACAAAAAGCTGTCGACGGCCCGCCGACTGCTTCTCGAAGACCACACCGGCGAGTGCATCCCGTGCCGCCGGGCGCTCAAAGCGCAGCGGACGAACCGTTCGGCGAAGTCGCCGGTCGTCGTCCGGCCGCCGGCCGCCAATCGCCCGCCGACTTTCGTGCCCCGCTGGAACCGGGCGCGGGTCGCGCGCTGGAGCATCGCGGCGGCGCTCGTGATCTGTCTCGGGCTCGGCGGAATGTTCGCCTTCGAGCGTTTCGACTGGTCGGGCCGGACGCTCGCGGCGACGCTCGAAAACTCGAACGGCGCGGTTTACGTGGTCTCCGACACGCAGGAAAGCCGCCTGCTCGCGCCCGGCGAACAGCTGCTCAAGGGCGAGCGCGTGCGGACGGCGAAGGACTCGACCGCGGTGCTCCGGCTCGCCGACGGCTCGACCGTCGAGATGCGCGAGCGCTCCGAGTTTTCGGTCAGCGAAAACCGGCGCGGCGTGACGATCCGCCTCGACCGCGGCGACGTCATCGTCGAGGCCGCCAAACAGGACAAGGGCCGGCTGTACGTCCAGACGCCCGATTCGCTCGTTTCGGTCAAGGGCACGATCTTCGCGGTCGAAAGCGGCACCAAGGGCTCGCGCGTTTCGGTCGTCGAGGGCGAGGTCAAGGTCGATACCGCGGCTAAAAACGAAACGCTGCTGCCCGGCGACCAGACGACGACGAGCGCCAGCCTCGAAAAAACTTCCGTTCAGGAAACCGTCGCGTGGAGCCGCAACGCGGCGCGCTACGCGAATCTCGTTTCGGAACTGGCGAAGCTCCGCCGCGAGGTCAATCAGCGCATTCAGCTGCCCGGCGTCCGGTATTCATCGAAACTTGTCGGACTGCTGCCGGAAAACACCGTCTTCTACGCGGCGCTCCCGAATCTGACCGAAACGCTGGCCGATTCCGAACGCCTGATGCAGGAACGGATCAGCCAGAATCCGGCGCTCGCCGAATGGTGGAAAACGAATCGCGGCGGCCGCGGCGCGATCGACGAACCGACGCTCGCGCGCGTCCGCGAGTTCGGCTCGCAGCTCGGCGACGAGATCGTCGTCAGCGCCGAGATCGACGCGAAAGGCCGGCCGGGCGGCGTGCTCGTGCTCGGCGAAGTCAGGGACACGGCCGGTTTCCGAACGTATCTCGACGGTCAGCTCGCGCGGATCGCGAACGAATCCGGCGAAACGCCGGACGTCCGCGTGATCGACGATCCGCTGACCGCCAAAAGCGCCGAGCCTTCCGAAACGAAGACCGACGCGAAGGCCAAATCCGAGCTGTTCGTCTGGGTTCACGACGGCATTTTCGCCGCCTCGCCGCAGCTCGAACGGCTGCGCGCGCTGGCCGCGACGCGCAGCGCGGCCGGTCCGAATTCATTTACGGGTTCGCCGTTCTACCAGCGGATCAGCGATATTTACCGGGACGGCGCGGGCCTCGTGGTCGCCGCCGACCTCGAAAAGATCATCGCCCAGACCGTCAGTAAGGACGAGAAGCCCGGCGCCGACAAACGGCGCGAAGGCCTCGACCGGCTCGGCGTCACGAGTCTTCGCTACTTCATCGCCGAACAGAAACAGGTGAACGGCCAGACCTTGAGCCGCGCGGCGCTGACCTTCAGCGAGCCGAAGCGCGGCATCGCGTCGTGGCTCGCCGCGCCGGGTTCGATGGGCGGGCTCGACTTCGTTTCGCCGGACGCCAACGTCGCGACCGCGTTCGTCGTCAAGGAACCGGCGCTGCTCGTCGACGATCTGCTCGGTTTTCTCGAGACGGTCGATCCCGATCTCCGGCGGAGCCTCGCGGACATCGAGAAAACGCAGGGAATCGACATCCGCAACGATTTCGCGGCGCCGCTCGGCGGCGAGTTCGCCTTCGCCGTCGACGGGCCGATCCTGCCGACGCCTTCGTGGAAGATCGTGCTCGAAGTCTACGATCAGGCGCGGCTCCAGAACGCGTTCGAGCGGGCCGTCGAAAAGCTCAACCAGTTTGCCGCGCTGCAGGGCAAGGGCGGACTGGTCTGGGAAAACACGACCGTCGGCGGGCGCACCTTCTACTCGCTGAGATCCGCCGACGGCGGGCTTCAGGTGCATTACACATACGCGGACGGCTATCTGATCGCCGCGCCGACGCGGGCGCTGCTCGACCAGTCGATCAGAAACCGCGACGCCGGCAACACGCTGACGCGCTCGCCGCGATTCACGAGCGCGCTGCCGCAGGACGGCAACGCGAACTTCTCGGCGATCTTCTATCACGATCTCGCGCCGCTGATCGGCCCGCTCGCCGAGCGGATGAAATCGTCGGGCGGCGAATTGACCGAGGAGCAGCGTCAGATGCTCGGGTCGATCGACGCGAACGCGCCGCCGACGCTCGTCTACGCCTACGCCGAGGGCGACCGCCTCACGCTCGCCGCGAACACCGAGGGCGGGGCGTTCGGCCTCAGCCCGGCGAGCCTCATCGGTCTGCCGAATTCCTTCGAGATGCAGCATATTTTAACGAACGCGCTCGGCGGAAAAGACGTACAGAAGAAATGATGCACGAAGTCAACGCGGGTTAACGCAGGAATCGACGGACGCTCAAAAAACGTCCGTCGATTTTTATCGTGCTATTATAAATCTAAAATAAAATCAAAAGGTGATCGCGGAATGACGAATGTCATCGAACTCGAACAATTAAGCGTGACGTTCGGAAAACGTCCGATTCTAAAAGCGCTCGACGGCGCGCTCAAAGGTCGCGCGATCGGTCTGCTCGGGCCGAACGGCGCGGGCAAGACGACGCTCATCCACACCTTGCTCGGTTTTCACCCGCCGACGTCGGGGACGGCGCGGATCTTCGGGCGGGACATCGCGGCGGACGCCAAAGAGGTGCGCGCGACGGTCGGTTATATGCCCGAACAGGACGCGTTCATCGCCGGGATGTCGTGCGTCAACTTCGTCCGGCTGATGGCCGAGCTTTCCGGAATTCCCGCGCGCCACGCGCTCGAACGCGCCCACGAAGCGCTTTTTTACGTCGGTCTCGGCGAGGCCCGTTACCGGCCGGTCGACAGCTATTCGCTCGGGATGAAGCAGCTCGCCAAGCTCGCGCAGGCGATCGTCCACGGCCCGAAACTGATCATCCTCGACGAACCGACGAACGGGCTCGATCCGCCGACCCGGAGCCGGATGATCGCCCTCATCCGCCAGATCCGCGACGGCGGCCGGGCGCGCATTCTCCTGTCGTCGCACCTGCTGCGCGACGTCGAGGAATGCTGCGACGAGATCCTCATCCTCAAGGACGGATCGATCGCCGCCAACTGCAATCTCGAGGAAGAGCGCCGGGCGAACCGCAAATTCATCGAGCTCGAAACGCGCGGCGGCGACCGGCTGGCGTTCGCCGAAGCGGTCGGCGGGCTCGGCTGCGAATACGCGCTGTCGGGCGAGCGCCGTCTCAAGCTGATCCTGCAGGAACAGATCGAGATCGGCGATTTATACCGGCTCGCGCTCGAAAAAGGCGTGCAGATCCGGCGACTCAACTACAAACGCGATTCGCTCGAAGAGATCTTTCTCAAGGCGATGGAAAACGAAGGCCTGACGGAATCCGTCGGCGTGAACGGGAGGGCGGTCAATGGCGGTTTATGAGCATTTATACAACGCTTACGAGGGCGCGCCGCAGTCGGCCGCGGCGCGTTTTCTGGTGATCCCGCGCTACGCGCTGCGCGAAGTCTTCCGGTCGAAGCTGATGACGACGTTCTTCATCCTCTGCTTCGTCTACCCGCTCGTCGCGTCGATCCTGGTCTATCTGCATCACAACGCGAACGCGCTCGCGATGCTCCGGATCAACGTCCGCGAGCTGCTCCCGATCGACGCCTCGTTTTTCCTGACGTTTCTCGAGATTCAGGGCGGTTTCGCGCTGGTGCTGACGGTTCTCGTCGGGCCGCCGCTGATCTCGCGCGATCTGTCGAACAACGCGCTGCCGCTCTATCTGTGCCGGCCGCTCTCGCGCACCGAGTACGTCCTCGGCAAGATGGCGGTTCTCGGGCTGCTCCTGTCGTCGATGACGCTCGTTCCGGGCCTGCTGATCTACATCTTTCAGGCGTCGCTCGCCGGCTTCGATTGGCTGACGGCGAATCTCTGGATGAGCGGCGCGATCGTCGGCGGGTTCGCGGTCTGGATCGGCCTGCTGACGCTGCTCGCGCTCGCCGTCTCCGCGATGGTCAAATGGCGGGTCGTCGCGAGCGGCGCGCTGCTCGGGCTGTTCTTCGTGCCGGGCGCGTTCGCCGGAATCATCAACAGTCTTTTTCTGACGAAGGCCGGAAACCTGATCAGCCTCTGGTCGTCGACGATAAGCGTCTGGAGCGGTCTGTTCGGGCTGTTCGAGCGCGAGGCCGGAACCGTTCGCGCCCGGGTCGGCGGGCAGATCGTCGATCTCGTCCTGATCGAGCCGCCGCTCTGGGCTTCGTGGCTGACGATCGGGCTGGCCGGCGCGGTCTGCGTCTGGCTGCTCGCGCGCCGGGTTCGCGCTTACGAGGTGATCAAATGAGGGAATCGACCAATCTCCCGGCCAACGGGACTGTTTCGCCGCCGGCCGCCGCTTCCGACGGGCTGATCGTTTTCGAGGACGTGTCGAAGTTTTACGGCGAGATCCTCGGCGTCAACCGTGTCAATCTGCGGATCGCGCCCGGCATCACGAGCCTTGTCGGGCCGAACGGCTCGGGCAAGACCACGCTGATGAATCTGATGACCGGTCTGATCCGGCCGACGAGCGGGCGGATCAGCGTGCTCGGCCTGACGCCGGACGAACCGGAAGAGCTTTTTCGAAAGCTCGGCTACTGCTCGCAGTTCGACTCGTTCCCGCGCGGCGCGACGGCCCGCGAATTCATCGAGTTTTACCTGCGCGTCCACGGCTGGGCGAAACCCGAAGCGCGCGAGCTGACGCGGGCGGCGCTCGAACGCGTGGCGCTGACCGAGGCCGCGGACCGCCGGATCTCGGCGTTCAGCAAGGGAATGCGGCAGCGCGTCCGGCTCGCCCAGTCGATCGCCCATAACCCGTCGGTGCTCGTTCTCGACGAGCCTTTGAACGGTCTCGATCCGATGGCGCGGGCCGAGATCATCCGCCTTTTCCGCGAGCTCGCCGACGCCGGGATGTATCTGATCGTTTCGAGCCACATCCTCCACGAGGTCGATATGATGAGCGACGGCGTCGTGCTGCTCCATAACGGCTACGTCGTCGCCGAGGGCGAAGTCGGCGGCGTCCGCGACGAGATCGAGGAGCATCCGATCCAGATTCTGATCCGCTGCGACCGGCCGCAGGCGCTCGCCGCCCGTCTCTTCGAGCACGAACACACGGTCGAGGCGCGGATCCACGACGACCGGCAGGGGCTGTTCGTGAAAACGCGCCGGCCCGACGATTTCTATCTGCTCCTCAACCGGGTGATTCCCGAGCTGCATCTGCGGATCGAATCGGTCGCGCCGGTCGACGACGACCTGAACGCCGTTTATCAATACTTAATCACTTCCGACGGAGGCCCGACCCGATGAGTTCAACCCCTGAGATTGTCAATCAAACCGATGCGGCGAACACCGCCCGAACCGATGCGGCCCGGACCGCCAAGGCTTCGTGGGCGCTGTGGATTCGCCAGACCTTTGCGATCCTGAACCTCGAGATCCGGAAAAATTTCCTGAGCCGCCGCGCGCTGCTGCTGTATCTGATCGCCGGTTCGCCGCTCGTGATGCTGACGCTGTTCGCGTTTTTCCGGATGGGGCGCGACAACGCGGGCAGCCTGAACGGCCTGAACACGGCATTTGCCGCCATTTACGGCGGGCTTATTCTGCGGACGCTCGTCTTTTTCGGCTGCGCGTGGGTTTTTATGAACCTGTTTCGCGGCGAGGTCATCGACCGGAGCCTGCACTATTATTTCCTCGCGCCGGTCCGCCGCGAAGTCCTCGTCGCCGGCAAGTATCTGTCGGGGCTGATCGCGACCGTCACGCTGTTCGGGATCACGACCGTCGGTTCGATGCTGCTGCTTTATTTTTCGGTCTATCCGGCGGAGTCGGCCAGATTTTTCTTCGAAGGCGCGGGCGCCGGGCAGCTTTTGGGCTATCTCGGCGTGACCGTTTTGGCCTGCATCGGCTACGGCTCGGCGTTTCTGCTCGTCGGGTTGTTTTTCCGCAACCCGATCATCCCGGCGGGGCTGCTTTACGGTTGGGAATGGATCAATTTTCTGCTGCCGCCGGTGCTGAAAAAGGTCAGCGTGATTCATTACCTGCACTCGCTCGTGCCGGTGCCGATGTCGGAAGGGCCGCTCGCGGTGCTCGCCGAACCGACGCCGGCGTGGATCGCCGTGCCCGGTCTGCTGGTCTTTACCGGCCTCGTGCTGGTCGCCGCCGCCCTCCACATCCGCCGGATGGAGATCAGCTACGCCGGCGACTGACGACCTTTTAACGTGAATTCGACGTCCGGCCGGAGCGCCGGCATCGCGGCCGGCAATACGCCTGCAAAACTCACAAACCCTTTTTCCCGAGGATTTAGGAAAATGGAGTGGATTGCCGGCGCTCGGTCAGTTTCGGAAACGGGGAAATCGGGTTCGGACAATAATCGACGATCGCCGCCGAATTGATCGGAGGCCCGGAAAGTCTGAGTTTTAACGGCAACTCGGAAGGCTATAATTTGGAATCGATTTGCCGCTGAAAATACGTCGTGGGTTTGGGTTTATGAGTCGGGGGCTGCTCCTTCTTATTGCTTTTATCGAAGCAGAAATCCTTTATCTTCTTATAAATCAAAAAAGGAAATCCGAAAAGAACGATCAGCAGGTTTATGAACCACAAACCGGTTAAAACGAGTAAATGACCGATTGAACTGCCTGGTTTTTTATCCATCATAAAATCCCCTTGTCTTTTGAAATGATAACAAATAAAATTCCCGATCATAAGTTTCGAAAGAAGAAATTTATTGGATTCAAAAGAGTTGAGGAATTTGAGCCGGAGCTTTCAGCCGAAAAACGAGCGTTCGAATGAAAAAAAGGCGGAAACGGGTTCCGCCTTTTTCGATGTCCGTCGTTTTGAACGGGTCAGGGAAGCGCCGGCGTGTTTTCGGCGAAATATTCGTGACTGTCGGCGTTGTCGATCGCGCGCGACGGGTTCGAGCGGGCGAGGCTTTTGGCGGCCGTCTGCCCGTAGGCCCAGTCGTCGGTCGACGCGACGACGTTGAAATGGCTCATCTCGTGGACGAGCGTGCCCGCCTTCGAATCCGTGCCGGTCGACGGCGCGCTCCAGAAAGCGTTGCAGAGATAGATCTTATAGGGCTGCGTCGGATATACGTAGGCGTAGGCGCTGTCGGTGCAGGTGCAGTTGAAATTGACCGCCGCGTTGTTCATCGCGTTCGAGATCGACGAAAAATGGCTGCGGACGGTGCTGTAGCGCGACGAGCTGTAGGTGCCGAACCACGTCGTGTAGCGCGAGCCGGTCGTCCCGGCGTTGAGATAACCGAGCGCGTTCGAAGCGTAGGTGTAGGCGTTGTTGCGGGCGGTGTTGAGCGACGACTGGCGCGACGTCGAGCAGCCGGTAAAGCTCGTCGAGCCGACGACCGAATCGGCCGTCGCGCCGTCGCCGACCCGGACTTCGCGGCCTTCGACCCAGGCTTCGACGGCTTCCGACTTGAGCGCTTCGGGTTTGGCGAACATATTCGGCTGGTTCGTGAACAGATTGAGCGCGTCGGCGTTATATTCGACGGCGTAATAGCCCGAATCCGTGAAATCGTAATAGCCGGACAGATCGACCGTCGCGTCGAGCGATTCGCCGGGCCGGAGCGTGATGTAGTCCTTCGCGGTCGGCTCGGGCCGTTTGTAGTCGGGGCCGAGATATTCGACCTCTTTGCCGTAAACCGTCACGCGGAAAAGATTTTCCTTGACGCCGTCGGACGGCGTGAACCAGCGCAGGATCCGCAGCTCGCCCCGCGTCGTGTTGGTGATCGTGACGCGCGCGAGAATGCCCTCGTCAGCCGCGAAAGCGTTTTTTTCGAGCGCGACCGTGACCGCCGCGCCGCGGCCCGTGACGGCCGCCGAAACGAGTGTGGTGAAAGCGCCGAGCGCGAGCGCCAGCGCGAACAGGGAAATGATGTTTTTTCTTAACACTTAAATCGTCCTCCAAGTTAGATTTAACAAAAACCGAGCCGAAACGTACGGCGATATTTTCAATCCGAAATGATTGCCGATGAAAAGAAGACAATAAATTTTTAAGTTCGTTAAAGCAGGGGGAATAAGAATTACAAAAAGTTATACGAGTATTGAATTTTCGTGATGGTTTTGTCAAGATGTTTTCGTCCGGATGCCGGAGGAATTACGAAAAATTTATCGACGGATTCGATAAATCCTTTTGAAATCAAAATTTTCGCCGGCGATATTTTTTTCGTTTTGGTGGTTTAAGACACAGGCTTCAACGGCCGAAATGGAAAATCCGAAATCTTTTTTTGATAAAAAGATTGACGGTTAAGGAAAACGGAAATTTGCGGACTGGAGCGCGGGCATCCTTGCCTGCCACGCCGCGCAAGCGGTGTCGATCGTTTCAAATCTCCGAAATTACTCGATGATGAAAGGGTTTTTCGCGCTTTCGCGCTCAGGCAGGCAGGGATGCCCGCGCTCCAGTCAGGAGGTTTCAGCTCTGCTTTGGGCGGGAATGGCAACGGGCCGGTTGTCGTCAAATCCCTTTTTCACGGCATCGATCATAAATCGATTTTTTTTATTATGAACGAAAACGTCACCATTGTGTTTCACGGTTTCCTGAACCTGACGGCGAAGGAAAAGCTGCGGCTCGTCGAGTCGATCAACGAATATTTCGACGCGACCGACCGCGAACCGGTCCGCGCGGCCGCCGACGCCGAATTCGCCGCGCTCGACCCGCCGGCGGAGACCCGAAAATGCCCGTGCTGCGGCCGCTAAATATGTGAACCGCGCACATTTCCAACATCCTTGAGACGGTCAGCCCGAATCGACGGCCACCATTGTCAGCTGTTGCCGGAAGGATCGAGAAAAGTGGGTGCGGATGCGTATGTACAGGGTGCGGATGCGTATGTACAGGGTGCGGATGCTCATGTAAAGGGTGCGGATGCGAATGTACAGGGTGCGGATGCTCATGTACAGGGTGCGGAGACGTATGTAAAGGGTGCGGATGCTCATGTACAGGGTGCGGATGCTCATGTACAGGGTGCGGATGCGAATGTATAGGGTGCGGAGACGTATGTACAGGGTGCGGATGCGAATGTATAGGGTGCGGATGCGTATGTACGCCGCGCGGATGCGTATGTACGCCGCGCGGATTCGAGTGCACGCGGCCCGGGGGCGAATTTTTTGGGGACGGAACGGGACTGTAAAAGTAATTGTGTAATGAAGGAAAGCGCGGGGCGGCCGCCCGAGGTCAGCAGCGTCGGCGAGAGCGCGGCCGCCCAAAGCGGGACGAACGAAACCGACGGGATCAAGTTGCAGACGCGCTGCAAGACGGCGAGCGGTTATACCAGGCTGCAGTAAAGCCGGTGACGAAACCGGTTGGAAAAAGAAGCGGTTCAAGGTAAGTTCGACGGTTTGACTGTCTACTAAAACACTAAAAACACTAAATCATTTCGTGACTTTCGTGTTTTTGGTGGACAGTTAAACAAACGTTCGCCATTCGAACGATCATTCGATCATTGGCGGGTAAGCCGATAATTCCTCTGTTTTTATGATATACCGGTTTTAAAACTATGAAATAAGGCTCAAACATTCTCAATATTTTGCGCTCCGCCCGAAATTACAACCTTGCATTCTCCGGATTCAATTCGAGTTCCCCTGAATTCATATCGACTTTTCCTGAGTTCAATTCGGGTTTCCCAGGATTGAATTATGGTTTTCCGGAATCCGTAACGAGTTATCCGGAATCCGTAACGACTTTGGTTGAATTGGTAACGAGTTTCCTGGAATTCGTAACGAGTTTCCTACAAT
>JAFDVJ010000059.1:0-1530 GCA_018269075.1 Acidobacteriota bacterium
AAACTTCCAAAACTTCCCAAACTTTACTGAAGCGCGGCGACGATCGATTCGGTCAGTTCGTGAACGAGCTGCAGAAACTGGGAATTCGTCGCGAACAGCGCGACAGCCGCGCAGACGGCGACGAGCGAGGCGGCCATCACGTAATCGCCGCCGGACGCTTTATTTTCCGCGTTAGCGGCCTTTTCCGACGACAGCCGCAGCAGCCGCTCGACACGGTCGGAAATATGTTCGGTTTCCTCGGAAACGAGAAAGGTTCCGGCCGAAATCGCCGGTTTGACGTCCGGCGGCACGAGCCTGACGATCTTGACGAGCGCCGACGCGAGTTCGACCGCCGCCCGCCGGCCGCTCTGCGCGGCGAATTCGTCGGCGGCGGTTTCGGCCGTCGCGGCCCACGCCCGTTCGAGCGCCTTACCGAACGGAAAGACCAGCAGATCGCGGCTGATCCGGAGCAGCACGCGTTTGAAATTGTCGCGCGCGGCGAGATGGCCTTTTTCGTGGGCGAGCGCCGCGGCGAGCTCGGCCGGTTCGAGCACGTCGAAGATCCGGCCGGCGATGAAGACCCGCGGGCGAAACGCGCCGACGACGGCGATCACCGGAAAGCGGTGCTCGATCCGGTAAACCGGCACCGGGACGTTTTCGAGCGCGACCGGTTCGGCATTTTTCAGCCAGTTCGCGACGAGCCGCCGCGTCGTCCACCACGAGCCGAAAACGCGGTACAGGGCGACGGCGATCCCGGCGAGCGAAAGCCCGGCGAGCGCGGCCAGTTTGAGACTGACGGTTTCCTCGGACTTCGACGGCTCGAACAAAAGATAGGCCGGAATCAGAAACGCGCCGACGAAGACGACGGCGACGACGAGCGGCAAAACGCCGAGCCCGAAGACGATTCTCGATTTTTTCCGCGCCGGAATTTTCTTCAAAAACGGCGCGGCGGCGCGCCGGACGAGCTCCGTGCCGAACGACAACACGATATTGATCGCCAGCAGAACCGCCAAAATCAAAGAAAATCCGAGCAGAAAATACATTTCGGGCCTATTCCTCGCTCTCCAGCTCGCGCCGTTTTTCGCGGACCATTTCTTCGAGCCGGTCGAGCAGCTCGCGGTCGCGGTCGCTGACCGCGTCGACGATGCACGCGAGCACCGGCTCGATCCGGTGCGTGCCGGCGTCGAGCAGGCAGCCGATAACGTCTTCGGTGAATTCCGTTTCGAGCTCTTCGGACGTGTAGCGCGCCGCGTAAACGAAGGCCTTGCCTTCCTTGCGCCGCGTCAGGACGCCCTTTTTATAAAGCCGGTCGAGCGTCGTCATGACGGTCGTGTAGGCGAACCGCTCGTCGAACGCGGCGACGATCTGCCGGACGTTGACCTCGCCGCGCGCCCATATTTCCTTCAAAATCTCGCGCTCCAATTTGCCGAACGATGAGATCAGCGCTTCATTCGGCCGCGCGGAGCCGCGCACAAAAAACTTCGGGATTTTCATAACTGACAAGTATAGAAGAAAATTTCGCGGAGTCAAACGATTTCGGATTTCGGATTT
>JAFDVJ010000059.1:1541-28242 GCA_018269075.1 Acidobacteriota bacterium
AAAACACGAAAGAAATTTAGTGTTTTTTCGTGTTTTTAGCGGAAGAACAAAAAAGCGAACGCGACCGGAATCGCCGCTTTTTCCAATCAGTTCCGTCACCAACTATCAAGGCCCGAAGCGGGCGGCAGCAAACGAGGCGGCGCGGACTCTGTCGCCTGTTTCAACATTATGGAACGCTGACTACAGGCTCGCGCCTGCAGCTATTCTCTGTCGCCGGCCTGGCCGGCTTTATACGGAAACTCATTACTCGAACTGCTTCTTGAAATCCTCGAATTCCTGACGGATCGCGGCGAGGTCGGTTTTTAACGATTCGATTTCCTGTTCGAGCTTTTCGAAGCGTTCGTCGCTGGCCGCGCCGCGCGAGGCGCGTTCGGGCGGCGTGTAGTTTAAGACTTCGCCGCAAAGCAGGTGCGCGTAGCGGGCTTCTTTCTGGCCGGGCGCGCGTTCGAGTTTGGTGATCAGCGGCTCTTCACGTTTGATCAGCGCTTCGAGCGTTTCGTTGACGTCGTTGAGATCGCGGAAATCGTAGAGCCGGCCGGTGCGCTCCTTGAGCTCGCCGATCGTCTGCGGGCCGCGCAGCATCAGCACGCAGATGACGGCCGTTTCCGAGGGTTCCAGCTCGTAGACGTCGGGCAGAATGTGCTTGTATTTCGGGACGCGCGACGTGCTGCCGTAAAAAACGTAGACGATGTTCTTGTCGCGCAGGTCGTCGAGCGCGTCCGAAACGGTCTTTTCGTCATAGCTCGTGACCGGTTCGCGATTCGTTTTCTGATTACAGGCGGCGACCAGCGCGTTGAGCGTCAGCGGGTAATATTCGGGCGTCGTCAATTGTTTCTCGACGAGCGCGCCGACGATGCGGGCTTCGATTTCGGTTAATTGTCCGGACATAGGCGTTTTGAATTTTCAACTTTGAGTTCTCAAATGAGAATATTACATTTTCGCCCAAGTGTTTAGTCGATTACAATTAAAAGCGTGAATATTTTGGTGGCGCGGACGCCGGCCGACCTCGAAAACGCCTACGAAAAACTCGCCGCGGCCGAGATTCTCGGCTGCGACACCGAAACGTCGTCGCTTTCGGCGCGCGGCGGAAAGCTCTTCTCCGTCCAGTTTTCCGACGGCGATTTCAGCGTTCTGGTGCCGGTTTCCGAAGGCGTCGAGCTCGGCCGGCTGGCAAAGATTCTGGCCGATTCGCGGATCGTCAAGGTCTTTCACAACGCCAGGTTCGACCTCGATTTTTTGCGCGAAAACGGTTTTCCGGTCGCCGGCGTCTTCTGCACGATGATCGCCGAAAAGCTGCTGACGAAGGGCGCGAACCAGTCGGCGAGCCTCGCCGAGACGCTTTACCGCTATTTCGCCGTCGATCTCGACAAATCGCATCGCGCCAGGTTCAACCGCACGTGGAACGGCATCTGGACGCCCGAGCTCGTCGATTACGCGCTCGCCGACGTCCGTTATCTGCCGCAATTGATGCGCGAACAGAAGCTCTGGCTCGAACGATTGGGGCTCTCCGACGACTATCGCCGAAAGATCTCGCAGCTCGCCTGATTTTTTCGTCTTTTCGCCCCGCGCCGTCGTCTAAATCCCGATGATCAAAAGAATATTTTTCGTCCTTTTCATTCTCGGCGCTTTCTATCAGACAACCGCCGCCCAACGGCAGAGTCTGCTCGTCGCGCCGGCGGCGACCGATCCGAACATCACGATCAATCTCAACAATCATTACGTTTCGATCAACCGGACGGCCGCGCCGAAAAATCGTTTGTTCGTCTTTCTGCCGGGCACGGGCGGCGTCGCCGTCAATTATCTCGAAGTCAACCAGACGGCTGCCGATCTCGGCTTTCACGCCGTCAATCTGACCTATCCGAACGACGACGCGGTCAACACGCTCTGCGGCGCGCCGAACGTCGACCTCGACTGCTACGCCAAAGTCCGGCTCGAAACGCTCGACGGCGTCGACCGCACGCCGCTCGTCACCGTCAGCCGCGCGAATTCGATCGAAAATCGCCTGATCAAACTGCTGATCTACCTGCGAAATCAATTTCCGGCCGACAACTGGGGACAGTTTCTGATCGACGACGCGACGCCCGACTGGTCGAAGATCGTCGTCGCCGGCCATTCGCAGGGCGGCGGCCACGCCGGCATCATCGGCCGTTATCACGCGGTCGCGCGGGTCGTGATGTTCGCCGCGATGGATTTCAACGGGCTCGCGAATTCGCCCGCCAACTGGATCGCGCATCCCGAAACGACGCCGAACGCGACGCCGCCCGAAAGATTCCGGGGATTTTGCCACCAGCGCGACGAACAGGTCAATTTCACGCTCCTCACGACGCGCATCTGGCCGGCCTACGGGATGCCGGCGGCGGGCGCGGTCGTCAACGTCGACACGACGGCGCCGCCCTACAACGACACGCATTCGCTGACGAGCAACATCGAATGCGACAACTTTCACGGCTGCATCGCGGCCGACGCGCGGCTCGTCCGTGTCGACGGCGTGCCGGTCTACAAACCGGTCTGGGAATATCTGCTCTCGAACATCGTCTCGCCGCTCAGCGTCGGCACGGTCCGGTTTCTGCGGTTCGGAACAATGATCGACCGGCCGCCGGTCGGCGCGTCGGCCAAATCCTATCAGCTGCTGGCAACGGGCGCGGGTTTCGACGCGACCGCGCGGGCCGCGATCAACGGCGTCGACGTCGCGACGGAATTCGTCGACGCCGCGACTCTGCGCGTCCGGCTGCCCGCCGGCCGGATCGGCGCGGCCGGCCGTTCGACGCTCCAAATCCGCAATCAAACCGGCGCGGTCTCGAACGTCCTGACATTCTGAGCGCCGTCGGAGCGCCGGCATCCTGCCGGCCAACGGCGCGCAAGCGGCGTCAAACGCTACATTTTCTTTGATCTACCGCGAAATGAAACCTTTGTGCGCTTTTCAGGCGCATTGCCGGCCGAGATGCCGGCGTTCCGGTCGTTTTACCAGCGGTGATAGGCCGGATGGCCTTCTTTGACGGCGATGAACGTGCCGCGGCAGGTCGCGCAGACTTTTTCATCGGCGACGAGCTCGGCCTCGACGATCGCCTTGCTGCCTTCGGATTCGACGACCCGCGCCTGCAGGAAAATCGGCGCGTCGAACGGCGTCGGCCGCCGGAGCTTGACGTGAAAATCGGCCGTCACCGTACAGTCGGGTTCGGTCTTGCCGTCGCGCTTCATCAGAAAATAGGCGGCCGCCCAGTTCGAATGACAGTCGAGCAGCACGCCGACGATGCCGCCGTTGAGCATTCCCGGAAAAGCCTGATGATGCGGCTCGGCGTGAAATTCGGCGACGACGTCGCCGTTTTCCGCCGGAAAGCTGCGAATCCTGAGGCCCTTTTCGTTCGCCACGCCGCACCCGAAACAAATCCCGTTCGGCGCGTAAGTTTCCTGTAAAGATTTTTCATCGTTCATATTTTTATTTAAGCACAAAGAGTGGAGAGTGGAGAGTGGAGAGTGGAGAGTTCGGGGATTTTTTGAGTGGAGAGTGGAGAGTAGAGAGTGGAGAGTTCGGGGAATTAAATTCCTTTGACTCTCCACTCTCCACTCTCCACTCTCCACTCCGAAGACTTGTCTTTCCATTGGAACCGTCGTAAATTGATTCTGCTTCAAATCTTTAGTTTCGGACAATAAAATCTTATGGAATCTGTCGTCAAAAACGAGCGGACGCTGCTCGATATGAACGCTTATCAATGGACGGTCATTTTCGCCGCGTGGCTCGGCTGGGGCTTCGACGTTTTCGACGGTTTGTTGTTCAACTACGTCGCGCCGAACTGCGTGCCGACGCTGCTCAATCTGCCGCTCGGGTCGCCCGAGGCAAAGGCCGCGACGCTCCAGTGGACGGGCATTCTGACGAGCGTGCTGCTCGTCGGCTGGGCCGTCGGCGGCGTTCTCTTCGGCAAGGTCGCCGACCGCATCGGACGCACGAAGACGCTGCTTTTGACGATGCTGCTCTACGCGCTCGGGACGGCTCTCTGCGCGCTCGCGCCGAACATCTGGATTTTGATGATCTGCCGGATCGTCGCGTCATTGGGCATCGGCGGCGAATGGGCGGCGGGCGCGGCGATGGTCGCCGAGGTCGTCCCGGAAAAACGCCGCGTCGAAGCCGGCGCGATCCTTTACACGTCCGCGCCGATGGGCTTATTTTTAGCGACATTCGTGACGTTTCAGATCACCGGCGTCTATTTCAACGACCCGGCCGTCTCGTGGCGCTACGTCTTCCTGTGCGGCCTGATCCCGGCGGCGGCGGCGTTTTTCGTGCGCGTCTTCGTCAAGGAACCCGAACGCTGGAAAAAACTCGGCGCGGAGCACACGGCGCGGCTCGCCGAACTGTTCGGCCCGCACTGCCGGCGGCTGACGATCAGCGGCTTCTGTATGGCGATCACGGCGCTGATCATGTGGTGGAGCTGCAACGCCTTTATCCCGGTCGTCGCGAAAGGGCTCGCCGCGAAGGAAGCGCTCCTGCGCGGGCTCGACGCGGCCGCGACCGAGGCGATGGGCCAGCAGTGGATCAAGACGGCGACCAACAGCTTCAACCTCGGCGGGCTGATCGGCACGCTGCTGACCGTCCCGGCGGCGAAGATCTTCGGCCGCAAAAAGATGTTCTTCATCTATTTCCTGCTCTCGGCCGTCTCGATTATGGCCGCCTTCAAGCTCGATATCGAACCCTATTCGCGGCTCTATATGTATTTCCCGATCGGCCTCACGGTCTTCGGCGTCTTCGGCAGCTTCACGTATTACCTGCCCGAGCTTTTCCCGACGCGGCTCCGCGGAACCGGCGCGGGCTTTACCTACAACGTCGGCCGGATCGTCGCCGCCGGCGGCCCGTTTCTCGTCGGCAGCATCGCCGCCCGCGGCGCGAACGCGCTCGACAGCGCGATGGACGTTTTGTTCTACGTCGGCTTCGTCCCGATCCTCGGCCTCCTGACGCTGCCCTTCGTCGTCGAAACCAAAGGCCGCGAGCTGGCCGATTGAACGGACAATTAAAAATGCAAAATTAAAAATTAAAAAGGCAAAATTATAAGTTGTGACAAAACTTATTGGAATAATGAGCGTTAAACCCGCCAGCGGTTTTTAAACGATCCACTAAACACACGAAAATACACGAAAGAAATTTAGTGTTTTTAGTGTGTTTAGTGGAAGAACAAAAAGGCGGACGCGACCGGAATCGACACTTTTCCCAATAAGTTATGTCACCAACCAGAATAACGTCTGAATGAATCGAAACGCCCGGATCGGACAATTTTTAATTTTGCATTTTTAATTTTTAATTGACGAAGAGCGGGCGGAAAAGCTTCGAAACAGCTTTCCGCCCGCTCTTCGTCGATCGTCAGCGTCCGACGGTCGGCAGGTCGGCGGCGAGACCGAAATTGACGACGTTGTAGGCGCTCGTCGAGCTGTTCAGAATGTACCACGCGCCGCCGCGGTAGACGGCGAGATCGGTTTTGCCGTCGCCGTCGTAATCGCCCGGCGCGGGTTTGTCGCCCGTCGCGCCGAAATGCGTGATCCGGATCGCCGTCGCCGACTGCTGGTACCAGTTGCCTTCCGAATCGCGGAAAAGATTGAGATCGGCCTTGCCGTCGCCGTCGAAATCGCCCGCGAGCGCCGTGTCGCCGGCGATGCCGAACGGCTGGAAAACGAGACCGCCGGTCGCGCTCGAGCTCTGATCGATCCACCATTCGCCGTTCCGGTAAACGGCTAAATCGGTTTTGCCGTCGCCGTCGTAATCGGCCGGAACGGGTTTATCGCCGGCCTGCCCGAACGCCTTCGCCGTGTACTGAAAATCCGACGAGCGGAGCACGTACCAGACGCCGGTCGAAGGCCGCCAGACCGAGATGTCGGCCTTTTCGTCGCCGTCGTAATCGCCGACCGTCGGGACGTCGCCCGCGAGCCCGAAGCCGACGACCGACGCGCCGCCGTCCGACGAGCGCAGGATATACCACATCCCGCTGCGATAAACCGCCTGATCGGTGCGGCCGTCGCCGTCGTAATCGGCCGCCACGGGCACGTCCGCCGGCAGCCCGAACTGGACCGCGCGAAAGCCCTGGCACGAGCAGTTCGCGTACCAGACGCCGGTCGAGGGACGATAGACCGAAACGTCGTCCTTGCCGTCGCCGTCGAAATCCGCGCCGATTGGACCGGCCTGCCCGCCGATCGTGTAGCGGACGACCGCGAAATCCGCGCCGGTCGTCGCGCCGGCCGCTTCGCCGACCGCGATCACCCGGCCGTCCGGCTGGATCGCCGCGCCGTAGGCGATGTCGGTCGTCGAGCCAAGATCGGTGACAATCCGGCCGCACGCGCCGAACGTCTTGTCGAGCGCGCCGTTCGGCTCGTAGCGCGCCTGCGCGAAATTCTGGTTGGCGCCGTAACGCATTAAACCGACCGCCGTGATCTTGCCGTTCGACTGGACGAGCAGCTTCTGAAGCTGGTCGTCGCCCGCGCTGAAATCCGTGTAGACCTTGCCGTTCGTGCCGAAGGTCGTGTCGACCGCGCCGTCCGCGTTGTAGCGCAGGAGCGAGAAATCGTCGGTCGCACCGAAGCGCGTGAACCCGCCGACGACGATTTTTTCGACGCCGTTGACGGTCTGCATCGCGACGCTGCGCGGCTGCGATTGGCCGGCCATCTGCGTGACGACCTTGCCGTCGCCGCTGAAGGTCGGGTCGAGCGCGCCGTCAGCCGTCAGCCGGACGACCGCGAAATCGTCGCGGTAGCTGCCGCCGCCGAAGTCGAACCGGCTGAAACCGGCCTCGACGATCCGGCCCTGCGAATCGATCGTCAGGTCCTGCAGCGAATCGGTAATGCCGCCGACCGAAACCGTCTGCATCCCGGCATTGCCGAACGCCGTGTCGAGCGCGCCGTCGGGGTTGAGCCGCACCGCGCAAAACTGCGTGTTGGCGGTGCCCGTGTTGCCGCCGACGACGATCTTTTCGACGCCGTTCACGTTCTGGACGGCGATCGCGACCGCGATGTCGCTCGTCACCGTCGGCGCGACGAGCTGCACTCCTTCCTGACCGAACGACGGGTCGGGCTGACCGTTCGGCAAGAGCCGGACGACGACGAAATCCGTGTAATTGGTGGCCTGCTGGTAATAACCGGCGACGAGAATCTTGCCGTCCGACTGCAGCGCGACGGCGTAGGCGACCTCGCTGCGCGGGCTTAAGTTGAGCACCGCGCGGCCGCCGTCGCCGAACGCCGCGTCGAACGTGCCGTCCGCGTTGAATCGCTCGACCAGGATGTCGAACGACGAATTCGCCGGCGCGGCCCCGCCGACGACGACGATTTTGCCGTCCGTCTGAACGACCGCGTCGAACGCCTTTTCCGTCCCGGCGACGCGCGGGATCGACTTTCCCTGCCCGCCGAAAGTCCGGTCGAGATTGCCGCGCGCCGCCGGCGAAACCGACGCCGCCAGCAGGATCAGCCCGATCACGCCGGCGACGAACGAGTAATTTTTCGAAAATGTATTTTTAAGAATGCCCGATATAAACATAAACCTCTCCTTGTTCCCTAAACAAAAAAAATCTCCGCCTTCTAACGCGAAGATTTTCCGGTTCAGGTATCAGGAGGTTTATCGGGCCCGGATTTTCGGTCTTGGATCTTTGGTCTTTGGTCTTTGATCTTTGGTCTTTGAATTCAAAGGCCAATACTCAAACTCGAAGATCGAACCAATCCGAAATCCGAAATCCGAAATCCGAAATCGTCAAACGCGGTCGAGCGTCCGCGTCGTCTCCTCGGTGACGCTGCCGATGAAGGATTCGCGCGGCGGTTCGAGCTGGTTGGTGCTGCCGGCGCGAAAGGTTTTCGGCGGCGCGTAATCCTCGGGCGCGTTTTCCGTGCGCGCGCGAACGCCGCCCGAGCGCTTCCAGAGATGCCCCATAAAGAGCGTGCAGAGCAGAAAGAGCGTGACCAGATACGCGACCAGCACCAGCAGCACGGACGGCTGATCGAGCCGGCTTTCGAGCAGGATTTTAAGGATCACGACGAAGCCGAAAAGACCGGCCGCGCCGAAAAACGCGGCGGCGACCGAAAGAATCGGCGGCGAGCCGGCATTCGCCGCCTGCACGACGTTGCCGCCGAGCTTCGCGCCGCAGTTGTTGCAGTAATTCAGTTTTTCGTTGACGGCCTTGCCGCAGGTTGAACAAAACATAGTTGGATTGCGGATTGCGGATTTCGGATTTCGGATTGGCCGAAAGCGGACTATTCACTTTGCGCCTTTAACGATTTCGAAAATGAACCGGTCAAAAGGGCAATATACCCGTTACACCTTAAACCAATCCGAAATCCGAAATCCGAAATCCGAAATCCAAAATCGTCTCATTTTTCTCCGATCGGAATCTTTTCAAACTGGCGAGTTGTGTCTTCGACGACGCTGACCGCCGGTTCGGAATAGGCTTCGAGCCGGGCGGTTTCGACGGCCGACAGCGGCGGCGGCGCGGCGTAATTCGGGACGTCCGGTCTTTCCGCCGGTTTTTCGACCGCGTTCCGCGCGTAGCGGAGCATCGTCAGGCAGATGCCGAAAAACGTCGCCAGGTAAAAAAACGAGATCGCGATCAGGGCGGTCTCCCCGACCCCGGTCTTGACCATTATCAACACGAGAAAAATGAACCCGAGCAGCCCGAACACGCCGAGATAAGTGAGCGCCTCGGTCAGCGACCTCGCGAACGACTTCCCGTTCTCCGTTTTCTGAATCTGCCGCCCGCACCGGCTGCAGTAATTCAAACCGACATTTATCTGATTCCCGCAGGTCGCACAAAACATAGTTGGATTTCGGATTTCGGATTTCGGATTTCGGATCGGTCGAAAGCGGACTATTCACTTTGCGCGTTTAACGATTTCGAAAATGAACCGGTCGAAAGCGAAAGAATCCCGTTACGCCTTCGACCAATCCGAAATCCGAAATCCGAAATCCGAAATCCCTACTCGCTTGGCTTGATCTTGTCTTCGAGCCAGTTCGTCAGGTCGTCGACCGCTTCGATGTGGATCGGTTTGCCCTGAAACGCCTTGATCGCGAAGATGACCAGCATCACGGTCGTCACGATCCCGAAAATAAACGCGCCGAATTCCATCCCGGTCAGACTGCCGATGCTGTGCAGAACCCAGCTGATGACGATGATCGCGAGATGCGCGGCGACGCCCTGCGCCGCGTGAAAACGAACCTTTGCCTCGGATTTCGGGACGATGAACAGTTCGATGATGCCCGCGATCAGGCCGATGCTGAACGGAAAATACGGCGCGGCCGTCAAAAGGTTTTCCGGCAGTCCGATCTTCGCGACTTTGCGCGTGCGGTCCTGCTGGGCGTAAAGCGGAAACGGCGGCTGGTAGTTCGACGGCACGTTCTGGCCGTTGTACGGCGCCTGATACTGGTTGAAATTGGCCTCGTCGAATTTGCGCGTCGCCTGATCGTCAAACTGCGGCGGCTCCTCGAAAAGCTTCGTCGCCGCGCCGCTGTACGGCAGCGTCTCCGTATCCGTCGGCGACTGCGGTTCAAACGCAGCCTTTTTCGGAAAATCGGGATCGAGCGGATTGGTATCGAATTTTTTCTTGGCCATCACGTTAAATTTTACGACATATTTTTATATTTTGTTCGGGAAAACTCAAACCGGGGCAGTTGATCGGTACAGCGAGCGGCCGCGAGTCCGTTTCAGCGGCAGCGATTTCCGGGCAAACCCGGCTCGCGGCCGCTCGCTTTACTGATCGATTTACGGGGCCGGCGCTCCGTGCTTTTACCCGGCGATTTTGATCCCCAGCTCCTTCAATTGCGCGTTGTCGACGTCGCCGGGCGAGTCCATCATCAGGTCCTGCGCCGAGGCGGTTTTCGGGAAGGCCATCACGTCGCGGATGTTTTCCGTGCCGCAGAGGATCATACAGGTGCGCTCGATGCCGGCCGCGAAACCGCCGTGCGGCGGCGTGCCGTATTCGAGCGCGTCGAGAAAGAACCCGAACCGCGTCCGCGCCGTTTCCGCCGAGAGGCCGAGCGCCTTGAAGTTCAGCGCCTGAATCTCCTTCTGGTGAATCCGGATCGAGCCGCCGGCGCATTCGTAGCCGTTGAGCACCGCGTCGTAGGCTTTGGCGCGCACCTCGCCGAGCAGGTGATGCTGCGTTTCGTCCTCGATCGCCGTCCGGAATTTCTCCAGATCCTCGTCCATCGGCGACGTGAACGGGTGATGCGCCGCGTCGAACTGGCCGGTCTCGTCGTTGTATTCGAACATCGGAAACTCGGTCACGAGCAGCGGCTTGTAAAGGCTCCGGTCGATCAGGTTCTCGCGTTTCGCGACCTCGAGCCGCAAAGCGCCGAGCGCGGCCGCGACCGTCGATTTTTTGCCGGCGACGATCAAAACGGCGTCGCCTTTTTCGGCACCGGCCGCCGTAGCGAGCTCGGCGATCTTCGCTTCGCCCAGCACCTTCAGCAGCGACGAGGTCGTTTCCTCGCCGAGCTTGATCCACGCGAGCGCGCCCGCGCCGTAGCGCTTGACGAATTCCTGCAGCTCGTCCGTAGTTTTACGCGAATAATCGGCTTTGCCCTTGACGACGAGCGCCTTGATCTCGCCCTTGTTTTCGAGCACGGACGCGAACGGCGCGAAGTCCGTCCCGCGCAGGTTCTCCGTCAGATCCTGCAATTCCATCTCGAACCGCAGGTCGGGCTTGTCCGACCCGTAGCGGCGGAGCGCCTCGGCGTAGGTCATCCGCGGAAACGGGTTCGGCAGCTCGACGCCGATCAGCCGCAGCACGGCGGTGAACATTCCCTCGATCACGCGGTAGACCATTTCCTGGTTCGCGAAGCTCATCTCGACGTCGAGCTGCGTGAATTCCGGCTGGCGGTCGGCCCGCAGGTCCTCGTCGCGGAAACAGCGCGCGATCTGGTAGTATTTGTCGAGCCCGGCGATCATACAGATCTGCTTCAGGATCTGCGGCGACTGCGGCAGCGCGAAGAATTTTCCGGTGTGGATGCGCGACGGGACGATGAAGTCGCGCGCGCCCTCGGGCGTCGATTTCAGCAGGATCGGCGTTTCGATCTCGGTAAAGCCGAGGCCGTCCATATATTCGCGGATCGCCCGGACGGCTTTCGCGCGCATCCGGATGTTGTGCTGCAGAGTCGGCCGGCGCAGGTCGAGATAGCGGTATTTGAGCCGCAGGTCTTCCGACGCGAGATTCTGCGAGCCCATCTTTTCGAGCTCGAACGGCGGCGTCTTCGCGTCGTTGAGGATCAGCAGCTCGTGGACGTGAACCTCGACGTCGCCGGTCGCGAGCCGTTTGTTGTGCGTGCCCTCGGCGCGCGAAAAGACCTCGCCGCGGACGGCGACGACGTATTCGCCGCGCAGCGCCTTCGCTTTTTCGTGCGCGTCGAGGTCGGTTTCTTCCGAGACGACGATCTGCGTGACGCCGTCGCGGTCGCGCAGGTCGATGAACGTCAAAACGCCGAAATCGCGCTTTTTCGCGACCCAGCCCATCAAAACGACTTTTTTGCCGACATCCGTTTCGCGCAGCTCGCCGCACGAATGAGTTTTTTCAAGACTTCCAAGTGTATCTAACATAAATTTAAGGGATCGTGGTTCGTCGTTCGTCGTTCGCTGCGGTCCATCATCGAATTTTCAGATCGACCTGAAACCGGCATCAGCCCCCAACAACCGATTAGATAATCCAGACAACTTCCCCCAAATTCCCCTCCTTGATAAGGAGGGGTGGCGCGCCAGCGCCGGGGTGGTTGTCCGCACGCGATTAAACCACCCCGCCCTGCGGGCCCCTCCTTTCCAAGGAGGGGAATTTTTTTTGGTCTAACCTAATATCGTTTGACTGCATCACGAGAAGCAGCGAACCGCGAACAAAATAAAAAACGCCTTTCGATTTGGCGACAAACGAAAGGCGGAACGCTAAATCAAATTTGCGCTCTCGCCCGTCAATTATCGTCGTTATTAAATCGAACCGCGTTCATAAAGACTAAAAAATAAAACCGTCAAAATAATACAGGATAGCCGCCCGAAAAATCAAATTGCCCTTTTAATCGGCGGTTTTTCCGCGATTTAGCGGGTAAAATTCCCCATCCGGAGCGCCGGACGGAGCGCCGGCCTCCTGCCGGCCAACGCCGTGCAAACGGCGTCCGGCCTTTCTTTTTATTCGACATCGAAAGCCAGAGAACCGTTTTTGCCTTTCTTTTTACTCGACATCGAAAGCCAGAGAACCGTTTGACGCCGCTCACGCGACGTTGGCCGGCAGGATGCCGGCGCTCCGGGCGGCGCTCCGATTAGGGCACGACGATTGCGAGATAAAACCGTTGAAGCATCTACAGCTTTAGTTTATTCGAACGAGTTCATTCTCGAAAGGAGGTCAAAAAATGAATAAAGAAACGAAGGAAACCGCCCCGAAAAAGACGGCGGCGCTTGCCAAAACCGAAAAGAAACCGGTCCGGGAAAATATGTTTCCGATGTTCGTCGAAGCGGAAAAAATGCTCGAACGGCTGGCCGACCTGACCACCGAAACCGCGCACAAAGCATTTGAATTCTTCGTCAAACGCGGCGGCGAGCTCGGCCGCGAGATCGACGACTGGTTCCGCGCCGAAGCCGAATTGCTGCGGGCCGTGACGGTCGAGATCCGCGAAACCGACAAGCTCGTCAGCGTGACGGCGGCGGTGCCCGGCTTCAAGCCCGAAGAGATCGAGATCAGTCTCGACGGCCGCGAGCTGATTATGAGCGGCGAAACCGTGACCGAAGAGAAAAAAGAAGACGAGGACACGATTTACAGCGAATGGCGCAGCAACCGCTTCTTCCGCCGCCTGACGCTGCCGGCCGACGTCGACGCCGACAAGGTCAAGGCGAGCCTCGACCACGGCGTCCTGATGCTCAAGCTGCCGAAGGCCGCGCCGAAGGAAGTCAAGACGATCGCCGTCTCGGCCGGAAAAAACTGACGGCGGATTCGGTATTTCGGATGTCGGACGGCGGATTTTTCCGAAGCCTTCCGACCTGATATTTCGCGGTCGATTTTTCGCGATGCGAACACTCGACGGTCCGGTGGAGTTTTATCCTCCGCCGCACCGTCGATTTTTTTCGGGCGAGGGACTGTCGGATTAACAGAGTCTGTTTAATTTTATAGTTCAAGGCCGCGAAGGCTTTTTAATCGATCCGCTAAAAACACTAAAAACACTAAATTTCTTTCGTGTTTTTAGTGTGTTTAGTGAAAAAAAACAACCGCTCGCCATTCGGACGGTTGATTCCTTCAGCCGATTTTGTCACGCACGATGTCTTTTCAGGGGATATTTCGAAAATTTAAACAGACTCTCACACATTACCGTTAAAAAGATCGGCAATTCAGAATTTTGCTCGTTAAACAGGACGCGGACAAACGCGGATTCGGCGGATTTTCGCAGATGATTTTAAAATAAATCCGCGTTCATCCGCTCAATCCGCGTTCATCCGCATCCTATTTAATCTGATCATTCACGACTCTTTCGATCCTTTTCACATTAATGCGCCTCTTTTTACAGTCTCCACGGTTTCCATCCCGCACACGCTCCGGCGACATCCTCAAACCTTCCGGCGACTTCCCCACACGTTCCGGCGACTTCCGAATTCGTCGCGGCGACGGCCGGGAAAGAAATCGCGATCATTACCGTAAACTGTCGGTTTGCAACAGTTTAAGAGAGATTATTTTTCGCTTGCTTTCCGGGTTTATAAAACGCGATAATTATTATAGATTTGAAAACACAAGGTTTAACTCCCGGAATCCCCCTGATTCAATAAAAAATATGTCCCTGAAATTATCGAGCCGTCGTTTGATCTTTCGTTTCGTTTCGGTCGTTTTACTCGCTTTCGCCGTCTTTACGGTCGCCCGCGCGCAGACCGGCAGCCAGAGCGTTTACACCGATTCGCTGCAGAACTCGTGGGAAAACTGGAGCTGGGCGCAGGCGAATCTCGGCAGCACCGGCACCGTCCAGAGCGGCAGCGCTTCGATCGGCGTCACCTCGACCGGCACGTGGCAGGCGCTTTACCTGCATCACGCCGCTTTTTCGACCGCCAACTACACGGCGCTCTCGTTCTGGATTCACGGCGGTTCGGCCGGCGGCCAGCAGCTGCAATTGCAGGCGACTTCGGGCGGCAGCGCGCTGACGGCCTACAATCTGAACCCGCTCGCCGCGTCGTGGCAGCAGATCACCGTCCCGCTCTCGGCGCTCGGTCTCAATTCGAGCTCGACGATGGACGGCTTCTGGCTGCAGGACCGCACCGGCGTCGTTCTCCCGGTTTATTACGTCGACGAGATCACGCTCGTCGGCGGCACGACGCCGACGCCGACGACCTCGGTGACCGTGGCGGTCGACGCCGGTCTCAACCGTCACGCGATCAGCCCGCTGATCTACGGGACGGCCTTCGCGACGACGGCGCAGCTGCTCGATCTGAACGCGCCCTTGAACCGTCAGGGCGGCAACAACGCGTCGCGCTACAACTGGCAGCTCAACGCCGACAACCGCGGCAACGACTGGTATTTCGAGAGCCTGCCGTACGATTCAGCGCTGCCCGGCGAACAGGGCGACACGTTCATTCAAAACAGCAGGCTCGGCAACGCGCAGCCGATGCTGACGATTCCGATCATCGACTGGGTCGCCCAGCTCGGCGCGAACCGGACGCGGCTGTCGAGCTTTTCGGTCGCGAAATACGGCGCGCAGACCGGCACCGATTCGCAGTGGTTTCCCGACGCCGGCAACGGCGTTAAGACGAACGGCCAGAACGTCACGGGCAACGACAAGACGGACGCCAACACGCCGAATTCGACGACGCTCGAACAGGGCTACGTCCAGCATCTGATCAGCCGCTGGGGCGCGGCCAACGCCGGCGGCCTGCGCTACTACATTCTCGACAACGAGCATTCGATCTGGTTTTCGACGCACCGCGACGTCCAGCCCGTCGGCCCGACGATGGACGAGATCTACACGCGGATGCGCGACTACGGCGCGATGATCAAGAATCAGGACCCGAACGCGACCGTCGTCGGCCCGGAAGAATGGGGCTGGAGCGGCTATCTTTATTCGGGCTACGATCAATGGTACGCGCCGACGCACAACTGGACTTACCCGGACCGCGCCGCGCACGGCAATATGGACTATATGCCGTGGCTGCTCCAGCAGTTCAAAAACTACGAGCAGACGAGCGGCCGCCGCGTTCTGGACGTTTTCACGCTCCATTACTACCCGCAGGGCGGCGAATTCTCGGACGACGCGTCGAGCGCGATGCAGTCGCGGCGCAACCGTTCGACGCGCTCGCTGTGGGATCCCAACTACACCGACGAAACCTGGGTCAACGACAAGGTCAAGCTGATCCCGCGGATGAAATCGTGGGTCGCGCAGTATTACCCGAACACGCCGACCGGCGTCACGGAATACAACTGGGGCGCCGAGGGAAACATCAACGGCGCGACCGCGCAGGCCGACGTCTACGGCATTTTCGGACGTGAAGGACTCGATCTGGCGACGCGCTGGACGACGCCCGCGGCGACGACGCCGACCTACAAGGCGATGAAGATGTACCGCAATTACGACGGCCAGAATCACGGTTTCGGCGACACGAGCGTCGGGGCGAGCGTCCCGAACCCGGACGAGGTTTCGGCCTTCGCCGCCGTCCGTTCGAGCGACAACGCGCTGACCGTGATGGTCGTCAACAAGATCGGAAGCAACGTCGCGACGACCGTCAATCTCGCTAATTTCGCGAGCGCCGGCACCGCGCAGGTCTGGCAGCTGACGTCGGCCAACCAGATCACGCGCCTGACGGACGCGAGCGTCGCGAACAACGCGATCAACGTCACGGTGCCGCCGCAGAGCGTCACGCTGTTCGTCGTCGGCGCGTCGGTGCTCGCGAGCCCGACCAATCTGACGGCCGTCCGCGCCGCCAACAGCATCCGGCTCGACTGGCAGGACAACACGACCGACGAGGACGGCTTCGTCGTCGAGCGCGCGCCCGGCACGACCGGCAATTACGTCGAAATCTTCCGGACCGGCGCGAACCGCACGAACTATCGCGCGCTGCTCCGCTACGGCACTTATTCGTACCGCGTCAAAACGCTCCGCGCCGGCGTCCTCTCGACGCCCTCGAACGTCGTTCAGGTCGGCCGCTGACAGAGCGCCGGCCATCGGAGCGCCGGCATCCTGCCGGCAATGAACGCGAAAGCGTTCAAACAGCATTGGTTTGCCTTAAAATTCCGGGTTGATGAAGCGCAGTGAGATTGCTGCCGCAATCTTTGCCGGCAGGATGCCGGCGTTCCGTTTGCCGGCCGCGATGCCGGCGTTCCGTCAGAACAGTTTGAGATTAAGCTTCTGCGTCGCTTCGAGTTTTTCGAGAAAGTCGTCGCGCTCGATCTCGAACGCGCCGAGGGCTTCGAAGTGCGGCGTCATCACCTGGATGTCGAGCCACGTCGCGCCGCGCGCTTCGAGATGCTCGACCAGATGCAGCAGCGCGAACTTCGACGCGTTCGAACGCTTGTAAAACATACTCTCGCCGCAGAAGACGCCGCCCGCGTCGACGCCGTAAAGCCCGCCGACGAGCGTCTCGCCTTCCCAGACCTCGACGCTGTGCGCGTCGCCGGCGCGGTGAAAATCGCAGTACGCCTTGATAAATTCCCGCGTGATCCACGTCCCGTAGCCGTCGCTCCGTTTCGCGCGCGCACAGGCCTTGATGACCGCTTCGAAATCTTTGTCGATCGTGAAGGTGAACTGTGTTTTTTTCCATTCCTTGCGGAGACTGCGCGGCAGGTACAGATGCCGGAATTCGAGAATCGCCCGCACCTCGGGACAATACCACGGCAGCGGCAGGCCGTCGATATGCCACGGAAAAATTCCGCGGCGATAGGCGTTGCGCAGGTTTTCGAGCGTCAGATCGCCGCCGAACCCGACGATGTCGCGGGCGCTGTAATAGTAATCGCCGAACAGAACCCATTCGGAAAATTCGTGTTTGCGCGGATCTGGAAAAATTATTTCTGACATTTTCGGGAACAAAAACAAACTATCTCTGTGTAACGAAAATATCAAATCCGTGAGGTAAATGAAATGAAAAAATTCATCGTCGATCTAGTTTCCAACCGCTTCGGCATCGTGCTCGCCACTTTGAATGTCTGTTTTCTGGCCGGCAAATACAACGGTTTATTCGAACTTCACCATAATCCGGCGCGACTCGTCTTCAGCAGCCTGAACGCGCCCGCCCTGATCGCTTCGGGCATTTCGTATCAAATCCTCAAAAACTTTCTGTTCGAGCCGCCCGCCGAGCTGCGAATGACTTTTATCTTCGCGTTCGTCACCGGTTTCATCGTGCTCCAATGGCTCGCGATCGCGTGGTTCGCCCGCCGCGTCGCGCTCCGCTTCCGGCGGCCGGAATTTTAACGCGCGGCGCGCCGTCGCGCGTGGCAATCCGTTCTCGCCGAAAAGCGAAAGGACGCGAAAGAACCGATGAACAAAGGCCTTTTTTCATCTTTTTTCGCGTCCTTTCGCGTTTTTCGCAGGCCGTCCGCCGATTTCCGCCGAAAGCCGCGCCGCCGCGCCCGGCGATTCGATTTCAGCGTCGTTTTATGGTATGAATTAACATTTCGATTCATCGCCCGGCGACGAATCTGACGGATCAATGAAGGAAATCGGCATCATCGGCGCGACATCGGCGCTCGGCCTCGAGCTGGTCGCGCGGCTCACGGCCGGCGGTGACCGGGTTTTCGCCGGCTATCGCCACGAAGCGCGGATTCCCGAAGCGTGGCGCGATGATTCGCGCATCGCTTTGCGGAAGATCGAGCTCGCCGGCGAAGACGTCGATTTCGAAGCCTTGCTCAAACCGTCGGTCGTCTGGCTCGCGCATCTCGATCAGGGCCGCTTCAACGCGCGCGAAACCGAAGTCAATCTGAAACCCTTTCGCCGTTTTCTCGCGCAGACGGCGAATTCTCCGGTCGAAAAATTCGTCTTCGTCTCGTCGGGCGGCTCGGTCTACGGCGAGCCCGCCGCGCTCCCGATCACCGAAGATCACCCGCGCGCGCCGCTTTCGTCCTACGGCCGGGCGAAACGCGCGATGGAAGACGCGCTCTTCGAGTTTTCCCGAACCTCCGCCGTCAAAACCGCGATCATCAGGCCGGGCAACATTTACGGCTTCGAAGACCCGGCGCGCGAAAGCAAGGGCATCATCGGCGCGTATCTCGACGCGATCCGCGCGGGCCGGACCTTCACATTGATTCACGGAGGCCGCACCGTCCGCGATTTCGTCCACGTCCGCGACGTCGCCCGGGCGATCCGCGCGGCCGTCGAATCCGAACAAAAAGAGATCGTCTGGAACGTCGCGACCGGCCGCGGCACGACCGCCGCCGCCGTTCTGCAATCGATCATCGATCAGTCGGGCTTCGCCGCGCCGGCCGTCGAAAACGTCGAAAACTTCGCGTCCGACGTCGGCGAGAATGTTTTGTCGATCGACCGGATCGCCGCCGAATCCGGCTGGCGGCCGGAAATCCCGCTCGCGGACGGCATCCGCGAAGTCGTCGAAAGATGGCGCGGCGTTTGTTTTTAACGCGAAGACGCAGAGGCGCAAAGACGCAGGGATTTTTTTTGGTAAAAGCCTTCATCGATAAAATCGCGCGATTTTATCGAAACCATTTCGGCCACGAAAACCCGACCCTGAAAAATCCCTGCGTCTTTGCGCCTCTGCGCCTCTGCGTTAAAAACCGCCGTTCACCCGCAGATTCGTCGATAGATTTCCAGAAACTCGCGCGCGATTTCCGGCGGAAGCAACGATTTTCCCCAGACTAGATTGCGCGCGCTCATCGCTTCGCGCAGCGCTTTGTCCTCGATTAGTTCGATGATCTTTTCGGCGATGTCGGCGGGCTCCTGCGTCGAGAAGAGGCAGTTTTCCGGCTCGGACAGATAATCGGCCGCCGCGCGGATCTTTGTCGTGACGACCGGCAGGCCGACCGCGACCGCCTTGAACAACACGTTCGGAAAACCCTCGATGTGCCGCGTCGGGAAGACGAAAACGTCGCTTTTGAAGAAATATTCCGTGACTTCCGATTCGGGAATGTAACCCGTGAATCTGACCTTTTCCCGAAGGCCGAGCCGTTCGACCTCGCGCTCTGCCGCGGCGCGCGATTCGCCGTCGCCGACGCAGTTCAGCGTGAACCGAAAGCCGCGTTCGCGGAGGATTTCGCAGGCGCGGATCGTTTCCAGCAAACCCTTCGCCGGGATGAAGCGCGAGACGAAAAGCAGCTCGAACGAATCGGTTTTCTCCTTTTGCGGCCGCGCAAAATCCGCCGGCAGATCTTCGTGGATCGTGACCGCGTTTTTGACGAAATAAAACTTTTTCGCGTCGAAGCCCAAAGCCAGAAAATTCGCTTTTTCCTCCGACGTATGGACGCCGAGGCCGTCGACCCGTTCGATCAGGTAATCGATCAGTTTTCGCGACAGGAAACCGGCGTCCCTGAAATCCTCGGCGGCCGAGCCGTGGATCTTCATAAACACGCGCGCGCCGCGCGGCCGCATCAGAAAGATCGACGCCGAATCGCGGAGCAGCGTCCGCAGATCGAACGCCGTGTTGAGATGGATCAGATCGAAGCGCTCGCCGTTCAACCGCCGCCGGAACCGGAAGGCGGTCGCGAGCACGCGCCGGAGACGCTCGACAAACGGCGTCGGCTTGTCCTTATCGCCGTAAACGTAGACTTCTTCGGCGACGTCCGCACCGAGCGCGCGGAGCGCCTCGACAAACGGCGGCTCGCTCGCGATCGGCCCGCCCCACGAATCCTTCGACGGCATTCCAACCAGAATCTTCATTGATTTAAGATCGTTTCGTACAATTTTTTCAGATTTTCGAGATGCGCTTCGATGCTGAACGTGCGGACCGCGAATTCGTAGGCGCGGCCGGCGAGATCTTCCCTGAAATCCGCGTCGCGCGCGAGTTTGACGAGCTTTCCGGCGAGCTCGTCGGCGTTCTCGGTCTCGAACACTTCGGCAAACTCGCCGTCGCTGGAAACCTCGCGGTGCGGCGCGATGTCCGACAGAATGCACGGCTTTTTCGAGAGCATCGCCTCCATCAGCGCGATCGGCAGACCCTCGTAAAACGACGAGAAGACATAGACGTCGAGCGATTTGACGACCTTCGCGAGATCGTCGCGCTGGCCGAGAAAATGGACGCGCGCCGCGAGGCCGTTTTCGGCGACGATCCTCCGGCATTCCGCGTATTTCGCCTCCGCGCCGGGCTCGATCCGGCCGACGAGGATCAGGTGCGCGTCCGGCAAATCATCCGCGACCCGCGCGAACGCTTTGCAGAGCGTGATCTGATCCTTGCGCCGGTCGGTGTAGAAATGCGCGACCATCCCGAACAGAAACGCGTCGGGCGCGAGCTTCAGCTCTTCGCGGAGGCTTTCTCCGTCGTAGGCGAGCCGCGCGCGGTCGACGCCGTTGTAGATCATCCGAAAACCGGCAACGTCCGTCCGATCGACCTCGGCGAGCCATTCCGTGAGCCCGTGCGAACAGGAAACGTTGGCCGCCATCCGCGGGACGAGAAACTTCGTGATCAGCCGGTTTTTCCGGTCGGGGATAAAGCCCTGAAAGCTCATCACGTTTTTCACCGGCGTTCCGCGCGTCGCCAGGAAAGCGTGCAGACCGGCGACCGGCTGGTGCGTGTGGACGACGTCGAAGCCGTGTTTTTTGATGAGTTTGCGGAGCCGCGCGACGAGCCGCGGATCGACCGGCAGCCGTCTTTGAAAACGAAAGAAGCGGACGCCCGAATTCCGGAAATCCTCTTCGAGCGAGCCGCCGCCGGTCGCCGCGAACGCGAGCTCGAGCCCGTTTTTCGCGGCGTTGCGGCAGACGTCCAATTCGAGCATTTCCGCGCCGCCGCGATTGAGCGAATCTAAAATGTGCAAAACTTTCATCCGATAATTTTTGAGGGGATTTTCCGGCGCTTCCCGCAATGACAAGTCACGAAAAATTTGTTCTTATTATAATTTGAAGTTTTGAAATGGACAAAGACCGTCAAAAACCGGAAGTTTTCGCCTTCGTTCCGTCTTACAATCACGCGCCGTTTATCGAGAAATGTTTGCGATCGATCATCGGTCAAACCCGGCCGCCGGCCAGGCTGCTCGTGATCGACGACGGCTCGCGCGACGATTCGCCGGCGATCATCGAACGGGTCCTGAAAGACTGTCCGTTCGACGCGGAGCTCGTCGTCCGCCCGAATCGCGGTCTCTGCGCGACCCTGAACGAGGGTTTTTCGCGAAGTTCGGGGAAATATTTCGCCTATATCGGTTCGGACGATTTCTGGCTGCCCGAATTTTTCGAGGCGCGCACCGAATTGATGGAACAACGTCCGGAAGCGGTTCTCGGTTACGGGCATTCGTATTTGATCGACGAAAACGACGAGATCTTCGACAATACGGCGAATTACCGGGAAGACTGGGCGAATTATCCCGACGGCAATCCGCGTCTGATGCTCTTGAACGGCGTTTCGCCCGTCAGCTCGACGATTTTTTACCGGCGGTCGGCGCTGGAAAAAGTCGCGTGGAACGAAAACTCAAGACTCGAAGATTATGAGATGTACGTCCGGCTGGCGACGCTCGGCGATTTCGCTTTCGACCCGCGGGTGCTTTCCGTCTGGCGGCATCACAGCTACAATACCAGCAAAGACCTGCTGCTGATGCACCGCGAAGTGATCGCGGCGCAGAATCGAAACATCGATTTTTTGAACGTCGGCCGCGAAGAGCTGGAAAAGTTTCAATCGCGGATCACGTTTCGCAACGCGCGGGTCTTTCTGCAAAACGGGGATAAAAAAGAGGCGCTCACGCTCGGCAAAGAAAGCTGGCGCAATGTGAGCTCGGTCAAAGAAGCCGGGAAATCGCTGATCCAGCTGATGCTTCCGAAAAGCGTTCTGCAGGCTTACCAAAGACGAAATCGCCGCAAACAGGTCGCGTATTATCGCCGGGAGAGAAATGGAAAATAGAACGCCCGCCGAAGTCAGAGAGCATTACGAGATCGAAAAGCGGATCGCCGAAAGATTGCGAAACTCGACCCCCGACGAACGGAAAAGCCTGTACACCGAAGCGTATGACGAGCTTTTTCAAAAAGTCCCGCATCATCCGCTGATCAACGATTATTCGCCGGCGGCCAAGCGCCGACAGATCGCCAAAGAGGTTTCGAGCCTGCAGCCGTTCGTCGGCGCGGCGACCGTTTATCTCGAAATCGGGCCCGGCGACTGCGCGCTCGCTTTCGAGATCGCCAAACGGGTCGCCAAAGTTTACGCGATCGACGTTTCGAACGAGATCACCAGGAATTTCGAGCCGCCGGAAAATTTCGAGCTGATCCTGTCGGACGGAAGCAGCGTGCCGCTCGCGCCCGAAAGCGTCGATGTCGCCTTCAGCAATCAATTGATGGAACATCTGCATCCGGACGATTCGCTGCTCCAGCTTCGAAACGTTTTCCGGGCGCTGAAAAAAAACGGCGTGTATTTCTGCATCACCCCGAATCGTTTGAGCGGCCCGCACGACATTTCGAGAAATTTCGACGCGACGGCGACCGGTCTGCATTTGAAGGAATACACCGTGACCGAGCTCGATGCGATCTTCAAAAAGGTCGGCTTTTCGAAAACGAAGGTCTATCTCGGCGTCTACGGGATTTTTCTGCCGGTTTTTCCGTTTAAGATCGCCGAAAAACTGCTCGACCGGATGCCGCATTCGCTGCGCAAGCTGCTGACCTTCAACCGGATCGTCAGATTTTTACTGGGCGTTAAATTAGTCGGAACAAAATGAGTCTGCCTGAAAACAAAGATCAGATCACCGAAATCAAACCGGCCGGCGCGTGGCTGAGTCTCGATCTGAAAGACTTCTGGACGTACCGCGAGCTGCTTTATTTTCTGACGTGGCGCGACGTCAAGGTGCGCTACAAGCAGACGGCGATCGGCGTCGTCTGGGCCGTTCTGCAGCCGGTGCTGACGACGGCGATCTTTACGCTGATCTTCGCGACGGTCGCGCGGTTCGAATCCGAGACCGTGCCGTACCCGCTGTTCGCGCTGAGCGGTTTTCTCGTCTGGCTGTTCGTCTTTAACTCGGTGACGTTCGCCTCGAACAGCCTCGTCGGCAACACGAATCTCGTCACGAAGATCTATTTCCCGCGGCTGATCGTGCCGGTGTCGGCGACGCTCTCCGGGCTTTTCGATCTGCTGTTCAGCTTCGCGGTACTCGCGCTGATGATGGTTTACTACGCGTCGAAAGGCGCGGTCGCACCGACGCCGCAGATCTTTTTCGCGCCGCTGTTCGTGCTGATGGCGATCCTGCTGACGGTCAGTCTGGGAACGCTTTTCGCGGCGCTCAACGTGCGTTTCCGCGACGTCAAGTTCGCGCTGCCGTTCGCGCTGCAGGTCTGGATGTTTATGTCGCCGATCTTTTATCCGCCCGGCATTTTGTCCGAGAAGGCGCGGTTCGTGCTCTCGTTCAACCCGCTGACCGGCATTTTGCAGGGCTTTCGCGCGGCGCTCTTCGGCGAACGGTTCGACTGGCCGGTGATCGGGATCGCGGCAGTCGTGATCGCGTTTTTATCCGCGCTCGCGCTGTTCGTTTTCAAACGGATGGAGGACGATTTCGCGGATCTGATATAAATATTTAACGCAAAGACGCGGAGGCGCAGCGGCGCAAGCTTTTTAAAAGCTTAATTTTGTTGTAGATGCAGGCGATCAGGGTCGAAAATTTATCGAAGCTTTACCGGCTCGGCGGGACGCGGCACAATTCGCTGCGCGATACGATTATGGGCTTCGTCAAAGGCGCGCGCGGCGACCGGACGAACGAGCTCTGGGCGCTCAAAGACGTCAGCTTCGAGGTCGCCGACGGCGAGACGCTCGGGCTGATCGGCCGCAACGGCGCGGGCAAATCGACCCTGCTGCGCATCATCCAGGGCCAGATCGAAGCCGACGCCGGCGAGATCAACCTGATGGGCCGCACCCGCATCGGCTCGGTGCCGCAGGATCCGCCGGGCGGCGACATTTCCGTGCTGGATGCCGTGCTGGCGGCCGACGTGGAACGCACCGCGCTGCTGGCGGAGTCCGAAACCTGCGAAGACGGCGTGCGGCTGGGCGAAATCCACATGCGCCTCGACGAGATCGGCGCCGCTTCGGCACCCTCGCGCGCGGCGTCGATCCTGAACGGCCTCGGCTTCGACAACGACGCCCAGTCGCGGCCGTGCGGCGAGTTCTCGGGTGGCTGGCGCATGCGCGTGGCGCTGGCCGGCACGCTGTTCAGCGATCCCGACCTGCTGATCCTCGACGAGCCGTCGAACCATCTCGATATCGAAGCCATGATGTGGCTGACCGAGCATCTGCGGAAATTCCGCAACACGCTCCTGATGGTCAGCCACGACCGCGACCTGCTGAACGACGTGTGCGACCACATCGTGCACATCGACCAGCAGAAGCTCGTGGCCTACACCGGCAACTACGACTTCTTCGAGCGTACGCGCGCCGAGCGGCTGGCCAACGACGCCGCGCAGCAGGCCAAGATCGCCGCGCAGCGCAAGCACATGCAGGCCTTCGTCGACCGCTTCAGGGCCAAGGCCACCAAGGCACGCCAGGCGCAGTCGCGCATGAAGATGATCGAGAAGCTGGGCCCCGTCGCTTCGGTGCCCATCGAGGAGCGGATCGCCTTCAACTTCCCCTCGCCCGACATCCTGGCCTCGCCCATCGAGACCCTGGACGAAGTGACGGTGGGCTATCCCGACGGACCGCCGATCCTGCGCAACCTCGACCTGCGCATCGACATGGACGACCGCATCGCGCTGCTCGGCCAGAACGGCAACGGCAAGTCGACCTTCATCCGCGTCCTGTCCGACCGGCTGCAGCCGCGCGAGGGCCGCATCAGGCGCACGCCGAAGCTCCGCGTCGGCTACTTCTCGCAGGACCAGGAGGAGAGCCTCGACTACGAGGCGACGCCGTTCGATCACATGAACCGCGCGCTGGGACCGGGCGCCGGCGAAGCCAAGGTACGCGCCCAGCTCGGCCGCTTCGGCTTCTCGCGCGACCGCGCCAACCTCAAGGTCGGCGTGCTCTCCGGCGGCGAGAAGACCCGCCTGCTGCTGGCGCTGGCCACCCGCAACGCGCCGCACATGCTGCTGCTCGACGAACCGACCAACCACCTCGACATGGATGCGCGCGCCTCGCTGGTCGACGCCATCAACGACTTCGAGGGCGCCGTCGTGCTGGTGAGCCACGACACGCATCTGGTGAAGATGGTGGCCGACCAGCTCTGGGTCGTGGCCAATGGCGGCGTCGTGCCCTTCGACGGCGACATCGACGACTACCAGTCACGGCTGCTGCGCGAGCGCAGCGAACGGCCCGCCAAGGACAAGAAGGAAAAGAAGGACAAGAAGGAAAAGGCGGCTTCTGCGCCCGCGCCGACGCCGGCCCCTTCCCCGAAGGTCAAGCGCGGCCCCCTGAAGCGCGCCCTGGAAGCCGCCGAGAAGACCATCGCCACGCTCACCAAGCAGCGCAACGATATCGAGGCCAAGCTCGCCGATCCCGCGACCTACTCAGCGCCGCCGTCCGTCGCCGCCGACCTGCAGAAGGAAAAGCTGCGGCTGGAGCGCGAGCTGGCGCATGCCGAGCACGAGTGGATGGTCGCGCAGGAAGCCTTCGAAGCCGCCTGATCCCTACTCCGCCCCCCTACTCCGCCACGGCCGGCACCGCCTTCGCCGCCCCGCTCCGGCGGAGCGACATCACGATGCCGACATTCGTCACGTAGAGACAGATGGCGATCCAGAAGATCGCAGCCGGCATCCCCAGACTCATGAGATAGCCGAACAGCGGCGGCGCCAGGAACGAGCCGATGTCGAGGCCGGAATAGACGAAGCCGAAGACCTTGCCGGTCGCGCCGGGCGGCGTGACGTTGCGCACGATCATGTCGCGCGACGGGCTGGTGGCGCCGCCCGCCGCCCCGGCCAGCGCCAGCACGACCGGCAGCAGCAGCGGGATGATGTCGCGCTTCGCTTGCGGTAGAGGCTCTACGGTGACGGGCGAAGTTGTGTCGGTCATTGATGCGCCTCAAGGCTGAGACCCAGCAGCTTTTCCTGCAACGCGGTGTCCCTGGCGAGTTCAGCCATTGCGCCGCGATGGACGATCCTGCCGTTGTCCATCACCAGCACGTTGTCACCGACTTCCTGCGCGACGCGGAAGTTCTGTTCAACCAGCAGGATCGTCGCGCCGCGTTTTTTCACCTCGGTAAGACATTCGATCAGGTTGACCACGATGGCAGGCGCGAGGCCTTTGGTCGGCTCGTCGATCAGGAGCAGCTTGCGCGGCTCGACAATGGCGCGGGCGATGGACAGCATCTGTTTCTGCCCGCCGGAGAGCGAACCCGCGCGCGACAGCCAGAAGCGCTTCAGCGCCGGGAAGAATTCGAAAATCCATTGCAGACGCGTATCGTCGAGGGGGCCTTCGCGCGCGGCAAGGATCAGGTTTTCCTTCACGGTCAGGTCCGAGAACACCGCCATGGTTTCGGGCACATAGCCGACGCCGAGACTGGCGATGTCCGGCGTTGCCAGCTTTTCGATGCTTTGTCCGGCGAGTTTGATCTGGCCGGATGAGGGCGACGACAACCCCATGATGGTGCGCAGCGTCGTGGTCTTGCCCGCGCCGTTGCGGCCGAGCAGCATGGTGGTCTGGCCTTCAGGCACGGTGAAATCGACGCCGTGCAGAATGTGATACTGCGCGATGTGGGT
>JAFDVJ010000005.1:0-131426 GCA_018269075.1 Acidobacteriota bacterium
TCGTGTTTTTAGTGTTTTTAGCAGCTCGTACAAAAAGCGTTACCGACTCTAAAGCAAATTACCGAAAATCAGATCAACGATAATTCCACGTCTTTGACCGGATGGCCGTTCGTCAATCGGATCGCTTCCGTTTCGGCTTCATTGACGGCCTCGACGACGGCGGCGACGATCTGCTTTTCGGATTCGTCCCAATCGCCTTCGATCCGCAGGCCGGCGGCATTTTTATGGCCGCCGCCGCCGAATTTCTCGGCGATCCGGGCGACGTTGATGTTGCCCTTCGACCGCAGGCTGACGCGGTAGAAACGCGGCCGGACCTCACGCATATAGATCGAGGCGATCACTTCCCGGGCGGCGAGCGGGATGTTGACGAAACCGTTGTTGTCGCCGTCGACCATTCCCGAAGACTCGCGCATATCGAGCGTCTGCCGCATCCACGCGACTTTTCCGCTCGGGTCGCGGCGGACGGTCGCGAGCACCTGGCTCATCAGCTCGATCCGCGACCACGGGTAGGAATTGTAGACTGCTTCCGAGATCTGCGCCGGTTTGACGCCGGCCTTGACCAGCTCGGAGGCGACTTTTAAGGTCCGTTCGGTGGTGTTGGGAAAATGAAAGCTGCCGGTGTCGGTGACGAGCGCCATATACAGGCATTCGGCGATCTCGCGGCTGATCCGGCCGCCGATCGCCTTGCAGAGATTATAGATCATCTCGCCGCAGGCCGAGGCCGTCGCGTCGATCCAGTTGATCGTCCCGAAATGCTCGCAGGTCGTGTGATGATCGATGTTGACGGTAAACTCGTTTTCGAGATTGCCGATGTTCGGACGCGACACGTCGGAGCATTCGATCACGAAGATCGCGTCGTATTGGTAAGGTTTCACTTCCGCGACCCGGACGATCTCGGCCGCACCGGGCAAAGCGTAATAGGTCGGCGGAATGCCGTCGCTGACGATGACTTCCGCCCGTTTGCCGAGCGACCGCAAAAGCCAGCAAAGCCCGAGCGATGAACCGATTCCGTCGCCGTCCGGGCGAACGTGCGTCGTAATCGCAAAGCTCTGTTTATTTTCAATTAACTCAACTACTTGACTTAACACTTTATCAAAAGCCCCGAGGCCCGATTCGCCGCGCACCCGGTCTTCGCGACCGGGAGCCGGAAATCAGGACTCCAGGCCGTTTTCCTTTTCTAAATTTTCACCCTGCGCGATTTCCCCTAACAGCTCTTCGACCCGCGAGGCGTTTTCCTCGGCCAGATCGCGAACGAAATGCAGATGCGGGGCGTGGTGGAGATTCAAATTCAGCGCAACCTGCTGCTTGACGAAAGTCGCGGCGTGCTGAAGAGCCTTCATCGTTTCCCTGATCTCTTCATCGGTGCCTTCGACCAGCGCAAAAACCTTGGCGTCACGGAGATTTTCCGTCACGACCACGTCGGTCACGGTGACGCTCGCGAGACGGGGATCTTCGAGCTCGTAACCGACGATTTCCATTATTTCTTCACGTAAAACTTCCGCTAATCTTTCCGGTCTTCTCATTTTTTCGAGTTTCAGGTTTCAGGTTTTAGGTTTCAAGTTCTCCGGCATTTAACCTGAATCTTGAAACCTGAAACCTGAAACTTTAGAGTTCGGTCGCCGCGATGCTTTCGATCACGTAGGCCTCGATCTCGTCATCGACCTTGATGTCGTTGAAATTGACGAGGCTGATGCCGCACTCGAAGCCCTGCCGGACCTCGTTGACATCGTCCTTAAAGCGCTTGAGCGACGAGATGTCCCCTTCCCAGATCACGACGCCGTCGCGGATCAGCCGGGCCTTGGCCTGCCGCCGGACGATGCCGTCGGTCACGCGGCAGCCCGCGATCGTGCCGACCTTCGACACCTTGAAGACCTCCTGCACGAGCGCCTTGCCGAGAATGTTCTCCTTCTCGATCCGGTCGAGCATTCCGATCATCGCCGCCTTGATCTCTTCCTCGACCTTGTAAATGATCGAGTGGAGACGGATATCGACGTCCTCCTGTTTGGCGACCTCGGCCGCCCGGGCTTCGGGCCGGACGTTGAAGCCGATGATCACGACCGCCGTCTGCGAATTGTCGGCCTGCGTCGCCGAGGCGAGCAGCACGTCGGATTCGGCGATCGCGCCGACGCCGGCGCGGATCACGCGGACCTTGACCTTGTCGGTCGAAAGTTTTTCGAGCGTCGCGCGGAGCACCTCGACCGAGCCCTGAACGTCGGCCTTGAGGACGACGAGCAGTTCCTTGACCTCGGCCTGACCGAGCGATTCGATACCGCGTTTCGTGGTCTTGAGCAGCGCCGCCTGACGCGCCTTCATCTGCCGCTGGTTGGCGATCGAAACGGCCTGTTCGATGTCGGCGACGACCTGGAAGGTATCGCCCGCGCCGGGCACGCCCTGGAGGCCGAGCACCTCGACCGGCGTCGCCGGCGGCGCTTCGGCGACGGTTTCGCCGCGGTCGCCGAACATCGCGCGCACCTTGCCGTGAACCTGTCCGACGATGAACGGATCGCCGACGCGGAGCGTTCCCTGCTGGACGAGGACGGTCGCGACCGAGCCGCGGCCCTTGTCGAGCTTGGCTTCGAGCACGACGCCCGAAGCGCGCCGCGTCGGGCTCGCCTTGAGCTCCATAATATCGGCCTGCAGCAGCACGGTTTCGAGCAGCGTGTCGAGATTCTCCCGTTTCTTGGCCGAAACCGGCACCATTTCGACGTCGCCGCCCCAGTCGAGCGGCTGGACGCCGAGCGCCGAAAGGCCCTGTTTGACCTTGTCCGGATTGGCGTCGGGTTTGTCGATCTTGTTGATGGCGACGATGATCGGGACGCCGGCGGCCTTCGAATGCTCGACGGCTTCGATCGTCTGCGGCATCACGCCGTCGTCGGCGGCGACCACCAGAATGACGATGTCGGTCGCCTTCGCGCCGCGCGCGCGCATCATCGTGAACGCTTCGTGACCGGGCGTGTCGAGGAAAACGACGCGGCGCTTCTCTTCCGGATTGTCCGGGTTGTTGACGAAAACGCTGTAGGCGCCGATATGCTGGGTGATGCCGCCGGCCTCGCCCTCGGCGACGTTCGCGTGGCGGATCGCGTCGAGCAGGCTGGTTTTGCCGTGGTCGACGTGGCCCATCACGGTGACGACCGGCGCGCGCGAAGTTTCGACGTCGTCGGCGTCGGCCGCGATCAGCTCCTCGAACTCCTGTTCGATGACCATTTCCTCGAACGGCACGAAATTGACGTCGAAGCCGAGCGATTTGCCGACTTCCTTCGCCATTTTTTCGCCGATCGGCTGGTTGAGCGTCGCGAAAACTCCCTTCTTGACAAGGAGCTGCACGATGTCGCGCGGCGTCACGCCGAGCGCCTCGGAAAATTCGCGGACGGTCGCGCCCTCGGTCAGACGAATGAATTTGAGCTGGTCGTTCGGAACCGCGCCGACCTGATCCTTGATCCGTTCCTCGATCGATCTCGGCCGCTGGATGCTGAAATCCTTTTCCTCGAACCGGCCGCCCTTGTCGCCGTAGGTCTTCTCGCCCTTCTTGCCGCTCGAACGGCCCGGTTTGCGGCGATTGTCGGCCGGCGGCGTGTAAACGGTGAGCGGCGTCGAGCTCTCGCCGGGCGTGCCGCGGAATTCCGGTTTGCGGCCGGTGCCGCGCGGGTCGCCGCGCCGCGGGTCGCGGCCCCGGCGGTCTTTTTCCTTTTCCTGCTCGCGGATATGTTCTTCGCTGAGCTTGCCGGTTTTGGTCGGAGCGTTCGAAACCAGCCGATCGCCGGGTTTGATGCCCTTCTGGATGGCGTCCTTGTTGAGCGTCAGCCGCTTGACCTGAACGCCCGTCACCGGCACGACCTTTTTCACCAACTCCTTGACCTTGACCGGTTCGGGCGCCGGCTGTTCGACCGGTTTCGGCTGTTCGACGACCTCGACGGGTTCCGGCTGTTCGACGACCTCGACCGGTTCCGGCTGTTCGATGACCTCGACCGGTTCGGGCTGTTCGACGACCTCGACCGGTTCCGGCTGTTCGACGACCGGCTCGTGGATTTCCTCGTCGACGACCGGCTCTTCTTCCGGCTGGGCGACGACTTTCTTGGTCAGGATCTTGATCTTGTTCTGGTCGGCGCGCGGCGTTTCCTCGACGAGCGTCGGGGCCGTGTAGCGCGGTTCTTCGACCGGCGGCGTTTCGATTTCCGGCGCGGTGTGGAGCGGTTCGTGATGGTCTTCGAGCGCCGGCGAGTCGCTCGACGGCTTGCGCTTGATGACTTTGATCGTCCGTTTGGGGGCGGCTTCGACTTTGGGAAAATATTTATTCCGAATTTTGTCGGCAAGCTCCTTGTTAACGGAATTCGAGGGCACATCGATATCCGCGCCTTCGCGCCGCAGGTCCTCGATGATGCGCTTGGTATCTTGTTTTAATTCTCGGGCAAGGTCGTAAACCCTTACTTTGTTGCCAACTACGGACATAATTTATTTTTATTCACCATTCGGCGGCCTCCCAGGGAACTCCGCCGGAAACCAAATGTAACCGATAAATCAGAACCGTAGAATCAGCCAACGGGTAGAATCACTTCATCGCCAAAACTCCTTGTTCCGATAATCCAACCATTCAAACCTGCCTTATTTCTCATCTTCGTCAGCGGCTTCTTCAACCGCCTCTCCAGCAGATTCCTCAACCGGATTCTCCGTTTCCTCGGCGGAAACTTCGTCCGGCTCGGCGGCTTCCCCGTCCTCGTCCGAAGACTGGTCGCCGCTCGCTTCGACGACGGCCTGCGCCGCCCCCAGAATTCTCTCGGCCTCGTCGAGACTGATGTCGAGAACATCGACCAAATCGTCGACGGTCATCGCCGCCAGCGATTCGACGTCGGTCACGCCCTTCGACTTCAGCTCGGCCGCCTGACCGGCCGAAACGCCCTGCAGCGCGGAGATCGGAACCGCTTCGCCCGAAGCCATCATCCGGCCCATCTGCTGGGCGATTTCCTTCTTGATGATGTCTTCGCTGATGATGTTGATCTCCCAGCCGACGAGCCGCGTCGCGAGCCGCACGTTCTGGCCTTTTTTACCGATCGCCAGCGAAAGCTGGTCCTCGGTGACGATGACCTCCATCACGCGGCGGTTGATGTCGATGATCCGCACCTGCGAGACCTTCGCCGGCGAGAGCGCGTTGGCCGCGAACACCGACGGCTCTTCCGACCATTCGATGATGTCGATCTTTTCGCCGCGCAGTTCCTTGATGATCGACTGCACGCGCGAGCCTTTCATACCGACGCAGGCGCCGACCGGATCGACGTCCTTCTCGTTCGACGCGACGGCGATCTTGGCGCGGTCGCCCGGCTCGCGGACCGCCGATTTAATGACGACCGTGTCGTCGTAGATTTCCGGCACTTCCATTTCGAAGAGCCGTTTGAGCAGTTCGGCCGACGTCCGCGAGACGATGATCTGCTGGCCCTTCAAATCCTTCGAGACATCGACGATGACGAGACGGATGCGTTCGCCCTGCGACCAGTTTTCGCTGCGGACGAGCTCGCGCTTCGGCGCGATCGCTTCGAGATTGTTGCCGAGGTCGATGATCATATCGCCGCGCTCGAAACGCTTGACGGTGCCGTTGATGAGCTCGCCCTTGCGGTCGATATATTCCTCGTAAACCTTTTCGCGGACGGCCTCGCGAACCTTCTGGACGAGAATCTGCTTGGCGGTCTGGGCGGCGATGCGGCCGAGCTCCTCGGTCGGCAGCGGGATCAGCAGCGTGTCGCCGATTTCGATCTCGTCGCTTTCGGTCAGCTCGATCGCTTCGTCGAGCGACAGTTCGATCGACGGATTTTCGACGACCTCGACGACCGTCTTCTGCGCCGAGATCTCGACGATTCCTTCCTCGTCGTTCCAATCGACCTCGATGCCTTCGCCGGTTTTGTCGTAGTTTTTAAACTGCTTCTTGGCGGCCGCCTTGACGGCGTCCTTCATCGCTTCAATGATCAATTCGCGATCGAGCCCGTGCTCGCTGCATAAAGCCTCGATGTTCTGTCCAATGGTTGATGTCATATTTGCTGTCTGTTCGTGGTTCGTCGTTCGTCGTTCGTCGAAAATCGTTAAAAACCCTCATTTACGAACGGCCGCGAACCACGAGGCACGAACTACTTTCTTTTCAATTCCGCTTCCAGATCAAATTCCAGATTCGCTTTCAGAACGATGTCGTACGGGAAGCTCAGCTTTCCGTTCGTCCGGTCGTCGAAAAAAATCAGGCCGTTTTCGACGCTCAGGATCCGGCCGCGAAAATTCTTCTGGCCGTCGACCGGCGTTTTCGTCTTCACCCGCGCCGGGCTTCCGCTGAACTTTTCAAAATCCCGCAGGCTGTAAAGCTCGCGTTCGAGGCCGGGCGAGGAAACCTCCAGAATATATTCCGCATCGATCAGGTCTTCCGCGTCGAGCAGGTCGCCGAAGCGGCGGCTGACCTCGGAACAATCTTCGACCGAAACGCCGCCGGGTTTGTCGATGAACAGCCGGAGCGTTCGCTCGCTGCCCGCGCCCTTTTCCTCGATATGCACGAGTTCGAGGCCGCTGTCGGCGGCGACCTGCGCGGCGATTTCGCGAATTCGCTCGTTGATCAAGGGCCTGCCCATAAAATAAACCCCAAAATAAAAAGTGGGCGCGAGACCCACCGGATACGCTCCCACGCATCGCAGGAAACGATTATCATACACGAAAACGAAAGTTCTTGGCAAGCGTAATGCTTAGACGCCGTTTTTTAATTTTTGGATGGCCGAGCTGATTTCGGCGGCTTTTTTTTCGGCGCGGACGATGTTGTCGGACGAGGCGTCGGCCGCAAGTTCTTCAAAAATCCGGATCAATTCGCGCGTTTCGGCGACCAGCCGGTTGATTTCCCGGCGGACCGTCATCACGTTGCCGGCGTCCGAAGGCTGCGTATTTTTTGCCTCCTTGACGCCCCAGTGCGTGATTTTGACGGTTCCCGGCCGCGGCGTCTCGGTGATCCAGCTCTGCCGGCTGAGATGCTGGTGGATCTCCGGATAAGCGCCCAGAAAGCCCTCTTTTTTGACCAGCTCCTTCAAATCGACGGTTTCGTTTTCCCGGCCGCCGGTCACTTCGTAAAGTTTTATCAAAACGCGGTGATAAACATCCATATTAATTTTCGCTGTTTTCGGGGGAACGGACTCCGGATCAATACTTCGGATTCAATTTAGTGTTTTATCGGAAAAATTGCAAATCAAGGGCTTCCGGGGGAAAAACGGGCCGGCCTCAATCGAAGGCGAGACGGGCCGCGCCGAGAATTCCGGCGTCGTCGCCGAGCACCGCCCGGACGAGCTTTGCCCGCAGTCCGGGCTCGCGAAACGCGCGGCTCCGGATCTGCTCTTCGACGTGATGGATGAACAGGTCCCAGCCGGCCGCCGCGCCGCCGCCGATGACGATCACTTCCGGGTTCAGCGTGTTGACCAGATCGGCCATCGAAATCCCGAGATAAAATCCCATCTGCCGGAAAACCTCGAGCGCCAGCTCGTCGCCATTCTTGCCGGCGTCGTAAACGTCGGCCGAAGACAGACGCGGCTTGTTCTGCAAAACGGATTTCGGATACTGCGGCTCCATCAGATGCGTCAGCCGGACGATCGCCGAGGCCGACGAATACTGTTCGACGCAGCCGCGCGAGCCGCAGCCGCAGGGCGCGCCGAACGGCTCGACGCAGATATGGCCGATCTCGCCGGCCGTCCCGTCGACGCCGCGCAGCACCTCGCCGTTGAGGATGATGCCGCCGCCGACGCCGGTGCCGAGCGTGACCATTATCGAGTTTCTGAATCCCTTCGACGCGCCGAGCCAGTTTTCGCCGACCGCCGCCGCGTTGGCGTCGTTTTCGATCATCGCCTTGATGCTGAGCTCGCTTTCGAGCGCGGCGACCATCCGGAACCCGTCGAGACACGGGACGTTCGGCGATTTCAGCAGCATTCCCCGCTCGACGCTGACCGTCGCCGGGACGGCCGCCGCGATCGCTTCGACGCAGCCGCTCGTCCGGACGGCCTCGCGACATTCGCCGGCCTGTTCGACGATCGTCCGGACGATTTCGTCGGCGCGATCGGACTTCGGGGTGTCGCGCTTCGTCCGGTACAAAATGTTTCCCTCGCGGTCGATCGCCGCCATTCGTAAATTGGTTCCGCCTAAATCGCAAGCCAGGACGATTTTATTCATTTCAAATTTGTTTCGTTAAATTGTTGTTGTATTCGAAAATCCGCCGGGCAATCTTCAAATCCGGCAGATCCGCACAAGTGATTTTATACTTAATTCAGAAAAGCAACAAAGGCGGCGGCCAATCTGTCGCGCCACGCCGTCCAATTATGCCCGGTCGGGCCTTCGAAATAAGTCACGGAATATCCCTTCGCACGCAGTAAAACATTGACGCGGCGCGTGTCTTCGGTGCCTTCGAACGCGCCGTCGTCGAGATAAAATTTGAACTTGTCGGGCGCGGCGTCGAGTTTTTCGAGCGCCTTTACGACCCGCTCGTCGTCGACCCAGAACGACGGGCTCTGACCGCCGATCCGCGAAAAAACCTCCGGATATTGCAGTCCGACCCAGACGCTCGTCACGCCGCCGAGCGAAGCGCCGATGATCGCGCGGCCTTCGCGGTCGCGGATCGTCCGGTATTTTTCGTCGATCGCGGGCACGACCTCGGTCGCGACGAACCGCGCGTAATCGTCCGACGCCCAGTATTCCTTCATCCGGTCTTTATAATCGATGAAAACCATTATAAACGGCCGGACCCTGCCGGCGGCGACGAGATTTTCCTGAATCTCGACGGCCTTCGCGCGGTTCAGATAATCGCTGCCGTCCTGAAAATAGACGACCGGGTAAAACGGGTTGGATTTTTTGAGCGAGAGCTGGACCTTGCCCTGCACCTGCGGGACGTAAACCTGTATTTTGCGGGTTTCGTTCCAGACTTTGGATTCGATCTCGACGGTTTCGAGCCGGCCGCGCGTCATCGCGCCCCGGTCCCACGGCGTCGGTTCGTATGAGGGCATCGCGAGCACCGAGTTTTCGCTGCCGACGCCGTTGTCGAGTTTATTCGGATTGAATTCGTCCGTCATCCATTTTCCGTCCACGATCAGTTTGTATTCCGTCCGCGCCGCCGGCGGCAGATCGAGCCGGACGGCAAACAGATCGGCCGCCGGCTTTTGCATAAAAATCCGGCCCGGGCTCCAGCTCGTCAGATCGCCGGCGACCATCACGCTCTGTGCCGCGCCGCGGTAAAACAGGATCGGCTTACCGTCTTCGAACAGCGGGCTGGTTTTCGCGTTTTTGAGCTTTTCGATCGTTTCGGCCGAAAACCCGGGCGTTGCCGCTTTGCCGAGCGAGATCAGTTTGACGCGCTCGAAAGCGGTCGCGCCGCCGGGCAGCGCGGCCGCGACGATGCCGGTTTCTTCCTTTTCCGGCGCGTTGATTTCGAGCGTGAACCGGCCGTTTTCGTCGACCGGGACGAATTCCGTCCGGCCCTCGTAGAAAACGACGACCTTCGCGCCTTTGACCGTTTGCCGATCGAGACGGAATTTTTCGCCGGCCCGCACCGGCAGCGTCACGCTTTGATCCGAAGTCCCGAAATTGGCGGCCTGCGGCGGAATGCCGTTTTTCACGTAACGGTCGTAGACGACGTCCGGCGTATCGAGATTTTTCCCGGCTTTGAGATTGACCGCGAGCCGGATAAACTGCGCCATCGACCACGCGAGCGGCGTCGCCGAGCCGGTTCCTTCGCCGAATTTGAGTTCCGGAACGAACTGCGAATCGGCCTTCGGCGTTTCGGGTTTGTCCCAGATCTGCTCGGGGATCATCAGGCCTTCGTTGGCGAAACCGAGCATCGCGTCGAGCCGGCGGCGGGCGGCGGCTTCGACTTCGGCGATCGATCTTTCGGCCGGCGTCAGATTTCGCGGCAGCGATTTTTCGGCGGCATAAAATTTCTCGCGGCGGGCGCCGTAAAGCGCCAGCTCATACTGGCCGCGCTCGCCCGACAGCAGCGCCCACAAACGGCCCTTGCCGGTGTATTTCCCGTCCCAGTTCCAGCGGCGGCCGTCGTCCATCTCGCCGTAACCGTCGTGGTTGTAGCGGTAAAACGCCGCGCCGTTCGGCGTCTCGACCTTGATGACCTGATCGACGACTCTGAGAGATTTGACGATCAGCGGATCGTCGGGCGCTTTGATGCCGAGCCGGACGAGCTCGAGAAAACCGGCGTCGACGATCTCGTTTTCCGGAAACGCGCCGGCGTTGTTGTTCAAAACCGTCTTCTCGCCGGCGTCAGGCCGGCCCTTTTCGCTCAGCCGGATATAATAATTGCCGTCGCCGTATTTCCCGTTCGTCGTCGCCGTCCACATCTCGACTTTCCGCGCCCAGTCGTCGGCCGCCGCGAGATAGACGGTCGCCGACGCTTCGTCCTTATTCCGGCGCGCGATCTCGGCCGCGCAGACGAGGCCGGCGATCTCGGCAGCGATCGTCGACGGCGAGTAGCCGGATTTTTCCTCCCACCGTTCCTGCGGCGTCCACGGCCCGTTTCTGACGAGAAAATCGGCCGCTTTTTTGAGATGGTTCTCGTAGGTCGGGCGGTCGAAGCGATCGAGCTGCCAGGCGAGAATGAGCGGATAAGCGACCTCGTCCAGCTGGAGCGAGTTCCAGAACGGCCGGCCGTCGAGCCACGAATTCTGCGGAAAACTGCCGTCCGGTTTTTGCTGAATGTTCAGCAGGAAATCGAGCGCGCGGCTCGCGGCCGCCCTGTCGCCGAGCGCGATGTAGGCGGTCGCGACCTGATACAGATCGCGCGACCAGACGAGATGATAACCGCCGACGTTGTTCTCGTTGGCGTTGTCGCCGCCGCCCCACGGCACGGTCAGGGAGGCGATGTTCGCGCCGCGATGCGTTTTGTCTTCGAGCGCTTTGAGCTGCATCGCCGCCATATTGAACTGCGCCTGATATTTGGGTTCGACTTTCGGGAGCCCTTTCAAGTAGCTGATCCAACCTACCTGATATTCCTGATAGTTTTTTTCAAAACCTTTAACTAAAGATTCCTGCGCGGTTTTCAATGCTTCATCGGCAGTATTTCCGAACCCCAAAGAGATTTCAAAATTATAGCCTTTCGAATAAACGGTCTTAATTTTGCCAGTTTGAATGACAATGCCATTTCCCAGGTCAAAAGAGTTCGAAAAAACAGGCGTTATCTTCGCCATTTGGACGACATTGCCATTCTCCGCCCTGGCAAAAGCATCGAGAATTTTCCCGTCTTTTTTTAATTGGACTAAACCGTCTCCCGGCGTGCCGAGAAAACCATTCGTCAATTCCTCGAATTTGCATTTACGACAGGTTAAAGCCGACGATTTATCTTTATCGGAGGACACCAGCGCATTGCCTTGCGACCAGGCCGAATCGCCCATTCCGCTGTTGGCGAGCGAAGGATCATAATAAACATAAAGTTGGTTATCGGGATTGTTGGTGATGAATTTTACGGAAATCACGACCGAATTATTCTTCGGATTTGTTACATATATTTTTTCAATGCTCCAATCGCCGTTTTTTGACGAATTGGTCTGTTTGTAGGAAAGTGAGCTCGGACTTGAATAATTTTTATAAATGTCAAGGTCCGAAATCGGGGAAATATCGTTCCTTAGGTTGATACTTAATGATTCGATTTTATGATTTGCATCGTCTTTTTCAGTTTCGACCCTTTTCGTTTTCGGGTTAACGACGACGAACTGCAGGAGATGGACGTTGGCCTGCGTCACGTCCGGGTAATAGACCTCGGTCATCACGCCCTCGGCGAGCGTGAACCAGACCTTGCTCTCGAGCGTCGCGCTCGTGCCGACGCCCTGTTTGCCGGCGGTCGCCCACTGCGCGTCCTGACCCGGCCCGCCCGGCGCGAGCGTTTGGGCAATCGAGGAGGAAAATAAAATAAACCCAAAGACGCAAAGACGCAAAGGCGCAAAGATTTTCAAAATAAAACCATAAAACTGTTTCACAAAATCTCCCCTTCTCCTTTTCTCCTTTTCTCCTCTTCTCCCCTTCTCCCCTTCTCCCCTTCTCCCTTTCTCCTCTTCTCCCGCTAACTCTTCCGTCCCGCCATATCCGCGCCGACCGCCGCGACGAGAATCGCGCCCTTGACGATTTCCTGAACGAAATCGCGGATGTTCAGAAGCGACATCCCGTTGTCGAGACTCGCCATAATCAGCGCCCCGAGACACGCGCCGAAGACCGTGCCGCGGCCGCCCATCAGGCTCGCGCCGCCGATCACGCAGGCGGCGATCGCTTCGAGTTCCTTCAAGGTTCCGGCATCCGGCGTCGCGCTGCCCTGCCGCGCCGTGAAGACGATCGCGGCGATCCCCGTCAACACGCCGAGCAGCATATAAACCTTGAGAATATTGCGTTTCGTGTCGATGCCCGAAAGCCGCGCGGCGTCCGAGTTGCCGCCGATCGCGTAGAGATACCGGCCGAAGGTCGTCGAGTTGGTAACGAACGTCCCGAATATCGCGACCGCGAGAAAGATCAGCACCGGCACCGGCACGCCGCCCGACGAGTTCATCGCGACGACGAAGGCGACGATCGCGATGATCGGCAGGATCGTCTTGAGCAGCTCCTTTTTGTAGTCGGCTTCGCCCAACCCGTAGTCCTTCTGCGATTTGGCGCGCTGAAAGGCGAAGAACAGGAGCGCCGCGATCGCCAGTGCGCCGAGACCCCAGCCGGTTCCGAGCGTCATCAGACCCTGACCGAAGGTTTTAAATGTCTGGTCGGCGACCGAGACCGTTTCGCTGTGCGAAACGCCCTTGATCGCCCCGCGCCACGCGAGCAGACCGCCGAGCGTCACGATAAAGGCCGGGATCTTGCCGTAGGCGACGAGCGTGCCGTGGATGATGCCGATCGCGACGCCGACGGCGATCGCGAGCAGGATCGAAACACCCAGGCCGTAACCCCAGTTGGTCAGCGCGATCGCCGCGACGCCGCCGGCAAGCGCGAGCACCGACCCGACCGACAGATCGATCTGCCCGGCGACGATCAGCATCAGCATCCCGACCGCCAGAATGCCCGTCACCGACGTCTGGAGCATCAGGTTCGACAGATTGCCCGACGACAGAAACGTGCCGCCGGTCTGCCAGTGGAAAAACAGCCAGATCAGGATCAGCGCCCCGAGCATCGTGTACGCCCGGAGCGACGACGTTTCGATTTTAAAACCTTTCGATTGTTCTTGTTCACTCATATTTTTTTGATTTGATTTGTTTCAATCACAGGGACGACATTTTTTTTACGGATTCTCCCGCACCCTTAAAAATCCGAAATCCGAAATCCGAAATCAACCATTGCCCGTCGCCGCCGCCATCACCTTTTCGGGCGTCGCTTCGGTCTTCGTAAACTCGCCGGTCAGCTTGCCTTCGTGAAGCACGATCACGCGGTCGGAAAGCCCGAGCACCTCGGGCAGCTCGGACGAGACCATCACGATCGCGAGGCCTTCCTTGGCGAGCTTGTTGATCTCCGAATAAATCTCCTGCTTGGCGCCGACGTCGATGCCGCGCGTCGGTTCGTCGAGAAACAGGACCTTCGGATGCGTCAGCAGCCATTTGCCGAGCACGACCTTCTGCTGGTTGCCGCCCGAGAGCGTGCCGGCGACCGTCATCGGCGAATTGGCCTTGACCTTGAGCGACTGCATCGCGCCCTTCGCGGCGACGGTTTCGCGCGAACGGTGCGTCAGAAACGCGCCGGAAATCTTCTTGAGCCCGGCGAGACTCATATTGTCGACGATCGGCTGTTCGAGCAGCAGGCCGAACCGTTTGCGGTCCTCGGTCACGAAGCCGATCCCGTTTTTGATCGCCTCCGACGGCGAACCGATCGACACCGGCCGGCCCTCGACGAGCACTTCGCCCGACGAGCGGCTCTGCCACGCGCCGAAGATCGACATCAGCAATTCGCTCCGGCCGGCACCCATCAGACCGGCGATGCCGAGAACCTCGCCCTTGCGGACCTTGAACGAAACGTCGTCGACGATCTTTTTGTCCGGGTTGTCGAGATCGTAGGCCGTCAGATTCCTGACCTCCATCGCGGTTTCGCCGAATTCGTGCGACGTTTTCGGGAAGATGTCGCCGACTTCGCGGCCGACCATCCGGGCGATGACCTTGTCCTTGGTCAGATTTTTCGCGTCTTCGGTGCCGATCGTCTTGCCGTCGCGCAGAACCGTGATCCGGTCGGACATCTGAAAAACCTCGTCGAGCTTGTGCGAGATGTAGATCATCCCGACGCCGCGTTCCTTGAGGTCGCGGAGGATCGAAAACAGCGTTTCGACCTCGGACTCGGTGAGCGCCGCGGTCGGTTCGTCGAGGACGAGAATCTTCGCGTTCTGCGAGAGCGCCTTGGCGATCTCGACGAGCTGCTGCTGGCCGATGCCGAGGTTGCCGACCGGCACCCGCGGGTCGATCGGCAGCCGCAGGTCCTTGAGAAGCCGGGTCGCTTTCTGGTAAAGCGCCGACCAGTTGATCAGGCCGAATTTGCTCGGTTCGCGGCCGAGAAAGATGTTTTCGCCGACGGTCAGCTCCTTGACCAGCGAAAGCTCCTGAAAGATGATCGCGACGCCCGCTTTTTCCGAATCGCGGATCGTCTTAAACTGCCGCGTCTCGCCGTCGATGACGATGTCGCCGCCGTAAGTGCCGTACGGGTAAACGCCCGACAGCGTCTTCATCAGCGTCGATTTTCCGGCCCCGTTTTCGCCGACGAGCGAATGGAATTCGCCCTCGTAAAGATCGAACGTCACGCCGTCCAGAGCCTTGACGCCCGGAAACTCCTTGACGATCGAACGCATTTCAAGAATTGGCTTCATATTTTCGAGTGGAGAGTGGAGAGTAGAGAGTGGAGAGTCAAATGAATCTCTCCACTCTTCACTCTCTACTCATTACGGTTTCGGCGGTCGCTGTTCGGCCGGCACGTTTTTGTAGACGTCGTCGTAGGACGCGTAGCCGTCCTTGATGACGGTCGCCATCAGGTTGTCCTTGTCGACGACCATCACTTCGAGCAGGATCGCCGGGATTTCCTTTTTGATGTTGTCGTTCATAAAGGGCTTGGCTTCGGTCAGCGGCTCTTTTTTCGCGAGCTTGATCGCGGCGTCGACGGCCGCATTCGCGAGCGGGATGATCGGTTTGTAAACGGTCATCGTCTGCTTGCCCTCGGCGATCCGCTGGAGGGCCGCTTTTTCGGCGTCCTGGCCGGTGACGAGGATCTTGCCGGTCAGGTTCTTGCTTTCGAGCGCCGAGATCACGCCGCTCGCCATTCCGTCGTTCGAGACGACGAAGGCGTCGATCTTGTCACCGTTCTGGGTGAGCGCGTTTTCGGCGAATTTCAGAGCTTCTTCCGGCTTCCAGTCGGTGATGAACTGATCGGCGACGATCTTGATGTCGCCCTTGTCGATCGACGGCTGGAGCACGGCCAGCTGTTCTTTCTTCATAATGACCGCGTTGTTGTCGGTCGAAGCGCCGTAAACCATCACGTATTTGCCGCTCGGCACTTTTTTGAGCGCGTATTCCGCGATTTTGCGGCCGATCACGGGAACCTGGTGCGAGATGTAGACGTCGATCTTGTCGGAGTTGATCAGCCGGTCGTAGCTGATGACGGGAACGCCCTTGGCCTTCGCCTTCTCGACCATCTGCGCCGCCTGGGTCGCTTCCTGCGGGGCGATGACCAGCACGTTGACGCCGTTCGTCAGAAGCTGTTCGACGTCGCTCAGCTGCTTGTCGGTTTTATTGTCGGCGACCGTGATGCTGCATTCGACCTGATCCTTAAGTTCGTCGCAGTGTTTCTGAAAGGCCGCCTGATCGCGCTGCCAGCGCTCTTCCTTGACGGTCGCCATCGCGAATCCGATCTTGATCTTGCCGCTCGGCGGGGCCGAATTGCTGCCGGCGGTCGTCGTATTGCCCGTCGGCGGCGACTGCACGCAGCCCGACAATATGAACGTCGCTAAAATCAACAGACCTAAAAGTTTCGAACCGATTTTCATCGTGGTATATGTCTCCTTATAATTTGAAAAAAAGATGTTGCTTAGAAAGTATTACGAAAATAGCTGTTCGTCAATACTAAATCGTTTTAGTTGGATTTTTGCAGTCAAAAGCGCTGACCGTAATTTCGTCCGAACTACGATTGAATAAACTGGGACTAAAAATGACCGCACTTATCTTTTTACCGAAAATTTCCCGTTTTTCCAAACGAGGTCGTAAAGTTTTTCGCCTTTTTCCTCGGCCGCGTCCGATTTATTGCGGGCGAAGACCTCGACGGTCGTGCCTTCGCGCGGCAGCTCGTAGATGTTGTTTCTGGAAAATTTCGGCACCGACTGCGCGCCGATGTCGGTCCAGCGGCCGTTTTTGTATTCGAGAAAATAATTGGTCGAAAGGTCCTCGTTTTCGACCTTCAGGGCGACGATGTAAGTCCGATCGGGACGTTTGAAAAGCGCCATCGTCAGACAGCTCTGCGCGCCGTCGCAGCCCGATTTCCAGTAGCCGTTCGATTTGTCCTCGACCTCCAGATAATTCTCGACATACTCGCGCCGCGCCTTCTCGCAGTTTCGGTCCTTCGCCGGCTCGCAGCCCTCGAGCGCGAAATATTTCTGCGGCAGAAGATTGAAAAACTCGCGCACCGTCCGCGGCTGTCCGGTCTGCGCGCCGGCCGCGAGCGCCGAAAGACAGATCAGCAGAATCAGCAGTTTTATCCTCATCAATTTTTCCTCCTGAAAATCCGGTAGCCGAAACCGTCGAGCGCGAGCGCCGGCAGCCCGGCCGCCGTCTTCGCGCCCGGCGTGATCTCATCGAAGCTGCCCGCCGCTTCGACCGACCCGAAAAACGGCGCGCTCGTCATATTGATCGCGACGACCAGCTCCTCGTTCCCGCTTTTTCTCGCAAACGTCAGGACGCGCGCCTCGTCGGAATTCCGGAGCCACGTCAGACTTCCCCGCCGGAGCGCGGCCGAGTTTTTCCGCAGTTCGATCATGCCTTTATAAAACGCCGGAAATTCGGGCCGCCGCTCGGCAAACTGCCAGAAGATCGGCATCTTTTCGAAAAGCGCCGGCGCGCCGGATTCGGTCGAATCGCCGACCTCCATCCCGTTGTAGACGAGCGGCACGCCGTCGAGTGTAAACGCGAGCGCCTCGGCCGCGAGCGCGCCCTTTTCGCCGAACCGGACGATCGCGCGGCGCTCGTCGTGGTTGTCGGAAAACCGCATCCGCAAAGCGCCCTTCGGGAATTTGGCGTTCTGCGCCTCCCAGACGCGGCGAATCTCGGACGCCGGGCGCGCGCCCTGCAAAACCTGCGTCAGCATCGCGTGATTCTCCCACGAATAATCGAGATCGAACGCTTTGACGAGCAGATCGGGCGATTCCCACTCGGCGAGCCAGAGCGTGTCGGGCTTGACTTTATCGACCTCGGCGCGCGCCGTTTCCCAGAAATCGACGGGGACGAAGCCGGCGACGTCGCAGCGGAAACCGTCGAGATCGAAATCGCGCGCCCAGTATTTGAGCATCTCGATCATATATTTCCGCAGTTCGGGATTGTCGTAATTCAAATCCGCGACGTCGGCCCAGTCCGGCACCGGCGGGATGATCTCGCCTTGTGCGTTATGCGTGTAAAAGGCCGGCGTCTTCATCAGGACCGAATCCCACGACGTATGGTTCAAAACGACGTCGACGACGACTTTGAGCCCGCGCTTGTGCGCCTCGGCGACGAGCCGTTTGAGATCGTCCTTCGTCCCGTAATCGGGATTGACGCCGTAATAATCCTGCACCGCGTAGGGCGAACCGATCGTGCCCTTCGATTTCAATTTCCCGATCGGATTGACCGGCATCAGCCACAAAACGGTGACGCCCAGATTTTTCAGCCGGTCGAGATCGCTGGTGATCGAATTGAAATCGCCCTTTTGGGAATAATTCCGCTCGAAGATCTGGTAGATCACGGCGTCTTTGACCCAATCGGCCGACGGCCGCGCGTTCTCCTTCGAAAAATCGCGCGCCGGCGTCTGTGAAAAAATCTGGCTCGCCAGCAATAAAACCGTGCCGACGGCCGCAAACAACGGATTTCTTAAAATTTTTCGGCTCATAAACTTATTTCGCTTTTTTGTCCAAAACCAGAGTGACCGGTTTAATATTTTCATCGACCTCAATGACGATATCATCGCCTTCCAACAAATCTTTGCCCGATTTTTTTTCTTCCAGAAAAGAATTCAGGCGGTATTTATTGCCTTTTTAGAGCATTAAGGTAAATTCCCCATTCTCGTCGGTTTCCACCCGGCCTTCAAAAGTCGGCTGCAGAATGTTTTGCATACTATAATCGTCGCTTTCACGCCATTCCCGGCTGTACAAACCGTATCTCTCGACAATCGCTCCGCTGACGGGTTTACCTTCGGCATCCACAACCCGGCCTCGAACCTTTATTTCCTCGACCTTTTTCGGTAAATTCAGAACCAGTCCCTCGGCGGCGTCTCCCTTCCCGAGAACGATTATTTTCGCTTTTTCGACTTCGGGCGTCCCCGGGTAGTAGGTTCTCGGATACGGAAAATCTTTGCCGGGCCTCGTTTCCAAATTGAATCCGACATAATATTCGCCCGGCGGAATGCCGTAAAACTCGAAGTTCCCGCTGCCATCCGTCGAAGTCGGCATATATTTTATGTCGCCGACCTCTTTTTCCGCCGTTTCGCGGCTGATCAACGAAACCCGCACTCCCTTTCCGACCGGTTTGCCCGATTCGGCAACAACCCGGCCCCTGATCCGTCCGTTGATTCGCGTTTCGATAGTAATGAAATCCGGCGAATCCGAAGCCGTCACTTCATAAACGAAATCGGTGCCGGTTTTACTGACAAAATTCCAGGAATCATCACGAAGCTTATAGGTGGACGGAAGTTTGACGTCAAGCCGGTAAATTCCCTTTCTGATATTGATGAAACTGAAATTTCCGCCAAGATCGGTTCGCGTTCGATATACGTTTTCACCGTTGCTGGCAGTTACCAAAACGTCATACATCGGAACATTTCGCAAATCATCGAGCAGATAAATTCCGCGGATGATCTCTTCAACACGACCGTAAATACGCGGTATAAACGCCCCATTCGAAATCGAACGCAGAACGGCGATCTCATCTTTTCTCGATCCCGCATCTCTCGACCGGCTGCAAATGCTCGTACTCAGATATTTAATTTTGCTGCCCTCTTCGTAGGCATAAATCAGGTATTGTTCGCCCGGCTCAAACTCGATCCCGCAAGCCGTTCCCTGGCTGCTCGTGTAAATATCTATTTCCTTGCTTTTGACGCCCTTGAGCGGTTCGTCGATATAAAACGTCGTCTGCAGATCGTTGAAGTTGTATTCGTCGCCGAATTTGCGGCTGTCCGCCGATTTTACCGATTTGACCGTGCCGACGAAAACCACCGGAGTTTTTCTGAATTCGGCGCTCGGTTTATCCGTCCCCATACATTCGCACGCCGTCGCGTTCTCGATTCCGGCGCCCCAAAGGGTTAACAAAATCGCTAAACCGAAAAAACCTCTATTCATTCTGCCAACTCCGTAAGTCTATCTCGTTACTCGATCAAACCGCTGTCGGGAAACGGCTGCGCGTTCTGCGGCAGCGTCAGCTACTCGTCGGTCGTGACAACGTTTTCGCCGACGTCGTTGACGACCAGCAGACAGACCAGCGCCGCGACGATGAAGAAGACGCCGCCGGCCATCACGACGTAAAGCGGCGCGCCGGTGCTGTTTTCGCCGAACAGCCGCTTGATGATCGGGCCGAACGTGAACGACGCGATGATCTCGGGAATGACGATAAAGAAATTGAAGATTCCCATATACACGCCCATCCGCGCCGCCGGGATCGCGCCCGAGAGGATCGCGTAGGGCATCGCGAGGATCGAGGCCCACGCGATGCCGACGCCGACCATCGACAAATAAAGGAAGTTCGGCGAGCCGCCCGCGAAATAGACCGACAGGAGACCGAGACCGCCGCAGACGAGCGCGACGAAATGGACGAATTTGCGGCTCGTCTTTTTGGCGAAGCCGGGCAGGAAAAAGGCGATCAGAAAACAGACGATCGAATAGATCGCGAACATCCAGCCGCCGTGCTCGCCGCCCTGATTAAAGAGCGCGCTGTCCTTGTTCGGCGCCCCGAAAACGTGATACGACGTCATCAGGCCGTAAAACATCCACATACAAAACAGCCCGAGCCACGTAAAAAACTGGACGACGGCGAGCTGCTTCATCGTCGACGGCATCTCGCGCAAAGCGTCGAAAATCTCGCCGAAGAAATTTCCCAAACCCTTCTTTTCACTGCGCAGGCGGTTGAATTCCTCCATATCTTCGGGCGGATATTCACGGGTCGTCGCGACCGTCCACAACACGGCGAGCAGAAAGACGACCGCGCCGATCTTGAACGAATACTGAACGGTCAGCGGCACGCCGTTGGCGGCGTTGCCGGTCACGCCGAAATACGAGAAGATCTTCGGCAGCGCGTTGGCGATCGAGGCGCCGACGCCGATGAAGAACGACTGCATCAGAAAACCGAACGTCCGCTGATCGACGCGCAGTTTGTCGCCGACGAACGCGCGAAACGGCTCCATCGAAACGTTAATCGAGGCGTCGAGAATCCACAACAGCCCGGCCGCCGTCCAGAGCAGCGGCGAATCCGGCATAAAAAACAGGGCGACGCTCGCGAGGATCGCGCCGGTCAGAAAATACGGCCGGCGGCGTCCGAGCCAGTTCCAGGTCCGGTCGGACATCGAACCGATGATCGGCTGGATCAAAAGACCGGTCACCGGCCCGGCCAGCCAGAGAATCGGAATCTCGTCCGGGTTCGCGCCGAGCTTGGTGTAAATCGCGCTCATATTGGCGAGCTGCAAGCCCCACCCGAACTGAATTCCGAGAAAGCCGAAACTCATATTCCAGATCTGCCAGAAACTTAAACGTGGTTTTTCCTGCATAAAACTATTCAGGGCAAGATGTTACTTCTCTTTTTCCCTTTTCTCCTTGACGTACAAAATTATCCAGACGACGAAAACGAAAACGGCGATCAGAATGCCGCCGATGACGATCGCGTTTCCGAGCACCGCGCCCGAAGCCTGTCTCGACGAGATGCCGAGAAAGATCAGAAACGCCGCGAAAACCAACCCGATCAATGACAATGCTTTCATTATTTCACCGTAAAAACCCCGGCCGCGCGCGCCGGCATCGTAAATTTCACCTTCCCGTTAGTAATCGTGATATCCGGCAGCTTGCCGAGCCGGTCGGCGAGCACCGCGTTCATCCCCAAAGGCTTGACCATCGAGACGTCGAACGCGACCTCGGCCGGTTTCGAATCGTTGTTGAAGACGACCAGCACGGCCTGTTTTTCGGTCGTCCGGACATAGGCCGACTGCTGTTCCGCGTCGAGCAGATCGAGCGTTTTGCCGCGCCGCAAAGCCGCGAAACCGGCGCGCAGCTTGCCGAGATTGGCAACGTGGCTCCAGACGTCGTTTTCCGCGTCGGTGCGGCCCGCGAACGCGAAGGCGTTCTGCTGATCGCCCGGAAAACCGCCCGGAAAATCGCGCCGGTTGTCGGGATCGCCGCCGCCCGGCATCGCGATCTCGTCGCCGTAGTAAAGGAGCGGCGTCCCGCGCGACGTCATAATCAGCGTCTGCGCGAGCTTGAGCCCTTCGATCGTCGCGCCCTTTTCGTTCATAAACCGTTCCATATCGTGGAGCCCGATAAAGGTCGTCAGGACGTTCGGATTCGGGTAGAGCCAGTCGCGCGCGAACATCTGCGAGACGTCGCGGATCGGCCCGCCGCGCGCGAAGGCGCTGCGGATCGGGTAAAAGAGCGCGTAATCGTAAAGCGTGTCGATCTGCGTGTCGAGCCCGTCGTGACCTTTGCGGCCGGCCTGAAAATACGCGACCAGCGCCGGATCGCCGTCGAACAATTCGCCCAAAATATTGACCTTCGGATATTCCTTATGGATCGCCGCGCCCCATTTCGCCCAGAACGAGCGCGGGACGTGCGGCAGCGTGTCCATCCTGATCGAGTCGAACCCGTACATCTCGACCCACCACAGCGAATTCTGGATCAGATATTTTTCGACTTCCGGGTCGGACTGGTTGAAATCCGGCAGGATGTCGATAAACCAGCCGTCGATGTTGCGCTGCTGCGTCTGGTAGGTCGCGCGCGGGTTCATCGTCGTCCATTTCTGCCAGTTGTTCGAGAGGTGATTCTCCAATGTCCCGTTCCACCAGGTCGGCGTCGGCGGATCGGCGGCCCAGCGATGATACGGGCCGGTGTGGTTGGCGACCTGATCCTGAATGACCTTGAGCCCCGCCGCGTGCGCCTTGTCGATCAGCTCGCGCAGTTTGGCCGCGTCGCCCAAATGCTCGTCGATCGCGTACATATCGGTCGCGCCGTAGCCGTGATAGCCGGTCGTGAACGGCATTCCCGGATAGGTTTCCTTGGTGTCGGGCTTGTCGTTGTTGTCGTAGACCGGCGTCGTCCAGATCGCCGTCACGCCGAGCGATTTCAGATAATCGAGCTTGTCGATGACGCCCTGCAGATCGCCGCCGTGATAGAGCCGGCCCTGTTTGCGGTCGTAAAGGCCTTTCGATTTCGGCGGATCGTCGTTCGTCACGTCGCCGTCGGCGAACCGGTCGGGGATCAGAAAATAAATGACGTCGTCCGGCGTGTAGCCCTGATTGCGCCCGGTCTGGGCGGATTTGGCGACGACCTCGAAATCGAATTCGGTCGTCGCGCCGCCGCTTGTCAGACCGATTTTGTAAAGTCCCGGTTTGGCGTTCGGCTTGATCGCGAGATCGAAAAACAGGTAATGCCCGTTGTCGCTCCAATGCAGCGCCGAGGCCGAAAGCGCGGCGTTTTTGGTAATCACCTTGACGTTTTTCAGATCGGTCCCCGTGACGAGCACGCGAACCGGATTGATTGTCGCGTTCGTCCACCAGTTCGGCGGCTCGACCTTTTCGACCGTCGGCGCGGCCGCGGCGGTCAGCGCCAGCATCATCATAATCGGCAGCAGCAATAAATAATTTCTCATAAATTCATCGTCCCAATTCAAACGTTTCCGCCGGCCGCGCTTTTCAGACGGGTAAAGAGCCGGCTCAGGGCGAGCAGCAGATAGCCGAGCGCCACGTATTCCAGAAACCGGATCCCGAAATGCTCGAAGCCCGAAATCTGTCTGACGACCTGTTCCGTCCCGCGGGCGACGCAGGCGAAGTCCTGGGTCAGCGAAACGCCGCCGCCGCGCAGACCGCGCCGGATCGTCTCGCGGACGAGCTCCGCGTCGGGCGGGCAGAAAAGCCACTCCAGCGGCCGGTTGTAAATGAAATTTCCCGGCTGATCGAGCGCCATCCCCATCATCGCGAAAAACGTGATCCCGAGCGCGACCGCGAAACCCCGGCTTTCGATGCCGTCCGAGCGGTTGCCGATCCGGAAACCGATCCAGCCGAGTACGAGCAGGATCAGCGAGCCGAAGCCCTCGACGTAGCCGATGCCGTAGAAAAAGATCCAGATCGCGCCGATCGAGAGCGCCACCGCGCCAACGATCAGCGGAATCCACAAAAAGGAAGGGATCTTTCCGGTCAGTTTGCCCATCGCGATCAAAAAAAATTCGAAACGCCCCGTCGAAGCCCGCCCGGCGCAGGTTCAGCGCCCGTAAATCTCGGTCAGTTCGCGCAGTCTTTCGGCGATCTCCTCGGAGAAATCGCCCGTTTTGCACTGCCAGCTCCAGTTGCCCGAAGTCGTCGCCGGCAGGTTCATCCGCGCCGGATTGCCCAGTCCGAGCAGATCCTGCATCGGCGCGATCGCCGTGTCGGCGACGCTCGCCCAGACGCCGCGGACGAAATCCCAGTGGATCTCGGCGCCGTCCGTGTTCAGATATTTCAAGCAGAAATCGCGCTCTTTGGCGATCTGTTCGGCGTCGCGGCCCGAGCCCTTGCCGGCGACGGAGTTGAACCAGCCGACGGTCGTGTCGTTGTCGTGCGTGCCGGTAAACGCGACGCAGTTTTTGATGTAGTTATGCGGCAGATCGATGTTTTTCGTGTCGCCCCCGAAGCCGAACTGGAGAATCCGCATCCCCGGAAAACCGAACGAATCGCGGAGCTCGACGACGTCGGGCGTGATCACGCCGAGATCCTCGGCCCAGAACGGCAGCTCGCCGAGCGCGAGCCTGAGCGTTCGGAACAGCTCCATTCCCGGCACGTCGACCCACTCGCCGTTTTCCGCCGTTTCGTCGCCGCCCGGCACTTCCCAGCTCGCCGCGAAGCCGCGAAAATGATCGACGCGGACGATGTCGACCAGCTTGAGCGTGAACCTGACGCGGCTGATCCACCAGCCGTAGCCGTCGCGGCGCATATTTTCCCAGTTGTAGATCGGATTGCCCCAGAGCTGGCCGGTCTTCGAAAAATAATCGGGCGGGACGCCGGCGACCTTGCGCGGCGAGCCGTCCTCGTTTAATTTGAACTGCGACGGGCTGCACCAGACGTCGGATGAGTCGAGCGCGACGAAGATCGGCACGTCGCCGACGATCAGCAGACCCTGTTCGTTGGCGTAAGTCTTGAGCGCGTCCCACTGCTTGAAAAAGACGAACTGATAAAACTTCTGGGCGAAGATCTCCTCGTCGAGCTCGCGGCTCGCCCGCCGCAGCGCGTCCGGATCGCGGAGTTTTAAGGGTTCGTCCCATTCCTGCCACGATTTCTGATCCTGCGACAGCTTGATCGCCCGGAACAATGCGTAATCCTCGAGCCAGAACGCGTTGAACTGGCAGAACAGCCGAAAGAGCTCGGCGAGCTCCTCGTCCTCGGTCTGCCGGAAATTCTCGAACGCCCGGCGCAGGAGCGGCAGTTTGTAGTCGATCATCGCCGAGAAATCGACCTTGCCCTCCGGAAACACGGGCGGATCGGCGAGATCGTCCGCCGACAAAAAGCCGTCGGCGACGAGCTTCGCCGGCGAAATCAGATAAATATTGCCGGCAAAGGCCGAAAAACACTGGTACGGCGAATCGCCGAAACCGGTCTGGCCGAGCGGCAAGACCTGCCAGTAGGTCTGTTTCGCCGACACCAGAAAATCCACGAATTCGTAAGCCTCGTCGCCGAAATCGCCGATGCCGTAATTTGACGGCAGGCTGGTCGGGTGAAGCAAAACTCCCGCTGCTCTCGAAAATTTCATAAAATGTTGTAAAAGTTGACGTTTAGTAAAATTTTAGGTCTTTGAACTTTGGTCTTTGGCCTTTGATCTTTGACAACAAAAGTCAAAGACCAAAGATCCAAGATCAAAGACCGATCTTAATAGTTCAAAATCGGGTTCAGCTCGCCGTCGGCCGGCTCGCCCGGTTCTCTGCCGCCGAGCCACGCGTCGAGATCGGCCTGCTGGTGCGCGCTTTGCGGGGGCGCGACGCGCGCGCCGTCGGCGAAATAGATGATCGTCATCGCTTCGCGCGTTTTGTCGGGCGAACGGTTCGCGCCCGCGCTGTGGATCGTCCAGCCGAGATGAAACGTCGCGTCGCCGGCCGCCATTCGCTCGGCCGCGACGACCGGAAACTCCCGTTCGGCAATGTGACGGCCGTAAAATTCCTCGCTCTCGTCGGAGATCGCGAGGTTGTCGAGCGCGCCGTTCCGGTGCGAGCCGGAAGCGAAGGTCAGCATTCCCATCTCGCGGTCGATCGCGACCAGCGGCATCCAGAGCGTGACCGTCCGGTCGGTGTCGAGCGGCCAGTAATACTGGTCCTGATGCCACGGCGTCGGGCCGCCGCCCGGCTCCTTGAACAGCGCCTGATCGTGATACAGCCGGACCCGCTCGACGCCGAGCAGGCGGGCCGCGACCGCCGCGAATTTCCGGGCGAAGACGAATTCCCTGACCCTTTCATCGTACCGCCAAAGGTTCGTGATCTGCAAAAACGCGCGGCCGTAAGTATCGCGCTCGTCGAGACTTCGGGTTTCCCGATTGTATTTGTACGCGGCCTCGCAGATGGCCGGCCGAAACCGTTCGAGCTCCGCCGCGGTCGCCAGATTCTCAACCAGAATATGACCATTTTCGGCGAATTCCGCGACCTGCGCCGCCGTTATCGGATATTCGTTTGTCGATTGTTCGGGTCTCATCCGTCTTTCTCTTCAAAAATTTGCTTTCGGAAAAAATCCCCTGCCGCCCTTTAAAACTCCTTCAAAAACCACACCGTCGCTCCTCGAAACCAATCCGACATCCGACATCCGACATCCGACATCCGACATCACCTGATTTTCCCGATGATTCGCCCGACCGGATAGACGCCGAGCCGCTTGTCGGCGTAGGGCGAGCGCTCGTAGAAAAACTGAAGCCGCGCGCGCGGGCTTTTGGCGAATTTTTCGTCCTTGAGTTTTTCCTCGAATTCCCTGCGCAGCTTCTCGTCCCTGGCGAGCATATCGGCGGCGATCTTCTCCATAACGTAGTCGCTGAAATATTCCTTCATCTCGAAGATCGAGTTGAAAAAGCCCCAGTAAACGAGCGAATCCGGCGAGCCGGGTTCGAGCAGGTGGATCGCGACGTTGGCCGTTTCCTGATTCAAAGGGATCAGAGCCGAATTCGCCGGATAGGTTCGCGTCTCGGTGATCGGATTCGTTTTAAAACTGACCGGCAGCCGGTTTTCGTAGGCGTTCGCCGCCCATTTCGGCTCGGTCAGGCGGTAGCTTTCGACCTCGACCGTCAGCGGTTTGGCGAGCCGCTCGAACCGGATGCCGTGCGCTTCCAATCGTTCGATCGCCTCGCGCCACTGCGGCGGCACGATGTAGTAAAGCGGCGGCGCGACGCCGACGAGCGTTTTGCCCTCGTCGAATTTTTTGACCGTGATTTCCTGCGGCTCCGTTTCGTAGACCAGCTTTTTCCCGCCCGAGACAGTGCTGTCCTCGAAATGATATTTGACGGCCTTTAATTTGAACGGCGCGCTCTTGTCCGAAAGACCGATCTGGAGCGGGAATTGTCGATTCGCATCGTAGGCGCCGCCGCGCGCGACCGTTTCGGCGTCGGCGTTTTTGTTGGCTTCGAAGAGGCTGGCTTTTTCGCGGTTGATCTCTTCGAGCGTCTTCCAGACGGTGTCGTAAGTGGCGCGAACACGTGATTTATAGGGTTTAAGCGAATGCGTCTCGATGAGCAGGCCGGGCCGGTTCCGGAGCGCCGCGTAGCCGGTCGCGAAGCGCGGCGTCGCGATGAACGTGTAGATCCCGCTCGTCACCTCGCGGCCGCCGAATTCGAGATAATGCGTCAAGAGATTGCCCTCTTTTTCGACCTCGGGGACGATCCTGCCGTCGAAATGCGCGTCCATCCAGTTTTTGATAAACGGCGAAACCTCGCCGAAATGCGCGTATTCATACGTCACGTTGTACTGAAAATCGGCGCCGTCGGTGACGTGCAGGTCGAAAAAGAAATCCGGCTTCCACTCGTTCCAGAGCCGCAGAAAAGCGCGCGTTTCCGGCGCGTCGGCCTTCATATAATCGCGGTTCAGATTCAATCCCGCGCTGGTCGCGCGCCAGCCCATCTCGTCGGGGCCGTTCTGGTTGATCCGGTTGTAGGGCGACGCCATCTCGTGGCCGTCGACGTTGTAGATCGGCACGAACAGCAGGATACAGTTTTTCAAAAGGTCGGCGCGCGTTTTCGTGATCGCGATGTCGCGCACGAGCGCGAAGCCGGCGTCCTTGCCGTCGATCTCGCCGGAATGGATGCCGGCCTGGATCAGGACGATCGCCCTGCCGCTTTTCTTCGCCTTTTCGGGCGTGAATTCCCGGCCGTCGGCGACGATCAGCAGCGGCAGATCGCGGCCCTCGCCGCTTTTGCCGAACGTCGTGTAGACGATCTTGTCCGACGCCCGGTCGAGCTTCTGCGCGAAGGCGACCGTGTCGGCGTAATTCCAGCTTTTATGATAATCCGTCCGCTCGGCGAGCGTCTGCCAGTCCTGCGGGACATTCGATGATTCGCTTTGCGCACCGGCGGTCATAATAAATAAAAAAACGGCGACGAAAACTTGTAAAAACCAACCCTTGTGTAAGTTCATGCAATCAATTAAATCATAAACAAACGGAAAAACTTAGCGGCGAAAACGGCCAGTCGGGGCAGCCGCCGAATTCGATTTTTTCAATCCTCGAAATAAAAGCCTTCGTTGAGGCTGAGCGGCTTCAGATGCTCGCTCAGACCTTTTTCGAGCGCGGCTTCCTTCAGCAGTCTGAGCGGCTCGCTCGGCGGCTCGTCGGCCATATCGAACCGGCCGTAATGCATCGGCACGAGAATCCGGGCCCGCGCGTCGACGAAGGCCGCGAGCGCTTCTTCCGGCGTATTATGAACCTCTTTCATCATATACTGCGGCTTGTACGCGCCGATCCCGATCAGAAAATAATCGATCGAGGGAAAAAGTTCGCCCGTTTCGCGGTAATGCGAGCCAAAGCCGGAATCGCCGCTGAAATAGATCGTCCGCCCCGAGCCCTCGATCACGTAGCCGCCCCACAAAATATGGTTCGTGTCGAAAAGCCCGCGCCGGCACCAGTGGCGCACCGGCAGGAACGTGATCTTCACGTTTTCGTCCGGCAGCGCGAACTGTTGAAACCAGCCCGCCGTCTGGATCTCGTTGGCGGGGCCGACCCAGTCTTTCAAAAGATCTTCGAGCCGTAAGCCTCCGAGGAATTTCGCCGCCGGAAATTTCCGGGCGAGCGCGCGGATCGAGTCCTCGTCGGCGTGGTCGCGGTGATCGTGCGACAGCAGCACGTAATCGACCTGTTTGATCCGGTCGATCGGCGACGGCATCGCGACGAGCGGCCGCAGCAACCGCGGCTCGCCGAAGACCGGATCGAGGAGAATCGTTTTGCCGGCGAGCCGGATATAAAACGACGCGTGGCCGAGCCACAGAATCCCATCGCACCCGCTCTCGAAAAACGCCGTCGGATCGAGCACCGGCAGCCGCGCGGTGTCGCGGAGCTTTTCCTCTCTCTGCGGGTTCCGGCTCAGCATCCACCGCAGGATCTTCGAATATTTCGGCAGATACGGAAATTCGTGATTGACGAACCTTCCTTTTTCATCGACCGGCGTCCCGCGCCAATCCGCCCTGACGGTTTTCAATTTTTCGTTGCTGACGTATTTTTCGATCACTGCCCCGTCCGTTTCGTCCCCCAAAATCACGGCCGCCAGTATGATGCCGAGCAGCCCGACGGCGGCGGCGAGTATTTTGAGAAACGTTTTCATACCCCTTGTTTACCCTTGATCTTTTTTCTCCGAAGGAGAACGACAACATAGCGTAGGGTGAAACCCTACGAGCATTCGTCGATACCCATCCGTCGCCGAAGGTGACGAACATCAATCCCAAACATATCGTTCGTCATACGGAATCCGGTATTTTTTCAAAAACCCGCGAAATTCAGTTTGATAATCCTTCGTTCGATGATGCTCTTTTTGGTTGGCGATGTATTTGATCACCGTTTGGTCTTCCGTTTGCCCGACCGAAAAGGCACCGTAACCTTCCTGCCAGTAAAAACCGGCGTTGTTTTTGCCCTGTTCCTTGATCCACGCCGAGCTGTCGCGTTTGATGTCGCCGACCAGCTCGCTGATCGAAACGACCTTTCCGATCGAAATCAGCAGATGAACGTGATCGGCCGTGCCGTTCGCGGCGATCAGCTTCGATTTGTTATTTTCGACGATTCCGTGAATATAACCAAACAGCCTCTCTTCGATCTCCGGTTTGATCATAGCGACGCGATTTTTAGTTGAAAACACGACGTGGATCAAATTTCTGACTAACGATTGCGGCATAATTTATCAATTTTTTTCCTATCGTCCGGTTGTTCGTCACCTTCGGCGACGGTTCGTTTTCCGTTCCTTGACGTAGGGTTTCACCCTACGCTATGTTGTCGGTCGCCGTTGGCGACAAAACCAACGTCCCTTTCATTGAGAATTGTTTACATTCTACGGATTATCCTTTCTACATGGAGTTGCCATCATAACATTCGAGGCATTTGCCCCGTAGGCAACAACCGATTTCGGCGGAATCATTAATTGAAAACTTCCGTCCTTCTCAGCTTTTAATTGTTTATTATTATCTAGTAGAGACAATAAATAACTATTATTTTTATCCGGTTCGAGTCCCTTGAAATTCCTTTCAATCTGTTTTTCGATCTCTTCGTCTGAAAGCCCTTTTTCTTTAAGCTTTCGCCGAAATAAATCTTTCACCGAATCATAATCAAAAAAGGCGTATATCTTTTTAATCGATATTGTTTTAGCAGCATCTGAATTGTTGAAGGCTAAAACAACCGATGTTTGCTGACCAGTAATACCGAAAACCGGATGCGGCGTAATTCGTTCAAAGGCGTAAACATTATTGTCATAAAATAAATCAATCGTTTTCCCTTGTCTAAGGGCGACATAATTACATCTTAAATTGATCCATTTGCTTGTCCAATCGAACATTTTCTGCTCGTCGGCCGTTCTGCCCGCCGTCGTGAATTTGTTCGCTTGGTCGCCCGGGAAGCCGCCCGGAAAATCTTTGCGGTTGTCGGGGTCGTGGCCGCCGGTCATCGCCAATTCCTCGCCGTAGTAAAGCTGCGGGATGCCGCGCGTCGTGAGGACGAACGCGGTGTGGAGCATCGCGCCCTCGAGCGTCGCGCCGGGCAGCGACATAAACCGGTCGGTGTCGTGGTTGTTCGCCAGCAGCGTGACGTTGTCGACGTTCGGATAAAACCCGTCGTACTTCATCACGTCGCGCAGCGCGCGCATCGGTTTTTTGCCGGTGAAAACTTCCTGCGAAGTCCGCCAGAGCTTGAAGTCGAAGACCGACGGAAGATGCGTATCGATGCCGTCCCAGCCGGTCTTGCCGCCCTGAAAAAACGCGGTGTGGACGCTGTCTTCCTCAAAAACCTCGCCGACCATCCAAAAGCGCGGATACTGGCGCAGAATCGCGTCCGACCAGTCGCGGATGAATTTTCGCGGCATATACTGGATCGTGTCCTGACGGATGCCGTCGATGCCGGTCGCGCCGATCCACCAGAGCGCGTTCTGGATCTCGTAGCGGGCGACCTCGGGCTCGTCCTGGTTGAGATCCGGGAGCGAGAAATCGAACCAGCCGCGCAGCAGATTGTCGCGCTCGGCTTTTGAAGAATTCGGCGACAGCAGGACGGAATTGTTGAACGTGTTCTGGACAAAGGGCGGAAACCAGTCGTCGAGCGGCGGCGCGGCGGCCCACGGGTGGCGGTAGCCGACGTGGTTGGCGACCTGATCCTGAATGACCTTGATCCCCATCCGATGCGCTTTTTCGACCAGCTCGCGGACGTCGGCGAGCGAGCCGAAATGGTTTTCGACGCCGTAATAATCGGTCGCGCCGTAGCCGTGATAGCTCGCCATCGGGCACCACGGCTTGTCGCAGGCGGTGATCTCGTCGGTGTTGTCGTACCACGGCGTCAGCCAGACGGCCGTCACGCCGAGCTCCTTTAAGTAATCGAGATGATCGATGACGCCGCGCAGGTCGCCGCCGTGCCAGAGACGGGGATTCGAACGGACCGCGCCGGCGTCGTTCGACGGATCGCCGTTCGCGAACCGGTCGGTCATAATCAGATAGACGACATCATTGTTCGTGATCCCCTGAAAATTTGACTTCGGATCGAGCGGCGGGCGGATCGCGAACGGGACGCGCGTCTTCCCGGCGGGCGTCGAGACTTCGAACTCGTAGCTGCCCGGTTTCGCGTTCGGCGCGATCGCGACGTCGAAAAACAGGTAATCGCCGCGCGCGTTGACGCGCGGGTTCGACGGTTTCAGCGCCGGATTTTTCGAAGCGATTCGGGCGTTGCTGAAGTTTGCCCCGCGGACGAGCAGACGCACCGGATTGATCGTGTGATTGGCCCACCAGTCGGGCGGCTCGACCTTCGAGACGGTCGGTGGCTGATTTTGAGACAGGACGGAAAACGCGGAAACGAGTAAAATGACGGCGGTTAAATATAATTTTCTGCTTTCCATCGGGCCGCGAAAGTTCGTTCAGAAGGAGCGGTTTTAGAATTCGATCGTTGATTTATTAAACAAAACGGCCGCCGATTCTGCAACCGGCGGCCGTTCTGGTCTTCTCAATTAAAATTCAAGCCGGAGTCCGAATTGAATTTGTCTGTTGGTGTAGGGAGCGGTTCCGCGGATCGTTCCGAAACCGTTGAACGTCGAAGAATTGTTCAGGTCCGTGTTCGGCGTTCCCCACTGAATGTTGTTCAGGATGTTGAAAGCCTCGGTCCGGAACTGAATCTTGAACAGTTCGGCGATTTTGAAGTCCTTGGAAATTCCGAGATTCCACTGGTAGGTCGCCGGCGAACGCAGCGAGTTGCGTTCGAGGGTTCCGAGACCGGTCGAAACCGGAGTAAACGCGCTCCGGTTCAGATACGGGGTGTGGTTGCTGTTGCCCGTATAAGGATCGCCCGTCAGATTGACCAGCCGGTTGTTGTTGCGAACGTCGAACGGATTGCCGCTCTGCGCGCGGAAGATGCTGTTGAGCGTCCAGCCGCCGATCACGTAATCGAGCGCCTTCGGGATGTCCGAACCGAACTGACGGCCGCGGCCGTACGGGAGCTCGTAAACGGTTTCGAACGAGAAGACGTGCGGGTAGTCGAGACGCGACGTGCCGTACGGCTCGACGTAGTTGATGCCGCCCGAAGCGCGGTCGAACGCGCCCTCGCCGTTGTCCTTAGTCTTCGAGTAGGTGTACGACGCGATATATTGCCAGCCCTTCGAGAAGCGTCTTTCGAGCTGAACCTGGAGCGAGTCGTACTGCGCCCGGCCGCCGTCGGCGCGGACGTTGACCGCTCCGAGTCCCGGGTAGCAGTTGCCGAGCGTCCGGCCGCTGATCGGGCACGGCACGGCCGTTCCGGTGGTGATGACCGAACCGTTCAGGTTGTAGTAGATCACGAGGTTGCGGCCGCGAGTGCCGACATAGCCGACGCTCAATGCCGTATCCTTGGTCAGCTGCTGCTGGTACTGGATGTTGAACTGGTGAACGTTGGAAATCTTGTTGCTCGGGATGACCGCCAGAACGTCCGCATTGAGCGGGTTGTTCAGGAAGGTCGAGCTCGTGTTGACGGTCGGCAGCGGAAGCGCGGCCGTCGCGAGCGTGTTGTTGTTGTTGTTGAGCGGGCCCTGACCGGTGAAGGTGAACCGGTAGCCGTCGTTGAAGCTGTAGCTCGAACTGCCGGAGAACGGCGGGTTCTGCGCGAGCTGGTTGTTGATGCCGCCGCGATCGAGGAAGTAGAAGAGGCCGTAGCCGCCGCGGATCACGCGTTTGCCCTCGCCCGACAGATCGTAAGCGAAACCGACGCGCGGGCTGAAGTTGTTCTTATCGGTCTTCGTCAGCGAGTCGCTGCTGTTTTGCGCGAGCACCAGATGGCCGGTCGAGAGTTCGAAGTTCGCCTGCCGTCCGTACTGCTCGGCCGGGTTCGTCAGGTATTCGTAACGCAGACCGTAGTTGATCGTCAATTTGCTGTTGACGCGGTAATCGTCCTGAGCGAAGACGGCGTTTTCCCAGTTGGTCGTGCCGACGAGGCCGTTCTGGATACCGATCTGATAGCTGCACATAAAGCCGATCAGGAGGTCGGCCTGTTCGAAGCCGGTCGTGCCCGACTGCGCCAGCGTCGGCGCGCCGGCCGCGCCCGGACACTGCGTGTAATCGCCGTTTCCGTAGATCCGGAAATAGCCTTTGCCGGCGATCGGCCGGAAGAGCTCGACGACGCGCTTCAAAACCGTGCCGCCGAATTTGACGGTGTGGTTGCCCTTGACCCAGCTGATGCTGTCGACGATCTGGAAGGTGTTCTGCGGCACGCGGTACGGGCCGTAGTCGCCGGTGTATTCGAGCTGGCCGTTGTAGCCGCCGATCAGCGCGCCGCCGCCGAGCGACGAATCGCGGTTGGCGTTGACGATGCCGAGGCCCTGCGAAAGCGCCTGATCGCCGAACGGCGGTTCATAACCGTAACGCAGACGGTTGGCCTGCGCGCGGAATTCGTTGAACAGCGTCGGCGTGATCGTGTAGTCCCAGCTGACGGTCAGCCGCTTGGTGCGGGTCGGGTTCGAGCCCGAGCCGAAACCGGCCGGCAGCGTCGTCAGCCGCGAGGTCACGACCTGATTGTAACGGCCGTAGTTGCCCTTGACCGAGATCTGGTTCTTTTCGTTCAGGTTGTAATTGACGTTGAAATCGACGACGTCCTGATCGTCGATCTCGACGCGGGTGTTGGTATAGTTGCCCAAAAGCTGACCGTTGGTCGGCAGCGGATAGGCTCTCAGATAAGCCAGACCGGCGGCATTCAGGCGGCCCGCCGGCAGCAGATCGAGCCGGTTGAAGGCGACGCCGTTGCCGTTGACGCAGAGAATGCCGTTGGTGGTCGTTCCCGTGACGCAGATGTTCTGACCGGTCAGCGGGTCGCGGAGCTGGGTCGCGAGGGCCGAAAAATTGCCCGTGCGGAACGCGGCGGTCGGAACCGTCGCGGTTTCGGTCGCGCGCGGCAGAAACTGGCGAAGGCCTTCGTAGCTCGCGAAGAAGAACATTTTGTCCTTTTTGAGGACGCCCGGAATATAGACCGGTCCGCCGACCGTGCCGCCGAACTGGCCGCGCCGGAATTCGCTCTTCGAATCGTTGAAGGCCGGGCGCGCGTCGAGGTTGTCGTTGCGGATAAAGGTATACGCCGATCCGTGGAACTTCTGGCCGCCGGAACGGGTCACCGAGTTGATGATCGCGCCGCCGCCGCGGCCGAATTCGGCCGTCGCGACGCTCGTCTGAACGCGGAATTCCTGAACGGCGTCGGCCGACGGAAAGATGTTGATGGTGTTGACGAGCGATTCGTTGTTGTCGACGCCGTCAAGCAGAAAGTTGTTGGCCTGCGTGCGCTGGCCGTTGACCGAAAGCGCCGCGCCGCCGGTGTTGCCGCCGCGGTAGGTTTCGGCATCGCCGCCCGCGCCGGTCGCGAAACCGCCGACCACGCCCTGCGTCACGCCGGGCGTCAGGCGGGCCAGTTCGAGAACGTTGCGGCCGTTCAGAGGCAGTTCGGTGATCTGGCGGCCCTGAACGACCTGACCGATCGAGGAGGTCGCCGATTCGACGAGCGGCGCGTCGTTGTTGATCGTCACGACCTCGCTCACCTGCCCGGCTTCGAGCACGAACGGCAGAACAGCAACCTGTTGAACCTCAAGCGAAATTTCCTGCTGACTGGTTTTAAAATTCGATTGAGTAACCTCAACCTTGTAGCGTCCCGGCGACAGCGAAAGCACGGTAAAGCTGCCGTCCTCATTGGTCTGCACGGTCGAAACGCGGTTGGTCGAGATTTCGATAACTTTAACGGTCGCGCCGGCAATCGCCGCTCCCGCCGAATCCGTTACGGTTCCCTGGATTCTGGCCGATTCCGTCTGGGCAAGCAAAGGAAAAACCATTGCCAGAACGGTGATCGTCAAAATCAGAATTCGTTTAATATTGAAATTAATATCTCTGCACATTTTCAATTCCCCAAATTTTACTCCTTGAAATATAAATTCCACGGTAAAAAATTAAAAAGATTTAACTGAATTCCGCCGGGTAAAAAACGCGTTTTCGGCAGAAGTCCTGATGTTTTAACTAGCAAATTTTCGGTTTCAAAACGTAGTTTGTTGGTATCCAAAACAAAGTTTAGTTGGAATCGGGATCGAAGTCAAGAAAAACCGCGGGTATTTTAAAATTTCAGCTGGCCGAAGCGAATTTTTTGGCCAGTACGAGACTCAGCGAGCCGATCAGCGTCGGCGAGTCGCCGAGCGAGGAGGCGATGATCGAGGTTTTCGGGAGGCCGCCGCGGACGCTTCGCTCGGCGATCGAATAAAGCTCGTCGGCGATGATGTCCCACGCCTCGACGATGATGCCGCTGACGATGACCGCCTGCGGGCTCAGACCGACGATCAGGTTGGAGATGCCGATGCCGAGAAAGCGGGCCGTTTCGCGCAGCGCCCGGACGGCCTGCGTTTCGCCGTTTTTGGCGAGCGTCACGAGATGCTTGATGTCGACGGCCTGCTGGGTGAGATTTTCATCCTCGAGCAGTTTCTGGTAGCGGCGGATGATCGCCTTTTCCGAAGCGTGGGCTTCCCAGCAGTCGCGGCTCCCGCACGAACACTGGACGGGCGCGTCGACGCCGACGATCATATGCCCGAACTCGCCGGCCGCGCCTTTCTCGCCGCGGTAGATCTGACCGTCGAAAATGATCCCGGTGCCGATCCCCTCGCCGACCAGAACCGTTATGAAATTGCGGGTTTTACGGATTTTATCGTGTCCGAACCAGAGCTCGGCGAGGGCGATCGCGTTGGCGTCGTTTTCGATCGTCGCCGGAAAACCGGTGACCTCCGTGATCTGGGCGGCGATGTTCCAGTCGCGCCAGTTGAAATAAGGAATATAAAGGACTTTGCCGAGCGTCTGGTCGGCGATTCCGGGGACGCTGATGCCGACCTCGAAATCGGATTCGGGATGCTTCGCGGCCAGTTCCCTGATCTTTTCGATGATCTGCCCGGTCATAAAGGCCATATTGGCCGAGGTCGGAAACGTCTCCTTTTCGAGCACCTGGCCGGCCAGATCGGCGATGGCGACGGTGGTCTTCTGCGGCGTCACGTCGACGCCGATCGCGATCGGGCTGCCGGTTTTCAGCCGCAGCAGCGTCGGTTTGCGCCCGCCCGTCGAATCGCCGGTGCCGATGTCCTCGATCAGGCCGGCTTCCTGCAGATCGTCGACGATCGCCGACACCGTCGACCGCTGGAGCGCGGTTTCGCGCGCGATTTCGGCCCGTGAAATAGGCGAGCGGTCACGGACGTAATTAAGAACTATCTGTTTGTTGATGTCCCGGATCGTGTTCGGACGGGCAATCTGGGTCTTCGCTTTTTGCAAATAAATTCTTTTCATCTGTCTCGTCGCTCGATAATTATGGTTAATATTATGACAACTTTGTTGCAAAGCCAAACGAACATTTGAAAGAATTCCTTTTTTTCACCAAAATCCGGTCAAAAAGGTCTTACCAATTATCAATCTGCCGATATTTTTTTTCGCCCGCCGACCAACCATCTGAATGCGGTCGAATAAAAAAAAGAGGCCGGCGCCCCTATAATATATTATGCGAGTGAGATTTAGGAAAACGGCCGGGCCTTTTTTAGGGGAAGGCCCGGCCGAACTTGGTCAGCCCAATTTTATTTCGAAGGCTCGGGTCCCTGTCTGACGGTCATCAGGACGTTGATTTTATCGACCGCGATTTTTTCGCGCTCGCCGCCGGGCCAGACGATCTCGAGCGCGTCGACCTTCGTCGCCTCGCCGAGCCCGATGTGAACGGTCTGATCGTTCTGCGAGGCATAGCCCGCGCCGCTCGTCAGATCGAACCGCTGGCGCAGTTTGCCGGTCGTCACAAAGACTTTCGCGCCGATCGCGTCGCGCGGCGATTTTTTCGCCGGGTCGCCGACCAGTTTGAGGGCCAGCCAGTTGTTCTTGTCGCCGCCGACATTTTTCAGCAGCGCCGGGGCCGCATCCATATTCGACGTGATGAAATCGAGATTTCCGTCGCCGTCGAAATCGGCCACCGCCAGCCCGCGCGCGCAGAACGCCTCGGCGAGCCCGCTGTTCGGCGCGGCCCCGACGCGTTCGAAGCGGAGCTGCCCGTTCGCCTGTTGTTTCCCGTTTTTGAAAAGCAGGACCTGCTGCGCAAAGCTCGTCCCCCATTGATATTTATCGACGACCGGATAAACGTGGCCGTTGACGACCAAAACGTCCTTCCAGCCGTCGTTGTCGAAATCGAGAAAGGACGTGCCCCAGCCGAGAAACGGAATCGTCGGCTCGCCGAGCCCGGCCTGAAAGGTGATGTCCGTGAAATTGGCGTCGCCGTCGTTGCGGTAGAGCGTGTTCGAATCGTCCGAGAAATTGGTGATGTGGAAATCGACGCGCCCGTCGTTGTCGTAATCGCCGACGCCGAGCCCCATCCCGGCCTGTTCGCGGCCGTTTTCGCTGAGCGCGATGCCCGACGGATAGCCCGATTCCTCGAAGGTGCCGTCGCCCTTGTTGATATAAAGCTGTTTCGGGGTCGAATCGTTGACGACGATCAGATCAAGATCGCCGTCGTCGTCGATGTCCGCGAAAACCGATGACAGCCCGTAAAAATTGCCCTCGTCGCGAACGCCCGCCCGATCGCTGACGTCCTCGAACTTGCCGTCCTCACGTTGGCGGAACAGATGATCCTTGGCGCCCTTCAGGCCGCGCGGCCCGCACATCACCGGCTGCCCGCGAAACTGGCAGAAGTTCCGGCCGATCGTTTTGCCCTTGTCGACGTCGAGCGGCGACGGCGGCAGGTTTTTTAAGTCGAATTCGAGATAGCCCGGCACGAACAGATCGAGCCGGCCGTCGCGGTCGTAATCGCCGAAGGTCGCGCCGGTCGACCAGTTCCTGAAATCGAGATTGACCTTCGGGGCGACGTCGGTAAACGTCCCGTCGCCGTTGTTTTTGTAAAGCCGCGAAACGCCGTAATTGCTGACCCAGAGATCGGCGAAACCGTCGTTGTTGTAATCGCCGACGGCGACGCCCATCCCCCAGCGTTCGTTGGCGACGCCGGCTTTTTCGGTGACGTCTTCGAACTTCCAGTCGCCGAGATTATGATAGAGCGCCGACCGCGGGGCCTTTTCCCTGCCGAGCTCGGCGTTGATCGTCGAGCCGTTGAGCAGAAAGATGTCGGGCCGGCCGTCGTTGTCGTAATCGAAAACGGCGACCACGCAGGCCGTCGTCTCGAGAATGTATTCCTTTTCCCGGCCGCCGGACACGCACTGAAAATCCTTGAGCGCCGTCAGGGCCGTGACGTTCTCGTAAACCTTCGGCGCTTTGGGATCGACGATGCCGGCCGTCCGCCGCGAAGTGTAAACCTTCGCCTCGCCGGTCGAAACGCCGCCCATCTGCTCATCCTGCGCGGGGGCGCTCGTCAGAAAACACAATACGAATGCGATTAAAGCTAATTTTCTCATCTGGATACCAATACCGTTTCATTTGAAAAACAGGTCGTCCGGGAGGCGGTCGACGCCAATGTCAGGCATCCGAAAGCGGTATCAAAAATCGTCTTACAGGCCGCGCACGTAGCCGATCACGCTGGTGATCTGGGCCTTGGTCAGTTTTTTACCGAAGGCCGGCATCTTTTCCGCGCCCTTGGTCACGATCCGGTTCAGCCGCGAGGCGCTCATCCGGGCCGCGCGTCCGCCCGAAAGGTCGGGCACTTCATTCTGCCGGCCGAGCGCCGTGTCGCCCTTGCCGTCGGCTCCGTGACAGCGCGCGCAGTTGTTCAGAAAAATGGACCGGGGCGATTCCCTCAGGGATGATTTGACGGTGTTAACGGCGGCCGTCCCGGTTTTGGCCTCCGAGCGGCCGGCGAGCCAGAAACCGGCGCCGGCCAGAAAGATCAGGATCAGAGTTATTTTCAGTTTGGTTTTCATAATTTATTGTAAAAGCGCTAAATACTCGGTTTTCTGCTGTCCCGGATTGAACGGAAGCAGATCGTGGGTGTGAAACGGCAGCGATTCGTTGCCGGCCGCCGGATTCGCCTGCAGGAAATTGCCGGCGAGCGCGGTTACCTGCGGATCGTCCTTGAGATCCTTGAAGATCACCGCTTCCTTTTTGGCCTCGTCGCGCATACCGAGCTTCTGGTAAAGAATCATCAGATTATAGTGCGAGCCGACGTCCTCGGGGTCGATCGCGAGGATCTGCAGATAGTAGTTCTTCGCGATTTCGAGCTGCGCGCCGCGCTGTTCTTTGGGAACGCTGTCGCTCTTGATCTTCGCGAGCTCGCCGAGCTGCTGGAGCGTGACGCGGTCGCGCGGGTATTTTTCGAGCACCTTCTTAAAGTCGGCCTCGGCTTCGTCGAGCCGGCTCTGAACCCGCGAGATGCGGCCCGACTGAAACAGCGCCCGCATATTCTGCGCATCGATCGCGAGCGCCTTGTCGACCAGTTTTTCGGCCTCCTTCCAGCCGCCCATCTCCATCAGCGCGAGCGCCTTGTTCGTGTAGGCAAAGGCCTTATAATCCTTGAAATCGTAATCGACGACCGCGTCGAAGGCGTCGGCCGCCTGCGGAAACTGGCGCTGATCAAGGAGCGCGATCCCGTAATTGTTCCACCGCCGCCAGTCGGGCATCGCCTTCGGATCGACCGGCTGCGATTTGTTTTCCTCACCGACGAGCAGGACGCGTTCGGATTTCGCCATCATCACGACCGGCAGGTCGCGCGATTTGCCGAGCGCGTAATCGCTGAAGACGCGGGTAAAGCGCCGGTACTGGAGCTTGGCGGTCAGCTTGAGCTGGCCGCCGATGTTCTGCGGGACGACGAATTTGTAGCGGGCCAGATCCGAGCGGCCCGAGGGAATCGCCAGATTCTGCGCGACGACGCGCGTTTTCCAGATGTGATGGAGGTCGTTGAACGAGCCGTCGCCCTTGACGAGATAGGTCTTGTAGCAGTGCGCCTTGTCGTCGAGGTCGCCGTCGGGCCGGATGTAGCCTGATTTGAACAGGACCTTGTCGGCCGCGTCGGTGACTGTGAATTCGACGTAGGCCTCGTAAAAATCGCGGAGCTCGGGCGGAAAGCTGTGGCCGATGTTTTTATTCGTGATGACGACGTCGGCCGTCAGCGTGTCGCCTTCCTTTATTTTAAAGTCCTTCCGGTTGAGCGGCGCGATCAGTTTTTCCTTCGATTTCTTTTCCGACTGGACGTGGAGCGCGAAGATGTCGACGCCCATCTTATCGTCCTGCAGGAACTTCTGGACGGCTTCGAGCTGGTCAGTGTAATTATAAAAGGAAGGGATCGCCGTGTTGGCCGAGGCCCAGCGGTGCGACGCGATGTTGCCGTCCTTGGCCGAAACGTCGAAATATTTGGTCGGCACGTCGGTCATATGACAGGTGTTGCAGGTCTCCTTGTTGCGCACGTAAAAAGGATGCGGCGACTCTTTCGAGAAGGAAGACTGCTGCAATTCGTCGGCGAGCGCGAAGGCCCGCATAAATTTGTAGTCGTTCAGCTCCTGCGGAACCTGCGATTTATGACAGGCGCCGCAGAACTCGGGCTGTTTTAGAAGCGGCCGCATCATCGCCCGCTTGTGATCCGGAACGTTGTTGAGAATCTCCTGATCGGTCGCCTCGAGGGTTTTCGTGCCGTCGGGCTTTTCGAGCAGCGCCGGCTGGCCCATCACGTAGCCGCCGATGCCGCGGCCGTTGACCGATTGGATCGAGTGGCAGGCGATGCAGGAGACGCCCTCGTCGTCGTAGGGCCGGTTTTTGAACTGCGGTTTGTCGGTCAGAGCGCCCGCAAACAGCGCCGCCGGATTATGGCAGGACTCGCAGTGCCGGGTAAAGGCGATGTTCTTCTGTTTGATCAGATCCTTGACGTTTTTCTGGTAGAACGGCTCGCGAAAACTGTTGGCGTGGGCCGATTCGCGCCATTGCGGGTGGGCGTCGGTGTGACATTTTCCGCACCTGGCCGAGGCGATGAAATCCTCGCCGTTGATAAACTGACCGTCGAAGGTCGTCGCGTTGCTCGGGCCGAAGGGTTTTTCCCGGCCGAAACGATAGTCGTAGCTCTCTGAAATCCACTTATTGTATTCCTCGGGCGACATCTTTCCGCTCTTGACGATACTGCCGGTCAAAAAGCAGGCCGCCACCGCAAACCACACGGTTAAAACTGAAAATTTCACGAACTTAGTCTTCATCTCAAACCACAACTCCCGTTCCTTTTTCTGGTTTTATCTAAATTGTATATGGCAAAATTGATGGTATCTGATTGAATTTAACGCATTGAAAGGCCGCTTCGCAAGTTATTTGCGCCAAAATTGTTCCGGCTTTCGGCCGAAACGCTCCCCGATTCTCTTTTTTTTTGAACAATTCCTTTATATGCTGCATTTAGAGATTATTTTCTTTTCCTCAGACGGAAATCGGTCAGAGCCTGTTCCGACCGCCGCGCGGGCTTTTGAAGGGCCGTTTTTCGACCTTCCCGACGGAGTCGTGAATTTTTTTGTTCAAGGGACTTTCAAAACCCGAATAAGTGTGATATAAATGTTGCAAATTTAGCTTTTACCGAATTTTACCGATGCAGTAAGACATTGAGTTATTTTTTTGTATTTTTTCCCAGTTTTTATTGACATAGCTAAATAATTCGTGTAAAAAATCTAAAGGTTTGATTTTTTTGAAATTATTGACTTAACGGGATACAAAGAGGAGAAATATGAATAGCAAAACATTGATTCGCAAGGCACTTTCGTTATGCTTGGTGGTGACAGTCTACGCAGCCTACTCGATGGTTGCCTTCGCCAGCAGCGAAAAAGTTGCCGGAGAACTTTTAATTTCGGGGAAAGATTCCAGTGTGAGAGTTAATGGCGAAGCGGCGCAGAACGGCCGGACGATTTTTTCCGCCAGCTCGATCTCCACTCCTGAAAATTCCACCGCGATTATTGACCTTGGAAAAATCGGCAAACTCCAACTTGCTCCGAACACTACGATCAACGTAGCCTTTACCGATAAAGCCATCAGCGGCGATTTAATGACCGGCCGCGTCACGGTGCTGGGATCGGCCGAAGCCGTCAGCATCAAAACCACCGAAGGAAAAACCGTTAAACTCAATGCCGGTGAATCGGTGTCCGCCGGTCTGCCCGATGACAAAGATTATCGCGACAGCAACGGAAATTGTGTCGATGCCGACAAAGACGGCAAATTAGAATGTGACGACGCCAAAGTCGGCGGGCTCGTCTGGTGGGGCTGGACGGCCATTCTGGGCGGCGCCGTTGCCGCCGTCGTGATCGCCGCCACCACGGACAACAACCGGATCGCTCTCGGCGGCGGAACCACGGTTGTCAGTCCGAGTCGCTAAAATTATTGCAATCTTCCGCCGCGTTTTGGCGGAAGATTTTATCTTTTTCAAGATTGACATTAGGAGGAATTTTTTAAATGCTCAGCAAAAATTTGATTCATAAATCATTCACACTACTGACCGCGGTCGCGGTTATGTGTGTGTATTCGATGGTGGCTCTGGCTGCGCCGAAAGATATTACAGGTGACATTACCGTTTCCGGGCAGGTCTCGGTTAACGGACAATCAATTGTTTCAAATTCGACTGTCGTTTCCGGAAGCACGATCGTGACGGGCGACAATTCGACGGCTGTGATCAGCCTTGGAAAAACCGGCCGCGTCGAACTCTTGGCTAATTCCAACATTTCGTTAAGATTTTCCGATACCGGCATTACCGGCATCCTTTCCGAGGGTAAAGTTCGGGTTTCCAACGCCGCCGGCGTGGCGACGACGATCACCACGAAAGATGCCGCCGTCATCGCCGATGCCGGACAGAGCAACAGCTTTGCCGTCGAAGTCGAATGCTCGCACACGCACGTTGACACGATCAGCGGTCTGGTGACGATGCGCACCGGCAACACCGACAAACAGGTCGCCGCCGGAACCGATGGCGTCGCCGGAAATCTTTCGCAGGCCGGCTGCAAGCCCTGCGTCCGTCCGGGTCCGGGCGTTCCGGTTGCCAATATCGGCGCGCTGCCGCTCTTCGCGATCCTGCTGGCCGCGGCCGGCGGTATCGGCACCGCGGTGCTCGTCGGAACGTCGAACGACACCTCGACCACCGGCGGCGGAGTCGTCGTGGTCAGCAACATTCGCTAAGCGAATCAGTAATTTCTGAAAAACTAACGCGGGTCAAGTTATCAAACTGGCCCGCTTAACTTTGCTTTAGTTTGTGAATTATTTAACAATATAATTTGTCGAACCGTTGTAAATCGGTTTCCCGACCGGCTGATTTGACGGCCCGGATCATTACTTTCCCGCTTCCTCCGGCGTTTGGAAAAGCTGATTTGCGACGTAATTTAGAAAAAATAATAAAAAGGTATATTAAATAAGTATGCATATCGCAGTTATCGGAACAGGTTATGTGGGATTGGTGACGGGCGCTTGTTTCGCCGAATTCGGCGTCGAAGTGACCTGCGTGGACGTGGACGAGAAAAAGATCGAGGGCCTGAAAAACAATATAATGCCGATTTACGAGCCCGGTCTCGACACGATCGTCGAAAAAAATTATAAGGCCGGCCGGCTGCATTTCACGACCGACATCAAATCGGCCGTCGAACAGGCGCTGGTCATCTTTCTCGCCGTCGGAACGCCGCCGAAAGAAGACGGGTCGCCCGATATGAGCTATTACGAACAGGCCGCGAAAAATATCGCCGAGGCGATGAACGGCTATAAAGTGCTCGTCACGAAGTCGACCGTGCCCGTCGGCACCGGCAAATGGCTCCGCGAATTCGTCACCCGGCACCAGACCACGAAGACCAATTTCGGCGTCGCCTCGAATCCGGAATTCCTTCGCGAAGGCGCGGCGATCGACGATTTTATGCGGCCCGACCGGGTCGTCGTCGGCAGCAACGAAGAGGACGCGATCGCCATTATGAAGGATCTTTATCGCCCGCTTTACCTGATCGAAACCCCGATCGTCATCACCTCGCTCGAAGCGGCCGAGCTTATCAAATACGCGGCCAACGCCTTTCTCGCAACCAAAATCACGTTCATCAACGAGATCGCCAATCTTTGCGACGCGATCGGCTGCGACGTTCACGACGTCGCCCGCGGAATGGGAATGGACAACCGGATCGGCCGGAAATTCCTGCATCCGGGCCCGGGTTACGGCGGTTCCTGCTTTCCGAAGGACACGAAAGCCTTCACCAAGGTCGGCGACAAATACGGTGTCGACACCTCGGTTGTCGACGCGGTCATCAGCGCCAACGACCGCCAGCGCCAGATGATGCTGCCGAAAATCGAAAAGCTCGTCGGCGATCTCGGCGGCAAGCATATCGGCGTCCTCGGCCTGTCGTTCAAACCGGAAACCGACGATATGCGCGAATCGCCGGCCACCGACATCATCAAAGAGATGCAGAAGCGCGGCGCGACCGTCAAAGCCTACGATCCGGTCGCGATGGACGAAGCCAGACACAGCCTGCCCGACATCGAATACGCGACCGATGAATACGACGCGATCAAAGACGCCGACGCGCTCGTCATCATCACGGAATGGAATCAGTTCCGGGCGCTCGATATGGAAAAGGTCAAGTCTCTGCTCAAAGCGCCGAAGATCGCCGATCTCCGCAACATCTACGAACCGAAGGATATGCGCGAGCTCGGCTTCGAATATGTCGGCGTCGGCCGGTAACCGAAAAATCACATCGATCCGCGGATGAGGGGCGAATTTTTCGCTCCTCATCTTTTTTATCTTTGGAAAATCTATGGTAATCTGTGTCTTCTCCTATTTCCGATAAAAAATTATGGCAATCACGACAAAAATGCTCGTCACGGGCGGGGCGGGTTTTATCGGTTCGAACCTCGCGGACGAACTTATCAGACAAGGCGCAAAAGTTTCGATTCTGGATAACCTCTCGACCGGGTTTCGCGAAAATCTCGAGGAAATCCGGGGAGATTTCGATTTTATCGAGGGCGATCTGAATGACGACGACGCGCTGCGGAAATCATTGGAAGGCGTCGAGATCGTCTTTCATCAGGCCGCGCTGCCGTCGGTTCCCCGTTCGGTCGAAGCACCCGTCGAAACGCATCAGGCCTGCGTCAACGGGACATTCAACCTTCTGCTGAAAGCCAAAGAAGCCGGCGCACGGCGCGTGATCTACGCGGCCTCGAGCAGCGCCTACGGAGAAACGCTCGTCCTTCCCAAAGTCGAAACGATGCGGCCCGAACCGCTTTCGCCGTATGCCGGCGCCAAGCTGATGGGCGAATACTACTGCCAGATCTTCAGCCGCGTTTACGGGCTTGAAACGGTCGCGCTCCGCTATTTCAACGTCTTCGGCCCGCGCCAGAACCCGTCGTCGCAGTATTCGGGCGTGATCTCGCGGTTTGTCGATGCGCTGATGGGCGGAAAGACGCCGGTGATCTACGGCGACGGCGAAACGTCGCGCGATTTCACCTATATCGCCAACGTCGTCGACGCCAACATCAAGGCGTCGCAAACGGCGAACGGCATCGGCGAGGTGATGAACTGCGCCAACGGCGAACGGATCACGCTCAACGAGCTGCTCGAAGTCCTCAAAAAAATCACGGGCAAACAGGATGTGAACGCGATCTACGAGCCCGAGCGCGCGGGCGACGTCAAACATTCGCAGGCCGACAATTCGCGGGCCGTCGAATGCTTCGGCTACGAAAAGCTCGTCGGTCTCGAAGAAGGACTGATCAAAACGATCGACTGGTGGAAGCAAAGCCGCTTCGCCGCCTGAAAATGAGCGAAAAAAAACGACGGGTCGCGGGCCCGTCGTTTTTTTTTGTTTCCGATCGAGAAAAATCAGGATTCGGCGAGGATCGAGTAAATCTCGCGCCGGGCCCGGTTGACGATCTCGGCGATCCGCCGGATCGTCTCTTCGTCGCCGTCGCGCACGCCGTCCATCGCGGCCGCGCCGAGCTTCATCAGCGATTTGCGCATCTCGAAAGCCTGGACCATTTTCGGCGGCGCTTCGAACGGCGTTCCGCCGCGTTCTTCGAGCAGTCTGAGGCCCTCCTCGGTGATCGTGTAAACCTTTTTGCCCTCGATCTGCTCGCTCGTCAGAAAACCGCCTTCTTCGAGCATCTGAAGCGTCGGGTAGACCGATCCCGGGCTCGGCCGGTAGCCGCCGCTCCTTTTCTCAAGTTCGCTGATGATCTCGTATCCGTGCCGCGGAGTCTCCTTTAAGATCTCCAACAGATGATACTTGATATCGCCGCGCCGCATCCGCATAAATTCACCTCTTCCGCCCGGGCCGCAGCCGCCGCGTCCCATTTTCATAAAATGTCTTCCGAACATATATTTTTACCTCACAATAATTCTTTTTTCAATGAAAACGATTTTTCATCTCGTTATCTTAATAAGTATCACGATATATCGGAATAGGTCAAGTAAAGTTTTGTAAAGCCGTTTTCGGCCGATCGGCCCATCCGCCGGCACCTTTTGAAACCCTGTTATTTTTTCGATTCTGCCGATTTTCTTTCGCCCCCGAATACGAGATAATGGAATCACAAAAACCGTTTTGAATAAATATAGGTGCAGTAAGATTTCCTGCTCGACTGGTTTAATTGTGGCAGTCAAACAATTTGTTTTAATTTCGAGCAATCCGAAATCCGAAATCCGAAATCCGAAATCGGCATAGTTCGGTTTATCAACAGCATAATTATGGCTTTCCCGAAAACGAAAGCGGCCGACGAGAAATCCGCCGGGCCGAAGTACGACCGTTCGATCATCGAGGGCTCGCTCGGCAAGGCGGTCTGGAAGATCGCCGCGCCGACGGTGATCGCGAACATCTTTGCCGGGATGCAGGGGCTGATCGACCATATCATCGTCGGCAACGTCGTCGGCTATCAGGGCAACGCGGCGATCGGCGTGAGCTGGCAGATTTTTCTCGTCGTCGTCGTTTTCATCTCCTCGATCGACATCGGCAAAAACATTCTCGTCGCCCGGTTCGTCGGCGCGGGCGAGACCGACAAGGTCAACCGGACGGTTTATCAGGGATTGCTGACGACCGTCTTCATCGCGCTCGCCGTCATCGCGCCGCTCGGTTTTCTGATCGCTCCGCTGCTTCTGAATCTCGTCAACGCTGCGCCGGGCGTGCAGGCGCAGGCGCTTCCCTACCTGCGGATAATGTTCTCCTTCAGCCTCGGCATAATGATCTATTTTCTGTGCAGCGGCGCGCTCCGGGCGGCCGGCGACGCCAAGACGCCGATGGTGCTCGGGCTGGTGATGACGGGGCTCAACATCATTTTTAATCTCGTCCTGATCCGCGGGCTCGGGCCGATTCCGGGTTTCGGCGTGATGGGCTCGGCGATGGGTTTCTGTCTCGCTTCGGGTTCGGTGGCGATCTATTCGCTTTACAAATTATGGAGCGGCGGCTGGGTCGTCACGATCCGCAACCGCAACGGCTACGCGCCCGACTGGAAGACGATCCGCCAGCTTTTCAAGTTCGGCCTGCCGGCGGGCTTTCAGGGCATCGCGATGAACGTCGGCGGCGTCCTGCTGCTCTCGTTCATCGGTTCGCTGGCGGCGAGCGCGGCGGCGCAGGCGGCTTATGCCGTCGCCTATTCGCAGCTTTTCTCGCTGATCACCTGGACCTCGGTCGGGCTGCTCGGCGCGGCCGCCGCCGTCGCCGGCCAGAATCTCGGCGCCGAACAGCCCGAACGCGCCCGCGAAGCCGTCCAGACCGCCGCCCGTTACGGATTTTTCGGGGCCGCCTTCGTCGGTTTCTTTTTCTTCTTTTTTCCCGAACCGCTGCTCGGTCTTTTCGGGATGAACGACGCGAACGCCGTCGCGATCGGAGTTTCGCTCCTGCGGGTGCTGAGCGTCTCGGGCATCTTCGTCTCGGTCGCGATGACCTACACCGGCGGACTGCAGGGCACCGGCGACACGAAAAGCCCGCTTTTCATCTCGCTCGTTTCGCAGCTCGCCGTCCCGCTCGGAATCTGTTTCTTGGTCCGGCAGACGATCGGGCTCGAACCGCTGTATATCTGGCTCGCGATTCTGGCCGGCCACGTCACGCGCTGCCTGCTCAGCGTCTGGCGCTTCCGGCAGGGCAAATGGCGGCACATCAAAGTCGACCTCGAGACGACGCAGAGCTGACGAACCGAAACGATTGCGGATTTCGGATTTCGGATTTCGGATTGGTCCGGACAACTGAGGGGTAATCTTCCCCGAAAACTGCATCACCACCCAAACGGACGGTGATCGCCGCCTTTTTTTCGGGTTTAATGTTAACTATCCGCCGGCCGCGAAATTCATTTTTCGAAAGCTGATGGGGCTGATTGTTGAGAAAACTATGATTTTACGTTTTGAATGTGAAGGAATTTTTATCGAAGAGACCGATCTCGACGTTTTGATCGTCGGTTTTCACGCCGATGAGGAATATTTCGTGATCCAGCAGAGTCTCGATATCGAAAACGCGGTTTACCATATCGAACGCGACGACCAGTCGTACGGCGGTTACGGCGGCGTCGACCGGATCGCGCTGACCCGCGACCGGCTGGAAGTAACTTTGAACGAAACCGGCAGGAAAAATCTGCAGCGCGACGGCGTCGAGATCGATTTCGAAACCGACGACGAAACCTATCGACAGCTGGTCGAAAAACTGGTCCTGATTTTCGGGGAGAGGCTGTCCGTCGATTAACCCGACCGTTGCCGGCCGGAAAACGGTTTGCCGATATGGTTCACCGCCGAAGCGAACCGCGCGATTTTCGGAACATCAGGGCGCCGGTTTTAATTTCACATCTTTCAGAATCACCCGCCAGCCGTCTTCCGGAATCGATCCGACCGGCATTTCCCGGCCGAAAAGCGGCAGACCGTCGGTCGTGAGAACGAGCAGGCCGCGCCGCTGGTTGGCGCGTTTCGCCCGGCGCTCGAGAAAGTAAACCCCGCCGTAGTAAAGACGGTCGAACCGGAAACCGCCGAGCGAGTTCGCGATCCGGCCCGTCCGGACGTTATCCGCCGCGTCGGTCAGCAGCAGCAGCTGCCCGCTCGAACGATTGGTGTTTTCAAAGCCGCCGAAGCCGATTTCGGCGATAAAACCCGATGCCGCATACTCGTAGGCCCCGACGTCGACGGTTGTCCCGGCGAGCCGGAGGCTGTTGCCGCGCTGATCGACGATCAGCCGCGGAAGCAGCGGGATCGGCGACGGGCAGCTTCCGTCATAAACGCATCGATTGCCGTGGTCGATCGCCGGGCTGCCGTCGAGCAGAGCGCGCGTTTCGGTCGGGCCGCCGTTCGGCGAAAGCGGCCCGAGACGCGGGTCGATCGCGTTGTTGAGGCTGACCTGATCGTTGTTGACGCCGTTCGTCAGGCCGGTCGTATTGCGCGCGTCGGCGATCAGATTGCTGCCGTAGGAGGTGAAAGCGCCGGCAAGCGAGCCGGAAACGGGAGCGTCGTCGGGTCCGACGAGCGTGTTCAGAAGCGCGCTCGTCGCGCCGCCTGCGCCGACGAGGCTCGCGCCGGAATTGGCGGCCGTGTTGTGGCTGATCGTGGCGTTGACGAGCAGCAGACTGCCGGCGTTATAGACCGCGCCGCCGGCGGCCGCCGAATTTTCCGTGAGGGTCGAATTCTCGAACGAAACGCTGCCGGACGGATCCGCGTAAACGCCGCCGCCGTTGGCGAGCGCCGTGTTGCCCCGGATCAACGTGCGCGACGCTTTGACCGTGCCCGCGGTAAAGATGCCGCCGCCGCGCGCGGCCGAATTGTTCGCGACGACGAGTTCCAAGAGCGCCAGCGTGTTGCCGGCACTATTGTAGATCGCGCCGCCGTCGCCGTCGGGCAGATTTCCGTTTTCGATACGCATTCCCCGCAGCGTCAGAAGCGGGCCGGCGTTCGACGCGAAATTGAAAACCCGGAAGTTCGGCGTCCCCGGAGCCGGACTGCGGCGGACGGTCAGCCGCTGCGCGCCCGGCCCGGCGATGTAAACGGCCGACGTCACCGGAAGCTCGCCGAGCGTCAGATCGATCGTCGAAAACGAGCCGAGCGCGAAATTCACCCCGTCCATCAGCGGCGCGGCGCCGGACTCTTCGAGCGCCGCCCGGAGCGTACACCGGCCGGCCGCGTCGGCACAGAAGCCGTCGCCGGCGTTCGCGTCGTGAGTGTCGCCGTTGTCATTGACGGTCAGGAGCTTCGCATCCTGTGCGCGGACGCCGAGGACGATCGAAAGAGTAAGAAAAATCAGGATCAAAATGATCGGACGGTTTGAGTTTTTCATAAATTATGAGAATCGCTTTCTGAGTGTTCATCAACCGGCGGCCCGATGTTTCCGGGCTTTGCCGAACCAAACTCGATCGGCCGGCTCCAAAGACTTCGAGCCGCTCGAAAATTCGTTTTTTCACTTACCGTTTTTTTAGTTGCCGCTTTCCGGGCGTGAGTTGCCGGACGGGAAAAATTAAATTGGCGGCGGAATTTTACTTAAATGGCGAACCGGCACGGATGAGTTCATAAGAATCTTCCGCGCGGTCCGCCGCATCTTTGGCTCTTGTCGAAACCGCCGCTTTTAGTCTTCGAACTGCTTTCGCAGGCTTTCCGTGTAGGGCGCGCGGGCGACGCCTTTTTCGGTGATGATCGCCGTCACGAGCTCGTTCGGCGTGACGTCGAACGCGTAATTCGTGACGCTGATGCCCTCGGGCGCGAGCCGGACGTCCTTGACGTGCGTGATCTCACGCTCGTCGCGCTCCTCGATCGGGATCGAATCGCCGGTCGGGCAGTCGAGATCGACCGTCGACAGCGGCGCGGCGACGTAGAACGGGATGTTGTGACGCCGCGCGAGCACGGCGACCATATAGGTGCCGATCTTGTTGGCGACGTCGCCGTTGGCGGCGATCCGGTCCGAACCGACGACGACCGCCTGGATCTGGCCTTTTTTCATCAGATGGCCGCTCATATTGTCGGTGATCAGCGTCACCGGGATGTCGTCCTCGTGAAGTTCCCACGCGGTCAGCCGCGCGCCCTGCAGGTAGGGCCGCGTCTCGTCGGCGACGACCGCGACCGATTTGCCCTGTTTGACCGCGCCGCGGATGACGCCGAGCGCCGTTCCCCAGACGCCGCCGGTCGCGAGCGCGCCGGCGTTGCAGTGGGTCAGCACGGTCGAATCGTTCTCGATCAGCTCGCCGCCGAATTCGGCGATCAGGCGCTGCGATTCGATGTCTTCGTCGTGGATCGCCTTCGCGTCGTCGAGCAGGATCTGTTTGATCTCCTCGATCGATTTCCCGTCCGCCTTCGCCCGCTGAAACGTGCGCTTCATCCGGTCGATCGCCCAGAACAAGTTGACGGCCGTCGGGCGAGTTTTCGCCAGCACTTCGCCGATATAATCGATCTCGTCCTCGAAATCGGTCAGGTCCATCCCGACGAACTGCCGCGCGCCGAGCGCGACGCCGTAGGCCGCCGAAACGCCGATCGCCGGCGCACCGCGGACGACCATCTCCTTGATGCCCATCGCGACATCGTTATAAGTCCTCAAAGTCAGCCATTTTTCCTCGGTCGGCAGCAGCCGCTGATCGAGCATCAGGACGCCCTCGTCCGACCATTTCACGGGTATAATCATTTGCTAATCGTTCCTCTTGGTAAAAAAGTCTTGAGTCTTAAGTCTTTAGTCTTAAGACTTAAGTCTTGAGTCGTCGGAATCGTCTATCGAATACCGAAAGTTCGCCCCTTCGAAAAACAATCCGAAATCCGAAATCCGAAATCCGAAATCGACATAATCCGAAATCGACATGAAATAGAATCTTACGGAAAAACGGCGCGGCAAACAAGATTGGTGAAACTATTTTCCCTCGATTGCGCGTTAAATAACGGGAAGATCAAAAACGGGAGCCTGAAATTTAATGAAAATCGAAAAAACGCTTGACGCGATCCACGAAAAAATAACGACCATCAGACTGCTGCAGATTTTTACGGCTTTTACGCGGCTGCTGCTCTTTGTCGGCTTTACGCCGCCGAGCATCATCAAGATTCTGAACAAGCCGTTTACGGTGCTGCCGGATTCGAACCCGGTCGGCCATTATTTCAACGCGCTCTACCAGACCGGTTTTTATTACCAGTTTATCGGCTGGGCGCAGCTGACGGCGGCCGTCCTGCTGCTTTTCCCGCGGACCGCGCATCTCGGCGCGCTGATGTTTCTGCCGATCATCGCGAACATCGCCGTCCTGACGACATCGGTCGGATTTCAGGGAACGTGGGTCGTGACGATCCTGATGACGCTCGCGGCCACCTATCTCGTGGCGTGGGACTACGACCGGCTGAAGCCGATTCTTTTCAACCGGCGCCGGACAAACGCCGGTTTTCTGAAATTCGAATATCTCTGGCTGCCGTTTCTGTTCGCCATCGGCGGCGCGGCGGCCTCGGTTTTTGCGTGGTCGATCCGGCTCGGCAACGCTTCGGATTATTTTCGGATCGGCATTCTGATGACGTTCGCCGGTCTGATCTTCGGCGCTTTAGTGACGCTCCATCACCGGTTCATGAAAATCGGCGAGCTGGAAAACCCGCCGGAAATTCGGGTAGAATCGTGACGGTGTGAGAACTTAACCCAAAGGCGCAATGGCGCGAAGACGCAAAGGGTTTTCGGCCGGGTTTTCATCACGGCGGGCTCAGGTTCGGGTAAAACCTGAAGCCGCCGCAACGCAAAATACATTAAAGATCTTTGTGCCTTCGCGCCTTCGCGTTAAATTCCCCCGATCAAACTATGACGACGAATTTTCTCGACGGACGGGTGATCGTCGCGGTCGGCGACATCACCGAACAGGACACCCACGCGATCGTCAACGCGGCGAATTCGACGCTGCTCGGCGGGGGCGGCGTCGACGACGCGATTCACGGGAAAGGCGGCCGCGCGATCTACGACGAATGCCTGAAAATCCGGCAGACCGTTTATCCGGGCGGTCTCCCGACCGGAAAGGCTGTCATCACGCCGGGCGGCGATTTGAAAGCCCGGTTCGTGATCCACACGGTCGGGCCGGTTTACGGGATGAACGGCGGCCGCGACGCCGAGCTGCTCGCCGATTGCTATTTCAATTCCCTCGCCCTCGCCGCGGAAAAAAATCTCCGTTCGGTCGCCTTCCCGTCGATCTCGACCGGCGCGTTTCACTATCCGAAACACGAGGCGGCGCGGATTTCTTCGCGGGCGATTAATGATTTTCTCGATCTTGACGATATTGTAAGTGAGGTTCGGCTTGTTTTTTTCTCCGAATCCGACGCCCGAATGTTTCTCAAACATCAAAACTTTATTGCCGGCCCCAAAACTGCGTAAAGCCAATAGATGCATCGATTTTAAGGAATTTTCAAAGCGGCCTCGACGGTTTCGATTCGAAACTAATTTGCCGTTTTTCTCCCGATGGTTTATAGTTTTTGAATCTCTTCTAGTTTAAAGCCAAACATTAATTTTAGTGCTATGAAGGAGTTTTCAACAGAAGCCTTAGAAACAATGCAGTCAGCAGTTAGTTTACAGCCCGAACAAAGTTTCCGGGCCAATTTCGATTATCCGAAAAAATTCCCCGACAATCTGCAGGCCCTCGAAACGATCGCGTGGAATTATTACTGGTCGTGGGCGGGCGGCACCGACATTTTTCGCGAGCTCGATCCCACGCTCTGGGAAAAATGCGAGCAGAATCCGCGTCTTTTATTGAAAAACGTCGAGGAAATCAGGCTCTGGCAGAGATCTCTCGACGCCGATTACGTCGCCAAAGTTAACCGGTTCGCCCTCAAAATGGAGCGCTATCTCGGTCAGGAGCCGCAGCCGTCGGGCCGCGTCACGAATGAAAATCCGGCCGCTTATTTCTGCGCCGAGTTCGGCGTTCACAATTCGCTGCCGAATTATTCGGGCGGCCTCGGCATTCTCGCCGGCGACCATCTGAAATCGGCGTCCGACCTGAACGTCCCGCTTGTCGCAATCGGGCTGCTCTACCGCTACGGCTATTTCCGGCAGAAAATCGCGCACGACGGCTGGCAGGAAGAACGCTATTACGACAATTTCGACACCGAGCTCGCCCTCAAACCGGTGATGGGCGAACGCGGCGAGCGCGTCCTGATCTCGGTCAAGATTCGCGGCCGCCGGGTCTTTGCGCAGGGCTGGCTGGCCGAGGTCGGCCGCATCAAGCTGTATCTGCTCGACACGAACCTGCCGGTCAACAACGAGGTCGACCGGCTGATCACCGGCCATCTTTACGGCGGCGACACCGAAACGCGCATCGTCCAGGAAAAAATTCTCGGGATGGGCGGCGTCCGTTTTCTCCGCAAGCTCAATTACGCGCCGTCGGTCTTTCATCTGAACGAGGGACACTCGGCCTTTCTGACGCTCGAGCTCGCCCGCGAGTATCTCGAAGCGAACCCCGAAGCGACCTTCGAGGAAGCCGTCGCCAATGTCCGCGAGCAGTGCGTTTTCACGACGCACACGCCGGTCGAGGCCGGCAACGACGTCTTTCCGATCGGCACGCTCTGCGGCTGTTTCTCGACCGACTACATCGAATCGCTGAAGCTCACGCCCGAACAGTTCTTCGCGCTCGGCCGGACCAATCCGGACGACGAAAACGAGGGCTTCGGAATGACGCCGCTCGCGCTCCGGATGGCCCGCTCGGCCAACGGCGTCAGCGAAAAACACGGCGAAGTCTCGCGCGACCTCTGGCTCAAGATGTTTCCCGAAGGCACCAAAAACGAGGACGTGCCGATCACCCACATCACGAACGGCGTCCACGCGCCGACCTGGATCGCGCCGACGCTCAAGGACATTTACGAAAAACATATCGGCGAAAACTGGTTCGAGACGCTGCGCGACGGCGAGGCCTGGCGCGCGGCCGTCGAACGGATTCCCGACGCCGAGATCTGGAACGCCCACTGCCGGCTCAAAGAGCTTTTGATCGCCTTTATCCGGTACAAGACGCTCGTTCACGACACCGGCTCGCACAACACGATCAACGAGCATTCGGACACGCGCCAGCTTTTCGACCCGAAGCTGCTGACGATCGGATTTGCGCGCCGCGTTGCCGCCTACAAACGCTGGAATCTTCTGATGACCGATCTCGAACGGCTGCTCCGGCTCGTCGACAATTCGGAACATCCGGTCCAGTTCGTCTTCGCCGGCAAGGCGCACCCGCAGGACCGCGTCGGCAAACAGCTGCTCCAGAACCTGATGCGGATCAACCATAACTCGAACTGGCAGAACCGCGCCGTCTTTGTCGAGGATTACGATCAGGAAGTCGCGCGCTATCTCGTGCAGGGCGTCGACGTCTGGATGAACGTCCCGCGCCGCCCGCTCGAAGCCTCGGGCACGAGCGGCCAGAAATCGGCGATGAACGGCGGGCTGAACTTCTCGATTCTCGACGGCTGGTGGATCGAGGGCTACAACGGCACGAACGGTTTTTCGATCGGCGAGCTGAACGTCGGCGACGATCAGGCGGAGATCGATTTCGAAGACGCCGAATCGCTGTATTCGGTGCTCGAAAAAGAGATCGTGCCCGATTACTACACGAAAAACGAGGACGGGCTGCCGGTCAACTGGATCCGCCGGATGAAAAACGCGCTCGTCACGCTGACACCGCAGTTTTCGAGCGACCGGATGGTCCGCGACTACCTCGAAAAGATTTATTGCTGAAGCCGATCCAATGGTATGATGGATAACTGATGCGGCAGCGCATCGGTTATCCTTTTAATTTGGGAGGCGTATGGAACCAACTGAATTCAGAACCGGCGTCATTAAGGCGATCGACTGCTACAAGGAAGCGTGGGAAATAATGAAGCCGCAATACTGGCTGCTCTTTGCGGTCGTGCTGGTCGGCGCGATGATCGGCGGTTTTACCCTTTACATCCTTTTCGGCGCGATGGCCTGCGGAATGTATTACTGCTTTTTAAGGGTCATCGACGGCCGCGAGTTTAAGTTCGAGGATCTTTTCAAGGGTTTTCGCTACTGGCTGCCGGGTCTGATCGTCGGCTTTTTCATCTTCGTCCCGCTGATCATCATTTACGGGATCATCTATGTTCCGACGCTCGTCACGATCGCCCGGAATCCGAATATCAAGCCGGATCAACTGATGACCGTGATGGGGACGAGCTTTATCATCGACATCATCTTCTCGATCGGGATGGTCTGCCTGCACACGCTGATTATGTTCGCCTTTCCGCTGATCGTCGACCGCAATCTTTCGGGCGTCAAGGCGATGACGACCAGCGCGCGGGCGGTCTGGGCCAATCTGAGCGGCGTCGCCGGTCTGTTCGGCGTCGGATTTCTCGTCTCGCTGGTCAGTATGATGGCCTGCGGCGTCGGGATATATTTCTCGATCCCGCTGGTTTTCGGGGCGACCGCGCTGGCCTACCGGAAGATTTTTCCGGCGCTCGAGCTTAGTTTGGATTCGCCGGCGCCGGAATTTTATCGCACTACATAAGTTTTATCTGAAATGGCAAATTTTATTGAAATTGAAACTCTCGAAGATCTCGAACGGATTTTTGAAAAATCGAAACATCAGTCGGTCGTATTGTTCAAACACTCGGTCACCTGTCCGATCAGCACGGGCGTATATTACGAGATGAACGCCGTCGACGGCGACGTCAATCTCGTCGTCGTCCAGGCGGCGCGCGCGATCTCCAACGAGATCGCCGCGAAAACCGGCATTCGCCACGAATCGCCGCAGGCGATCGTCCTGAAAGGCGGCCGCGCCGTTTTTCACGCCTCGCATTACGACATCACGGCCAACGACATCAAACGGGTGACGAGTAACGAGTAACGAGTCGAGAGTCGAGAGTCGAGAGCCAAAGGAAAAAAGTCAATCGGACTCTCCACTCTCCACTCTCCACTCTCCACTAATTTTATGGTAGAACCGGTTCAAATCATCGAAGAAAGCGACCGCGAATTGGCGATCAAATGGTCGGACGACGCGGAAACGAATTACAATGCGCCGCAGCTGCGGCGGGCCTGCCCGTGCGCCTCGTGCGTCAACGAATGGACGGGCGAAAAAATTCTGCGCGAAGACAGCGTTCCGGACGACATTTTCGTCTCCTCGATCTCGGTCGTCGGCCGCTACGCGCTCAATTTTCACTTTTCCGACGGCCACAACACGGGAATTTTTACTTTTCAGTATTTGAGAAAACTTGCGGAATGAGAGTTTCGGAAGTTCAGGAAGTTCAGGAAGTTCAGGATGAAATCAACCAACTTCCCAAACTTCCCAAACTTCCCGAACTAAAAAAGAAGTATGATGCAGGAAAAAGATATTTTCGACGAAAAAACCGAGGTCAAAAAGGCGACTTATGCGTGCCCGAACTGCCGCGAGCGCAACGAGTACGACGTGCGCTGGATGAAGCGCACCAAAAAGAAGAACCCGCCGCGCCACCTGAACCAGCAGGATCAGGCGCGCTTTCAGAAATCCCGCGATTATATGGTGCGGATCGACGATATGCTGGTCTGCAAAAATATGCGCTGCCGCCGGCGTTTCGACATTCCGTCCTCGCAGACGGTCGTCTTTATTTGAGCGGAGAGTAGAGAGTGGAGAGTGGAGAGTCCGATTGGTTTATTTTCCTCAGACTCTCCACTCTCCACTCTCCACTCTCTACTATTTACCCTCCCGATATGGTATCCTTTTGATATGAACAAGGAGGGCAAAATGGACAATCAAGAGGATAAAGATATGATTTCAGGGAAAGATTTGGAATTTTACGAAAACGAAGATCCCCCCGACGAAGAAATCAAGGAATTTATGGACGAAGAGATCGCTCACGCGCCGCAGGCTCCGAGCGAACTGAACGAACGGCTTCACGTTCATCATTCGTCCTCGCCGGCCGATTCGGGCGGCGACATCGACGCCGAATGGGAAGAAGTGAATTCGAGCGGGTCGGAAGCGTTTTCCGGTCATAACCCGACGCCCGATCAATCCGACGTCGAAGAAAACGCACACGCGATGGGGATCGATTTCGAGGACAACGAGCCGCTTGATTTTCTCGAAAAGATGGAAAAACGCGACCGCGAGCGCTTCGAGCTCAACCAGAACTCAAAAACCGGCAGCGATATGATCTGACGCCGCCGCCGACCGACCACGGATCACAGATTACAAATTTCCGGTCACGAAGACTTTCTTCCTTATCGGATATCTGTAATCTGTGATTTTTTTACTCCGGATTTTCCTTTTTCGCCATCATTTCGGCAAAGCTCCTCGCCGCGCTCGAAAACTCCGACGGGATCAGGATGACGGTCGTCGTGTTGTTGTCGATGCCGATCTCGGACAGCATCTGCATCCGCCGCAGTTCGAGCGCGAGCGGGCTTTCCTCCATCTGGCGCGCGCCCTGCGTGAGTTTGATCGAGGCGTCGAGCTCGGCTTCGGCCTTGATCAGGCGCGCCCGTTTCTCGCGGATCGCCTCGGCCTCGCGGGCCATCGCGCGCTGCATCGATTCGGGAATCTCGACGTCCTTCATCTCGACCATCTCGATCTTGATGCCCCACGGCTGGGTCGCCGCATCGACGATCTTCTGCAGCGTCTGGTTGATCTTCTCGCGCTCTTTCAAAACCTCGTCCAATAAATGCTGGCCGATGATGTTTCGGAGAGCCGTCACCGAAAACTGGTAGACCGCCTGATTGTAATTCGCGACTTCGAGAATCGACTTCGCCGAATCGACGATCCGGAACCACAAAACGGCGTTGACCTTGATCGTCACGCTGTCCTTGGTGATCGTCTCCTGCTGTTCGAGATCGACGGTCTTGGTGCGAATATCGACTTTTTGCTGCGTATCGAGGATCGGGATCAGATAGTAAAGCCCCGGCCCCTTGATGCCGATAAAACGGCCGAGCCGGAAGACGATCGCCCGCTCGTACTCCTGCGCGACGCGCAGTCCCGAAAGCAGGAAAACGACGATCAAAAGCGGAAAAATCAAGATATACGGCATAGTTTTGTAAAAGTCCTGAGTCTTGAGTCTTAAGTCTTGAGTCCTCGTTTCTGACTTTGATCATTGCTGTTGATCCTGGATTTCGACCCAAGACTCAAGACTCAAGACTCAAGACTTAAGACTCAAGACTCAAGACTCACTCCTTGTAGATTTCAACGACGGGCTTGCCCTCCGAATTGATGTAGGCGCGATACATTCCGTCCGTATTGAACGAGATGCCGATGTTGCCGAATTTGTCGATCGCGATGACGCCGCCGTCGCCGCCGAGATTGCCGACCTTTTTGATTTCGGCGTCGACCGCCTGCTGAACGGGGAGGGCGCGGTATTCCATCATTGCCGAAATGTCGCGCGCGACGCCGAGCCGGATGAAGAATTCGCCCCAGCCGGTCGCCGAGACCGCGCAGGTGTTGTTGTTGGCGTAGGTGCCCGCGCCGATGATCGGGGCGTCGCCGACGCGGCCGTATTTTTTGTAGGTCATTCCGCCGGTCGAAGTGCCGGCCGCGAGATTGCCGTTCTTGTCGAGCGCGACCGCGCCGACCGTCCCGAATTTATTTCGCGGCAGCTTCTGCGCGTCGGTCATCCCGGCGTAATATTCTTCGCGCGTCAGCGGTTTATTTTCGGTATTCTGGCTTTTCGGCTTGTCGTTTTTCTTCTGTTCCCTTTCCTTTTCCTCTTTGATGACCTGCTGCAGGTCGTCCCAGCGCTGCTGCGTCCAGAAATATTTCTCGTCGACGAGCTCGATGTTCATTTCCTTCGCGAATTTTTCGGCGCCGTCGCCGATCATCATCACGTGCGGCGATTTTTCCATCACGGCCCGCGCGAGCGTGATCGGGTTTTTGACGTGATGGAGCCCGGCGACCGCGCCGGCGGCGAGCGTTTTGCCGTCCATCATCGAGGCGTCGAGCTCGTTTTTCCCGTCGGCCGTGAAGACCGCACCCTTGCCGGCGTTAAACAGCGGCGAATCTTCGAGAATCCGAATCGCGATCTCGACCGCGTCGAGCGCCGTTTTGCCGTCCTGCAAGGCTTTATAACCGGCCGTCACGGCCTCTTCGAGCTTTTTCCGGTATTCGGCCTCCTGTTCGGGCGTCATCGAGCCCTTCCGGATCACGCCCGCGCCGCCGTGGATGACGAAGCCGAGCCGCGGGTTCTGCGGCGATTGCAGCTGTTTCATATCGGCGTAGCTTCCCTTCTGCGCGAAAACCGGAAGCGCCAGCAGGACGGCGATCAAAAAAGCGGAAAGAATTTTTTTCATACTGTTTCGGTTAAGTCGTTGTTTGAATTCAAGTTGTTTTACGATTTCGACATTGATAGTTTCATTTTCGAGAAAAGCGTTTCGCCGGCCGACAAATCCGACATCCGACATCCGACACCCCAAATCCGAAATCGCTACAGTTTTCGCGCTTCGAGCCAGATGCCCGGAACGGCGAGCAGTTTCTGCGTTCGGGACGTGTGCGCGCGGCGAATAAAGACATTGTAGTGCTGTTTTTCGATTTCGTCCAAAATTTTCGCATACACCCGCGCCGCGAGCAGCACCGTGAACCGCGAATCCTTTTCGAGCAGCGCGATGCCCTTTTCGCCTTCGCGGTAGTATGACCGCGCCCGTTCGAGCTCGAATTTCACCAATTCTTCAAAATTGCGGTCGAAACGCCGCTCGAAAATCTGTTCGGTAGTCACGCCGAATCTTCGCAGATCCTCCTGCGGCAGATAGATCCGGCCTTTTTCGGCGTCTTCGCCGACGTCGCGGAGGATGTTCGTGAGCTGCATCCCGATGCCCATCGCCTCGGCGTAGGCGAGCGCCTTCGGTTCACGGTAGCCGAGAATTTCCGACGACATCAGACCGACCGTCGAGGCGACGCGGTAACAGTAGACGTAAAGCTCGTCGAAAGTTTCGTAGCGCTTGATCCGCGTGTCCATCAGCACGCCTTCGACCAGCTCGCGCGGGAGATCGGGCGGAATCCGGTAGTTTTCCAGAAGATCGCGCCAGGCCGTCAAAACTTCGGTTTGTTCGTCGTTCGCCGGTCGTTCTTCGTCGATTTTCCCGTCGTAAACCATCTGCAGATTCGCCTGCCAGCGTTCGACGGCGCGGATCGCCGCCGCTTCGTCGCGCAGGCCGAGCTCGTCGATCTCGTCGTCGACGTGCCGGCAGAAGGCATAGATCGGGAACACGGCCCGCCGTTTCGCCGCCGGCAGAAAACCGGCCGCGAAATAAAAGCTTTTGGCGTGAAGCCGGGTGACCTCCTCGCAGTAGCGATAGGCCTTTTCGATTGTCGATTCCGGTAAACCCATTGGCAAAATCCAGTCTTGAGTCTTAAGTCTTGAGTCCTCGTTTTCGACGAAAATCATTCAGAACCGAAACGTTAGAGGGACGGCTGAATTTCCCGCGACTCAAGACTCAAGACTCAAGACTCAGGACTTTTCAAGCCCGTCTTTCGGCCAGATAATCGGTCAGCTGGATCAGACAGCTGCGCGCTTCGGAGGGGGGAAAATTGTCGATCAGGATCAGCTTCGCTTCGTCGATAAACTTGCGGAGCTGCATCCGGGCGCGCTCGCGGCCCTGCGCGAGGGCGAAGGTTTTCTGCTCGTCGGCGAAGATCGCGTCGTCCTCTTCGAGATCGAGCAGATCGTCGCCGAGCTGGTAGGCGTCGCCCAAAAGCTCGGCAAAGCGCGAAAGCCGGACGAGATCGAGATGGCTCGCGCCGGCGAGGATCGCGCCGACGCGCAGGCAGAGCCGCATCAGCGCCGAGGTTTTCAGGTTGCGGACCGCTTCGAATTCCTCGCTGCCGGCGTCGCCCGCGCCCTTCGCGAGCGCGAGATCGACCGACTGGCCGCCGATCATCCCCGACGCGCCGATGCATTCGACGAGCTCGGCGTGCGCGAGCATCGCGCGTTCGGGCAGACCCGCGTGGTTGACGAAAACGAGCGCGTACGAGGCGTTGAGAAACCCGATCGCGACGAGGACGGCGAGCCCTTCGCCGAATTTTTCGTGGACCGAGGTTTTGCCGCGCCGTTCGCGGGCGTTGTCCATACACGGCAGATCGTCGAAGATGAGCGACGAGGTGTGGATGAACTCGACCGCCGCCGCCGCCGGCAGCAGCGTCTCGGCCCGGCCGCCGAACAGTTCCGCGCCGAGCAGCGTCAACACCGGCCGCAGCCTTTTGCCGCCCGAAAAGAGCGCGTAATCGACGGCCTCGTTAAAACGCGTCTCGATCTCGGCCGGCGCGAGCGGCCGGTATTCGCGCAGCGCCTCTTCGATCGACGGCCGCTTGTTTTCGATATACTGCCAGAATTCGGCAAATTTTTCCGTATTTTCTTCCATCAGCAACCCGCCGTAAAAAAGTCGGCGGCCTTTTTCAAAAGTTGTCCCTTACCGGCCGGTGAAGAAAGAAAAAGGCTCGAATAAAAAAATCCTTTTTCCCAATCGTTCGCTTTTATGTAAAGATCGAGCTTTCCGTCGCTGTCGAGGTCGCCGGCCCAGAGCAGAACACCGAGATAATCGTCATCGAAATAGGCTTCGTGGGCGATCACCTGGCGAACGCCGCCGCTTTCGAGAACCAGCGCCAAGGCCTTTTTCCCCGATTTCGTCAGACCGTCTTCGATCGTCATCACGTATTTTGTTTCGCCGATCCGATATTCCCGCCGAAAACCGCGCCGCATCACATCCGCGTCGTCCGAGTCTTCCGATTCCATATATTGAAAAAGGGTCAGGACTTTCGATTCCCGAAGTAGACCAACATTTTTGAATAACAACAGCGGTTTGCTCCGGCGGTCGAATTTGATCGTAAAATCGAAACCCAACTCATCGGGCGGTTCGTTATTGCGGACGACCCGGACACGGGTGTTTTTCAAAAAGTATTCCCCGTTCTCGAAAAACAATCCGAGCCACCGCTCGCCGGTTCGGGCGACGGCTTCCTCGCGACGGTAGTTCGGGCCGTTAAACTCGACGTCGACCATTCCTTTTTTGAATTTCGTGGCGTCATATTCGTCAAACTCCGGAAGATCTTTGATCTTCGGAGAAAAGTCGGATGTCGAGGAAACCGGCTGAGCGGCGGTCGGCGAAGCCGCAGGCTTTTCGATGAGGACGGCTTTCTCGATTTCGGCCGCCGGAAAAGCCGCTTTTTTCACCAACAACACGACCGCCGCGCAGCCGATGAGAAAAGCCGTCAAAAAAATACCGATCAAATGCTTTCGTATTTTCATAATTCCCTCAAAACCCTCGCCAAACTTCCCAAACTTCCTAAACTTCCCCATCCTTGAGCTCATCGTAAAACCGCCTTGCGCGAACGGCCGTTTCGACCGGGACGGTGACGCGGTACGGGTGTTTGGCGACGAAGCTCGGGACTTCGACGACGCGCGCGCCGAGTTTTCGCAGGGTTTCGGCGAGCTTTTCGTCCGGCAGCTCAGCGACACCGAATTTTTCGGCCGCCCGTTTGAACGCGCCGCGCAGGCGGTCGAGCGGCAGCTCGCGGTCGGCGAGCTGTTTTTTGCGCGACTGAAAATCGCCCAGCGCAAAGAGCAGAATCCGTTCGGTTTCCGCGGTTTCGGCCGGTTGTTCGAAAAGCGTCGGTTGATCCATATCTATTGCACGACAAACACTTCTGGAATTTTATCACAGCCGGCGGGAATTTTTCTCCAGTTTTTCGGCGCAATTTTGGCCGATCGCGACGAAATGCTAAACTTTGAGGGGAAAACTATGAGCGAACCGAACAAAAATTATCGCGTCGGCCTCGGGGTCTGCGGCGGCATCGCGGCCTACAAGGCGATCGAGGTGCTGCGGCTCCTGCAGAAAGCGGGCTGCGACGTGCGGGTCGCGATGACGCGCCACGCGACCGAGTTTATCCGGCCGCTGACCTTTCGCGCGCTGACCGGCGCTTACGTGCTTGTCGACGATTACGACGAGGGCAATCCCGACCCGATCGCGCATATCAATTTTTCGCAGAACATCGATCTGCTGCTGATCGTCCCGGCGACGGCCAACACGCTCGCGAAATTCGCGAACGGCATCGCCGACGATTTTCTGAGCTCGACCTATCTCGCCGCGAACGCGCCGGTGATGGTCGCGCCGGCGATGAACGTCTCGATGTGGAATCATCCGGCGACGCGGCGCAACATCGAAACCCTGAAAGACGACGGCGTCCGTTTCGTCGAGCCGGTCGCCGGCGAGCTGGCCTGCAAGACGGTCGGCACCGGCAAGCTCGAAGACGTCGAGAACATCGCCGAGCAGGCTTTGAAAGTCCTGAGTCTTGAGTCTTTAGTCTTAAGTCAGAAATCAAAGACTCAGGACTCAAGACTCAGGACTCACGACTTAAAAGACGAAAACATCCTTCTGACGGTCGGCGGGACGCGCGAGGCGATCGATCCGGTGCGGTTCATCTCGAACCATTCGTCGGGGAAAATGGGTTTCGCCGTCGCCGAAGCGGCCGCCGCGCGCGGCGCGCGGGTGACGGTCGTCCGCGGCTCGACGGCGGTCGAGCCGCCGGCCGGCGTCGAGGTCGTCGAGGCGGTCTCGGCCCAGCAGATGTTCGAAGCGGTGATCGATAATTTAGTGCGGGCGTCGGTCTTTATCGGCGCGGCGGCGGTCGCCGATTACCGGCCCAAAAACGTCGCCGAAACGAAGATCAAGAAGACGAATCTCGATTCGCTGACGATCGAGCTCGAAAAAACGCCCGACATTCTCGCGAACGTCGCGGAACGGCGGCACGAGAATCTGCTCGTCGTCGGCTTCGCGGCCGAGACGAACGACGTCGCGGCGTATGCGCGGGCGAAGCTCGAACGCAAGAACCTCGATCTGATCGTCGCCAACGACGTCAGCCGCAAGGACATCGGCTTCGGCGCGGACGACAACGCCGCGACGCTGATCACGCGCACGACGGCAGTCGAGCTGCCGCGAATGTCGAAACGCGAGCTGGCAGACAAAATCCTCGACGAAGTGCTAAGATTGAGACGACAGCAATGAACCGCGAATATTCCGAAATTTTGGCCGACGTCAAAGAGCAGCTGCTCTATCTGCAGGAGCTCGGCGTCGAGAATCTGAGCGTCGAGCTGCCGGCCTTCGACGCCTCGAAGTTCCGGCTGCCCGCCGGAAACATAACGCCGCCGCCGGCCGCCAAAACGGAAATTCCGGCCGAAAGAATCGAGCGTTTCGCGCCGCCGCCGGAGCTCGTCAAAAAGATCGCCGAGCCGCCGAAATCGACGTCGAACGAGCCGCCGGCGTCGCGTTTGGGCCTGCTCGAATCGACCAAGCTGTCGCGGCTCGCGCAGCAGCCGAAACGAGAATCCTTATTTGCCGGACCGACCGAACCTGTTGAAAAACCGCCTATGCCAAAGAAAACCGTCGAAGAAGATCTGACCGCTTCGCTGTTTGGCGACATCACCAAAACGCTGCCCGAATCGAAGGAAACGATCGAGGAGATCCGCGCCGACATCGGCAACTGCACGCGCTGCCCGCTCTACGAGGGCCGCACGAAGATCGTCCACACGACCGGCAATTTCAGCGCCGACCTGATGTTCGTCGGCGAAGCGCCGGGTGCCGACGAGGATCAGAAAGGCGAGCCGTTCGTCGGCCGCGCCGGTCAATTGCTCAACAAGATCATCGAGGCGATCGGGATGAAGCGCGAGGACGTCTGCATCGGCAACATCAACCGCTGCCGCCCGCCGGGCAACCGCACGCCGACGCTGCCCGAGGCGCACACCTGCCGCCCGTTCCTGATCCGCGAGATCGCCGTCATCCGCCCGAAAGTGATCGTCGTTTTAGGCAACACGGCCTGCCAGAACCTGCTCGACACAAAGGTCGGCATCACGAAACTGCGCGGCAATTTTCAGGACTACTACGGCGTCAAGGTGATGCCGACGTTTCACCCCGCATACTTACTGCGCGACCCGTCGAAAAAACGTGAGACGTGGGAAGACATGAAAAAAGTCCGCGATTACCTGAGCGGGCTGAAATAACTTATAGTATATGACACAACTTGTTGGAATAATTAGCGTTAAACCCGCGAGCGGTTTTTAAACTATCCACCAAAACCACGAAAAAACAGGAAAGAAATTTAGTGTTTTTAGTGTTTTTAGTGGAAGACAAAAAAGCGAACGCGACCGGAATCGACGCTTTTTCCAATAAGTTCTGTCACTAACCATAATTGGGGAGAGCAATGATCGTGCCGAACAGTTCTGGGAGGAAATATGAAGTTATTATTAAAAATATTAATACTGTTTGTAACAAATCTATTAATTCTTATTACAAATGGGCAAATTTATGTAATAAAAGGACAAAACCCCTCCCAGAATGCAAAAACTCCAAAACAGAACAGCACATTAAAAATTACACTCTTAAGCGAGAATTCTACTTTGATCAAAGACGTACCTTTTTATCTTAATGTTAAAATTGAAAATCAAACGCTTAAGAATTTTGATAAACGGTGTTTGCTCGAAGTAATCATGCAAAGGATCGGCCCAAATCAGGAATACCTATTTAATCCGACCTACGAAGTTTCCTCCGAAATCGATTTAAATTCTGTTTCGAGGGGTAAAAAAGTCCACAGTCTCAATCTCGAAGATATATCCAAAAGGAAAAAGAGAAATATTTTGAAGAAAGGCGAAACGATGACCTTTAAGATCGACTTGACCAATTTGGAATGGGGGCCTTCCAACGCGGGGTATGTTTTAGTTGGTGAAAATCTTTTTGAAATCGTCAAGAAAGACGTTTACGAGCTTTATCTTGTCATCCTCACCTACGACCAGGATTTCGGTAAATCAGTTTATTCCAATAAATTGATAGTAACTATTAAATAATCCACTGAGTCAGTACTCTGATTTTTAAATTATCTAATGAATTAGTTGTTTCTACAGTATTATACACACAATTTGGAAAAGGACGGGACTGTAAAAGTAATTGTGTAATCCGTTCTCGACGAAACTCGAAAAAGCGGCGAGAGCCATGCCGAGGTCAGTAGCGTCGGCGGCAGCCGATGCACCGTCCGCCGGCTGGCCCCTTGCATCTCAAACCGTTAAACAAAAATGGTTTTTAATCTTCCCGTCAAGTTATACCCGCGCAGCGGTGCATCGGCTGCCGCCGACGCTACTGACCTCGCGCGGCTGCGCCGCTTTTCCCCGCGTTTTCATTAATATTTACTGCCCGGCAGTAACCACCGAGCCGGGTATTGTTCAATACCCGATTTTCACCCGCAAAAAATATTTGTCTTTGCCTTTTTTAAATCGCAGAATTGAAGTATGCAGAATTCGCTGTTCGAGGAAAACGCGCAGGGGTCGGAGGAAACCGTCGACGAGATCAATCAGGAAACGCTCGAAAAGGGCAAGCAGCTTTTTCCGGATCGTTTTTTTATCTTCGGGACCGGCAACTTAAAAGCGGACGTCGTGATCGTCGGCGAATCGCCGGGCGCGCCGGACGCGGATTCGGAAAAGCCGTTTATGGGGCCGGTCGGCGATCTGCTGGTCAGGATTCTCGCGTCGATCGGTTTGAAAAGAGAGGAAGTCTACCTGACGAACGTCGTCAAGTTTATCTCGCAGGGCGACGAGCTGACGCCCGAGATCATCAGGTTTTTCACGCCGTATCTCGTGCGCGAGATCCTCGCGATCCGGCCGAAGATCGTCATCTCGCTCGGCAACACGCCCACCAAAGCGCTTTTGAACACGAAGAAATCCATCACGCAGATGCGCGGCGAGTTTCACGATTTTCAGGGCATCAAACTGATGCCGACGTTCAACCCGGCGTACCTGCTCCGCGATCCGACCAGGAAGCGCGAGGTCTGGGAGGATATGAAAGCGGTTCGCGCCTTTTTAGCCGAAAACGATTAGATGCGCTCGGTCTTGCTGCGTTTGGCGATCATCACGGCGAGCAGCAGCGCGGCGATGCCGAGAAACAGGACGCCGAGCATTCCGCCCGTCCGGACGAGGCCCGGATAAATAAACGCCGACATAAACGACGCGAGCGCGGCCAGAAAAAGGAGAACCGTAATGAAACCGATTTTCTGCATAAAACCTCCTTTGGGAATTTCAATACAAATTTACAAACAAACGAGCACGGCGCTCTGTGATGCGGATGACATTGCGATTGCGGATTTCGGATTGCGGATTTCGGATTGGTTCGAGTCGGAAAGGCTTCGTTTTTTGAATAATCGTCCGAAATCGGCGAAAATTGATCCGGCGTTTTTTCAATCGAAATGCTGCATCTTTATTATAACGCCGTTGTCAACCGGGGTTGAAATTCGGTCTTTGGTCTTTGATCTTTGGTCTTTGATCTTCAAAGGCAATCCGTTAATGGCGAACGACGACAAAAACCAAAGATCAAAGATCAAAGATCAAAGATCAAAACCCCGACGATTTACCCTTTTACTATGAAACCAGAAATTTTATCGACCGAAACGATCTATCGCGGGCGCGTGTTCGACGTTTCCGTTTCCGAGATCCGCGAAAACGACGCGGTTTACCGGCGCGAGATCGTCAATCATCACGGGAGCGCGGTGATCGTGCCGGTTTTCGCCGACAAGACAGTCGCGCTCGTCCGGCAGTATCGTCACGCCGCCGCCGAATATCTGCTCGAAATTCCGGCCGGCACGCTCGGCGAGGGCGAAGATCCGGAAGCCGGCGCGGCGCGCGAGGTCGAGGAAGAGATCGGCGTCCGGGCCGGCCGGATCGAAAAGCTCTCGGAATTCTACGTTTCGCCCGGTTTTCTGACCGAGAAGATGAACCTCTTTCTCGCGACTGAGCTGACGGATTCGGTTCAGAACCTCGACGAGGACGAATTTCTGTCGGTCGAACGGATGAGCTTTCCCGAAGCCTTCGACAAAATCCGAACGGGCGAGATCCGCGACGCGAAAACGATCATCGGCCTGATGCTGGCCGGCGGCCGACTGGGGTTCGTTTTTCAGGATTAATACCGTTTTGAATAAATAGTTGTGCCTTAGGATTTTCAGCTCGATTCTTTTAATCATTGCAATCAAGCAAGTTAGTTGATTATCAAGCCTTCCGACATCGCACCTCCGACATCCGACATCGGTATAAGTTTCCCGGTTCATCGAATTTTCTTTACCCAGCGCCCGATTTTGGTTATCCTAATTACACCACAGGACTCTAAAATCACTTTGCCCAACAGGGAGAAATCCGATGCGCCGTAAAAATCTTCGCAGCCTGACCGTTAAAAATCTTCGCAGCCTGTTCGTTATTCTCGTCTCCTTCGTGATCACGATATTTCTGCCGATCGTAATTCCCGCCGAATGCGGCGGGGTTTATTTCAGACCCGATACGCCCCGCGTCGTGCCGATCAACGCATTTTTCCAGTATGCGCAGGATATGAACAACGACGGCTTTACCGACCTCGTCGGCTACAGCGAAACCGTCCTCCAGGGCTACCGCGGGCAGATCGTCATTTCGCCGGGCGACGGCAACAACGGTTTCGGCGCGCCGGTCACGATCGACGTGCCGGCCGGCTATAACATATCGTGGTTCTATCTCGGCGACTTCGACGCCGACAATCTCAAGGATCTGGTCGTCCAGTTCGATCTGCCGGTGCGAACCTATCAGGTTTACCGCAATAACGGCAGCTTCGGCTTTTCGGCCGCGCCGCAGCGGCCCTCGTCGGACTCGGCGCTGATCTTCGGGATGGTCGACGTCAACGCCGACGGCAAGGGCGATCTGATCGTCGGGGACAACGGCTACAATTACCGGCTCGGCAACGGCGACGGCACGTTCCAGACGCCGGTCTATATCGGCAGCGGATTTTTGTCGATCCAGTGGGGCGATTTCAACGGCGACGGGAAAGTCGATTTCCTGATCGATCAGGATATTTTCGTCAATCAGGGCGGCGGTTCGCTGACGAGGATCGCCAACGCCTTTCCGTATGCCGGCAACCTTAAAACCATCGTGGACGTCAACGGCGACGGGAAATCCGACATCGTCTCGCTGCTGATCGGGACGCCCGGCACGCTGGGCGTCAACATCAGTCAGGGCGACAACACTTTTCAGCATACGAATTATACTGTCGATCTCGGCGGCGGCACGTTCGACACCGGCAGCGGCGCGATGTATTTCGGCGATTTCAGCGGAAATTCCGGCGTCGACATTCTTTACAGCGGCCCGGCCTTAAACAAGGTGATGCTCTTTACGAACAACGGCAGCGGCGCCTTTACCGGACAGGTTTATAATTACCGCTTCCCCAACTCGTTCATCGGCGAATTCGGCGGCGGCGCGAAATCGGACGCGGTCGTCGTCTCGAGCGGCAATCCGCGAACCGGCTTCAAGCGCAAGCTTTTCAACGAGGCCTCGCTGACGGTGATGAACACTTCCGACTGCCGTGTCGCGCGGCCGTCGATCGTCGATTTCGACCGGAACGGGATGACCGATTACAGCTACTGGACGCCGGCCGACGGCGTCTGGTCTTATTATGTCGTCGCTTCATTTCCGCGCACCTTCAACTGGGGCAGCGGCGCGAACGGCGACATTCCGACGCCCGGCGATTTCGACGGCGACGGCAGGACCGATTACGCGGTTTACCGCAACAGCACCGGCGTCTGGTGGATGAACCGGAGCTCCGACGGGCAGGTCATCTCGCTGAATTTCGGATTGCCCGGCGATAAACCGGTAGTCGGCGATTACGACGGCGACCGCATTTCCGATTACGCCGTTTTCCGGCCGTCGGACGGCAACTGGTACATCTTTTTCGCGGGCACCGCCCAGGTCGCGATCGTTCACTGGGGATTGGACGGCGACAAGCCCGTGCCGGAGGATTACGACGGCGACGGCAAAACGGACCTCGCGGTTTACCGGCCGGCTTCCGGCACGTGGTATTTTCTGCGCTCGGGCGATTTCAGCTACGGCGCGGTCAATTTCGGGATCAGCACGGACCGGCCCGTCCCGGCCGATTACGACGGCGACGGCAAGGCCGATCTCGCCGTTTACCGCAATTCGGCCGCGCAGTTCTATGTTTTCAGGAGCTATAATTACACGACCGGAGCCTTCAATTTCGGCGGCGCGACGGTGATTCCGCAGCCGGGCGACTACAACGGCGATTTCGTCGCGGACATCGGCTACTACAACCCGACCGATCAGACCTGGCTTACCTGGGGCGGAAGCTCGCTCACCTTCGGCGGAACCAATGCCGTGCCGACCGCCTCGGTTCTCCGCGTGGAATAATAGTTCTGGAAGTTTTGGAAGTTTGCGATTCAATTCGTTTTCTTCCCGAACTTCCCGAACTTCCCAAACTTCCTAAACTTCCCCAACCGACGATCGTCGCTTGACCTCGGAGCTGAATTTCGTTATCCTATCAGTTCGCTTTTTTGCGAAAATTCCTAACAGTGTAGGTAATTATGAGTACATATTTTCCGAGCGGAAAAGGTTTAGCGGAAAACCGCAAATGGTTCGTCGTCGATGCCAAAGGCAAAACGGTCGGCCGTCTGGCGACCGAAGTCGCGCGTATTCTGTCGGGCAAAAACAACCCGAACTGGACGCCGTTTCTCGATATGGGCGATCACGTCGTCGTCGTCAACGCGCGTCACGCGATCTTCAAAGGCTCGAAAAACGACCAGAAAATGTATCGCCATCACACGCTTTACCCGGGCGGTCTGCGTGAAAAAACGGTCAAGGAAATGTTTGAGACCCGTCCCGAACGGATCATCGAACTGGCCGTCAAAGGCATGCTGCCGAAAACCAAGCTCGGCAAAGCGATGGCGAAGAAACTGAAAGTTTACGCGGACGGCGATCACCGGCACACCGCGCAGAAACCCGAAGCAATTCAAATCGAAACGAAATAGAAAGTTGTTTCAGGTTTCAAGTTTCAGGTTGGGGACAACCTTTTGAAACTTGAAACCTGAAGCCTGAAACTTGAAACTTAAATTATGGCAGATATTCAGTATTACGGCACAGGTCGCCGAAAAACTTCGACCGCCAGAGTCTATCTTCGTCCGGGCAGCGGCGACATCGTCGTCAACCGCCGGACGTTCGAGGATTATTTTCCGAACGAAGCGCTGCGGATGATCATCCGCCAGCCGCTCCGCCTGACAGACACGACCGGCAAATTCAACATTCTGGTCAACGTCGCCGGCGGCGGCACGGCCGGACAGGCCGGCGCGGTGCGTCACGGAATCACTCGCGCGCTTCTGGAGTTTAACGCCGATCTCCGTCCGACTTTGAAAAAAGCCGGACTGATCACCCGCGACCCGCGCCAGAAAGAACGCAAGAAATACGGACAGAAGGGCGCGCGCAAGCGCTTCCAGTTCTCGAAACGTTAATTCGTGGTTTTGAGTTCCGTCTTCAGGCGGAACTCGAAACATTAAACCATTGCCGCGGCTGTTGGTTGAACCGATGCCGGCGGCGAGTACAAAAACCAATAAAGTAAAGGAGATAATAAGTTTTGGCTACAGTAACGATGAAGGAACTCCTCGAAGCGGGCGTTCACTTTGGACATCAGGTTCGCCGCTGGAACCCGAAAATGAAGGAATATATTTTCGGCGAGCGCAACGGCATTTATATTATTGATTTACAAAAAACCCAGAAGCTTTTCCGCGACGCGCTGACCTATGTCAGCGAAGCGGTCGCCGAACGGCCGAATATGAAGATCCTCTTCGTCGGCACCAAGCGTCAGGCGCAGGAAGCGATCAAAGAGGAAGCCGAACGCGCCGGCCAGTTTTACATCAACAACCGCTGGCTCGGCGGTCTGCTGACGAACTACCAGACGGTGCAGAACTCGATCCAGAAGCTCAAGAACATCGAAGCGATGAAGGAAGACGGCCGCTACGAGAAACTGACGAAAAAAGAGCGTCTCGGCCTCGACCGCCAGCAGGAAGGACTGATGAAGAACCTGGCCGGCATCAAGGATATGAAGGGCCTGCCGGATATGCTGTTCATCATCGACGTCCGGAAGGAAGAGATCGCCGTCGCCGAAGCCAAGCGGCTCGGTATCCCGGTCGTCGCGGTCGTCGATACCAACTGCTCGCCGGAAGGCGTCGATTACGTGATTCCGGGCAATGACGACGCGCTCCGCGCGATCCGCCTGTTCGCCTCGCGCATTTCCGACGCGATTCTCGAAGGCCGCAACTTCGGCACCGAGGGCGGCGTGGCGGAAGTCGTCGAGGAAGCCGCGCCCGAACCGGCCGCCGAGGTCAAGCCCGCGGTCGAACCGGCCGCAGCTGAAGAACCGGCCGCCGAAGCGACCGCGCCGGCCGAATCAAACGAAGCAGCCGCCAGTTAGTTTTTCTTTTCGACAATTTATCTCGCGCAGCTCTTTTCGTTTGACGGTAAAACGGGCTGCGCTTTTTCATAGACAGGTTTTTATTAATTTAATTTGGAGTTTATTATGGCAGAAATTACAGCAAGTGCAGTAAAATCCCTGCGCGAGAAAACGGGCGCCGGGATGATCGATTGTAAAAACGCGCTGGTCGAAGCGAGCGGCGACGAAACGCAGGCGATCGAAATTCTTCGCAAAAAAGGTATGGCGACCGCCGACAAAAAGAGCGGCCGCGTGACGGCCGAGGGCGCCGTCGGCTCGTATATCCATATGGGCGGCAAGGTCGGCGTGCTCGTCGAAATCAACTGCGAAAGCGATTTCGTCGCGCGCGGCGAAGAATTCCAGCAGCTCGTCAAGGACGTCGCGATGCATATCGCGGCGACCGACCCGCGCTACGTCAACCGCTCGGAAGTTCCGGCCGACGTGCTTGATAAAGAGCGCGAGATCCTGATGGAACAGCTCAAGAACGATCCGAAGAACGCCAGCAAGCCGGCCGACGTGCTCAATAAAATCATCGAGGGCCGTCTCAACAAGTTCTACGAGGAAACCGTGCTGGTCGATCAGCCGTTCGTGAAAGACCCGGCGAAGACCGTCGGCGAGCTCGTCACGGAAAAAATCGCGTCGATCAAGGAAAACATCACGATCCGCCGTTTCGCCCGCTACAAGATGGGCGAAGGCATCGAAAAGAAACAGGACGATTTCGCGGCCGAAGTGGCCTCGATGGTCGGTTAATTTTAGTGGAGAGTGGAGAGTGGAGAGTGGAGAGTAATCTGATTTATTTTCCATCGACTCTCCACTCTCCACTCTCCACTCTCCACTCTATATGAAACCTGCATACAAACGCATATTGCTCAAGCTCTCCGGCGAAGCGCTGATGGGCTCGCAGAATTACGGGATCGACACGCTCGTCGCCGAATCGGTGGCCCGCGAGATCAAGGCGGTCAAGGAATTGGGCGTCGAGGTCGCGATCGTCGTCGGCGGCGGCAATATTTTTCGCGGGGTTTCAAAATCGGCCGGCAATATGGACCGCGCCGCCGCCGATTACATCGGGATGCTGGCGACCGTGATGAACGCCGTCGTCCTGCAGGACGCGCTCGAAAAGCTCGGCGTGCTGACGCGGGTTTCGTCGGCGATCGACATCCCGCAGCTCGCCGAACCGTTCATCCGCCGCCGCGCCGAACGGCATCTCGAAAAGGGCCGCGTCGTGATCTTCGCGGCCGGCACCGGCAATCCCTATTTCACGACCGATTCGGCCGCCGCGCTCCGGGCGCTCGAAATCAAGGCCGACGTGATCCTCAAGGCGACGAAGGTCGACGGCATCTATTCGGCCGATCCGGTGATCGTCAAGGACGCCGAAAAATATACGCAGATTTCTTATAAGGAAGTTTTGGAAAAACGGTTGAAGGTGATGGATTCTTCGGCGATTTCGCTCTGTATGGACAATAATCTGCCGATTATGGTCTTCAATATGAAAGAATCCGGCAACATCATGAGAGCGGTCTGCGGCGATCTGTCGATCGGCACGCTCGTGACGATCGGCGAAAATCGTCAGACCGCCTGAACATCGTAAATTTATTGAGGAGACTATGAGTTTAGATACAGTTTTGAAAGACACGAAACCGAAAATGGAGGCCGTCATCGAGGATCTCAAACGCAAGCTCGGCAACGTCCGGACGGGCCGCGCGACGGTCGGATTTCTCGATTCGGTGGTCGTCGAGTATTACGGCTCGCCGACGCCGCTCAACCAGATGGCCTCGGTGGCCGTCCCCGAACCGCAGATGATCACCGTCCAGCCGTGGGACATCTCGCAGATCCCGGCGGTCGAACGGGCGATCATCGCCGCCAATCTCGGCGTCAACCCGTCGAACGACGGCAAGATGATTCGGCTGCCGATTCCCCCGCTCAACGAAGAGCGCCGCAAACAGCTCGCCAAACAGGTTCACGAAATCGCCGAAGAGCACAAGGTCGCCGTCCGCAACGTCCGCCATTCATCGAACGACGCGCTCAAACGGCTGCTCAAGGACAAAGCGATTTCCGAGGACGACGAGCGCTACGGACTCGACGAAGTCCAGAAACTGACCAATTCCTTCACCACGAAGGTCGACGAGCTCGCCAAATCCAAGGAACAGGAAATTATGCACGTCTAAAGGTTAAAAGTGAAAAAGTGAAAAAGTGAAAAAGTGAAAAAGTTTGGTCTCTAAATCGACCGTCAACTTTTTCACTTTTTCACTTTTTCACTTTTCTACTTTTAACCTTTTTCACTTTTTCACTTTTTCACTTTTTCACTTTTTCACTTTATTTTTCGATCGTGAAGACGTCGTCGGCGACTTCCGAATTGACGAGAATGTCCTTGGCCTTGAAATCGGCGTAGAAGGTCGCGAAACCGAGCTCGAACCGCTGCGCGTATTTTTCGGGCACCTTGACGCCGTCGACCTCGCGCAGCTTGTCGATCTCGACCGAGGTCGTCACCGTCCGGCCGTTGAAATCGTAGGCCGATTCGTAAGACTTGACCTCGCTGGTCTTCTCATCGAGAAAAAAGTCGGTGTAGTAGCCCTCGGGCGAAGTGATCCGGAAGCCGTTTTTCTTTTTGGCGGTTTCGGGAAGCGCCGAAACGGAATAGCCTTTCTGATCGAACCGCTGCAGGAGCGGCAGGCCGAGCCGGTTGATCGGCGGGAGCGTAAAATTCGCGAGCGACGACGAGGTCTGCTGGCCGTCGTAGACCTGCTTGAACGGCTGGAACGGGTTTGTGATCTCGTAGCGGTATTTATCGCCGGCGAAGATCATCACGAAAGTCGAGGGCACGGTCTGCGTCGGCGAGGCCGAAATATCGGCCGTTCCGCGCACGATCAGCGTTTTCGAATTCTTGAACTTATCGCCCCCGTGAGCCGCGACGGCCGCTTTCGCCGCCTCGTCCGGCGTCATCGTTTTCGTCTGGATGACGGCCGGTTTGTCCTTATTATCCTTGTTTTTCGGATTCTGATCCTGCTGCGCGAAAACGCCGGCCACGAGGACGAAAACGAATAATATTACACCTGTCTTCTTCATAAATCTCTCCAAACTGTCTCTTTTATATCGGGCTTTTTCCAAATACGGGAAAGAGGGATAAAAGTTTCCTTTTATCCCTCTTTGATGTAAAAAGTCGGTTCGGGGCTGCATTTATCTTCAAACCCGGATCTTTATCGAACCGCCAAAGATCCGGGTTTGAAGCACGGTAGTCACCCCGTTAAAAAAATCCGCCGCTTACCAGCTGAACCGCATCGACAGTTCGACGCGCCGGTTGGCCGAACCGCCGCCGCCGCCGAAAAAGCCGAACGAACCGCCGGTCGAGCGCGACCGGCCGAACGACGGCGAGGTCAGCGAACCGACGGGCGAGCTCAGGTTGACATTGTTGAAAAGGTTCTGGACGTTGATGCCGAGCGTCAGGTTATACGGCTTGCTGTTATCGCCGCCGCCGAAAAATCCGCCGCCGCCGCCCATCATCATCGGGCCGCCGCCGCCGCCGCGATTCCCGCCGCCGCCGCCGTTGTTACGACGGCCGCCGTCGTTCTGGTTGCCCTGCCCCGACTGGTTGTTCGTCGCGACCGTGCTCTTTTTCGGGCCGCCGAAGCCGAACGTCCTGCTGAGATTCATATTCACCGTCAGACTGCCCGGGCCGCGACCGTAGTTGCGCGGAATGGTCGTCGTGTCGGGATTGGCGACGCCGCTGATGTCGCACCACGAATTGGTCAGGCCGAGAACCTGGCAGCGATTGGCGAGCTCCGTGAAAGTCGGCCGCTCGAAGAACAGCGAATCGCGGTTCGTGTCGACGCCCGAAGTGATGTTGAACGGTCTTCCGGTCGAAGCGAAAACCATCGAGCTCATCCGGAAGCCGAACGGCAGACCGACCGATCCGAACAAAAACACCGAGTGCCGGGCGTTGAAGGCCGACGGCGCATATTCGCTGCTCAGATCGTAGCTGTAGGCCGGAAAGCCGACCGTATTGACGGCGAACCGCGGACTCGTCAGGCTGTCCGTGTCGCCCTTCGCGAAGCTCAGCGTGTAGCCGCCGTTGATCGAGACTTTCGGATTGATGTTGGCGCGGACGCCGATCGCCAGCATCTGGGTGTTCGAATAGCCGCTCGATTCGATCTGGTAAACGTTGCCGGTCGTCGGGTCGGGCCGCAGAAGCTGGATCTGCGAGGTCGTCAGCGTCGACGGGCAGACCTGGATGTTCGGGCAGACCGGCGCGTTGATGTTTCGCGTCCGCAGCAGATGCAGCGATTTCGACATCGTGTAGGTCGCGCTCAGGACGGTTTTGAACGGCATCTGGCGCTCGACGCTGACCGCCGACTGGATCGAATACGGACTCTGCAGATCGCCGGCGATCCGGAACGGCGTGCTCGCCTGCGGGGCGACCGTCGCGAGCTGCGCGGCGGTCGGCACGTTGGTGATGCCGCTCGTCGAGAAGACGGCCTGTCCGAGCAGGTTCGACTGGTTGCTCGTGACGATGTACTGGAGCTGCGAAATGCCGTCGTTGCGGCGGGCGCGAAGCGTGTTGTTTTCGCCGAAACGGTCGTAGAAAATACCGAATCCGCCGCGGAAGACCGTTTTCGGCTGGCGCGCGCCGCCGGCGCCCGGCGACCACGCAAAGCCGAAGCGCGGCGCGAAGTTGAGGCCGTCCTTGAGATTGTTCTGATTCTCGTAGCGGAGGCCGAAGCTCAGCGTCAGATCCTGCCGCGCCTTCCAGTCGTCGGTGATGAACACGCCGTAATCGTACTGCGAAACATCGGCCAGCGGATTGCCGGTCGTGATGCTGAACTGGTTCGGGTTGTAGCGCGGATCGGGATTGCCGAGGATTTTCTGGCGATACTGCTCGATCGAGGTGACGTAAACGTCGTCGTCCGGGTTGTCGGGCGTGCCGCGGTTGTCGAGAAAGCCGCTGAAGGTGTAGGTTCCGCCGTAGCCGGATTCGGACCGGTCCTTGAGACTGACGCCGCGCAGCCGGACGCCGAATTTGACGGCGTGCTGCGAGGCTTTTCCGAACGAGGTCGTCGTGTAATTCTGGAGCTCCCAGCGGTTCGAACGGTTAAAGCTCAAACCGATCTGCGAGCCGCCGCCGGTAAAGGCGCTCGAAACGTTGATCGTCGGGATCGAGTTGTCGCCGTCCTGCTCGCGCTTGTTGAATTCGTACCGGAAACGCGTCTCGTTGACCGTCTTGGCGTTGATGATCATCGACTCGGTCAGATTCAGCTCGTGCTGCGTGTTGGTCGAATTGTAGGCCCGCGAGAGCAGCGAAAAGCCGCCGATGCCCTGATTGTCGGAGGTCGAACGCGTAAAGCTGTAGCGCGCCGTCAGCGTGTTTTTATCGTTGATCGCGTAATCGAGGCGCGGGCTGATCGAAAAGCGCCGCGTCGGCACGGTCACGTCCTGGTTGAAGCTGACGATGTTCAGCGACGGATCGAGGACGATGGCCGCGATCACCGCGTTGTCGTCGCGCTGCTGGTTGTTGACGTCGACGAAGAACGAGGCCTTTTTGGCCTTGATCGGGCCGCTCAGAAAACCGCCGAAGTTGCGGGTCTGGCTCGGCGCGCGGTTGAGCGCGAACGGGTTGCGCGAATTGAGGCTTTCGTCGTTGAAGTTGAAGAAGGCCGAACCGCGAAACCGGTCGAAGCCGGGTTTGGTCAGAATGTCGATGCGGCCGAAACCGACGCGGTCGTACTCGGCCGAAAACGGGTTCTGGTTGATGCGGATCTCGCGGATCGATTCCTTAGGCGGCATCCGGCCGCCGTTGAAGCCGTCGATGTTGATCTGGCCGCCGTCGGGCCCGGCGAGCGGGCCGGCGAGCGCCTGCAGCGCGGCTTCGAGTTCGTCCGGATCGTCCGGCAGCGCGTCGATGTCGGCACCTTTCAGAACGGTCGCCGTTTTGTTGTTGTTCGGATCGGTATCGACCTGATTGTCGCCGTTGACGTCGACGTTGGCGTTGATCGTCTGCACCGCCAGGGCGATCGTCAGCTGTTCCTTCTGACCGGCCGTGACGGCGACGTCCGCCTGCTCGTAGACTTCGAACCGGGGGGCGCTGACGCGCACCTTGTAGGTTCCCGGCGCGAGACCATTGATCGTGAATTCGCCCTGCCGGTTGGTGATGACCGATTTTTCCTTGCCGTTCGCATCGACCGCGACGACATTCGCGCCGACGACGACCGCGCCGAGACTGTCAAAGACCTGGCCCGCGATGCTGCCGTTTTGCTGCGCCGCCGCGCCCGAGACGATAAGCAGTAATAAAATCGTTATTAAAGCGTATGATTTGATAGTTCCCATATAGATAATTTCCCTTCTGATATATGACCGGAGCGCCTGAATTACTGCTGAAAATTTCCGGCGCTCCGCGATTTTGATATGAATTTATTAATTTCCGCCGAAGCCGTCGAGCCCCGGAATATTGAGGCTCGCGCCGCCGCCGGAGTTGCCGCCGCCGCCCTGCCGCATCGCGGCCATCTGCGAAAGCTTGATGAACGGCTCGACGCCCGTAAATAATTTAATCGCTTTGATCCGGGCCGGATCGGTGTTTTTCGTGCTCAGCACGCCGATCATCTCGCCGACCTTGAGATCCGTGATCTTGATGTTCTGAAAACGCGAATCGTCGATGCCGCCGCCGTTGCGAAAACCGCCCCCGCCGCCCATTCCGTTCGGTGCCTGACCGCCGCCGGTCGGCGGGTTGGTCTGGCCGCCGCCGGTCGGCGGATTGGCCGGCGGATTCGACGCGCCGTTGCCCTGCGGCGGGCGAAAACCGCCGCCCTGACCGCCGCCCGACTGCATCGTCGCGATCCGGTTCGCCATCTCCTGCGGAAACTGCTTGAGAATCGAGATCTCGCTGATCGCGATCGTGACGTCCTTTTTCGTTCCGGAATCGGTGATGACGACCTCGTTTTTGGCGAGATCGATCGATTTGATCGTGCCGCCGCTCGTCTGAAAGCTGCCGGTCACGATCTGTTCGGCTTCGATTTCCGAGCCGTCGGCGTTGCGGTTGCCGAGAATCCGGATCTCATCGCCGAGGACGATCTCGGCCAGCCTGCTTTTTTGAGCTTTCGCGAACTCGATCGAATCCGGCGCGTAGCGAAAATATTCGGCGTCGGCCTTCGGTTTGACGGTGATCAGCCGCTCGCCCATAAAACCGCGCTGCGAGACGGTGATCGTCTTCGCCATCAGATCGACCTTGCTGACCTTGCCGACCGTGCCGCGCGTCCGCCAGTCGGCGGTGCTTTTTTGCTGCCGCTCGTTGATCGCCGCTTTCGACATCAGATAGACCGATTTCGCGGGCATCGATTTTTTGTCGTCGGAGAGAATTCCCATCACGACCACCTTGTCGCCGACGCCGATCTCGGCGAGGCTCGACGCGACGGCCGCCTTGATCGACGGATTTTCGGGCGGCACGCGGAAATACTGCGTCTTGTCCGAAAGCGCGGCCTCGACGTCGCCGGCAGCGGTCTTCAAAACCAGTTTGTCGGCCGCGATCGAGCCGACCTCGCCGCTGACCGGCGTCGCCTTGACGGCGGTCGTCTGCGCGAAAGCGCCCGAAGCGAGCAGTCCGAACAATAAAATGAATGTCGATAAAAACAGATTTTTTTGCATTTTCCCTTTAATATTAAAGATTTATGATGTATTAAAGCCTTGTGTATACGCTCGGCGACGAATAAATGTTGCCTTTTGTCAGCCATATTACAGACGCATTTTTTTTCGAAAAGGTTTTACCGATAATGTAAAGAATTGTAAATATTGGAGAAAGGCTCAAAAACGGGGCCGAGCGGAGGGTTTCGGCGAGATATCAGGAATTGGCCCAGACGTTTTTTTGGCGCGCGGTAAAGACCAGCCCGACGCTCGCCGCGAAGAGCACGACCACCGCCAGCGTCCAGAGGTACGGGATCGAAAGGATGATCGTCCAGCCGACGACGCCGAGCAGGATCGCGAGCGTTTCCGAATGTTTCGATTCGGGCACCAGATATTTTTGCAGGAGCTTGCCGAGACTGACCTGAAGCGTGACGCGCCCGAAAACATAGGCGAAGATCAGCAGCAGGAGTCCCATCAGCCCGATGATGCCGCCGATGTAGCCCGGCAGAAACTGCGCGCTGAGAATGACGCCGATCGTCGTCAGGATCAGCCCCGACATCCCGATCGCCATCACTTTGAGGGTCGAAAGCTGAAAGCGCGCGACGGCCCGGCTGATGCCGCCCGGCGAGATCGTCGTAAAGGCAAAGGAGATCCCGAACCAGAAAAGGACCGACAGAATTCGCCAGAGCAGAAACGTCCACGTCAGCTCGGTCGAAAAAATCTGCGACGGATTCTGCGCGAATTCGCGGAACTCTTCCTCGAAGACGCCGATGATGACCGTTTGTTTTTCGGGATTGCGGAGCGGTTTGGGCTTTTCCGGCTGGTACGCGCCGCCCCAGACGATGACGTCGCCGCCGATAAATGCGCCTTCTTTCTGCGTGATCGAGCCGCCGATCACCGCGACGTCCTCGTCGACGCGGCCCTCGATGACGATGTCGCCGCCGAAGGCGAAAACTCCCTTCGCGTGTTGTTTGACGATGACGTTCTTGCCGAAGGCGAGGATCTCGCTGTCTTTGGCGTCCTCGACGATCAGCGTTTTTTCGTCGTCGGAGACGGTGATGCCGCCGGCCTGCGCGAAACCGGCGAACTGGAACAATAACAGCAGCAGCAGTCCGCCGAGAAGGCGGCCGAAAGCGATTTTCGAAAAATCGGGTTCATTGATGCTGGCGTTCAGATAACTCACTTTTCCGTTAATTCAAAAACGACGGGACCGCGCCATCAAGCGTGAAAAGATCAGCAGCGACAAAACGAAGGTCAGCCCCAGCCCGGCGGCCGTGACGGCCGATTTATAAACGAACTGGAGGCATAACGATCTCAAGATGACGGTCACCGCGACGGTCAGGTCGTGACCGAACCGCATAAAAAAACTGCCGACGGCCATCAGCTGATCGGCGACTCCGCCGACGGCTTCGGCCGCCTTCGAACTTTCGGCGCCGAGCCCGAACAGGACCATCAGAAATAGCAGCGCGCCGACCATCAGGGCGCGATTTCGCTCGCGCGGGCAGCGCAGCCCGCGGACGTTGCTTTCGGCGTTCGCGACGACGACTTTCGTAAAATTTTCGGGCAGCTCGAGCTCCGGCGCTTCGTCGAGCGCGAAATCGAGCGCGTGGAGGATTTTTTTCTGGTCGTTGAGCTCCTTCGTGCAGACCGCGCAGCTCGCCAGATGCATTTCCAGCTCCATTTCCGCCCGCGGGGCCAGCTCGCCGTCGAGATAGGCGACGATCTCGCGGCGCGGGCAAAGAGTCTGATTGGCGGATTGGTCGTTCATCACTGCATCCAGCGGGTTCTTAATGATTTAAAGCAATATTTCGTCCTAAATTCCCGTAATTCCCCTTTCGATAAAAATTTCGCGCATCATTTCGCGCGCTCTGAAAAGCCGGTTTTTGACCGTGCCGAGCGGGAGACTGGTGATTTCGGCGATCTCGTCGTAGCTCAGATCCTGCGCGTGGCGCAGCAGGATCAGCTCGCGGTAAACGGCCGGCAGACATTTGACGACCGCTTCGATCTCCGTCCGCCATTCGCTGCGTTCGCGTTCCTGCTCGGGCGTCGGGTTCGGGCTCTCGATTTGGAGTTGATACGCACCGTCGCGGTTTTCGGTTTCAAGGCTCTGCTCATTCGGCGCGCGGCGGCGGATGAAGTCGATCGCCGCGTTGTGCGCGATGCGGTAGAGCCACGTCGAAAACTTGTATTCCGAGCTGTATTTGTGGAGCGAATTGTAGACTTTGATGAAAACTTCCTGCGTCACGTCGAGCGAGGCGTCGTAATCGTTGAGCATCCGGAAAACGTAGTTGGTGATCGGCCGCTGATAGCGCCGGACGAGCTCCTCGAAACCGTCCTCGCGGCCGCCGATCGCTTTCGCGATCAATTCGACGTCGGTTAGACCCTGAATGTTGTTCAATGCGATTGCTTTGGAAATCATGACGCCAAGTTACTACGGTATTATGACAGGAAAAGTTTCAAAACCGGAAAGCCGGATTTTCATTTTTTTCGCCGCCCCGCGAATCGCCAAAAAGAGAAGCGCCGCCCGAATTTCGGGCGGCGCTTCTCTTTTTTACCGGAAAAATCCTGAACCCTTGGATTTTCCCGATGCTTATCCGTTTGTATTCGCTTTTCCGCGAAGGTCGTTTTTCGCTTCCTCGCGGCCCTGCGGCGTTTCGTTCGAAGCGACCTTCCCGGCGTTGTCGCGGTCGTCCGGGTCGCCCTTCGACTCGTCGCCGCGCAGGACCTGCCGTTTGATCTCGTCCCTGTCCTTCTGACTCGCCGCGGCCCCCAGCTCGTCGATGTTCCAGCCCTCTTTCGAATCCCGTTTTTTCGTTTCCGTCATAATTTTTTTGGTGCGCCGACAGCGGCGGCGCGGGTTCTTATCGAAACCGCAAAGCTTCGCCCCGCGCCGCTGCTGAAGACTTTCACCTTCCCCTTGTTCGTTCTTAACCTTCCCCTTGCTCGTTCGATAACGGCTCCCGCAGCGGGCGCCGTTAATCCGTCAGGCCGTCGCGTCTTTCGAGAATGTCGCGCAGCCACCATTCCTGTTTTTCGTGAATCTGAACGAAACGCGTCAGCACGTCGGCCGTGCCCGGATCGTCGCGCTCGTCGGCGATTTTGATGCCGGCGCGCATTTCGGCGATGATCTGCCGGCTGTTCTCGTCGGCCTCGCGGATCATCTCGCGCATATCATTGCTCTTCCCCGCCGATTTGATCGAGGCGGTCTGCAGAAATTCCTCGATCCGCGAGACCGGATTCTGCCCGATCATCCGGACGCGCTCGGCGAGCTCGTCGATCGTCTCGTAAACCTCGGCGGCGAATTCGTCGAACAGCCGGTGCAGGTCGCGAAACAGCGGCCCGAACGTCTGCCAGTGGTAATGCTTGTAGTTCAAATACAAGATAAAACCGTTGGCGACCTGCCGCTGCAGGCATTCGACGACTTCGTCGTGCGGTTTGTTGTTAGCGTTCAGTTTGTTGTTTGAATTGGTTTTTGTTTTCTTTGTTCCGGTTTCTGCCATACAATCTCCTTAGTTTCGTGTCCTTTCGTTTTCAAACCGCGTGCCACACATTCGAAATCCGGATAACTCAATAAACATCGGGTTTCCCGATTCGGGGGCGTATTCGCGAACATTGAATTTGTATCAAAACCGGACGCAACCTACTGTTTCGGAAAAGGACATCCGACCGTAAAACGACGGAATTTTCGGTCACCGGTGAGAGAGTTTACGCCGGCAAACGAAAAAGCGGGAGAAAACTCCCGCTTTTTCGTTTAAGCTGCCCTTCACCCGCTAACGGTTCAGCGGCGACGTCGCGGTCAGCGTGAATTCCGTTCCCGAGGAAAGCTCGAGATTGTCGCGGCCCTGCAGGATCACCGTGCCCGCGCCCGCGCCCGCGCCGATGCCGGCGCCGATCGCCGCGCCCGAACCGCCGCCGGCGATCGCGCCGATGATCGCGCCGAGCGCCGCGCCGATGCCGGCCCGCGTGACGGTCTTCGTCGTCTGGCTGCCGTCGCGCACCGTTCCCTCATTATTGACGCTGACGGTCTTGCCGTCCGGCTGGCGGACGCTGTCGACGATGCCCGCGAACCGGTAGGTTCGGCCGTTCAGACGAATCGTGTCGAAATCGAGCGAGAGATTCGCGCGCCCCGAAACGACGCCCGACCGCTGTCCGTTGACGCGTCCCTCGATGACCGCGCCGCGATACTGCGACGGCGACGTGACGGTCATCGAAAAGCGATCGCCGTCGCGATACGAACGGGTCGAGAGCGGCGTGTCGAGCGTCGCTGTGATCCGCGTGTTGTTGGCGACGATGAAATCGCCGTAGCTTCCGCCGTTCGTCGGATAATTCGCGTTCGGATAAGAAACATCGTTCCAGCGCGCCGAGTTCTCGGTCTTGTCGTAAACGCTCGTCACGGTCACGGTCTGGTTCTGGTTTTCGAGATACAGCCGGCGCGTGACGCGGAGCTGACCGTCGGCGGCCGGCGCAAAGCTGACGTAAAAATCGTTCATCCGGTCGCCCTCGTAATTGATCGTCAGATCGTTGTTCGTCGCGGTCACGCGCGTCTCGACGGTCCGGCCGTTCGGATTCGTTTCCGAACGCGAAACGCCGTCGGCGCTGAACGTAACCTGCGGCGACATCGACGAGGCGAGCGTCACCTGCTGGCCGCGTTTTTCGATGATCAGCAAATCGGGCGAGCTCAGCCGGCGCTCGAGATTACGCTGAATCCGGTCGCGCTGGTTGGCGTTGAAGCTGCCGCTCCGAAGAGCCCGGTCGATCGCCTGGCTGACATTGTCGCTGCGGCTCGTGTTCAGACGATAAGTACCGGTCAGCCGCGCGTCGAAATTACGCGGATAGCTCGGGTAATTCGGATAGTTCGGGTTATTCGGGTAATTCGAGCCCGAATTCCAGTTCCAGCTGACGCGGTAATAACCCGCGAGCGTGTTGAGATCCGTGCGGATCAGGTTCCATCGGTTCTGGATCGCGTTCGAAAAACGGTTCCGGCGCAGGTAACCGTCGATCACGCCGGCCCGATTGAGCACGTCCTGCACGTCGCCCGCCGACGAGCGGCGTGACGTGAAATTGTTTTTCAGATTGTCGGTCGCTTTCTCGAAATCGCCGACGTAGGAATTAAGATCATCGCGCCATTGCGCATTGTTGCGGCGGTTGTCGCTGGAGCGGTCTAATTCGCGGCGAAAATCGTCGGTTCTCGTTTCCAGACGATTGATCACGGTCTGAACCTGACCGTCCGAGACGCGATACGCCCGCACCTGCGCGGAGACTGTTAAGCCGGTCGAAAATAAAATTGAAAGTAAAATTAAAAAAACAAACCCGTTAAGTTTCGATATCATATTTCCCCCATTGTTCGTTCGTTGAATGCCGATAAAATTGCCCTTCCCTCTGATTCAACCAACTTCATACCGAATCGCAACAAATGTGCCAAAAGCCCGCCGAACCGCGTTAAGCCTACTGTTTACAAGATTTCGGACGATTTACTGATCCTCGCCCGGCGGCGGCGGCCGCTTTCCCTGTAAGATTTCGATACAATTTTTCCGCCGCCGCCGCGTGCGATTTTTTTGCGGCCGACGAACCAAATTAAAAACGGGACGCGTCCTTCGAACGCGTCCCGTTTGTTTTTCGACCGGTTTGAGCCGGCGTTCCTCAATCCCCGGACGAAGAATATTTTTCGACCTTTTCGCGGGTCAGAACATAGACGTTGTCGCTCGCGTCGAGCACGATCCGCTCGCCCGGATAATCGTCGTCGACCGGGATCGTCCGCTGCGTGACGCCTTCGGCATCGATGACGGCCAATTGCCTTTTTCCCTTCGCGAACGCCACGATCCGCCCCTTCGAGTCGATCGCCGTCAGGTTGTTGCTGAACCACGGCAGGTTCGGCGCGCCGTCCCACGTGAACCGGTCGACATAGGTTCCGTCGGATTTGAAGCGATAGATTTTTCCGGAATCGTTGCCGGGCACCGAGGCCATCAGATAGATGTCGCCGGTCACGCCGACCAAAATCCCGCCGCCGATCGGGACGGCGATGGTCTTATCCTGATTTTTGATCGGGTCCTTGAAAAGGATCTGACCGTCGCCGCCGGCCGCGACCGTCATCACGTACTCGCCGCGCGGAAACGAGGTCGCGAAGACGTAGAGCTTGTCGTCGTTGTTCATAAACATATCGAGAATCCGCGCCTCCTGTTTCTGATTCATCCATTTCTCGCCCTCGAGCAGGACCTTGCCGAGGAATTTTCCGGTGTTCCCGTCGTAGCGCAAAAGTTCCTTCCGGTCGATCGCCGCATACACCGTGTTGCTGCGGTCGACGGCGAGCCCCGTCACCTTATTCGTGTAATCCCGGCTCGTCTTGACCGAGCTTTCGGTGACGTTCCAGAGCTTGACGAATTTGCCGTCCGCGTCGAATTTCTGGATCCTGAGCGTGCCGTCGCCGACGTAGATGCTGCCGTCGCGGCCGACGGCGAGCGACGCCGGGTTGCGAAACTGGCCGTCGCCGAGCCCGGTCGAGCCGAAGGTCAGGACGGCGTTTTTCGGTTGGTTCGTCGGCGGCTGGTAGCGTTTATCCGGCGGCGGCAGATTGCGCGAGACCATAACTCCGAACAGAATGATCACGCCGACCGTGCCGAGGATCAGAACGATCGGCACGGCGATCAGCGCTCCGATCCAGAATTTCTCGCCGCCCGACAAGCCTTTTTTCGGCTTCGGCACCGGAAAGACGGGCGGCGGCGGCGGCAGCACGGCCGTTTGCTGATAGGCCGGATTGACGAGACTCGATCCGCAGTTGGTGCAGAAAATCATCGAGCCGTTCTGATCGCCGGTAATTTGCGTTCCGCAAAAGGTACAGATTTGATTGTTCATTCGTCTTTTTTCCTCGGTCCGTGATAAAACCCTACAATTATTAGATGGATTTTGTAAAGATTTTTGCCGAATGACCGGCCGAAAACAAAAGCCGGCGCGGCCGGTCACTCCCGACGCAGACTAAAACTAAACGGCCCTGACGGGAAAAGAACATTCCTTTCCCGTCAGGGCCGCCCCGTTTCAGCTTGGAGGTTAAATCAGGCTTTGGCCTTTTTGATCTCTTCGACGAGCGTCGGGACCGCTTCGAACAGATCGCCGACGATGCCGTAATCGGCGATGTCGAAGATCGGCGCTTCGGCGTCCTTGTTGATGGCGACGATCGTCCCCGAATTCTTCATCCCGACGATATGCTGGATCGCGCCGGAAATGCCGAGCGCGATGTAGAGCTTCGGCGCGACGGTCTGGCCGCTCGACCCGATCTGGCGGTCGATCGGCAGCCATTCGGCGTCGCAGATCGGCCGCGAAGCGGCGAGATCGGCGCCGAGCGCATCGGCCAGATTCTGCGCGACTGCGAGATTTTCCTGCGATTTGATGCCGCGGCCGACGGCGACGATGACTTCCGATTTGGTCAGATCGACCGACGCCTTGGCTTCCTGGAACGGTTCTTCGGGCTGCATCCGGATGTCGCCGACCGTCACATCGACCGTTTCGACCGAAGCGCCGCCTTTGGCCGCCGCGTCCGCCCGGAACGCGCCCGACTGAAACGTCACGAAATACGGCGCGTCGCCGCCGACCGTCACGTCGGCGTCGAGCTTGCCGAGAAAGATCCGGCGCGTGAACACGAGCTGGCCGCCCTCGGATTTATAGCGGATGCAGTCGCCGACGACTTCCCTGCCGAGCCGAGCCGCCACTTTCGGAGCGAAATCGCGCACCTGATAGGTATGCGCCATCACGACGTACTGCGGGTTTTCCCGTTTGACGATGTCTTCCCACGCATCGGCGTAGCCGTCCGGCGTGTAGATGCCGAGCTTTTCGTTTTTCGCGACGATCACTTTTTCGAGATCGTATTCGGCGATCGTCGCGGCGAGCGAGCATTCCCCGCCGCACGGGATGACGGCCGAAACCTTCAGACCGAGATCTTTTCCGATGCTTTGAGCGGCGGCGACCGCTTCGAGCGAAGTCTTGTTCAGGACGCAGTTCGTATGTTCGATGAAAACTAAAATGTTGCTCATAAGATTAAATATTCGCGGGGTCTGTCAAAGGTCAATTATGACAAAAAGACCCGCATTTGACAAACTTCGCGGGCCGGTCCTTTTAACTGAAACTACTTGAAAACCGTTTAATTTAAGGGACGAGAGCAAAGCAAAGCGCCGGCCTGGATAACCGGCCGGCGCTTTTTCGAACGGATTTATATACTGCCGTCAATAAACTTCGCTTAACGGCTCAATTCCCCGATCAAAAGTGGTTGTAGTTAGCAACCGGATAATCGCCGTTCTGTCCGAACGGAACGGCGAACGTGCCGGCCGTCGAACCGAGCGCCCAGAATGCCGACGCGCCAGCCGACGCGCTCGGCCGCCAGATCGCAACGTCCGTCTTGCCGTCGCCGTCGTAATCGCCCTGCGCGAAGAAGTCCGTCGCCGACGCGCCGAACACGGCATACGGCGTTCCGCTGATCGCGCCGGTCGAACTCGGTCTGACATACCAGTTGAAAGCGCCGGCTGAACCGCGCACGACCGCGAGGTCGGTCTTGCCGTCGCCGTCGTAGTCGCCCGGAACGATGTTGTCGGTCGGCGTGCCGAAGACGATCGAGTTGAAGCCGGCCGTCGTCTGGTTCATCCAGAAACGCGCCTGTCCGCCGCCGTTGTTGCGCTGGACGACGAAGTCGTTCTTGCCGTCGCCGTCGTAATCGCCCGGCGCCGGGAAGTCGCCGTTCTGGCCCCACGGCACGTAAGTGACCGCGCCGCCGGCCGTCGTCCGGTAAAACCAGGTGCTCGGATCGCCCGAATTCGCACCGGGGCGATAGACCGCGACGTCAGCCTTGCCGTCGCCGTTGTAATCGCCGACGACCTTCGGATTGTCGCCGTTCTGCCCGAAGTCCTCCGTTCGCAGGGTGTTCGTCTGGCTCTGCAGAATGTAGAAGAAAGCGTTGCCCGAGGGCTGACCGCTCGCAATCGGCCGCCAGACGGCGATGTCGGTCTTCTGGTCGCCGTCGAAATCGGCCGGCACGAAGAAGTCGCTCGCGATGCCCCACGCCGAAGCGTAGGTCGTCGAGGTGCCGTTGAGATTGATGAACCACGTTTCCTGTCCGCTCGGGCCGCCGCCGGTGTTGCGGACGACCGCGAAGTCGGTCTTGCCGTTGCCGTCGAAATCGACGACGTGCTGCGGGTGGGCGACCACCGCCGCCGGCGTGTAAACGAAGCTGTCGATGCCGATGATGTTCGAATTGGCGCCGTCCGGCCCGCCGTCCTCGACGAAGTAACGGAAGGCAACGCGGCCCGCCGTCGGTCCCGAAAGACCCGAAATCGTGATGGTAAACTGCGTCCAGACAAGCGGATAGCTGGTTCCGTAGGTCGGGTTGATATCGAGCAGCAGCGTCGTGAAATCGCCGACGTCCGTGGCCGTCGTGCCGACGTTGGTGCTCGTCCCGTTCGTCGACAGCCGAACCTGCATCCGATCCGGGAAGGTCGTGCTCGGAGTTTTGGTATAAAAAGAAATGGTGTCGCCGTTGTTGAACGTGCGGCTCGGCGCGATCAGCCAGTTGCTGATCGTTCCGGCGCCGGTCGTGCTGTTGAAATTGACCAGAATGCAGGAGTTGGTCGTCCCGGCCTGCGCCGGCGGAATCGCCGTTCCGCTGCACTGCGACCAGACCGACGCCCCGAGCGGACTGCTGTGATTGATCGCGAACCAGTCGGTCAGACCGGCCACGTTTTCAAACCCTTCGTTGATGGCCTGAGCGCGGACGATGCCGCCGCCGGCCACAAGAAATACCGAGATAACCGCGATTGAAAGAAGAATCTTCAGCCGGCTTAACCGATTTCCTTCAATTAAATATTGAGCCATATAATTTTATTTCCTCCTCACAGAATTGAAAAAGCAGTGAAAATGAACGCCAATCGGTATCCATTTGTCGAGAAATTCGATCTTTTGGGAATTTAAAAAGCTCGAATCAGTAATATTGATGAGCCAAGTATAGTTGATACCGGCTTTATTGAAAAGTCCTCGTGACCAGATGTACAAAATTAGTATCTATCGTGAGCCTCAAAACAATTTAGAAAAAAGCCCCGTCGTTCGTTGATCGCCCCGTTTTGCAATGCCCGATCGATGAAAAAATACGAAAGGAAAAAACCGGAGCGGTAATAACATCACCTCGAACCGACAATCGCGCCGAACGGTCGTCGGGGAATGTCCCGACGACCGTTCGGCACCGACTTTTTTGTTCCGGCGGAAAAAGAAATTCAAGCCGCCGGGACGATTTAATGAACGTTGAAATTTGCCGCCGGATAGTCGGCGTTTTGTCCGAAATTGAATTTCAGCGGACCGATCAGCGAGCCGGCCACCCAGAAAGCGCTCTGGCCGGCGGTCGTGCTCGGCCGCCAGATCGCGAGATCGGTTTTACCGTCGCCGTCATAATCTCCCGGGGTGATGAAATCGGTCGCCGAAAGACCGAAATCGACGACTCTCAGAGCGCCGGTCGAGCTGTCCTGAATCCAGAAACGATAGCGGCCGCTTGAGTTTTTGACGATGCAGAGATCGGTTTTGCCGTCGCCGTCGTAATCGCCCGGGGCGATCCTATCGGTGACATTTCCGAAGCGCAGCGACCGGATGCCGGCCGTCGTCTGGAGCAGCCAGAAACGGGCCCAGATAAACTGGATGTCGTCGTTGCTCTGCACCACGAAATCGTGCTTGCCGTCGCCGTCGTAATCGCCCGGGGCCGGAAAATCGCCGGCCTTGCCCCACGGCACGTAAGTGACGCTGCCGTTCGGATTGTTCAGCGATCCGCGGTAAAACCAGTAACTCTGCTCGCCGGAGCTCTGTCCGTTTCGATACACCGCGAGGTCGGCCCGGCCGTCGCCGTCGTAATCGCCGACGACCGTCGGATCGTCGCCCGTCTGCCCGAACGACTCGATCCGGATCGTGTTTCCCTGACTGTTCAGAACATAAAAAGCCGCGGCGGTCGGCGCGCCGCTGCGCCAGACAGCGTAGTCGGTCCGGCCGTCGCCGTCGTAATCGGCCGGCACGAAGGTATCGGTCGTAAGCCCCCATTCCGCCGCCTGGAACGGGCCGCCGTTGTTCTGAACATACCACGTAATCTGGCCGTTCGGACCGCCGCCCGTGTTGCGGACGACCGCGAAATCCGTTTTCCCGTCGCCGTTGAAGTCGACGACGGACGCCGGCGTACCGCCGGTCCGTTCGATGGCGCGGGCGGTCAGTGCCGGAACGAGCGCCAGACCGGCCATCAACACCCAATTCAAGACTTTTCCGCTGATAGTATTCTGATGTTTCATAGAGTTTCTCCTGATAAAATCTGCCTTATCCCGTTTTGAATAAAAAATCGGGCGATGGGATTTTCTGCTCTTTCCCATCAATTGATGTGACGAAGCAAGTTGTCCGAATTTCGAGCAATTTGAAATCCGAAATCCGAAATCCGAAATCGGTATTACTGAAATATGCGGAAAAACAGGGGAAACTCCGCCAAAATTTTTTCTGGCCTGAATGATCGTCGGATGGAAACGGCCGGAAAACCTCTCGTCGGGCGCAAAAGTAAAAAGCACACGACGGACCGTGTGCTTTTTCGGGCTGAATTTGACGCGGCGTCCTTTTACAGGACGCGGACTTCGTTTTTCAGTTTTTCGACCAGCTCGACCGCGCCGCGTTTGGCGTCGCCGCCGCCGAGCATCTGGGTCTGCTTCAACTTGAGCGGCAGATAAACCTTTTCGATCTTCTGCGCGCCGTCGAAGCCGTCGGCCGCCGCCGCGACGTCCCGGATCTCCTTCTTCTTCGCCGCCATAATGCCTTTGAGGCTCGCGTAGCGGATCTGCGAGATGCCGGATTGGATCGTCAGCAGCGCCGGCAGTTTGTAGCTGAACCATTGATACCAGCCGCTTTCGAGCTCGCGTTTGACCCGCAGCGAATCACCGAGGCTCGCGCGGTCGACCTCGATGACGATCGTCGCGTGCGGAATCCCGAGCAGCTCGGCGAGGATCACGCCGGTCTGGCCGTAGCTCGCGTCGTCCGACTGGAGGCCGGTGAAGACGAGGTCGGCGTTCTCGTCGCGGATCGCGCCGGCGATCGCGCTCGCGATCCGGTACGGCGACATCTGGTTGACGTTGTCCGCGACGACGTGAATCGCGCGGTCGGCGCCGCGGGCGAGCGCGTCCTTCAAAACCGTCTTGGCGCTCTGCGCGCCGAGCGTGCAGACGACGACCTCGCCCTCGCCCTTCGCCTCCTTCAGCCGGAGCGCTTCCTCGAGCGCGTAGCCGTCCGATTCGTTGGTCTGCTGCGAAATATTCGATTCGTCGATCCATTTCTCGTCGCCCGAAACGCGCAGGACGGCGTCCTTATTGGCGACCTGTTTCATTAAAACGATGATTTTCATAATGTTAAATTAAAAAAGAATGAAGTTATTCCTGATTGTAAATCGTTTTCCGGAAAATTTCCAACGCCAATGAATGGGCGCTCATTCACCGCCGAAAAAGAAAGCGTTCCGGTCGCCGGAACGCTTTCTTTTCGTTTAAGAATCGTAACGCTTGAAGATCAGACAGGCGTTCGTCCCGCCGAACCCGAAGCTGTTCGAGAGAACGTATTCGACCTCGGCGTGACGCGGCTCGTTCGGGACGTAGTCGAGATCGCAGTCCGGATCGGGATGCTCGTAATTGATCGTCGGCAGCAGCAGATTGTCCCGCAGCGTGAGCACCGAAAAGACGGCTTCGATGCCGCCCGCCGCGCCGAGCGCGTGACCGGTCATCGATTTCGTCGAGCTGACCGCGAGTTTATAAGCGTGCTCGCCGAAAACCTGTTTGATCGCGAGCGTCTCGAACTTGTCGTTGTACGGCGTCGACGTGCCGTGGGCGTTGATGTAGCCGATCTGCTCCGGACCGATGCCGGCGTCCTTGATCGCCCGCCGCATCACGCGGATCGCGCCCGAACCGGTTTCGTCGGGCATCGTCACGTGAAAGGCGTCGCCGCTCATCCCGTAACCGACGATCTCGGCGTAAATCCGCGCGCCGCGCGCCTTGGCGTGCTCGAGCTCCTCGAGGATGAGGATGCCCGCGCCCTCGCCGATCACGAACCCGTCGCGCTCGGCGTCGAACGGCCGCGAGGCGTGTTTCGGATCGTCGTTGCGGGTCGAGAGCGCCCGCATCGAGGCAAAACCCGCGACCGACATCGGCGTGATCGCGCTCTCGGCGCCGCCGCAGATCATCACGTTGGCGTCGCCGCGCTCGATCAGCCGGAAGCTGTCGCCGATCGCGTGCGCGCCGGCCGAGCAGGCCGTCGCCGTCGCCGAATTCGGGCCTTTCGCGCCGTGCCGGATCGAGACGTTGCCCGAGGCGAGATTGACGATCGCGGAGACGATAAAGAACGGCGAAACCCTTCCCGGTCCGGAATTTAACAGCTTTTCGTGCTCGCGCTCGATCGCCCAGAAATCGCCGATGCCCGAGCTGATGTAGGTGCCGACCATCTCGGCGTCGGTCTCGGCGACCACGAGGCCGCTGTCTTTGACGGCTTCGTCCGAGGCGGCGATCGCGAAATGAGTGAACGCGCCCATCCGGCGCGCTTCTTTTCTTTCGAGGATGTCTTCGGCGTTGAAATTCTTGACCTCGCAGGCGAATTTGACGTCGAATTTTTCCGTATCGAATTTCTTGATGTAATCGGCTCCGCTCTCGCCGCGTTTGAGCGATTCCCAGGTCGACGCCACATCGTTGCCGTTCGGCGTCACCAGACCGATTCCTGTTACTACTACACGACGTTTCATATAAATTAGTGGAGAGCGAAGAGTGGAGAGTGGAGAGCAAGAGTCATCGACTCGTCACTCTCCACTCTCCACTCTCCACTCGGTTCTAAGCCTGTTTGTGCTGTTCGACGTAAGCGTAGGCGTCGCGGACGCTCTGGATTTTTTCGGCGTCTTCATCGGGGATTTCGATGTCGAATTCTTCCTCGAACCGCATCACGAGTTCGACCAAATCCAATGAATCGGCGCCCAAATCTTCGATGAACCGCGCATTCTCCGTAACTTCCGCTTCGTCGACGCCCAATTCGTCGACGATGATCTGTTTAATCTTATCCTGAACTTCTGACATAATTTCTCCTCTTTGTTATATATTTTAAGTTTAGGAAGTTTGGGAAGTTTGGGAAGTTTTGGAAGTTTTGGAAAGCCGGATTTTTTTTATGTTCGGACCGATCGAATCGCTCGAATCCGCCCCAATTTCCTAAACTTCCTAAACTTCCCTAACTTCCCGAACTTCCTAAACTTTCAAAACTTTTTCTCAAACTATCCGTATTTTCGACGTTCAAACAGCGAACGTCGCGACTGATCTGGCGAACCAGACCCGATAAAACCTTGCCCGCCCCGACCTCGACGAAAGTCTCGACGTCCTTGGCGAGCAGCGTCTCGATCGACTGCGCCCAGCGCACGGGACTCGAAACCTGTTCGATCAAAGCCGCCCGCGCCCGTTCGCCGCCGGCGTTCGCCTCGGCGGTGACGTTTTCGATGAGCGGGAACCGCAGATTCGCGAAATCGACCTTTTCGAGCACTTCGGCGAGCCGTTCCTGCGCCGGAAACATCAGGTCGCAGTGGAACGGCGCGGAGACGTTGAGCTTGATCGCCCGTTTCGCGCCGCGCTCTTTCAGCAAATCGATCGCCCGGTCGACCGCTTCGGCGTTGCCGGCAATGACGATCTGGGCGGGCGAATTGATGTTCGCCGGGCTGCAGACCTCGCCCTCGGCCGCGTCCGCGCAGGCGATCTCGACCGTTTCGAGCGGCAAACCGAGAATCGCGGCCATCGCGCCGACGCCGACCGGCACCGCCTCCTGCATAAAAGTCCCGCGCAGCCTCACGGTGCGAACCGCGTCGGCGAACGAAAGCGCGCCGGCGGCGACGAGCGCCGAATATTCGCCGAGACTGTGACCGGCGACGAAATCGGGCATCCGGAAACCTTCCGCTTTCATCGCGCGAAACGCGGCGACCGAAGTCGTCAGGATCGCCGGCTGCGTGTTGGCCGTCAGCGCGAGCTCCTCGCTCGTCCCGTCGAAACACATCCGTGAAAGCGAAAAGCCGAGCGCGTCGTCGGCCTCCTCGAAGACCTCGCGGGCGACCGCGAAATTTTCGAACAGGTCCCATCCCATCCCGACCGCCTGCGAGCCCTGGCCCGGAAAAATAAAGGCGACCCCGGACTTATGATCCTGAATTTCGGATTGCTCTGCCATCAAATTCTATCTTTATAAAAAATCTATACGGAAACAGGACTCCGGATTTAAAAAGCCGGTCTGCTCATCAGACCAATCCGAAATCCGAAATCCGAAATCTAAAATCGAATCACCGTTCCGCCCCACGTCACGCCGCCGCCGAATGCCGTCAGCAGCACGAGGCTGCCTTCCCTGATCCGGCCCGATTCGAGACATTCGTCGAGCGCGATCGGAATCGAGGCCGACGAGGTGTTGCCGTGATAGGCGATGTTCGAATAGACCTTTTCCTCCGGCACACCGAGCCTCGACGCGACCGCGTCGGTGATCCGCTGGTTGGCCTGATGCGGGATGACGACGTCGACGTCGTCGACCGTATAGCCGGTCTTGTCGAGCATTTCCCGCGAAATTTCGGCCATCGAGCGGACCGCGACCTTGAAAAGCTCGTTGCCCTTCATCTTGAAGAAATGGTCGCGGTTGTCGATCGTTTCGTGCGTCGTGCCGAGCTTGGTGCCGCCGCCCGGCGCGTAGAGCTGTTCCTCATAACGGCCGTCGGAGCGGATCTTCGTCGCTAAGATTCCCTTGCCTTCCGCGACCGGCCCGAGCACGGCCGCGCCGGCGCCGTCGCCGAAGATCACGCAGGTCGTCCGGTCGGTGTAGTCGACGTATTTCGTCAAAACCTCGGCGCCGATCACGAGCGCGTAGCGGATCTGGCCGGTGCGGATCATCGATTCGACCATCGTGATGCCGTACAGAAAACCCGAACAGGCCGCAAAAACATCCATCCCGGCGGCGTTCGTCGCGCCGAGCTGGGCCTGAATCAGGGCTCCGGTCGAAGGCATTATCTGATCGGGTGTCGTCGTCGCGCAGACGATGATGTCGATGTCCTCGGGTTTCAGGCCGGCCCGTTCGAGCGCGATCTTCGCGGCCCGCGTGCCGAACTGCGAAGTGTATTCGTTGGCGGCCGCCTTATGACGCTGTTTGATGCCGGTGCGCGTAGTTATCCATTCATCGCTGGTTTCGACGATCTTTTCCAGATCGGCATTCGTCAGAATGCCCTCCGGATAAGCGTGCCCCATACCGATGATGCCTGCGTTATGTGTCATTTAATTTATTTGCGATTTGCGATTTGCGATTTGCGATTTTATCAATAAAACCCATTTAATCTAAAACGATTGAATGCGAAACATCCAATCGCAAATCGCAAATTGCAAATCGCAAATTACATTATTCGGTTCCTTTTACGTCTAAAATCTGGCGACCTTTATACGTTCCCGTTTCGGCGTCGATGCGGTGCGGCCGTTTGGCTTCGCCCGAATCTTTGTCGAGATAGAACTGGGGCGTTTTCAGCGCGTCGTGGGCGCGGCGCTGACGGGTGCGTGATTTCGAATGTCTACGTTTCGGATTTGGCATTTTTACCTCTGATTATTCTTTGAATTTTGATCTTCGATCTTTGTTTCGGATCCTCAAAACCCAAAGATCGCTTAAGCTTATTTTAAATTTTTGAGCGCCGCCCAGCGCGGGTCGGTCGCTTCTTCCAAACAATTACAATTTATCAAATTCCGGTTGCCGCCGCATTTTTCGCAAAGGCCGCGGCAGTCTTCCCGGCAGAACACCTGCTCCGGCAGGTTCAATAAAATCTGTTCGCGCGCGAGCTCGTTCAGATCGATCTCGTTTCCTTCGAGGATCGAAACGTCGAGATCGTCCTCCCGAAGCTCGGCTTCGGGCGCTTCCGTGTAGTGCTCCGGCGCGACATAGGCCGCCCTGAACGGAATCTCGAGGTTCTCCGCGAGCTTTTCGAGGCAGCGCGTGCATTCGATCTCGACCGCGGCGCGGATCGTGCCCTCGACGTCGGTCTGAACGATGTGTTTCGTCACCCGGCCGGCGACCTCGGCCGGCTCGGTCAGCCGCGCGTCGTCGTCGTCGAGCCCGAGCTCGGCCGGGGCGATCGTAAAGCTGAAGTCGAAAGGCGAATTTCCGAGTGTGATCAGATCGACAATCATCACTACAGGATAAACTTTCAGTTCAAAGAGCGCAAAACGCAAAGGATTAATTATATCTTTTGAAATTGTTGTGTCAAACCAAAAAAGTCTCGAGTCCGCGGTCGAGTCGTTAAAGTGGTCGTTTTCCGTTTAAAAAGCCCGAACGCCGTTACGAAACCGCGCTGCCGACGGCCTCGTCGAGGGTTTTGAAACCCCTTTCCGCGAGCAGCCGGGCGAGCCCGCGGTTGAGCTCGCGGGCGAACGCGAGGCCGCCGTAGACAAAGCCCGTGTAGGCCTCGACGAGACACGCGCCGGCGGCGATTTTCTCGAACGCGTCGGCCGCCGAAAAAATGCCGCCGACGCCGACGATCGGGATTTCCCCCCGCGAAAACCGGAAAATTTTTTCGATCACCTCGGTCGAACGCGCGCGGAGCGGTTTTCCGCTGAGGCCGCCCGCTTCGTCGATCGGCGTTTTGAGCCCGGCGCGCGAAACGGTCGTGTTGGTCGCGATGATGCCCGCCAAATCCAGATCGGCGGCGATCCCGGCGATCGCTTCGATTTCGGCATCCGTCAAATCCGGCGCGATCTTGACGAGCAGCGGTTTCCCGTAGAGCTCGCGGTTTCTTCGCTGGAGCGCGCCGAGCAGCTCTTCGAGGCTGTCGGCCTTCTGCAGCTCGCGGAGATTCGGCGTGTTCGGACTCGAAACGTTGACCGCGACGTAGTCGGCGACGGGCGCGGCGAGCTCGAAGCTCTTCAAATAATTCTCGATCGCCGCGTCGTTCGGGACGTCCTTGTTTTTGCCGATGTTGACGCCGACGACGCAGTCCGGCCGGATCCGTTTGAGACGCTCGACGACGCGCCGCGTGCCGTCGTTGTTGAAACCGAGCCGGTTGACGAGCGCGCCGTCCGCCGGCAGCCGGAAAAGCCGCGGCTTGTCGTTGCCTTTCTGCGGGTTGAGCGTGACGGTGCCGACCTCGACGAAACCGAAGCCGAGCACGGCGAGTTGCTCGACGACGACGCCGTTCTTGTCGAAACCGGCCGCCACGCCGAGCGGATTTTTGAATTTCAGGCCGAACCGCTCGATCCCGCCGAACGATTCCCCGACCGCGAATCGCCGCGCGGCCAGCGTCCGCGCCAGTTTCGACCCGATTCCCCGCCGCAGCGCCTCGATCCCGAATTCGTGCGCCGTTTCCGGCGAAAGCCGGAACAGCGCGGGACGCAAAAGTTTTTCGTAAAGCACGGACATTTTAAAGAAAGAATTATAACGATTCGGGCCTGATAAAAAAAATCGGGTATCGATCTACTTTTTGCCTGATCCGCATATATTCCCGGTTTCAGCTTTCGGGTGCCGGCCGATAACGCTGGTTCATCGTGTTCCAAGATCGGCGCGGTGTTCCGTCCTTTACATAATTCTGCGGTCGAATTCGATTGCACCGAACATTGGGGAATACCGTCAAACGAACATTATTTTTTACCACATTGCAATAATCATAAAAATAACGCAAAATGTGCTAAATTAAACGCATTCAATAATAAATACAGCTTTATCGATAAAATTTTCGCACTTCGCCTGGAGGGATTTAAGTTGAAAAATCTACGCCCAAAGTATCTATGTTTATTTATCGGCATCAGTTTTTTACTACTGACCGGCAATTTTCAAACGCCCGCCCAATCGCCGGATGACGGTTTCAATCCTAATATTGATATAGTCAATTCCATAGCAAAACAGACTGACGGCAAAATTGTAGTTGGCGGAAGTTTTTTAACTGTAAACGGACAATCGCAAAGAATGGTTGCCAGATTTAATGTCGACGGTTCATTGGACTCTTCGTTTATAAATCCCAATGTTCTTCAAGTTGTAAATAAATTATTAATACTGCCGGGCGGCAAATTTTTTATCGGAACAATCGGCGGCGGAAAAATCTTGAATGCCGATGGTTCAGATGACAATTCTGTATCTCTTGGATTTAATAATACGGTTAACACCGCGATTTTACAGTCTGATGGAAAATTAATCGTCGGAGGTTCTTTTACAACGGCCGGAGGACAAACTCGCAATGGTCTGGCTCGTTTTAATACCGATCTTTCGCTTGATACATCTTTTAATCCTAATGTTACAGGCAACGTTAATGCTGTTGCCATCCAATCGGACGGAAAAATTTTGATTGGAGGCGGTTTTTCGGCTGTCGCCGGACAAACTCGCGGTAATTTTGCCAAATTAAACGCCGATGGAACTTTAGATTCCTTAAATTTAGCGGCGGGTTCATTTGTTAATGCGATTGAAATCCAATCAGACGGGAAAATATTGGTTGGCGGCGGATTTGCTACTTTTGGCGGACAAACTCGTTTTCGTATCGCTCGAATCAATGCCAATAATTCGTTAGATACATCATTTAATCCAAATGCTCAAAGTGGCGGAATTAATACAATTGCGATTCAATCTGATGGGAAAATTCTAATCGGCGGTAGTTTTCTAACTGTTGGCGGACAAACCTTCAGCTATTTTGCACGTTTGAATATGAATGGTTCGCCCGACACTAATTTTTCATTAGTAATGAGCGCAACGGCACCGGGAATTAAAAGTATTTTCCCCGAAAATGATGGAAATATTTTAGTCGGCGGAGATTTCTCTGCTGTTAATGGACAAGGCACCGGCGGATTGGCACGTTTTCACAAAGACGGTTCGCTGAATACGACATTTGACCCGAATGCCAACAGCACCGTTTTTACTACCGCGACTCAAAAAGACGGAAAAATTCTGCTCGGCGGAGATTTCACCACAATCGGCGGACAAAGCAAAGCCCGGCTGGCCCGTTTAAATTTCGATAATACCCTGGATACCGCTTTTGATCCGAGTGCCGATGAATCGGTGCTTTCGATGGTCGTCCAACCCGATGGAAAATTTTTGATCGGCGGAGATTTTTTGAATGTCAATGGTCAATCGAGAAGCCATCTCGCGCGCCTTAACGGCGATGGCTCGCTGGATAATACTTTTAATCCGAACGCGGATAATTCGATTCGCGGCATCAAGCTTCAAACCGACGGTAAAATTATTATTGTCGGAGATTTTTTAAACGTCAACGGCGTCGCCCGCGCCAGAATTGCGCGCCTCAATGCCGATGGTTCGCTTGATACGGCGGTTAATCCGAGTGCGGATAACACGGTTAATTCGGCAGCCATCCAAAATGACGGAAAAATTTTGATCGGCGGTAATTTTGCTGTCGTCAACGGGCAAACCCGCACGCGTCTGGCACGCCTCAATACCGACCTTTCGCTGGATAATACTTTTAATCCGAACGCCGACAATACGGTTTATTCAATTTCACTTTATAATGACGGAAGAATTTTGGTCGGCGGAGATTTTCTGAATGTTAACGGGCAATCGCATTTTCGTCTCGCTCGTTTGAATTCCGATGGTTCGCTCGATACATCTTTTGGTCCCGGCTTAAACGATACCGTTTTGACGACCTCAATCCAAGCTGACGGCAAAATTTTTCTAGGCGGAGCTTTTACTCGAATAAATGCCAACGATCGTTTGCGATTTGCCCGACTAAATGACGATGGAACACTCGATGCATTTAGATGTGATACAAATTCTACCGTTTTATCGACCAATATTTTACCTGATGGGAAAATTTTAATTTCCGGAGATTTCACGATTGTCGAAGGCGTAACGCGAAACAGGCTCGCACGAATTACCAATGATACACCCGTTTCGCAAAGTATGAATGTAAATGCAGGCGGAATTACGCTGACTCGTGATGGCGGAGGTTTGATGTTTAATCGAGTTACATTTGAAAAATCAACCGACAACGGAACAAACTGGACAATGCTCGGAAACGGCACGCCCAGTTTGGCTAATCTCGATAAACGAAATTCGATTTTATCTCCGGCGGCTTCAACTTATGGGATCACGGGAGTCAGCATCCCAAGCGGACAAAACGTTTTGATTCGGGCAACGGGTTACGGACAAAGCGGTTTGCAGGGCGGTTCGCAAACCGCCGAAGAATTTGTCCAGAATGTTTATTTGCTTGCTCCGACGGCGGCGAATGTTTCTATTTCGGGCCGAGTTTTTGCAAACGACGGAAGAGGTTTGCAAAATGCCGTAATTTCTTTAACCGACAGCAAAGGAAACACCCGAACAACCCGCACAAGCTCGTTCGGCTATTACAGATTCGAGGAATTAACGGTCGGAGAAACCGTGGTTTTATCAATCAATTCCAAAGGATTTCGTTATGAACCGAAGGTCGTAACCGTCAATGAATCGTTGACCGATTACGATTTTATACCGATAAATTTTGCACAAAAATATCTGAAATAAAATTTTTCGATTCACCGGACGGTTTCCCGCCCGGAATCCGCCGTTGGCGCGGTCCTCGATTATTTCGGCTCTTTCCCGTCCCGGTCGCCGAAAAATCCGGCTCCGGAACGGTTCGGGCCGGGCAAGACGAGATTGTATTTTGAATTTTGAGCTTGGCGGTGATACGATTTCCCCTGAAAATATGGCAGATGAATACGGACTAGTCGAAAAATCGAAAATTATGGACCCGGCGCGGATGAAGCGCGCGCTTTCGCGGCTCGCTTCGGAAATCGTCGAGGAAAACCACGGCGCGGAGGATCTGTACATCGTCGGCATCCGGCGGCGCGGCGTCCCGCTCGCCGAGCGGATCGCCGACAAGATCGAACAGCTCGAAGGCCAGAAGCCGCTCTACGGGATCATCGACATCACGCTCTACCGCGACGATCTTTCGACCGTGGGGGCGAATCCGGTCGTCAACCGGACCGAGCTTCACGACGACATCGAAAGCAAAAAGATCATTCTCGTCGACGACGTGCTCTACACCGGCCGGACGATCCGCGCGGCGCTCGACCAGCTGATGGATTTCGGCCGTCCGAACCGCGTTCAGCTCGCCGTCCTGATCGATCGCGGGAAGGAGCATCGCGAGCTGCCGATCCAGGCCGACTACATCGGCAAAACGGTGCCGACCAAACGGACCGAGATCATCAAGGTGATGCTCAAGGAGTACGACCCCGAGGAAGCCGTCTGGATTTACGAAAAGCCGACGGATTAAGCCGGCAAGGAGATTTGTCCAATGAAAAAATTAAGATTCGTTTTGATTCTCGTCGCGTTTTTCTCCCTCTGTTCGCTCGCCTCCGCTCAAAAACCCCTGAAGCTCGACACTTTCGGCTATTACTACATCAAAAACCCGAGCAAGGCCTTCGCGAACATTTCCGAGATCCATCTGGCCGGCGATTACGGCAAGCAGGAAAAACCGCCTGTTTACGGGCTCGTCCGGCTGAAAAACGCGCCCGGCGATTTCAAGATCCTGAAACCGGTCGAGAAGGGCGATTTCATCAGCTTTTCGACCACTTCGGTCGGCGGCGTGAGCTACCGTTTCAGCGGCAATTTCACGCGGCTCTTTATCAAAAATCAGAAGTCGACCGACAAACTGAATGACGGCGGGATCGTTCTCCGCGGCACGCTGACCAAGCTCAAGCGGGGCGCCAAAATCGCCGAGCAGGCGGTCGAATTCACGTATTTTACGGGAACGTAACGCTCCGTCAAAAGATTTTCGGCGGTTCGATCTTTGGTCTTTGGTCTTTGATCTTCGACCTTTGATTTTATTACGAAGACCAAAGATCAAGGCCGGATTCGCCCGACAACTTTATTTACTTCCGAATTAGGCTTTTGCAGTCAGCTTCAATGAACAAACCGTTTCGCCGCCGTGATTTACTGGGAATCCGCAGCCTGTCGGCCGAAGAGATCGTCGGCATTCTCAACACCGCCGAAAATTTCCGCGAGATCAACGCCCGCGAGATCAAAAAAGTCCCGACGCTCCGCGGCAAGACCGTCATCAATCTCTTTTTCGAAAATTCGACCCGCACGCGAACCAGCTTCGAGCTCGCCGCCAAGCGCCTGTCGGCCGACGCCGTCAACATCTCGGTCTCGTCGTCGTCGGTCGCGAAGGGCGAAACGCTCGTCGACACGGCTTTGAATCTCGACGCGATGCAGCCCGACTGCATCGTCGTCCGCCATTCGAGCGCCGGCGTCCCGCACCAGCTCGCGCAGGTTTCGCGCGCCGCGATCGTCAACGCCGGCGACGGCGCGAACGAGCATCCGACGCAGGCGCTGCTCGACGCGATGACGATCCGCGAGCATAAGGGCAAGATCGAGGGCCTCGAAGTCGCGATCGTCGGCGACATCCTCCACAGCCGCGTCGCCCGTTCGAACATCCATCTGCTGACCAAGCTCGGCGCGCGGGTCCGCGTCGCGGGTCCGAAAACGCTCGTCCCGGCGGATTTCTCGCACTTCGTCGACAACGGGCTCGAAGTCTGCCCGCACATCGAGGACGCGATCGACGGCGCGGACGTCGTGATGATCCTCCGGATCCAGAAAGAACGGATGGATTCGGCCTTTTTTCCGACGCTGCGCGAATATTCGATCCATTACGGGCTGACCAACGAGCGGCTCGAGCTCGCCCGGCCGGACGCGATCGTCCTGCATCCGGGGCCGATGAATCGCGGCATCGAGATCTCGTCGGACGTCGCCGACAGCTCGCGGAGCCTGATCCTCGATCAGGTCAAATACGGCGTCGCCGTCCGGATGGCCGTCCTGTATCTCGCGACCGGCGGCGCGGCCGTCGGCGAGTGATTTTAGCCCGAAAGCGCCGTTTCTCATAAGTTTATGGCTGACACTTTACAACTGCTGAACGTCGGGCTCGCCCGCCGGATTCCCCTGATGGACGACGACGAGATGTTCGAATTTCTCGCCTCGAAAGTCGACGAGGCCAATCAGGTCGCCGACAAATTTTCCTATAAAACGTGGCTCTTCATCTGTCTCAACGACAGTTTCGAGCTGTTCGAAAAGCGCTACTGGGAAAGTATGAAGTACGAAGCCAGCCGGATCGATCTCGAATACACGCTGATTCTCGACTTCGCCTTTCAGAAACCGAAGATCAAGCTCGATTATTACGGCACCGGCGGGTTTTACGACAACCCCGCGTCGTGCGACGCTCCGAAATCCGACACCCTGATGCCCGTGCTCCACGAAGAATCCGACGAGCTTTTCGAGCAGCGGGATTTTTATCTGCTCGACGCGCCGCTGCTCGACCCGATCATCCGGGCGCTCGAAGCCAATCTCGACGAGCTCAAGGACACGACGGCCGCCGAAATCGAGACGATCCGGGGCTGGCGCGAGCTGGTCGCGGCCGACGACGGTTTTCGCGTGGCCTATATTTACAACGAATGGCGGTAGGATTATTGATTTCGGATTTCGGATTTCGGATTTCGGATTTCGGATTTTGAGGGGCGCGGGAAATGAAAATTTTCGGCAAATCCTGTAGAATTCACGCAGCGTCAGGCGTCGATAAAGTTTTCCGCGCCGTCAACCGGCCTTAAAAGTTATCGGCGGCTGAACGACCCGATTTCACCCGATGAGCAGTCAGAGCAGAACAATCAGCGTCGTCCGCATCGGCTGGATCAGCGTGCCCGGCCTGGTCGCTTCGCTGATCATCCTCGGCGGTTTGTCGATCATCTGCGAATGGGTCTTCGGCATCCGGCTGCTCGCCCGGTTTTCGCCGACCGATTCCTCGATGAAGTTCAACACGAGCCTCGTTTTCCTGATTTACGGGCTCAGTTTCCTGTGCCGCCAATCGGAAATCGTCGCGCTTCAAAGAATCGCCAAAACGCTCGCCCTGATCGGTCTCGCGATCGCCGCGCTGTCGCTTTCGCAGTATCTTTTCCATTACAATCTGGGCCTCGACGAGCTGTTCGTCCGCGACCATCCGAATCCGGACATCACGTCGAGCCCGGGCCGGATGTCGCCGCTCGTCGCCTTTAACTTTCTCCTGACCGGCGCGGCGCTGCTGCTCTGGCGGCGAAGCTCGGAAAAAAATTTCCGGCCGGCGGAATTTCTCGGCATCGCCGGACTCGTGATTCCGGTGATCGTCACGCTCGGTTATCTGTTCAGCGCGAGCTCGCTCTACAGTTTTTCGAGCGTCACGGGCGTCGCGCTGATCACCAGCCTGCTGTTTCTGGTGCTCCACGTCGGCATTCTCGCGGTCTTCAGCGAACACGGACCGATGACGATTCTTCTCAGCCGGACGCGCGGCGGCCGGATTCTGCGGTTCCTGCTGCCGACGAGTCTCGGGGCACTGATCCTGTTCGACTGGCTCAGCCTCCGGGCGACGCGCGCCGGGCTGATCTCCGAAGCGCTCGTCATCCCGCTCGGCACGATCGCGAGCGGCGGCGTCATCGCGCTCTTGATCTGGCGCAGCGCGAGACTACTTTACGAGGCCGACCAAAAGGAAAAACAGTCGTTCGTCGAGCTCCAGAACGCCTACCGGACCGCCGAGGAAGCCAACCGGATGAAGGATCTCTTCATCTCGGTCGTCTCGCACGAACTCCGGACGCCGCTCAACGCGATTCTCGGCTGGGTGCGGATCGTCCGCGTCCAGCCGACCGAGGAAAACAAACGGCGGGCGCTCGAAGTGATCGGCCGGCAAAGCGAGAATCAGCTCCGGCTGGTCGAGGACCTGCTCGACATCTCGCGCATCATCTCGGGCAAGATGCGGCTCGAAATTCACCCCGTCGAGCTCGAAAACGTGGTCGCCGAAGCCCTCGAAACGATCCGTCCGGCGGCGGTCGCCCGGAACATCGAGATCGAGTGGAAAAAACCGCCCGAAACGGTCGCCCTCGAAGCCGACGGCGACCGTTTGCAGCAGGTTTTCTGGAATCTTTTCTCGAACGCCGTCAAATTCACTCAGCCGGGCGGGAAAATGAGCGTGGCGCTGACGACCGACGGCGAGATCGCCCGAATCGTCGTCGCCGACACGGGTCAGGGCATCGACGCCGCGTTTCTGCCGTTCGTCTTCGACCGGTTCCGGCAGTCGGACGTCTCCGCCTCGCGCCGGAGCGGCGGGCTCGGCCTCGGATTGTCGCTCGTCCGGAGCATCGTCGAGCTCCACGGCGGCACCGTCGCGGCCGAAAGCGCGGGCGCCGGACGCGGCGCGGCCTTTACGGTCGAGCTGCCGATCCATTAGAATCTGAAAAAGTTATGCCGGAACAGTCGATCCTTTACCACGTCGCCAACAAGGCCTACGCCGCGCAGATCGCCCGCGACCGGAACGCGAAATACAACGCCGACCGCGTCGGATGCGTCACGCGCTTCGCGGTTCGCCGGGATTTTCTCGACCGTTACGAAACGAAGATCGTCGGCGGAAGCCGACACGAGGAATACCGGATTCCGGCCGAGGATCTGGAGGAATTCAATCAAAATATCGTCGGCAAGATCGACGTGATCGCCTAATTTCGAGGATGATAAACGAGCCCAAAGACAAAATCTTCGAATTCTTCGACAATATTTCGATCAATTCTCCCGCCGATTTTGACGAAGCGGTGCTCGGGCTCAGGCGGTTCGGCCGCCGGATCTGGATCGCCGGCGCGGTCGGCGCGATCGACCGCGCGATCGAGAGTTTCAGCACTTATCATTTCTCCGAACAGCTCATCGCCGCGCATCGCGCCCTCCAAAACTGGATCCGCGACCCGCGCCCGGAAAACGCCGAACTGGCCCGGCGGCAATACTTTCCGTACCGGCAACTGCTTAACTGCGACGACATCCGGAATCTTTCGAACCGGGCGGCCAGTTTTGCCGTCGCGGCCATTTCGGAAACCGACGAGGAATCGTTTAGACTAGCAAGAGTCGGAATGCTTTCGATGGCCCACGAAATGGTGCTCGGCGAAAAAGAAGCCTGGAGCGGAATCGAAAAAACCATCAAAAGCCTGTTTACACGAAAATGAAACTTTTAATCGCCAACGGACATCTGATCGACCCTGCTGAGGGACAAAACAGCGGCAAAAACATTCTGATCGAGGACGGGCGCGTCGCGGCGTGGCTCGGTCACGGCGATCCCGTCCCCGAGGGCGCGGAGGTTTTCGACGCGTCGGGGATGATCGTCGCGCCGGGTTTTATCGATCTCCACGTTCACCTGCGCGAGCCCGGTCAGGAACATAAGGAAACGATCGCGACGGGCACGGCGGCGGCCGTCGCCGGCGGCTGGACGAGCGTCTGCCCGATGCCGAACACGAACCCGATCAACGACAACGCCGCGATCACGCGCTATATGATCGAGCAGGCCGAACGCGCCGGGCTCGCGAACGTCTTTCCGATCGGCGCGATCACCAAGGAATCGACCGGCACGGAGCTCGCCGAAATGGGCGAGATGAAGGCCGCCGGCGCGGTCGCCGTCTCGGACGACGGCCGGCCCGTCCCGAACGCCGGAATGATGCGCCGGGCGATGGAGTACGCGAAGGATTTCGAGCTCCCGGTGGTCGATCACTGCGAGGACAAATCGCTTTCTTCGGGCGGCGTGATGCACGAAGGCAAGCTGTCGCTGCTGCTCGGTTTGAAGGGAATGCCCGCGCTCGCCGAAGAGCTCGACGCGGTCCGCGACATCATCCTCGCCAAGGAAACCGGCGCGCATATCCATATCGCGCATATCTCGACGCGCGGCGCGATCGAGGCCGTCCGCCGCGCCAAGGCCGAGGGCGTCCGCGTCACCTGCGAGGTCGCGCCGCATCATTTCACATTGACCGACCGCGCCGTCGAGGGCTACGACACGAACACGAAGATGTCGCCGCCGCTCCGTTCGGAAGAACATCTCGAAGCGCTGCTCGAAGCGATCAAAGACGGCACGATCGACGCGATCGCGACCGATCACGCGCCGCATCACGCCGACGAAAAAGCGCTCGAATACGACCGCGCGCCGATGGGCATCACGGGCCTCGAAACCGGCGTCGGGCTCGCCTTCAGCGAGCTGGTCCACAAGGGCGTCATCGATCTCGTCCGGCTCGTCGAGCTGTGCGCGGCCAACCCGGCGCGGATTTTCCGGATTCCCGAACGCGGAACGCTCAAAATCGGGTCAATCGCCGACGTGACGATCCTCGATCCGCAGTTCGAATGGACGTACCGCAACGCCGATTCGCGCTCGAAATCGAGAAATTCCCCGTTCGACGGCCGGACCTTCCACGGCGCGGCCGTCGCGACCGTCGTCGGCGGACGGATCGTCTACCAAAAGAAAGGGATCGGGTGATTTTTTCAACGCCAAGACGCAAAGATTATTTAGGTGAATTTTACGGGGCAGACTTGAAAATCACGCCATAACCAACCGGCCAAAAAATCTTTGCGCCTTTGCGCCCTGGCGCCCTGGCGTTAAAATCCCACCACCGAACGAAGTATGAACGAAGAAACCGCCCGCAGTTACGATCTGGTGGCCGCCCGATACGCGGCCGAATTTCAAAACGAGCTCGCCGGCAAGCCGTTCGACCGGAAGATGCTCGACTGGCTGATCGAAAAAACCGATCCGGCGCGGACGCTCTGCGATCTCGGCTGCGGGCCGGGACAGATTGCCCGGTACTTAAAGGACCGCGGCGCGGACGCTTGCGGGATCGACATTTCGCCGGCGATGGTCGCCGAAGCCGGCCGGCTTCATCCCGACATTCTCTTTCAGACCGGTGATATGACCGCGCTCGCCGGCGTCGCCGACGGCGCTTTCGGCGGTATCGCCGCTTTTTATTCGATCATCCACGTTCCCCGCGCGCGGCTCGGCCGGGCGTTCTCGGAAATTCTGCGGGCGCTCGCCCCGGGCGGCGTGATGCTCGCGGCCTTTCATCTCGGCGACGAAACCGTTCACCGCGACGAATGGTGGGGCCAAAACGTTTCGCTCGACTTCAATTTTCTGCGCACCGCCGAGATCCGCGAAAAGCTCGAAACCGCCGGCTTCGTCATCGAGGAGGCGATCGAACGCGACCCTTACCCGGACGTCGAATATCAAAGCCGCCGCGCCTACGTCTTCGCCCGCAAGCCCCGGTAGAAACGGCTCACCGCTCCGGCGAAACGGGCGAGAAATCGAGGTTTTCGATTTCGTCCGCGACCGTCACGACCCGCGGGTCGAAACGGTACGCCTTATGCCGGACGCCGAGCGTCAGAACCTGCCCGACGGCGACGTCGTCGAACCGGTAATAACCGAACGAGTTGGTTTTGACCGTCCGCGCCGTTCCGGCGGAATCGGTCAGCTGCACCGTCGCGTTCGCGATTCCCCGTCCGTCCGGCCCGCTGACGCGGCCGGCGACCGCGACGTTCGCGGCCGTCGGCGCGAGCTGCGCGATCGTCCACGGCGAAAAACTCGAGACGTTGGTCGCCGTCCCCGTCAAGGCCGCTTCGTCGACGCAGTCGTCCGCGCAGACGCTCTGACCGTTCCGGAAAACCCGCAGTCCCGACAAATTGCCGATGCCCTCGGCGTCCTCGGCGAGATAATGAAACGTCAGATCGGTCGTGAGGCCGTCGCCGTCGAGTTGCCAGTAGCGCGAGATTTTCCCGCCCGCGATCGGTGCCGGCGAAACCGTGTCGAAGACTTTGACGGTCAAATAACCCGAGAACCCGGGGACGCTCGTGATATTGGCTTCGAGCGGCGAATAATCGATGCCGGCGGTATTCGTCCCGACCGGGAACAGGAAAACGCTGCCGGCGCCCGCATTTTTCCGCAGCTCGCCGCCCGAGCCCTGAAAATTCTTCCGCAGCGCCCCGGCCACAAAACCGCCGGTTCGGGTCACGGTCGCCGCCGATTCCAAGGTCAGCGTAAATGCCCCGGTATCGATCACGCCGTCGGTCAGATTCAATACGCCAAAGACCGTAACATTGCCGAGCAGCGAAATTGCCGATGGATTGCTGACCGTCAGATTATTCAATAAAGCGGTCGGAGACGTTTGCGGCGAAGTCCCGGCGAAAATCGTCGTGCCGTTGCCGATAAACGTACCGTCGCCGTTTAAGCTTCCGTTGATATTGGCGTCGTTTGCGACCGACAGGGTCCGGCCTTCGCCGACGGTCAGCGTCCGACCCGCTTCGAGCGTCAATCCCCCGACGCCGACATCGTTCGACCCGATGACGATCTCGTTCATCGCGCCTGACGGAATCGTTACATTGGCGTCGCCCGGCGGAACCGCGCCGCCGACCCAGTTATCGGGATTGAACCAGTCCGAAGAAACCTCGCCGGTCCAGGTATTCGGCGACGTCGGCGACGTGAAATCGCCTTCGGCATCATCCGCCAGATTATTGAAACTTCGGCTTTGCGGCGAAAAAACCGCGCCGTTCCGTGACGGCGTGACGGTATAATCGCCGCCGCCCGGCAGTTCGTCGAAATAGTACAAGCCCGATTCGTCGGTCTGCGTCGTGAAGGTCCGGACGCCGTCGGAAAGCGTCACGCTGATCCGCCCGAAGCCGCGGCCGTCGGCATCAAGGATCGTGCCGCCGATGCCGAATTTCTTTTGCGTTCCGCTGAAATCGACCGTTTCGTTCGCGCGCAGTTCGCTGACTTCGAGAGCCGCTTCCCTGAACTCGAAATACGGTTTTGAGGCCGTGATCGTGTAATCCTCGCCCGCCGCGAGATTGAAAAAAGCGTAGTCGCCGTTCGAATCGGTCGTCGCGATCAGTCCGCCCGTCGCCGCGAGCGAAACGCCCGCCGCGCCGTTGCCGTCCTCGTCGGTGACGCGCCCCGTAATATTGAAGGTTTTGCGCGTCGCCGTGAAATTGACGGTCGCGCTCTCGGCCAGATTCGCGAGCGGGACGCTCGCCGGCGTGAACGTGAAATCGGGATGTTCGGGCGCGAGCGTGTAGGAATCGCCCGCCGTCAGCCCGCCGAGACTGTAAATTCCGCCGTCGACCGACTGCGTCGTGACGAGCGAATTTCCCGGGCCGGTCAAATTCAGGACCGCGCCCGACACGGCGTGGTTGTCGCCGTCGACGATCTGGCCGTCGATCCTGATCTTGAACGAGCCGGTCTGATACGAAACGGTTCCCGAACGATTGCCGTTCTGATCGTCCGCAAACGCCTCGACCGTCTGGCCGGCCTTGAGCGAAAGCGGCGCGGCGTAGGGCTGAAAATTCGTGCCGTCGAGCGAGTACATCAGCGAACGGACGCCGCTGCCGGCGTCGGTCGCGGCGATCGCCAGTTGCGGCATTCCGCCCGGCGCGGTTTCGGTGAACGAGACGAGCGGCGCGTCCTTGTCGTTCGCGTTCGCCCCGCTCGTCCGTGCGGTCGGATCGATAACCGTTTCAAACGAGCCGTCGCCGTCCGAATCGTACCGCAAATCCTGAACGCCCGCGGTCGTGATGGTCAGCCGTACCGGCGTATTTTGCGGCAGGCTCAAATCAAGATAACGGCCGGTTTCGGTCGTCAGTTTATCGGTGCCCTTCGTCCATTCGAGCATCACCGGCTGATTCGGCATCGAGAATGAAACCGTCAGATTTCGTCCCGTCGGCACCGTCAACGCGATGACCTCGGAATCGAGCCGGCGATAACTGACGCCGGGCACGTTGCTGCAAAAATCCGGATCATTCGGCAGCGGCGCGGTACTGTTGCCGAGATCGTCCGCCGCCGTGACGGCCGACAGGCCGACGAATTTCAAATTAATAGCCGGCTGCCGGATCACCGGCGGAATCGCCGCCGGCGCGCCCGGTGCTGTGGTCATTTTTGTTTTCCGCGTAAATGGCGAGACATTTGGCGTGGGCTCATTGAGAAAAGTCAGGATGTTTTTAATGACTCCCGGATTCTGGTTCAACCCGGTATGATCGACCAGTTCATCGCTCGGCGTGGTAAAAATGGCCAGCCGGGCGTTCGGCGCGTTGAGGTTGTTCCCGTTGGCCTTGCGCTCGGCGCTCAGACGCGGAACCGTCCCGTCGCCGGTGGTATAATAAAGCGTGTAGTCCGCCGTCGTCCGGCAGACGACCATCCCCCGCACGACCGAACAAATCTTTTTGGCCGCTTCCTTTTGCACCCGATTGATCGTTTTCGCTTCCGCTTGCACGCCGATGATGTGGTAATACTGGACGCCGCTCGTGTCGTTGCGCCAATCGTCCTGACCCGGAAAATCGTGAAAGACGCGGTCGTTGTCGCCCGGCCGCGTTCGCGGGTGGAGTTCGTTGAGCCGCGCGACGAAATCATCGTAAGTGTTATAAATTTTATAATTGCCGATCGAATCGCGTTCATAGTAGGGCCGGCCGCCGAGCGCGAAAAACGAGCGCGTCGGAATCAATTGGTGGGCGGCCGGATAATCCTCGGTTAAAAACCTGAACGTCTCGTCCCCTGCAATCACCAGTTTCTGACCGATCGAATCGAGAAATTGTCCCGTTTCGAGGACGTTTATCAGTTTCGGGCCGCCGAGCCACGGCGCGCCGACGGTGATCAGTTTCTTCACCTTCCCCGGGTGGTCGAGAATGTAACGCCGGGCGATCAGGCTGCCCATACTGTGCGTCACGATGTTGACCTTCGTGTTCGCGCCGTAAAACTGCTGGATGCATTGAACGTAATCGGCCAGCCGCTGATTCGCCGTGATCTCGTTGTCCTGACGCCAATCGTAGGCCAACACGAAGAGCGACGGGTTTCTGTTCTGCTGATTGATCACGTCGCAGCCGCCCGTCGTCCGGCGCAGCGGATCGTCATTGACATCGTATTCGACGTAACCGCCCTGATTCTTGAGCGCTTCGAGCAGCGGCCCGTAAACCTCGGTGATGATCGGCGCGACGCCCGTATCGACCGTCACCCGGCGGATCACGTCCGGCGCGTAAATATTGCCGCCGCGATAGAAAGGCGATGTTTGATCAAGCGTCAAATAACGGTGGTCCGTCCCAAAACCGAGCCAGCGCTCGGGTAAGACCGCCGAACCGGCATCGTTCAGAAAACTCCCGGAAACGCCGGGAATGAAAATCACCGGGGTCGGGTCGCCGATCTTGGTGACGAACGCGTTAAAGCTCGTCAGATGATCTTCGTTCATCCCGCGATGCGTCGCCTGAAAAGCGTTTCTGACCGGAAAGGCGTAAGAGCTCGTCGAACCCGTCAGGTAGATATTGTCGCCCGCATCGACCGCGATTCCGTTGCCGTAGGTCGCTTCGAAAGCGTTGTCGGTGCCGTGCAGGTAGCTCGAAAATTCCGATTCGCCGGTCGCCGCGAAACGGGTCACGAACGCCGCCGGCCGGGCGTTTCCGAGACTGCTTTGAAACGCGTCGACGGTCGTCGGAAAATCGACCGAATAGGTCGAACCGGTCAGATAAATGCGGCCGCTTTGGTCGGTTTTTATGCGGCTCGCGGAATCGGCATTATCGCCGCCGAAAAACGTCGAATAGACGATGTTCGCGAGTTTCGGATCGATCTTCGTGACGAAGGCGTCGCCGACGCCGTCGGTCTCGGTGTTGCACGTATGCGCGGTTCCGCAGGTCGCATCATACGCGTTCGGCGTGACCGGAAAACCGGGCGAGATCGTGTAGCCGGCGACCAGTACGTTTTTTGCGGGATCGAGCGCGACGCCGTTCGCCACGTCTTCGCCGACCGCGCCGAGAAAGCTCGAAAAAGCGAGCGAGGAAGCGCCGGCGGCGGTCGTTCTGATCTTCATCACGAAACCGTCGCTGCAGATAATATTGCCCCGGAAACAGCCGACCCGGTCGTGCAGCGCGCCCTGCCCGGCGAGCGGTTTGCGGAGCGGAAACTCTTGCAGGTTCGTCGCGCCGACGACGTAAGCGTTGCCCGCGTCGTCGACCGCGACGTCGTTGACCTGTGTGGTCACGCCCGGCTCCGTCCCTCCCCGCACCCGCTGCGCGCTGCCGATATAGCTCGAATAAAGCAAATTCGCGCCGGTCGCGTCGAGTTTGGCGAGAAACCCGGCCGTATAACAGATATTGAATGTCCCGATCGGCAGGCAATTCGGCTGAAAACCGTTGCGGGTCGGAAAATCCGGTTCGGTCGTCCGGCCGACGATATAGGCGTTTCCGGACGAATCGACGGCGATCGAGCGCGGCGCGGTCGATCTGCCGCCGCCGACCGACATCGCGTTGCCGTTCAAAAACGTCGAATAATTCATCGACCCGTTGGGGTTGAGTTTCGTGACGAACGCGCCGTCGATCAGCGTCGGATGCGCGGGTGTCGATTGAAACGAGCCCGGCGTCGTCGGAAAATCCGGCGCGGTCGTCCGGCCCGTGACATAGGCGCTGCCGCTTTTATCGACGGCGATCGCCTGCGCGTAGCTGTAACCGAGCCCGAACTCGCCGACGCGCCCCCCGAGATAGGTCGCGTAGACCAGACTGCCGCCATTCTGACTGAACCGGGCGACGAAGGCGTGAAAACACCGCACCGGATTCTGAATGTCGGTCCGGCATTGCGATTGGACGCCGTTGAGCGTCGGGAAATCGGTCGAATGAACGACGCCGGCGAGATACGCGAAACCGTTTTCATCGACGGCGAGCGCGTTGCCGCCGTCGCCGGCCGGAACGCCGCCGTCCTCGCCGTAGGCATTTAACGGGTTGACCTGCGAGCCGCCGAGATAGCTCGAATAAAGCAGCACCGGATCGATCACCAGCGGTCGCTCCGGGTCATACTCGCCGAGCTCGAACCCGATCCGTCGATTCCCGGTCCGGCCATCCGGTTCGGCGGGTTCGAATAATCGGTAACGGCCATCGACCGGGCGGCGCGCGCCGTTCGCCTCCTGATAGATGACGGGCGCGTGCTGGCGGATTTCGCCGATCGCGGTTTTGATGACCAGCGCGCCGGTTTCCCCGTCGATCGAAATATCTTCGGCCCCGTCGAACCGCATTTCGATCGCCCGCGGATCGGCGTGCGGGGCGACGATGAAATCGTATTCGAGCTGATTTTGATTGCCGTAATAGACGAGATCGATCCCTTCGTAAACGCCGGCGTATCTGACCCGGCCATAGGTCGCGATGTTCGTTTTCCAGTCTTCGGGCCGGTTTCCGAGGATGTAGTTGACGGTGCCTTCGAGTTCGTCCGCGCCGTTCGGTTCGGCCGGGCGGCCGCCCTCCAGCTTCATCGTCACGGTCGCCGCCGCCGGACCTTCCGGTTCGTTCGCATCGCCGGCGGACGCTTTTTCAAACGGCCGGTAAAGCGTCATAACGGCCTGTTCCGCGGTCAGGTAGAGATTGTAGTTCGGACCGTGGGCGAGATATTTGACGGATTCGTCGGTTTGGCCGCGATTGATCTCGAAACTCATCGGCAGCTTTCCGAAATCCGCCCGCCCGCCGTCGCCGCCCCCCGGCGGGCCGACCGGGCCGCTCAAATCGGCCGACTGCGCCGGCCGCGACGCCAGAAACAAACCGCCGGCCGCCGTCAGCAGCAGCCCCGCCAAAACCAGCATTTTTCGGACTTTCGACCCGCGCCGATCCGCCCTTGTTTTTTTCTCCGACTCGTCCCGCGCGGTCGCCGATCCCTCTTTTTTCCGCATCGCATTCTCCCGGTCGGGCAAAATTCTTCGCCGCGACTTTCGCTAATTTCCTCGCTCTACGGATTTTTCGGGCCGACCGTCGAAACGGATTCAAAACCGCCCCCAGAATATCTTTTGTTGATGAAATCGGGAGATTCGGAGCGGATTCGGGCCGCCGCTTTCGTTCGGGAGCTCTGCTCAAAGCATCGCGGCCATCCGGCAACCGGCATCCCGAATCCGAAATCGACTCACCTTTTCGCGCTCCAGAAACCGATCTTGCCGGTCGCGTCGACGCTCAGCAGCGTCTCGCCGTCGGCCGTGAATTTGAGAAGATTGAGCTGTTTCTGGCTCGCCGTAAAGGCAAGCACCTGCTCGCCGGTTTCGAGATTCCAGAGCCGGATCACGCCGAGATCCGAGGCCGTCGCGAGCCGCCGCCCGTCGGGCGTGAAGGCGACCGCGAAAACGCCCCCGCTCATCCCGGAAAGCTCGTGGACGAGCTGCCGGTCGGCCGTCCGCCAGACCCGAACGACGTCGTCCGCACCGGCCGAAGCCAGCAGCCGGCCGTCGTCGGAAAAGGCGACCCTGAGAACCGGTTTCCGGTTGCCGGCCAGCACCGCGAGCGGCGTCCCGCTTTCGCTGTCGTACAGCCGGACGAGCTTATCGTTGCCGGCGACCGCGAAGGTCCGGCCGTCGGGCGCGGCGGCGATCGATTTGACGATTTCGGGCGAGTTCTCCAGCTCGTAGATCAGGGCTCCGGTGTCGGCGTCGAAGCAGCGGACCCGGCCGTCGTCGTAACCGGCCACGATGCGCCGCCCGCCGTTCGCGAAGGCGACCGCGAAAATGCTCCGGTCGCTCGCTTTCCAGCGTTTGAGCTCGCGGCCGTCGGCGGCGTCGAGCAGCGTCAGAAATCCGTCGCGCTCGCCGAGGACGAGCTGATTGCGGTCGCCGGAATAATCGATCGAAAAGGCGTTGACGCGGGTCTTCGCCGCGAAGTTTCGACGCTTTTCCGCGATCGTCCGGCCGGCGATCTCGAAACTCGCGTTGCTCCAGTCGAAAACCTTCGCCCCGTCCCTCGAAAACGCGAATATCGACGAGTTCGTGAGGATCGCGTTCGCCTTCGAAACCGCCTCGGCATTCCAGAAATTGAGATTGAAATCGGCCGAAGCCGTGGCGATCCGTGAGCCGTCGGGCGAGACGGCGACCTCGTGAACGCCCGAAAAATGCCCGCGCAGCTCGCCCGCGACCTCGCCCGTCGCGACATCGACGAATTTGACCGTCCGGTCGCCGCTGCCGGTGACGAGCGTTTTGCCGTCGGTCGTGAACGCGAGCGATTTGACGTTCGATTGATGGAGTTTCAAAACCCGCCCGATTGCGAGCGTTTCGGCGTCGATAAACGCGACGTTGCCCTCGTAGGTGCCGATCGCGAGCGTTTTTTCGAGCGGCGAGAAAACGATTTTCCAGCCCGTCAGAAGCACGTTTTTTTCGGCGTAAGCGGCCGGATCGGCCTGTATCTTCCGCCAGTCGCGGGTGTCGAAAACGGCCAGCGTGTCGTAACCGAGCACCGCCAGCCGGTCGCCGTTTTTCGAAAACTCGACGTCGTAGATCTCGACCCCTTTCTGCGCGGTGGCGAACGAAAATCTTTTCAGCTCCGCGCCGGTCGCGGCGTCCCAGACGATCAGCTGGCCGTCCTGGCTGCCGGTCGCGACCGTTTTCCCGTCCGGCGCGACGTCGACCGCGCGGACCCGTTTCGTATGCCCGCGAAAGGTCAGCAGCTCGCGCGCCGTCGCGGTTTCGTAAATCTTCACGAGCGGCGTCGAGTTCGAGCTGCTCGCGACGGCGAATTTTTGGCCGTCGGGAAAAAACGAGACCTTCCACGCCCCTTTCTGCTCGGCCGTTTCGATCATCCGGCCGTCGGCGACGTCCCAGACACGCGCGCGGTTGTCGTTGCAGGCGGTCGCGATGAGGCGGCCGTCGGGCGAAAATTCGGCGTTCCAGATCTCGTCCGGATGCTGAAAGGTCGCGACTTTCGCGGCCGGGTTGAGCAGATTGTCGAGAAAATACCATTCGAAGCCGCGCAGATCCTCCTCGCCCTCGCGCGGCTCGTATTTTTCGACGATCTCGCGGAGCCGGATGAGGTTCGAGTTCTCGAACTCGTTGGCGGCGAGGATCATCTCCGCCGAATAGGCCGACCGGCGGTTTTCGCGCGCCTGCCGTTCGGCCCGCCGGGCCTGCAAAATCGCGGTCACGAGCCAGCCGAGCAGGATCAGCACGAAGACGGCGGCGATCAATGTTTCGAACTTCCGCCGTTCGAGATATTTCCGGAAACGGTAAAACCGCGTCGCCGGCCGCGCCGAAACGGGCTGATTTTCGAGATAATTTTCGAGGTCGGCCCGGAAATCCTCGACCGACTGATAGCGTTCGGCCGGCGTCTTGGCGAGCGCCTTGAGGACGACCGCGTCGAGCTCCGCGTCGATCGCCCGCGATTTCCCGTCGCCGGCCGCCGACGGCGCGCGCGGGCTTTCGGTCTGGATGATACGCAGGATCTCGGTCAGCGATCGGCCCCGAAAATCGAAGGGCCGCGTGCCGGTCAGCAGTTCATAAAGGCAGACGCCGAGCGAATAGACGTCGCTCGCGGCCGTGATGTTGGCGCCGGAAAACTGCTCGGGCGACGCGTATTCGGGCGTCAGCGCGGCCGCTTCGAGCGTTTTGTTTTCGGCGAAATCGAGCGTCTCGGCGTTGAGCAGCTTGGCGATCCCGAAATCGAGGAGCTTCGGTTTTCGCTCGGGCGTGACGAGAATGTTGTTCGGCTTGAGGTCGCGGTGGACGATGAAATTCTGGTGGGCGAACGTGACGGCGCGGCAGACGTCCTGAAAAAGCACGACCTTGGCGCGCGTCGAAAGGCCGTGAAGCCTGCAGAATTCGTTGAGCGGCCGGCCGTCGACGAATTCCATCACGATGAACGGCGTGCCGTCGGGCGCGGTCCCGCCGTCGAGAATCTGGGCGATCGACGGGTGCGCGAGCCGCGCCAGAATCTGCCGCTCGCGCCGGAAGTTTTCGGCCGCGCCGGGCCGGTTGGAAAACGGCGGAATCAGCTTGACGGCGACCTCACGCTCGAAATCGTCGATCCGCGACGCCAGATAAACCGCGCCCATCCCGCCGCGTCCGAGCAGTTTTTTCAGCCGGTAAGCGCCGATCTTCGCGCCGACGTAGGCTTCGTTTTCGTCTTCGCCGAGCAGTTTTTTGACGGGCGTGAAATCCGGTTTTTCGATGAAGTCGGAACCGTTTTCGAGCCGCGCCAGCAGCCTCCGGACCTCGTTTTTCAACGCCGCGTCCGCGCCGCAGCGCGCCTCGAGAAATTTCTCGCGCTCGTCCGCCGCGAGGTCGATCACCTCGTCGAGCAGCGCGTCGATTTGTCGAAACCGTTCCTGATCCATAACTTTAGTTTGGGAAGTTTGGGAAGTTTGGGAAGTTTGGGAAGTTGGTTGATTTCTTCCGCAGCTTTCCGAACTTCCTGAACTTCTCTTTTATGTACGACGGACTATTATTTCGGTCGCGACGCTGCGTGGGTGTGAAGCGTTTTTACAGGCTGTCGTCTGTCAACAGTCTGTCAGACTGTTGTACCTTTACTTCCCAAACTTCCCAAACTTCCTAAACTTCCCGAATTAACTTCCCGCGATCGCGTCGTAAAGCCACGCTTTGGCTTTGAGCCATTCGCGTTTGACGGTGATTTCCGAGACGCCGATCACATCGGCGGTTTCGGCCGCCGAGAGGCCGCCGAAATAGCGCAGCTCGACGATCCGGCTTTTGCGCTCGTCGAATCCGGCGAGATTCCGGAGCGCCTCGTCGAGCGCGAGGATCTGGTCGTCCGGTTCGTCCGTGAAGACGGCGACGTCTTCGAGGCTCACGCGCTCGGCGCCGCTGCCGCGTTTCCGGTAATTCCTGGTCCGCGCGTAATCGACCAGCAGATTCCGCATCACGCGGGCGGCGACGGCGAAAAAATGCGTCCGGTCCTGCCAGTCGTTTTCGCGCTGGTTGAGCAGTTTCAAATAGGCCTCGTTGATGATCTCGGTCGTCTGCAGCGTGTGTTCGCCGCGCTCTTTCGAGCGGTAGCGGCGCGCGATCCGGCGGAGCTCTTCGTAGACCAGCGGCAGAATCTCGTCGAGCGCGGACGCATTTCCATTTCTCCAATCGCGCAGGTATCGGGTGATTTCGTTCGGTTCGATTGTCATCGGGTAATTTTCGTTAGTTCCAGATTCTAACACAGTTGCCCCGCTTAGACGCGCGCCGCGTTTCCCGGTTTGCAATTTTTTTTCCGTGTTCTGATACCGTTTCCCGAATTCTATCGCTTAACGAAACGGAATGAATTTATGAACACGATCCGCTTATTTTTCGCCGCCGGTTTTCTTCTTTTTGTCGTTTCGGGCACGCGCGCCGCCGATCCGCGGGAGCTTTTTATGCAGATCCCGTCGCCGCGCCTCGATAACGTCGCCCGCGCCGACGCGATCCGCGAAAGCGCGAACGGTTTTCTGAAGTTCGGTTTAGCGCCCGATTTTACCGGCGAATTCAAGATTTTGAAGGAAAAGAAGGACGTCGTGATCGTCGGCCTGAGCCTTTATTCGTGCGCCGAAAGCACGCTCGAAATCTGGTCGTTAAAAAACGGCCGCTGGCAGGAGATCACCGCTTCGGCCGCCCCGCAACTCGGCGCGAAGGACGTCGTCGAGATGCTCAAAGTTTCGCCTGCGACGGTCGAAAAGCTCGGGACGGAAGTCGCGATTCCCTATTTTTTCACGTTTGCGGCGGACGAAAACAGTCTCCGCCTCGTCGTCCGGAAGCAAAGCTCGTGCGAGATCGCGGGCCCGGTCCACGATTACCGCTTCGAAGAAAAAAAATTCGTCCGCCGGTAATTTTTTCTGATACCGGCCGGCGGATTTTATCGCTTAACGATTTGAATTGAAATTATGAAGATAACATTTTTACTGATCGCCGTTTTGCTGCTCGTCGCCGGGCAGGCGGCCGCCCAGAATGCGGGCCTGACCAACGAGCAGAAGATGCTCCCGTTCGCGACCGGGATGAGTCTCGCGGTGCTGCGCGAACGGCACGAAAACAATTTTCAGGACGTCGTCGACCGCGTCGGCCGGCAGATCCGCTACTATTCGGAAGAGCTCAAACCCGTCCGCGAGCTGACCAAAAACACGCCGCCGATGACGCGCCGGACGGTCGTCGATCAGGCGGTCGACGAGCTCCGCGCGAAGATGAGCCGCTCGGACCGCTGGCAGTTTCTCGCCGGCGACGCGCTCGGCACGCTGTACGTCGAGATCGGCAGCAAAATCGAAGCGCGGGAGCCGCTCGACGCCGAGACGATCCGCTTTCAGCTCAATCTGCTCGAACGGCTGACCGAAAACACGCCGGCCGACATCCCGTCGGAGATCGCCGGCAAATTGAAGGAGATCGGCGCGCTCGGCCAGTCCGACGCGCTGACCGACAAAGCGACCATCGACGAACTGATCGGGAAAACGGTCGAATTGATCGCGATCATCTCCGGGGAATAACCGACGAATTGAGGAGGAAACCGATGATTTACCGGAATTTTATTATCCTGATCCTGACGGCCGCAGCCCTCGCGGGCTGCCAGTCGCAGACGACCGCCGGCGGCGGCAACGTCAACGCCGCGCCGGGCAACGGCGCGAATTCGAACGCCCCGGCCGCCGGCGGCGCGCCGACGGCGACCGTCAGCGCGAACGCGAACGCCAACGCCAACGCGAAACCGGCCGACAACGCGCCGAAACGGATCGTCTTCAACAAGGGCGCGAACTGGGGGGCGGCGAACGTCACGCTCGCGCCGGGCGCGTCGCAGCGGTTCGTCGTCGGCGCGAAAAGCGGTCAGACGATGGACGTCGAAGCGTCGTCCCGCGAAGTCTCGATCAATCTTGTCAAGGGCAAAGCCGGGACGACCGAGGACTTCGGCTATCTGAACGCCGACCTGCTCGCGAACGGCGACTACGTTTTCGAGGTCCGGAATTCGACGAAGAAAGAGATCAAAACCTCGATCAAGGTGACGATCGAAAACGCCCGGACGGACGAGATCGACGAATCCGACGCGACCGTCGACGAGGACGCCGACGTCCCGCCGCCCGCGAAAAGAAATTAGTTTAAGGAAAACAGCTTATGAAAACAATCATTTATTTATCGTTCGCCTGCGTCCTGCTGCTCGGCGCTTTCAAGGCCGGAGCGCAGACGCGGATCTCGTTCGCAAAAGGGACGTCGGAAAAAACGGTGTCGGTGACGCTGCCGGCGAAGGGGGAAAGGTCGTTCGTCCTCGCCGTCGACAAAAATCAGGCGCTGATCGTCGAGATTCTCGGCGATCTGGGGCTCGCGGTTTCCGTCAACCTCGTCAACGGCCGCGACGGCGTCGACAACTGGCTCGATGCCGAGGGCGGTCTCGAAGTCCTGACCGGCCGCAAAGGCGACTATATTTTTTCAATTTCGAACAATTCCGCCCGCAAACGGACGGTCAAAATCAGGGTTCGCGTCGGGTTCGCCAGCGAATACGGCGGCGGGACCGACCCGCGTTAATAAGATTATGAAAAAGAAAATCGTTTTATCCGCCATCATCGTCCTGTGCCTGGCCGGCGCGGCCTTCGCGCAGAAAGCCGCGAAACGGCCGAGCCTGCCCGCCAATCTGGCGAGCTACGAAAACCAGTATCCCGACAAGCTGCTCAAAACGCCGGCCGTCAGGGCGCGTCTGAAGGCGCTGCTCGGCAAAAATTTCGCTGATTTCGACCAGATGATCGCGGTCCAGACGCCGGTCACCCGAACCGGCGATCTGCTGATGGGCCGCGGCTGTCTGCCGTCGGCCTGCACGATCAGCGAGGCGGCGTTCGTCATCGATCTGAAGAACAAACGGATTCACGCCGGCCTTTACGAAAAGGACAAGGAACCGCGGTTCTTCGGCGAAGACGGCGCGGACACGCCGCAGATCCTGCTCGACTGGGCGGATGAATTGAAGCAAATGTGAGGGGATTTCGGATTTCGGATTTCGGATTTCGGATTGCTCGTGGGGTGAGGGCTTGATTTCGATGGAGAGTTTGGGTTTCGAACAAGGCCGGGAGAGGTAACGAATATGTTGAGAAAAATCTTGGCGGCGGCGGTTTTGCCGCTGGTTTTGGCGGGCGCGGCGGCGGCGCAGGGGAAGACTTCGAACCGGATCGCGGAGATTCGGGCGCATCTGGTTTATGAGGAAAACGGGCTGCTTTCGCGCGATATTCTGAAGGGCGATTTCACGCTCTGGAACGCGATCATCGGCGAGGGCGATTCCGAGGGCCACGCGAGCTCGACGCTCGTCTTCGTCGTCGTCGAAACCGACGGCAAGCCGCGCGGCGCGACGCCGGTGCTCCGGTTTTCCGCCGTTTCCGAGGACGGGAAACGCGTCAAATACGACAAGACCTTCGCCTACATCTTTCCGAACGAGGGCGCGGGCCGCGTTTTCGTGCCGTTTCTGCTGCACGACACCGGCTGCCAGAAGATCAGGCTGACGGCGCGGCTCGTCGCCTACAACAACCCGAAGCAGATTTATCAGACCGTCGCGAAGGAAATCCCCTTCGCGTGCGGCGAGTGAGGAAAAATTATGAAAAAGCTATTCGTTTTGATCGCGGCCCTCGCCGCTCTTTGGACGAGCGCCGCCGCGCAGCAACCGGCGGCCATCAGAAAGATCGATTTCACGAACTTCACGTTCCGGATCGCCGATCGAACCGTGAAGATGAAGGACGGACTCGAAGACGTCGCCTGCCGGGAAAAAGACGAGAACGGCGTCCCGTCGGGCGATATCTGGAGCAATTCGAAGGAATCCGTCGCTTACGGCGACATCGACGGCGACGGCCGCGAAGAAGCGTTCGTGCCGCTGATCGCCAACATCTGCGGCGGCAATATGGTGACCGACGAAGCGCTGCTCGTCTTCACGATGAAGGGCGGCAAACCCGTCCCGCTGCCGGTTTTCGACTATGCCGACGAGGCCTGCCCGACGGGCGAGAAATGCGAGATTATGCGCAGTCCGGGCGTTTACGTCAGCTACGACGCGCAGGAAAAGGCGATCGTCGTCGAAAATTCGTTCGCGACCGACGACGACGCGATCTGCTGCCCGTCGCTCTACCGTTTGACTTGGTATCGCTGGAACGGCAGCGCCTTCGTCGAACTCAAAAAAGGAAAAATCACTAAACGAGAGGAGAACAAATAATGAAGCATCTGATTTTAACGGCGATCCTGATTCTCGCCGGCTGGACCGGCGCGGCCGCGCAGCCGAAGACCGTGACCGATTATTTTCTGGCGATGCCGGCCGAGACCTACGCGACCGATATCGACGGGCAAAAGTTCAAAGACCGCGCCGCGCTGACGAAATACCGTAAATCGCTGATCAAGATCGAGGACGTCAAAAACGGCTATCTGAAGCTCGAAGGCGCGTGGGAAGGCTGGTCGGAGATCGCGCTCTTCAAACGCCGCGACGGCGGCTATCTCGTCGCCGAAACCTCGGTCGGCTGCGGCCCGGCCTGCGTCGGCGGCCTCAAGTTGTCGACCTACACGAACGGCAAATGGACCGACGTCACCAAACAGTTTCAGCCGGTCTTCACCGACGCCGAGGCGTTCGCGGCCTACAAATCGAAAGGCGGCGACGACGACGAGATCAAATCGGGCGCCGATCTCGGTTCCTATTACCTGCTGCCGCGCGCGGGCCGGACGGTCAAAATCGCCTGCAACGAATGCGGCGGTAGCGGCGACGGCGAGGACTTCGTTTTTCTCGAATTCGAATGGAACGGCGACAAATTCGTGCGTAAATAAGCGCCCGCAGATTAACATATCTTCTAAATCGGCATATAGTTTAATTAACCCCGTAAATATTTTAAATTCTTAGCATTACGAAAGTTAAAGTTCTAGGAGCTTTATGCAGAAACTATACTTGCCGATATTTATGGTATTTTTGTCGCTGGCCGCGACCGCTTGCTTCGTGACGAGTCAGTCGATGACGACCGGCGGCGCGAATCAATCACCGAACGGGACGACGAATCCGCCCGCTGCGACCAAGCCCCCCGCCGAGGCCGCGAAGGAGGATTCCGGCGCGCAGGCCGCGCCGCCCGCCGCCCAGCTCAGGACCGTGACGGACTATTATCTGGCGCTGCCCGACGATCTGTTCGCCCTCGACGATTCGGGCCGCACAATCAGAGATCGCGGGGCGCTGCTCAAATACCGCCGATCGCTGATCAAGGTCGAGGATATCCAGAACGGTTATCTGAAGCTCGTAGGCAACTGGGAAGGCTGGGGCGAAGTCGCGATCTTCAAACGCAGCGGCGGCGGTTATCTGGTCGCCGCTTCGACCGTCGAATGCGGCCCGGTCTGCAACGGCGTTCTGAAATTGCAGACCTACGACGGCGGCCAATGGTCGGACGTCACCGACCAGTACGCGCCGAAGATCAACGGCAAGATCATCCTCGACGGGTTCGGCAAAAACGGCGGCTTCAACGAGGAGCTCAAATCGGGCGACGATCTGCCCTATTTCTACAAGCTGCCGCGCGAGGGCCGGATGTTGAATGTCGCCTGCAACGAGTGCGACAGCGACACCGGCGAGGGCGATTTCGTCGTCCTGACCTACGAATGGAACGGCGATAAATTCGTCCGCCGCTAATTTTCCGCGCCGGTGCTTTTATTTCGGACTCCTTTGTGTTTCAATTACGAAATTGAAGCGCACAGGATTTCTATGAAAATTTTCAGGTTAAGCCTTTTATTACTGTTTCCGTGTCTGTTCGCGGCCGCCGGCTGCTTCGTTTCGAACCGTTCGACGACGACCAGTTCGTCCGACGGCGGAGCGACGCCGACGCCGGCCGCCGAAAGCTCGAAGGAGGAAGCCGGCGCGAAGGCCGCGACGCCGGCCGACGAGATCCGCAAGACGGATTTCAAAAATTACACCTACGAGCCGAGCTGCGCCTATGACGACCCGAAAAAGATCACGGTCAAAAAGGGCGAATACACGCGGGACAAGGGCGACGACAAGATGTTTTTCTCGGTCGAGAGCGTCAATTACGGCGATCTGACCGGCGACAAGATCGAGGAGGCGGTCGTCGTCACGGTCTGCAACACCGGCGGCACCGGCAATTTCTCGGAAGGCTTTATCTACACGCTGAAGGACGGCAAGCCCGAGCTGCTCTCGCGGATCGAGGGCGGCGACCGCGCCGACGGCGGAATCCGCTCGGCGAAGGTCGAAAACGGCCTGCTCGTCGTCGACCGCAACGACCCGGGCAAGAACGGCGGCGCCTGCTGTCCGGAAGCCGCCATCAAGTCGAAATACCGGCTCGAGGGCAAGACGCTCAAACAGGTCGGCGGCGACGAAAAACGCGATCTCTACCCGCCGCAGCGCGTCCGGTTCGAACGCGGCGCGGTCGACGCGACGGTCGACGTCAAGCTGACCGACGAGGACGACATCAAACGCTTCATCGTCAGCGCCCGCGCCGGTCAGTCCCTGAGCGTTTACAGCAGCTCGACCGACGTCTCGATCACGCTCGTCGACGGCGACGCCGACGTCTCGAAGGACGGCGACAGCCTCGAAGCGACGCTCCGGCAGAACGGCGATTTCGTCATCCAGGTCCAGAAGATAAGCGACCGCAGCATCAGCTCGTCGATCACCTTCGAGATACAATGAGGCGATTTCGGATTTCGGATTTCGGATTTCGGATTGGCTCGGGGATGAGCGGCTTTTGTGATTTATGAGGCCGGCCGGAGGCGGTCGGACGATTTGAGCCGTTTTTTGGGGAAGCGGCATTTTATCTCGTCTTAAGACCTGAGACTTAAGACTCGGGAATCAAGACTCAAGACTGTAAAAAAGAGGTGAACGAATGAACAAATTTCAATTTTGCTTGATTTTCATTGCGCTTTGCGCGGGGACGGCCTTCGGGCAGAAGACTTTGCAGAGCGTTTACACGGGGCTCGGCGAGAAGGACTGCAAGGCGGCCAAAACCGAGGGCGACAGCTATCGCGGGACGTGTCCGGGCGTCGGCGGCTACAAGCTCGAGCTGCTCGAGGGCGACCTGCGGCAGACGATCAACGTGATCGCCCCGAACGGGACGAAATCGGAGCTCGATCTCTGGTCGGTCGTCTCGGGCGGATTTTCGTCGGTCGGTCAGAAAGCCGAATGGCGCGTTTCGGGCGCCGGCAAGACCGCCAAACCGCAGGCGCTGATCGTCCGCTTCAACGCCTCGGAAAACCCCGAGGATTCGACCAAGATCACGTCTTATCTGGTCGTCGTCAAGATTTCCGGCAATTCGGCCTGCATCAGCGAGATCGTCAAGCCGTCCGCGGACCAGAACCAGAAAGCGCGCGCGGCGGCCGACGCCGCCGGTGGCAAGCCCTGCCGCGCGAGCGAATGAGGGCGATTTCGGATTGCGGATTGCGGATTTCGGATTGTCTGATCAGCGGGGTTCCGGGTGATTTTCGGAGCGGCCGGCCGTAGCGGCGGCGGGTTGAACGGGGTTGGCGTTATGTGGCGAAATGTCTTATCGGTCCTGTTGGCGGTTTGTTTTTTTCTGGCGGCGGCCGGATTTCCGGTCGGGGCGGGCGGCGTCGACGATTACGATCTGGTGATCGTAAACGCGCGGATCGTCGACGGGTCAGGCAACCCGTGGTTTCGCGGGTCGATCGGCGTTCGCGACGGGAAGATCGTCCGGATCGGGCGGATCGACGCCGGCTCGGCCAAGGTGATGATCGACGCCGGAAACAAGATCGTCGCGCCGGGCTTTATCGACGTTCACACGCACGTCGAGGAGATCTTCGACAATCCGCGCGCCGAAAACTTCGTCCGGATGGGCGTCACCTCGCTCGTCACCGGCAACTGCGGGATGTCGGCCGTCGATATCGGCGGATTTCTCGGCGGGTTCCGGACGAAGCCGCTCGCCGTCAATCTCGCGACGCTCGTCGCCCACGGCGCGGTCCGCGAAAAGGTGATGGGTCTCGAGAACCGCGCGCCGACGCCGGACGAGCAGGAACGGATGAACAGTCTTGTCGAGGCGGCGATGCGGGACGGCGCGGTCGGTCTTTCGACCGGTCTGATCTACGTGCCGGGGACGTTCGCGAAAACCGACGAGGTCGTCGCGCTCGCCCGCGCGTCCGCCAAATACGGCGGCGTTTACGCCTCGCACATCCGCGACGAGGGAACGGACGTCGTCAAATCCGTCGAAGAGGCGATCGACATCGGCGAACAGGCCGGGATGCCGGTCGAGATCTCGCACTTCAAGATTTCGAGCAAAAAGCTGTGGGGCACGTCCGCCGTCACGATCGGGCTCGTCGAGGCCGCCCGCCAACGGGGCTTAAGCGTGACCGTCGACCAGTATGCCTACACCGCTTCGTCGACCTCGCTCGACGCGCGAATGCCCGCCTGGGCGATCGCCGGCGGCCGCGAGGAAGGCCGCAAACGGCTCGCCGACCCGGAAACACGCGCCCGCGTGATTTCGGAAATGAAGGACGAGCTCAAGAAAAAGGATTTCAAGGATTTCGAGTTCGCGGTCGTCGCCAATTACCCGGCCAATCCCGCTTTTAACGGCAAAAACATCCGGGAGATCACGAAGATCGCCCGCAATTCGACGAAGCTCGACGCGCAGATCGAGCAGATTTTCGAGATGTACGCGGCCGGCGGCGCGGGAATGATCTACCACATTATGAGCGAGGCCGACGTCCGGAACATTATGAAGCAGCCGTTCACGATGATCGCGTCGGACAGCTCGACGCGAATCTTCGGCGAGGGAATGCCGCATCCCCGCGGCTACGGCAACAACGCCCGCGTTCTCGGGAAATACGTCCGCGAGCTGAAGCTGCTGACGATCGAAGACGCGATCCGCAAGATGACCTCGCTCCCGGCGCAGACCTTCAACCTGCGCGATCGCGGTCTGATCCGCGAAGGCTTCGCCGCCGATCTCGTGATCTTCGACGAAAACACGATCGCCGACAAAGCCGTCTACGACGCGCCCCATCAGTATGCGACCGGAATCGCCGACGTCATCGTCAACGGCCGGATCGTTTTCGACGGCACGAAAATGACCGGCCAGTTTCCCGGCCGGCCGCTTTTCGGGCCCGGTTACGGAGCCGGCCGAAACGAATAGAATAGTCTTGAGTCTTAAGTCCTGAGTCTCGAGTCCCGTAGTTTACCCGAGCTCGCCGTCAAAACGGAGCGCCGGCATCCTGCCGGCAATGCGTTTGAAAAACGCAAGCGGCGCTTCATTCCTCTCAAGATTTCAGGAAAATGAAACGCCGGACGCCGCTCGCGCGCCGTTTGCCGGCCGAGATGCCGGCGCTCCGTTTTGTTTCTTCGGCTACTTCTGCCCTTTCCACTCCGCGAGCTTCTTTTCCAATGCCGAGGTGTTCGGCGCGGGCGTCACGGTCTTGGCGAGCGCGAGCGCTTTTTCGGCCGTCGCGATCGCTTCGGGTTTCTTGCCGGAATCCGCGAGCAGGTTCGCCTTCAGCGCGAGCGCGCCGACGGTTTCCTTTTTTTGCAGCATCGCGTCGAGCCAGCCGATCGCTTCCGCGTAATTGGCCGTCAGTTTATTGTTGTAAACGTAGTTCGCTCCCTGAACCGGCGAGCGGAAATCGTCCGGTTTGGCCGTTTTCAGGCTTTCCCGGATGTAGTTCAGGACGCGCGCGTTCATATCGCCGATGTCGACCGTGAACGGCACGCGGACCTTTTCCCAGCGGACGACGACTTCGGCCGATGTCTGTTTGACGTTTTCGAAGCCGATCGACATCGTCTCGGCCATCTCGCCGGTCTGCGGCTTGACCGTCACGCGGAGCTGGTCGTTTTCCGGCTTGTAGGAAAAGCTGCCCCAATCAGTGTTCGTTTTGCTGAAAACGACGATCCATTCGTCCTTGTTCGGAATCGTGAAAAGGCCGTACTTGCCGGCGGGCAGCGTCTGACCGTTGATCTTAACCTCGTTCGACACCTCGAACGTCGTGTTTTCGTTCGCGCCCGTCCGCCAGACCTGATTGTTCGGGACGAGACACGGGTAGAGATTGTTGCCTTTGGGCACGAAATCCTTCGTTTCGCAGCCCCACAGCGGCCGGCCCTTCGCGTTCGGACGATGATAGACGACGGCGATCCGCGTATCGCCGACGGTCTGCGTGATTTCCTGCCGCTGCGATTCCATCGGCAGACTGAGCTGCGCCGAAGCCGCGACGGCCAAAACAAAGATCGATATCAACAAATACAAATATTTTTTCATAAACCTAACCCTCTAATTTTTCCTTGGCCTTATTGACGAAGACCCTGATCATTCCGCCGATCCGCTTGGTCATTTCCCCGCTGATGAACTGCTCGCCGGCGACGCCCGCCAGCAGATGGAGCTCTTTCGCCGAATGACGGCGGAGCTCGACCATCTGCGTGAAGTTGACGAGCGTCGAGCTCGTCGACTTTTCGAAAAAATCGGCCGCGTAGCGCAGAAAATTGAACTTTTCGCCGACGATCGGCAGCCACTCGATGCGTTCCTCGGTGTGTTCGGCCAATTCGACCGCGAATTTCTGCGAAAAAGTCCCGACGAGCGGCACTTCCGTCCGGATCTTCCAGTGGGCGATGCCTTTGGCGTCCTGATGGATGCTCTCGACCTCGGGCATCAGCTCGACGAAGTTTCGCATATCGGCAAAGAAATCGCGAACCGCTTCGAGCTGCGAGCGGACCTCGACCGTATCGGTATATTTCGCGCGGATTGTAAACATAATTTAAGTTATCCCCCTTGTCGTAATTTTTTTGATTTTACGATTATAAACCGAAACCGTTTATTTTCTTCAATAAATCTTCACCCAAAGAACGTTGCCCGAGCATTGTTTGGCGTTGCCCGAGC
>JAFDVJ010000005.1:131507-166473 GCA_018269075.1 Acidobacteriota bacterium
TGTTTGGCGTTGCCCGAGCGTTGTCTGGCGTTGCCCGTGCGTTGTTTGGCGTTGCCAATCCATTATCTGCCGTTGCCAATCCATTGTTTGGCGTTGCCAATGCGAATTCTGCCGTTGCCAATGCGAATTCTGCCGTTGCCAATACGTTTCCGACCGTTGCCAATGCGTTTTCGGCCGTTGCCAGTGCGTTTCCGACCGTTGCCGAAACGAATTCGACCGGGCGGCTGTCTTAAATTCCCCTCCTTTCGAAGGAGGGGGGGCGCGTCAGCGCCGGGGTGGTTAGCTCGCGGGCTGTCAACCACCCCGCCCTGCGGGCACCCCTCCTTTCGAAGGAGGGGAGTTTTTTTGGGGGTCTGAGCCGGCGCGGTTTGAGGGCGATAACCGCCCTGAATCTCCCGGTCGAATACTCTCCGAGCGCTTAGACCAGCCGCGAAAAGCGGGCGTTCGAATTCGGGAAATCGACGCCCATCGCGAAGAGCACGAAAATCCCGCCGAGCAGCGCGGCGGCCGGGATCTGCCAGCCGAAGTCCGGTTCGACGAGCGCCGGCCTCGTCTCGAAACAGGTCAGCAGCGCGCCCGCCGCGACCGTCGCGACCGCCGCCCACTGGTAGAGCCGCAGACCGCCGAGGATCAGCGTCTGAACCTCGCCCCGGTACGCTTCCTCGACGAACCGGCCGATCCCGGTCAGAATCAGATACAACCCGCCGATCAGCGCGCAGTCGGCCCCGTTCAGCCACGCGGCGACGAGGACGAAGCCCGTCGGCACGAGCCAGAGAATCGAATAGAGCGGCGTCGGGTGAATCGGGACGTCCCGCAGTTCGGAGAGCCCGCAGACCCGCGAACGCGGATGGACGCAGCGAATTCCGATCCGTTCGTCGGCGGTCGGCGCGCCGTGACAGCAGCCGTTGACCAGACAGCGGAGCCGCCCGACCGCCTGCACCCACGGCATCAGAACGGCCATCACGCCGAGCAGCCGCCAGACGTCGACGCCGGCCGCGTAGAAGATCAGCGCCGACAGCGGAATCCCGGCGATCGCGCCGTAAAAGCCGAACGGCCGCTTGAGTTTGTCCGAGCCCTCGACCGCCTGTGCCCAGAGCGCCGCGCAGACGGTTTCGATCATCCCGACGAGCATAATCGCCCAGACATACGCCCGGCCGGCCAGCACGCCGGCCAGAAAAATCCCGAGAAACGCGGCCGCGCCCGCGTAGAAACCGTGGTTGATCACGCGCACCGGCCCGAAGACCCATTCCCGCCACGAATTGGCGACGCGTTCCGCGCCGCGCCGGAGACCTTCCCAAACGGCGTCGTAACGGCCCGCGACCGCATAGACCGCAAGCCCGCCGGCGGCCTGCGCGAGCATCGCGCCCGACGCGTAGAGCTGAAAAAACAAGAGCCCCGAAAATCCGAGCCACCAGACGAACCGGAATCGGGGAAACCGGAGCCCGTAATGACGCGCCGCCAGCATCGTCAGACAAACCGGGACGGCCGCCGCGACCGCCGCGTCGCGCCCGCCCGCCGCCGGCCACGAAAGCCCGATCAGGAGGACGCCGCCGAGCGAAAGGAGCGCCGCCAGCACGTACCGCCGGAGCTGTCCGCGCTCGTTAATCAAAAACGGGAGCGCCGCGACGAGACCGAGTGCGGCCGCGTGAAAGACCGGCCGGTACGCGAATTCGGGCAGGCTCCACGGATCGGCCAAAATACCCGCCGGCGCGGGACGCAGCGAGGGCAAATAATTTACCGCCGCGAGCAGGCCGCCGATCCAGAAAACCGCCGCGAGCCGCTCGCGCAACAATAGCCGCCCGCCCTCGCGGGCCGGCAGATCGCTCCACGCCGACCGCTCCAGTCCCGGGAAACGGCGCGCCAGATCGATGTCCTCGTACCCGCAGACGAGCGCGACAATCGCCAGCGTGCTGAGCGGCGTGACGAGCCAGAAGCCGCTCGCCGAGCCCGTAAAAAGACTCGCTCCGAGCATCAGCGCGACATAGCCCCAGTAAATCGGGTGCCGGAACAAGCGGTACGGCCCGCTCCGCACGAGCAGCGGCGGCGGAAAGGCGTTCATCGGCAGGCCCTTCCCGTAGATCCGGAGGGCGGCCATTCCCCAGACGATCAGCAGCAGCCCCGCGCCGGCGAGCCCGAGCCCGAGCGTTTCGGCCCGCGGCGCCGGCCAGCCGATCCGTCCCGCCGTCAGCCGCGCCCACTGCCACTGCAGAACCGGCAGCACGAAAATAAAAAGAACCGCATACAGAATTTTCCCGATCAGCCCACGCATTTCATTTCGTTCCATCAAACAATGTCGATTTCGGATTTCGGATTTCGGATTGCGGATTTCGGATTGCTCGTGTTGAAAGCCCGCGTTTTGCAAGTTAATTGTAAACGGAACACAACAGACCAATCCGAAATCCGAAATCCGAAATCCGAAATCCAATCTGTTAGCCGTCGAAATCGACCCGCTCGTGAATGACCCAGCCGGTGTCGACGACTTCCCCGTTGACGAGGAGCGCGCCGCGGCTTCGCCATCTCGTTTGTTCGGCGAGCAGAAAACGCGACGGCATCAGGCTGTCGATTCCCGGAATATAGCCGGCGACCTTTTTGACGACGCTGCCGATCTTTTTTTCTTCGCCGAGCGTTTTCGGTTCCGAAAAGCGCAGTTCGGTTTCCCCGCCGGAAATCGAGACGCCCTCGTCCGTGATCGCCGCCGCCGAAATCGCCCGGCCGTTAAGCCAGACCCATTGCCGGTGCGGCTCGCCGGTCATTTCGATCCAGACGACCGAATCGCGCGCGCCGGCAAAGCGTCCCCACCGGAGCCGGGTCATCGGAATGTCCCACGGGCGAACCGTCATCACGAGCTGCTCGGCGTAACCGCGCCCCTCGATCAGGCCGCCGCCCGTCTTCAGCGTAACCCGCGAGTTCGGCCGGTGACAGTTCCATTCGAGCGTCCCGCCGCCGTTCTCGAAAAGCCTCTCGCCGACCGGCGCGGCGCCCGGCGCCCAGCTTCCTTCGGCCTTCGACAAACGGTCGCGGTAAAACAAATCGTCGCCCGCCGCGGCCGGCAGAACGCCCGGATAAAAATGCCATTCCTCCTCGAGCTGCCCCTCCGGCCCGTACCGCATCCGCGCGGCATAGGGCACCGTCACGAGCCCCCAATTAAGGACGGCGTAATAAAAGATCATCGCCGTGCCGTCGTCCGTGACCAGATCGAGATACCATTTTTCGAGCCGGAAGCCGGATTTTTTGTGATTGTCGGATTCGCTCATTTATAAATGCCGGAATTCGGTCTTTGATCTTTGCCCTTTGATTTCGTTTCGAAGGCCGAAGATCGAATTTACCCGGATAACGTAAATTACGACGGGTGACAAAACCATTGCGATGCCGCGTCTGTCGCCCGTTTTCACGGATCCGGAATCTATGTTGTCCGTGACCCCGGTTCAATTGCCGCCCCGGGTCAGTTTGTCCGAATCGCCGCCCATCCGCCATCCGCCATCCGCCGTCCCAAATCCTAGAACACTCCGTTGAACAGCAGCGCGTTGAAGAACGGGCGCGTTTCCGAGCGGAAGATGCCGCGGAAAAACGGTTCGTCGGCGAAAAGGATCAGGTGGCCCGAACCGTTCGGCTCGTCGATCAGCGCGGCCGTCCCGCGGAGCAGTTTTTCGGTGTTGCCCTCCCACGCGAAGCCCGAGATCGTCAGCGGCTTTTTCGGTTTGGCGTCGTAGATGAGCGCGTTCGTACCCTCTTTCGAGATCCGGAAGAAATAGCCGCTCGAGAGCAGCACCGGCAGTTCGTCCTGTTCGAGCCCGTAGGTCAGATAGGTCGTCCGGTCGACGGTCGCCCGCATAATCGCGCCCGGAATGCCCTCGGGCACCTTGCCGGCGTTGGCCGACGGCGAGGCGATCGGCGGCAGGACGGGCGGCTGCCAGTCCTGTTTGTCGCTCTTCATCTCGGGCGGCGTCGACGGGCCGGGTTCGAGCCGTTTGTTGACGGGCTTTTTCGCGGGCGACGGCGAGGGCGTCGGCAGCGTTTCGGTCTCGGCGCGCTTGTCGGGTTCCTCGTCGCCCGGGACCCTGCCCTTTTCCTCGTCGTCCTCGCTGCCGACGAGCTTCGACGAGGTCAGGCCGACGTCCTTGAGTGCGGCGAAAACCGACGCGCCGCGCACGGTGATCAGCGTGCCGCCGTCCGAAACCCACTGTTTGAGCGTCTCGACGCCGCCCTTGCCGAGCAGGCCGAAATAGCGGCCGGCCGAGCCGTCGGGCATAATCAGGATATTGTAGTTCTTGAGCGCGCCGCCCTTGACGCTGTTGATCGTCAGCGGCGTGAAATCGATGCCGTAGCGGTCGAGCGTCCACCAGATCGAACCGTAGCTCGTCTGGTCGACCGCCTCGTCGGCGACCATCGCGATCCGCGGCGCCTGGAGCGAATAGACGTTCTCGCCGCCGACCGGCGTGTCGCCTTCCTCGGCGTAGCCGGTGTTGACGGCCGTCACGTTGACGCCGAGCTCCTGCGCGAGCCGGTTGACGGCCTCGTGGACGCCGTCGGGATTGCGCGTCACCCGGACGACGAACGTGCCGCGGTTCCAGTTGCGGCCGCCGGCGTTCATCGTGCGCGTCGCGCAGGCGACGCGGTAGCCTTCCTTGAGAAGCCGGACCGCCATCGCGCCCGCGCCGTCCGTGTCGTACGGGATGATGTAGGCGATCTGCGCGCGGCCCGTCACCGAGCCGCGTTTGACGGTATCGAGATATTCCTGCGAAACGGCGGTGCCGCCGACGCTGCCGGCGTCCTCGGTCCAGTAGGCATCGACGCCGAAGGCGAGCGGCATCGTCCAGGCGGTGATGTCGTAAAAGCGGTAATCCTCCTTGACGGCCGATTTGCCGCGCATCTCGTTGCGGCGGAATTTCGCGAGCTCGTCGCGGATAAAGGCCTCGTCCTGCGGCGTGTCCTGTTCGAGCCACGCCTTGATCAGCTTTTTCTGCGGCTGATCGAGATCGATGACGTATGAGCCGGCCGGAAAGCTCCGCGATTCGGCGGGCGCGTCCTTGCGGTCATAGGAATGCGCGGTCGTCGACGAAAACGCCGCCCCGGCGACCTTAATCTCGATCCGCGCGCGGCGGAGCACTTCCATCATCTCGGCCGTCTTGACGCGGTCCTTGTCGGGGATGATCACGATCCGCTGCATCTTGTCCTTCTCGGCGAGCGCGTTGCGGCGGAAATCGTAAAAGTCCTGCAAGCGCTGCGTCTTGTTTTTGGCGAGCGTTTCGAGCGTCGTCAGCGAAGCCACGAAATGCTTGGCGATCGCCGACCGGAGCGTCACGACCGAACCGTCGTCGCGCGTCCATTTGAGGCCCTTGAAGCCGCCGCCGTCGGTTTCATACGTCATCCCGATCGCGCCGTTCATCGACGGCATCGAGTCCCAGTAGCCGGGATAATAGAGATCGAAGATGTCGCGGTTGTAGTAATCCCATTTGTTGCGGTCGAAGGCGGCGGCGTTGGCGCGGCCGAAGATGTCCATCCAGCGGTTCGTCACCGGCTGCGGCAGGTTCGGGTTGATCGGGAGCGCGGTCGGCGGGAAGAAGAACTGCGACGGCTGGCCGTGGTGATCGACGACGACCTGCGGATTCCAGTCGAACAGCGCCTTCTGCATATTCTGCGTTTCCTTCTGCGTCGCGGCGATGTTGTCGCGGTTGAGATCGAAACGGTAATGGTTAAGCCGGCCGTAGATCGTCCACGGCTCGCGGTGTTCGAGCGCGTAGCGGTCGCCGTTGCCGGTCGCGACCGAGTTGTACCACGTCACGAACCGCTCGTGGCCGTCCGGGTTTTCGCCGGTGATGACGAGGACGACCTCTTTATCGAGGATGTCGAGCGTCGCCGGCTCGTTCGACGCGGCGAGCTGGTAGATGACCTGAAGCATCGCCTCGAACGAGGCCGACTCGTTGCCGTGGATCGTGTAGGCCATCCAGGCGATCGCCGGGTTGGTCTGGATGATCCGGTTGGCTTCGGACGGCGAAGTCGCGCGCGGGTCGGTGAGCCGCGCGTTGTCCGCTTTGATCGCGTCGAGCCGCGCGATGTTCGCGGGCGACGAGATCGCGACGATATGCTGCATCCGGTACTCGTTGGTGAGCCCGATATCGAAGACGCGAACGCGGTCGGAAGCGGTCTTCTGCACCGCGTCGATATAGGCCTCCATCTGCGCGTAAGTCGTGTGATGATCGCCGACGTCGTAGCGCAAAAGACTCTGCGGGCGCGGCACTTCGCGGCGGTATTCGCCGCGCGTGTAAAAGTCGAACTTCGGTTCGTCCTGCGCGTAAGCGGAGAAAATGACGCCGAAACAAAAAAAGACAGCCAGCCAAACGCTTTTCAATTTCATCTGTAAAAAAATAGTGGACCGAATTTGATTATAGAAACTGTTTAGACGTTAAATGTTACGGTCTTAAACGCAAAAAGGCAACGAAAAGTTTTATGAACGAAAAAAACTGTCCGAAATGCGGCGCGCGCCGGCTCAAAACGTGGGACGAGCTGACGCCGGAAGAAAAAATGATCGCCGAGCGCCTGCCCGCGAGCGCCGCCTATCCGCCCGCCGAACGAAAAAGACACCGCTTCTGCACACGCTGCAACCACGAAGAAAAGTCGCCCCGCGATTTGGGTTGAAAACGCCGGGCGGGCGAATGCCGCAATCCGCCGGCGGCGCTTCGAATTGAAACCCGAGCCCGCTATGACAGGCCGGGCCGCGGGGCTTTTAGTATTCGCTGCTGACGGTCGCAAACAGGATGAGGCCGACGATAATAAGACCGATTACCCCGATCCTGATCCAGCGTCCGTTCAGATTATTTCGACCGGTCGCTTTTTTTACGTCCGAATAATTCACTTTTGTTGCCTGACCATTTTCGTCGCTGACGACGGTAAAACCCCGATCATCGGATTCGCCGATATAACCTTTGATTTTGGTTTTGTCGTAAAGCGTCACCTCGATTCTGGAGGACGTCCCGGTGCCGAGACTCAATATTTTCGTCCGCGTTTTTGAAACGCTTCGTTTTTCACCGTCATTGGCCAGGATCGTCGAGCAAAAAAACAGGTTCAAAAGCAATCCGGCACACAGAATAGTCGTTATCTTCTTCAGCATAAATATCCTCTTTTATGAAATTATCTCCGTTCGAATCCCCGAATTAACAAAGCCTCGAGGGGACGGTTCAGTTCGTTTTTCCCGACACCAGATCCATCTTCTGCGTGATCTCCCGCGCCAGATGATGCGCGAGGCTGCCCCACGAGGTCGTTTCGCCGGCGGTGATGATCGTCCCGCTGCGGCGGTCGTAGATGCGGAAGACGTAGCGGTGCGTGATCAGCGAGAACGGCACGAAGCCGATCTCGATGTAGATGTCGGCGTCCTGTTTGTAGCGGACGAGCGTCAGGTTGTATTTCGTCCACTGCGGCCGCTTGAGGAGCTCTTTTTCGAGCGACTGGCGCGACGGGTTGAGCGAGGATTTCTCGATCGCGACCGTCCGCGCGTTGAGCAGCGCGTCCTTCGGCGTGACGACGACCGGCGAAAACTGCTGCGCTTCGGTCGGCGTCGTGTTTTCGGAGTAATTCGTCGGACGATCCGTTTTGACGGGCGGCGATTGAGCGAGCTTCGTCTCTTCTTTTTCGAGCATCAGCGCGATCACCTCGTCGGCGACGCCGCCTTTTTTGAGCTCGATCAGGCCGTTGGCCGAAACGTCGAAGCTCCCGGCCGAGCCGTTGATCTTTTTGATGATGACGGTTTTGTCGAGCCCGGCTTTCGACATCTCGATGATCTGCGCGTTGGTCAGAATCTCGGTCTGCGCGGCGGCCGTCGCCGCGAACAGTAAAATCAGCGTTAAGATAACTTTTTTCATAGCTTTATTTATCATCGCCGCGGCCGTCGACGACGATCCCGGTGCGCGCTTCGAGGGCCGGAAGGATCAGCTTCCGGTGGCGCTTGCCGAGCTTCAGGACGGCGTAATCGCCGGCCGTGCCGATCGTCAGCCAGTGGCGCCGGTGTTTGGAAAAGCCGAGCGGGAGCGCGACCAGCAGGAGCGGCGGAAAAACGACCGACGCCGCGCCGAGCGCGAGGCCGGTCTTCCAGCGCGGGCTCTTGCTGTAGGAATATTCGGCCCGCCGGATGTCCGCGTATTTGAAGGTCCTGAGCGTTTCGCCGCCGGAAACGGCGACGATCCGGACGGCGTCCTCTTCGAAATGCAGCCGGACGCTTTTTTCGCTGACGTCGTCGCCGTTTTTGACGAGCAGCTCGACCTTGTCGAAAACCTCGTTCCGCGTCTTCTGCGCAAATGCCGGAAAGACGGCGTTCAGGATGACGACGGCCAGCAGCAGCCCGGTTGCGATCGGCTTTTTCCTCATAATTTTCACTCTTCTTCGATTGTTAAGATATGCTTTTTCAGCGGGTTGGGGGCAGGAATTGTGAGAGTTTCCGAAGTCTCACAATCGGGTAGTTTGGGTTTTAACGCGAAGACGCAAAGACGCGAAGGCGCAATGATTTTAAATGGGGTTTCGATTCCTGAACGGTTTCATCGGCCAAAGTAGGCTTTCGTGGTCGAAACTCCATTCATAAAACCTTTGCGCCTTCGCGCCTCCGCGTCTTTGCGTTACAAACCGGAATCTATCCGAGCACGCTGTCGAAAGCCGCCCGGATTTCGAGGCGGTGAAAGGTCAGCCGTTCGAGGAGCTCGGCGACGGATTCGAGCTTCATCCGGCCGGCGATCAGGCGGAGCGCCGGCTGATTGGCGACCGGCAGCCGCGTCGAGCGGCCGACCGTCAGGCGCAGATGATGATCGAGCTCGGTCAGGAACAGATAGCCGTTCGTGAAGGCGTCGAATTCCCCGCGGCCGAGCGAGCCGTTTTCGTACAGGCGTTCGAGCATCGCGTCGGTCGAGCGGCTTTCGGGATCGTCCGGCACGTCGTCACGGAGCTGCAGATAGCGCATCGCGAAATAGACGTCGAGCATTCCGCCCGCGCCGAACTTGATGTCGATCTCGCGGTGGCGGCGCGAGGCCGTCTTCTGTTCTTCGAGCCGTTCGCGGATTCGCCGCGCCTCGCTTTTGAGCTCGGCGCGGTCGGCCTGCCGCGCCCGCTCGTGGACGATCCGGCGGGCTTCGCGTTCGACGTCCTCGCCGAGCCCGGAATCGCCGCCGACGGCCCGCAGCTTGATGTAGGCGAGCCATTCCCAGACGGCCGCGCGGTTGGCGAGATAATCGAGAAACGCGCGCCGCCCCGACGAAGCCGCGCCGTTCTTGCCGTCCGGCCGGAGCCGCAGATCGACCCGGTAAAGACTGCCCTCGCGCGTCATCGCCGAAAGCGTCGTGACGAAGAGTTCGACGGCCCGGCTTTGGAAGCGAGAAGAGGAGAGGAGGAGAGGAGGAGAAGAGGAGACGGATTCACTTGACGAGGATTCCGTTTCGCCCGATCCATCCACAGTTTTGTCTTCTCCTCTCCTCTTCTCCTCTTCTCCTCTTCTCCTCTTCTCCCCTTCTCCCGTTCTCTCCTTCTGCAAATCGTCCTCATAAACCAGCACCAGATCCAGATCCGAGCCGTAATCCATCCCGCGGCCGCCGAGTTTGCCGAGACCGAGGACCGCGAAGCGAAAATCGTCGATTTTGGCGGAAAAGCGGTTTTCGAGCTCGTCGCGGGTGATCAGGAGCGCCGCTTCGAGGCTCGCTTCGGCCAGCCGCGTCTGGAGTTTCTTGACCAGCTTGCGGTCGATTTTCTCGAAGACGTCGTAGACGACGAGTTCGAGCAGGCAGGCCGCCCATTTACGGCGGAGCGCGGCGAGCCGGTGCGCGAAATCGTTTTCGGCCCGGACGGCGGCAAGCAGCAGCGCGGCGTAATCTTTTTCGACGATCGCATTCGCGACGTCCGGCAGTTCCGCGATCAGCGCCGGATTGGCGGCGACGAGGGCCGCGAACGGCGGCGAGACGACGGCCAGCCGTTCGAGCTTGGCGAGCGTTTCGCCGTCGAGCACGATGTTCAGATCGGATTTTTCGAGCGAGGCGAGGATCGGTTTGACGGCGTGGTCGGGCGCGATCGCCGAAAAGACCGAATCGGTCGTTTCGTCCTCGGTTTCGTAAAAATCGGCGACCGTTTCGGACAGCTCGGCGGGCCGTCCCGGCGATTTCGGTCTTTCCGGATTCCGGACGGCCAAAACCCGTCGGTAAACGCGGTGGACATTGCCCGTGTGACAGTCGAGTGCGGCTTCGAAACCGGCCGGTTCGGCAAAATTCATCCGCCGGCCGAAGAGCGCACGCCGCGCCGGGTCGTCGGGGACGAGATGCGTCTGCAGACCGTTTTCCATCTGCAGCAGATGTTCGAGCCGGCGCAGAAAATCGTAGGCCGCGAAGAGCTCGGTCAGTTCCTTCTCGGTCAACAGCCGGCGGTCGGCGAGCCGCGTCAGCGTGATCAGCGTGTGCGACGAACGGAGCCATTCGTCGCGGCCGCCGTGGGCGAGCTGCAGCGCCTGGGCGATGAATTCGATCTCGCGGATGCCGCCGCGCCCGAGCTTGACGTCGAACCCGCGGTCCGACGCTTTTTCGAGGTTGATTTGTTCCTTTGAGTGCCTGACGTTTTCGAGCGCGGCTTCGACCGACTGGTCTCTGGAAAAGACGAAATCCTCGATTTCCCGGTAAAATTCGCGAAACAGTCCGGCATCGCCGGCGCTCGCGCGGGCGCGGATCATAACCTGCCGCTCCCAGCCGCGGGCCTCGGTCCGGTAATAGCGGACCGTGTCTTTGACCGACAGCGCGAGCGCGCCGATCCGGCCGTGCGGGCGAAGCCGGAGATCGACCCGGTAGGCCGCGCCCTCGCCGGTCTGACGGCCGACGAGCTTCGTCACGAATTCGGCGAGCTTGACGAAATACTCGCGGTTCGTGACCTCGCCCTTCGCGCCGCGGCCGGACGTTTTCCCGTCGGCCGAATAGAGAAACAGGAGATCGATGTCGGACGCGTAATTGAGCTCCTTCGAGCCGAGCTTGCCGAGGCTGACGACACAGAACCCGGCCGTCTTCGCGCGGCCTTTGGGATCGGTCTCGAGCGGCGGGCCGAAGCGGTTGTCGAGCTCCTGCCGGGCGAGCCGCAGCGCGTATTCGAGAATCGCGTCGGCGAGATTCGAGATTTCCTCGGTGATCTCGGCGATGTTCGTCAGACCGCGGAGATCGTGCAGAAAGATCCGCAGCAGCTCGCGGCGGCGAAAACGGGCGAGCAGGACCTGCGGCTCGACGGTCGAATTCATCAGCGAAAAACGGGCCAGCGCTTCGAGCAGCTCCTCCTTGTCGCGGATCTTCGAATCGGCGCGGCGGCGGTTGAGCCACGCGAAATAGCCAGGATTCTGCAAAAGCGTCGTCGCGAGCAGCGGGCTGTCCGAGACGATCGCCAGCACGTCCGAAAGCAGGCCCTCGTTTTTCAGAAGCCGGTTGAGCTGCGCCGGATTAAGCTCGCCGAGCCGGTCGAGAAACCGCCGCGCCGCTTCCGGATCGGGCAGTTCGGGGATGAGTGAATCGAGAGTATTCATTGATGTCGGATGTCGGATGTGCGATGTCGGAATGCTCGAAAAACAAACTGCCCGATCGCGGCAATTTCAAGACCCGAGCCGGAAATCCCGATGCACAGTCTGTTATTTCAAAACCGTATTCGATCGTATTTCGCTTGACCTTATTTTAACAGACGCCGGGAAAGCCCGCACGTCCGGGGCAAAACCCCGGAAGCGGTTTAGCGACCGAATCGGAAGATAATTATTGTTTGTTGATGATTTGAGTTTTGATCTTTGGCCTTCGATCTTCGATCCCGGGTTTTCTTTCAAGGCCAAAAACCGAAGATCGATGATCGATAACCCTGCCCGTTGGAATCGGTCCGGGAAAAACAAAAGGAGAGGCGGGCCGGTTCACGATCCGTCTCTCCTTTTTGTTTTTTACAAGCCGGCGGCCCTTCCGTTTACTGGCTGTCGGCCGTGAAGTCGGCGTCGGCGACGTTGTCCACGAGGCTGATCACCCGGCTCGGGTTCGCGAACACGTACCGTTTCGAGATCACCGTCACGACGTAATTTTCGCCGACCGGCAGGTCCGTGATCCGATAATTGCCGAAACTTCCCGTTCGCACAAACCGCGGTTCCGTCAGACTTCCGCCCGTCACCATCACCGTCGCGTTGCGGATGCCTTCGCCCGCACCGGTCGTCACCCGGCCCGCGATCTCCGCGTTCGCCGCCGTCGGCACGGCCCGGCCGACGCCCCACAGCGAGAACGCCGAGACGTTCGGCGCCGTCGCCGTGTTCGCGCCCGCGTTGACCGTGCTGCCCGGATAGTCGGCCGTCGTCGAGCCGGAACGCCGCAGAACGTTGAACCCGGTTTCCGTGCCGACGATGTCCTGATCGAGATAATGGAACGTCAGATCGGCCGTCAGCACGCCCGCTCCGACCTTCGTGATGTCCCAGTACCGCGACACCGACTCCGTCGGATTCGCGCCCACCAGCGTGCCGTCGACGACCGTCGCCGTCAGCGCGACCGGGAATCCGCCCGCCGTCACGTTGACGTCGACCGGCGTAAACTCCGGCGGCGGCAGGAAGCCCGGCCCGGTCGGCCGCGCCTTGCCGGCAAACGCGTTGTCCGGCGTCGTGCCGACCGGGAACGAGAACGACCCCGCCGCGCAGAACTGTTTCTCGACCGTTCCGACGACGTAGTTCGCGCCGCCCGCGCCCGTCACGACCGCACTGCAGCCGAGCGTCAGCGTGTTCGCGCCCGTGTTGAGCTGTCCGCCCGCCAGAGTGAGCGTGCCGTTGACCGTCGCATTGCCGTTCAGCGTAAAGCCGTCGCCGACGACCAGATTGTCGAACGTGTTGATGACGCTGACGTCGATCGTCCCGCCGGAACCGACCGTGAACAGATTGCGCGTGCCGCCGGCGATCGTGCCGCCCGCCGGGTTGGCTGACGAATTGCCGGCCGCGTCGTCCGCCGAGACGTAGTAGGAAACCGTGCCCGGGCTGGTTTGCGGCGGAACGCCGAAGCCGGCCGCGATCGTACACGACCAGGTCGTGCCGCTGACGAACGTGCAGGGATTGGTCACCGAACCGCTCACCCCGCTGTTGTTGGCCCAGACGACCGTCACGGCCGTCACGCCGACGTTGTCGGTCGCGGTCACGTTGAACGTCCGGTTGGAAGTCGCCGCGATGTTCGAGAGCGGCGCATACGTGACGGTCGGCGGCGCCGTGTCGAGATCGTCGTTCAGGATCGTTCCGACCGCCTGATTGTCCGCGATCGTACAATCCGTGCAGGTCGTGACGTTAATTAAAAACGTCTCGTTCGGTTCCGGTGTCGTATCGCCGTTGACCGAAATCGCCAATCCCCCGTAGGTCGTGACCGTGCGATTGACATCCGCCGGCGCGGACACCGCCGTCGTAACAAGGGCGGTATAGTCCGAAGGCGCGGACGCCGTGCCGTCGGCCGACGCGATCAGGAATCCGGCCGTGACTTCCGAAGCGCCGGTGACGGTAATGCCGAAACCGAAATTCGTCGTGCCGGCATTGCCCTCGGCCTGCGCGACATCGCCGATCGCAACGGTCGGCGCGGCGTCGTCGTTGTTGATCGTGACGGTCGCCGGGTTCGGCGTGCCGAGCGTCACGCTGCCCGAACCGATCGAGAGCGTCGCGTCGAAGGTCTGCGCCGCTTCATAGACGGCATCGTTGCAGATCGGCACGGTGAAGGTCTTGCTGGCCGCGTCGCCGTCGGCGAAGCTGACCGAGCCGCCGGCGTTGACGTAGTCCTCGCCGGGCGTGCCGCAGGCGGCCGTGCCGGTCGCGGTGCCGCCGCCGAGGGTGTAGTTGACGGTCGCTGCGCCGCCCGAACCGCCGGTGCGGGTGACCGTCAGCGTGACGGTCGGCGTGCCTTCGGTCACCGAATAGGTCGCCGCCGAGAACTGAACCGTGCCCGGCTGGGACACTTCGTCGGCCCCGATGTCGTAGGCCGCGCCCTGCGGACGCGTTTCGCCGTCGAAGTCGTTCGTCACCGAAGGAACGGTCGCGCCGGTATTGAATTCCGGTGCCGCCGCGGTAATATGCAGATCGGAGGCCGTCGCGAACGGGACCGCGCCGGTCGAAGCGATCGACGCGTTATCGTTGGTCGCGGCCGGCGAGAGCGTGCCGGTGTAGGCCGCGAGCGCCGGCAGCGTCGTAAAGAAGTTCGTGCCGGCGGTCGTGCCGACCTGCCCGGCACCGGCGCGGGCCGCATCGGTTCCGTAATAGTAGGAATTGTTGTTCCACGTCAGGTTCATCGCCGAAGTGCCGGCCGACGGCAGAAAGACCGCGACGTTGGCGACCGAGGTCGTGCCGCCGGTGATGTTGTTCGCGAGAATGTTGTTGCGAATGTCCATCCCGGTCGAGGTCGTCGCGACCACCCCGAGCGCCGCCGTCAGCAGGCTCGTCGTCGCCGTTCCGGCGCGCGCGCCGTAAAGATTGACCGAGTTGCCGGCGATGACGTGGCCGGTGCCGGCGCCGACGCGGATGCCGAAAATGCCGAAGGTCGTCGAGAACGCCGAGCCGCCCGTCATATCGCCGGTAATATTGCTGACGAAATTGTTTCTGACGGCGATATTGTTACCCCCGCTGATATCAATCCCGTAAGCGCCGAACGTGCCGGTGTTGGTATTGTTGACCCCCGTCACGCTGTTTCTCTCGATCACGAGATCGGACGTCGCGCCTGCGACCACGATGCCGCGAACCTGCGTGCCGCCGCTCGTGCTGATCGCCGAGACGGTGTTTCGGGCGACGAGATTGTTCGTCGCCGCAACGCTGCTCGTCACGTTGATCCCGATCGGGGCGAAAGCCCCGGTTCCGGTGTAGCCGATCGTCGACACCGTGTTGCCCGAAACGGTCGCGTTGATCGTTCCCGTCGCCAGCCAGATGCCGACGTCGTTTTCATCGTTCGTGGTGTTGAAGCTGCCGACCGTATTATTGGTCACCGTCGCGCCGTTGACGCCCTGCATGTAGAGCCCGACATTGCGGATCGCGTTGGCGCCGCTCGTGTTGAGGGTGTTCTGCGTGTAAACCAGGTTCGCGCCGTTCGCGGGCGTCGTGCCGCCCGTCGCGAAGGCGCCGACGAAGGCCTTCTGGATATCGTTGTTCTGGATCGTGATGCCGTTGAAGAACCCGGCCGAGCCGACCGTCGCCGCATCGGAGATGACGACCGCCGAGCTCGTGTTGAGGCCGTTGACGACCACGCAGTTCTTGAGCGTTCCGTTGGTGATCGGCGTCGTGCCGACCGAACCGAACAGGACCACGCTCGGCGAGGTCGTGCCGGTACTGACGAGGTTCAGGCTGCGGTCGGTGCCGCCCGAAAGACTGCCGTCGATCGTCACGTTGTTCGCGCCGCTGAGCCGGATCATCACGGTGGCCGCCGCCGTGCTCGTGATCGTCCGCACGCCGCCGCTCGGTTTGATCAGTATCGAGAAGCCGGCGGCGTAACTATTGAGCGCGACCGTGCCCGATTCGGCGGTCAGATCGCTGGTCACGTTGATCGTGATATTGCCGGTCACCTCGTTGTTGTTGATCGCTTCGAAAACGCCGCCCGTGTTGGTCAGCGACGTATAGGTCTCGCCCGTTCCGACATTGAGCGAACCGGAAATCGTCCCCGTGATCGAATACTGGTTCGGCGTCGTCGGAGCCGTGGTGACCGTATTGACGTTCGTTCCCGCAAAGCCCGCGTTCGGATTCGCGGCGAGATTGCCGAGCGTGTCCTGCGCGACGACGTAATAGCGGATCACGTCCGCGACGGCGACGCCGCCGAGGAGCGAATAATCGATCGTGCAGTTCCACGTGCCGCTATTGACCGTGCCCGAAGCCAGCGCGCAGGCGGTCGAGGAATAAGTGCCGGCGTTTTTGTTGAAATAAATGCGCGGCGCGCTGCCGCCGGTCGCGACGCCCGTCGTGTCGGTGAGCGTGACCGTCTGGATGCGGTTCGCCGTGCTCGACGTGTTGCCGAGCGGCGTGTAAGTAATGACAGGCGCGGAAACATCGAGGCCGATATAGTTTCCGGCGTCCGCGCCGATATCGACCGGCGTCAGCGCGCTCCGGGTCTGGCCGTCGAAATCGAGTGTCACGCCGACGTCCACGCCGTTGCCTTCGGCGACGGTTGCGACCGCCGCGTTCAGATGCAGATCGGGCGTCGCGGCGGCCGGCGCGAGATACTGCGGGTTCGATTCGAAGCTCGCCGCGTCCTGCCCGACGGCCGTTTTCCAGGCCGCGAGATTGGCGACGTCCAAAGAGTTAAAGAAACCGAAGACGGCGCCCGTGCCGTTTGCGAAATAGAGGTTGTTATTGATCGTCAGGCCGGTCGGGTTGGCCGCCGTGCCGTTGATCTTGATCGCGTAATTCTTGCCGCTCGCGCCCGAATTGTTGCGGGCGTTAAAGAAAATATTGTCGCGGAACGAGCGGGTGTTGGTCGTCTGTGTACCGTTGAAGGCGTAGGACGCGCCGGTGCCGGCCGTCGGCGAGCCGCCGATATAGACGCTGTTATGGAAAAACTGATCCGTCCCGAGCGCCTCGTTGATACCGTTGACGCCGGTCGTCGAGCCGTTCGCGGCCGTCCCCCCGAGCGCGTTGTCGATGCCCGCGCCGAGCGCGATCATATTGTTGCGATACTGCGTGGTGCCGCCGGCGACGCGGATGCCGTTGACTTCGGCCGTCAGGCTGTTGGTCGCCGCCGTAATGCCGTAGATCAGATTGCGTTCGACCGTGTTCGCCGTCGCGCCCGTAAACTGCAGGCCGGTGACGACGCTCGCGGCGGTCGCGTTGGTATTCGACAAATTGAAGATCGTGTTTTGCGAAAGCGTATGATTCGGCGACGTGGCCGTGATGTTGATGCCGATCACGGAAGCGCTGGCCGTCGTGCCGGTTCCGATGTTGGTGGTCAAATTGCGGACCGTATTCGAGGTCAGGACGGCCGGCGCATTCGAGGTAAACATGCCCTCGACCTGCGAACTCGTTCCGGTGGCGCTCAATTGAATCGAGTTTGAAACAGAGCCGCCGACCGTGTTGGACGCCGCGTTCCAGGTCGCCGTCGAGCCGGTAAAGGCTCGCATCCCGATCAGCAGGAAGGTGCCGGAAGCGCCGAGGTTCGTCACCGAGATGCCGCCGACGGTGTTGTTGTTCGCCGTCCACGCGTTCGAGGTGAAGTTGTGGATGCCGTAAACATCGGTCGAGCTCGTCGTCGTCGTCGAAAAGGTGAGTGAGCCGGTCGCGCTCTGGCTGCCGACGGTATTGCCGTTCGAGACGATATTGCCTTCCTGCAGCAGGATCGCGGTGAACGGGCTCGCCGTCGTCGTGCCGCTGCCCGTAACGCCGGTCATACTGACGGCCGCGACGGTATTGTTGTTGACGTTGGTGGTCGTGCCGGCCACGATCCCGCTAAACAAAATGCCGACGAATTTCGCGCCGGTGCCGGCGCCGGTCAGCGTGTAGGTGCCGGTCTGCGTGTTCGAGGCGTAGCCGACGATGTTGCCGGTGATCGTGAACCCCTGCGCGCCGCTCGTCGCGGTCGTGTTGCCGATGTTGATCGCGTTATGCAGGGAGCCGGTCGTCCAGGTTCGTGTTGCGGTCTGGTAGAAGCGGTTGTTGGTGATCGTCCACGCATTGCAGCCGCCGTTGGTCGCGATGCCGGCGCTCGTCACGGCCGCGCCGAAATAGTCGAAGATGTTGTTGTTGTCGATGACGTTGCCGCTGTTGCCGATCGCGGTCGTCGTCGTCGAGCCGTTGCCGAGAATGGCTTTCGTCGGCAGGTTCGCGCCGGCCGGGCCGATGTTGTTGTTCGAGATCGTGTTGTTGTCGTTGCCGTTGGCGGTGACCGCGTCGGTCGAAAAGAAAACGGTCGCGCCGTTGGTCGCAACGGACGAGGCGACCGAGCCGAGCAGCGTCGAGTTGGTGATCGTGTTGCCCGTCGCGCCGCCGATGAAGCGGATCGTCGCCGTGCCGGTCGTCGCCGAGGCGGTCGTGTTCGAGATCGTTAAGCTATTGCCGCCGGTGTTGAGACCGTCGACGGTAACGTTGTCCGCGCCGTTGAAGTCGATCATCGGGCTGCCGGCCGTCGTCGCGCCGGAAATCGTCCGCGCCGCGCCGCCCGCCGGTTTCATCGTGATCGACGTGTAGCTCGCCGCGCCCGCGCCGCTCGCGTTGAGCGTTGCGGTCGCCGTGCCTTCGTTCGTGTCGCCGCAGACGTCGATCGTGATCGTGCCGGTGTGCGTGCCGGCGTTGATCGCCGTGAAGGCCGCTCCGAGCGTCGCGTAGGCCGTCGGCGTCGGGCCCTCGACCTCGATCGGTCCCGCCGTGTCGCAGGTGCCGGGCGTCAATATCAGGGATGAATTATTGAAACCGGCCGCCCGCGGCTCAGCTGCGGCCGCGTCCGGGGCCGCGCCCCAGAGCCGGCCGAATGTTTCGGCGTAAACCGAAATCCCGCTCCATTTCGAAGCGAAGCCCACGATCGCGATCGTGAAAATAATCAAAACGATACCGAAAACACGCGACGACTTGCTGACCGTCGGCCGGACAAAACTCATATAAATCTCCTGTTTTTCTTTTCTAAATAATTTGTTCGAAATTTATGCCCTAAAGAATCACAGAACAACCGCAATAAGGCAAGATTTATATCGGCTGCCGGGCGAAATCAAATACTAAACCAAACCACGAATAAACGAATATCCGAAACCGAAAAGCCGCGGACGGTTTTTCATATCAGCTCAAATTAAGCGAGGGTTTCGGCTATTCTCTTTATTTTCGAGTAATAAGAAAATAGGAGGTTTTTGTCCGCTTGTCAAGAATTGAAGTAAAATTTCGAGAATCACAGGCAGCCGTCTGCGGATAGAGACGATAATCGCCCCACTTTAATGGAGGCAAATAAACCCGCTCAGACAGCTTCGAACAAAAGAAGAAGGGGGTCGATTTACGCCCCCTTCTCCTTCGCGTTTTTATAAGCCGGCGGCCGCCGTGCTTATTGTCCGTCGGCCGTAAAATCGGCGTCGGCGACGTTGTCCGCGAGACTGATCACCCGGCTCGGGTTCGCGAACACGAACCGTTTCGAGATCACCGTCACCACGTAATTTTCGCCGACCGGCAGATCCGTGATCCGGTAATTGCCGAACGATCCCGTCCGCACAAACCGCGGTTCCGAAAGACTTCCGCCCGTCACCATCACCGTCGCGTTGCGGATGCCTTCGCCGGCGGCGGTCGTCACCCGGCCCGCGATCTCGGCATTCGCCGCCGTCGGGACGAGCAGACCCGCGCCCCACTGCGAAAACGCCGAGACGTTCGGGGCGGTCGCCGTGTTCGCGCCCGCGTTGACCGTGCCGCCCGGATAAGTCGCCGTCGTCGAGCCCGACCGCCGCAGCACGTTGAACCCGGCTTCCGTGCCGGCGACGTCCTGATCGAGATAATGGAACGTCAAATCGGCCGTCAGCACGCCCGCGCCGATCTTCGTGATGTCCCAGTACCGCGACACCGACTGCGCCGGGTTCGCCCCTCCGAGCGGACCGTCGACGACCGTCGCCGTCAGCGCGACCGGGAATCCGCCCGCCGTCACGTTGACGTCGACCGGCGTGAACTCCGGCGGCGGCAGGAAGCCCGGCTCGGTCGGCTGCGCCTTGCCGGCAAACGCATTGTCCGGCGTCGTGCCGACCGGGAACGAGAACGACCCCGCCGCGCAGAACTGTTTCTCAACCGTTCCGACGACGTAGTTCGCGCCGCCCGCGCCCGTCACGACCGCATTGCAGCCGAGCGTCAGCGTGTTCGCGCCCGTGTTGAGCTGTCCGCCTGCTAATGTAAGCGTGCCGTTGACCGTCGCGTTGCCGTTCAGCGTAAAGCCGTCGCCGACGACCAGATTGTCGAACGTGTTCGTGTTCGTCACGTCAATCGTTCCGCCCGAGCCGACCGTGTACATATTCCGCGTGCCGTTCGCATTGTTCGCGCCCGCGGGATTGGCGGTCGAATTGCCCGAGCTGTCGAACGCGCGCACATAGTAGGTCACCGTGCCCGGGTCGGTCGGAGATCCGGCGATACCAATGAGCAGACAGTTCCAGGTGCCGTTCTGCGCAGTTCCGCTCTGGAGCGAACAGCCGTTGGTCAAGCCGCTTGCCGACCCGTTGTAGAACCAGGTGACCGTAACGCTCTGAACAGCTACATTGTCAGCCACGGTGGCAGAAATCGTCCGGGTTTGGATCGACGCGACGTTTGAAAGCGGTGTGTAGGTCACGGTCGGAGGCGTCGTGTCTAAGTCGTCGTTGACGATCGTCGCCTGGCCCTGATTGTCGCTGATCGTGCACTGGCCGCAGTTCGACAGATTGCCGAAGAACGTCTCGTCGGGCTCGATCGTCGTGTCGCCGACGACGGCGATGTTGACGCCCTGTGCCGTGTCGTTCGGCGCGAACGTCAGCGAGACGGTGCCGCCGTTGTAATCGGCCGGCGAGGTCGCGGTGCCGTCGGCGGTCGCGAAATCGACCGTCGCCGGAAGCTCCGTCGCGCCGGTCTTGGTGACGACGAACTGGAAGACGGTCGTGCCGGAATTGCCCTCGGCCTGCGAGATGTCGTTGATCGAGATGGTCGGCGCGGCGTCGTCGTTGTTGATCGTGACGGTCGCCTGATTCGGCGTGCCGAGCACGGCGCCGGCGACGTTCGAAAGCGTTGCGGTGAACGTCTGGTTAAGCTCGTAGACCGAGTCGTCGCAGATGGTCACGTTAAAAGTCTTCGTCGTGTCGCCCGGGTTGAAGGTCAGCGTGCCGCTCGCCGAATTGTAATCGACGCCCGGCGCGCAGGTGCCGCTCGTCGCCGTGCCGTCCGAGGTCGCGTAATCGACGGTCGCCGGAGCGCCGGTCGCACCGGTCCGGGTGACGGTCAGCGTGACGACCCCGCCGGCGACGTTTTCGGCCGCCGAGTAGGTCGCGCTGCTGAACTGCAGCGAGGGCTGCGCGTCGTTGTCGACGATCGTCAGCACGGCCGAGTTCGGCGTGCCGAGCGTCGCGGGAGTCGACGGGTTCGAGAGCGTCAGATCGACCGTCTCGTCGCCCTCGAAGAGCGCGTCCGTGCAGACCGTCACGGTGAAGGTTTTCGCCGTGTCGCCCGCCGCGAAGCTCAGGGTTCCGCTGGTCGTGATGTAATCGACGCCCGGAGCGCAGCTCGCGCCGCCGGTCGCCGTGCCGTCCGAGGTCGCGTAATCGACCGTCACGGCGTTGTCGAGCGCGCCCGTGCGGTTGACCGTGATGGTCGCGACCGCCGGCGCGAAGTCCTTCGTCGTTTCGCCGAGGCGAGCGAAATCGTCCGTGTTCGAGTAGGTCGCCGACGAGAACGCGAAGGTCGGAGCCGTTTCGTTGTCGACGATTATCAGGACGGCCGGATTCGGCAGCCCGATGACGGCCGGCGTGGATGGATTCGAAAGCGTCAGGTTGACGATTTCGTTGCCTTCAAAGAGCGCGTCGGTACAGACCGTGACGTCGAACGTCTTGGTCGTCTCGCCGGCCGCGAAGCTCAAAGTTCCGTTCGTCGAAACATAGTCGATGCCCGACCCCGCCGCGCACGACGCGCCGCCGGTCGCCGTGAGGTCCGAAGTCGCGTAATCGACCGTCACGGCGTTTTCGGTCGCGCCGGTCCGCTGAACGGTGATCGTCGCCGTCTGCGGAGCGAACTGGTCGCCTTTGAGCCGGGTGCGGGCGAAATCGTCCGTGTTGGTATAACTGCCCGATGTAAAATTCAGACTCGGAGCCGGATCGTTGTCGGCCAGATTGATGACGGCCGACGCGGGAGCGCCGGAAACCGCGCCGACAAAATTGCCGAGTCCGAGATTGATGGTTTCGGTCGGTTCAAACAGGCTGTCGTCGCAAACGAAAACGTTGAACGACTTGGCGGTTTCGCCCGAATTGAAGGTCAGCGTGCCGGTGGTGTGGATGAAATCGATCCCGCTTCCGCAGGCCGCGCCGCCGGTCGCCGTGCCGTTCGAGGTCGCGTAATCGACCGCGACGACGTTGTCGAGCGCACCCGTCCGGGTGACGGTAATTCCCACCGAAACCAGTCCTTCGCTGCCCGGAATGATCGCCGACGAGTATTGCAGCGCCGGCTGCACGTCGTTGTCCGTGATCGAAACGACGGCCGGATTCGGCGTGCCGAGCGTGGCCGCGCCCGACCCGATCGAAAGCGTCGCGTTGAGAGTTTCGGCGGCTTCGAACAAATCGTCGTCGCACACCGTCACGGTGAAGGTCTTGTCGGCCGTGTCGCCGTCGGCGAAAGAAACCGACCCACCCGTGTTGACGTAGTCGACGCCCGTTCCGCAGGACGCCGCACCGGTCGCGGTGCCGCCGCCGAGGGCGTAATTGGCCGTCACCGCGCCGAACGAGCCGCCGGTGCGCGTGACGGTCAGCGTGACGGTCGGCGTGCCTTCGGTGACCGAGTAGGTCGCCGCCGAAAACTGGATCGTTCCGGACGATGGCGGCGTAATCTCGTCCGCGCCGATTTCGTAGGCCGCGCCCTGCGGACGCGTTTCGCCGTCGAAATCGTTCGTCACCGAAGCGATCGTCGCGCCCGTGTCGATCTCCGGAGCGCCGGCCGCGATATGCAGATCGGTCGCCGAGGCGAACGGCACCGCGCCGGTCGAAGCGAGCGACGCGTTGTCGTTCGTGCCCGCCGCCGAGAGCGTCGAAGAGTAAGCCTTCAGCGCCGCGAGCGTCGTGTAGAAGTTCGTGCCCGCGGTCGTGCCGGCCTGGCCCGCGCCGGCGCGCGCCGTGTCGGTCCCGTAGTAATAAGAGTTGTTGTTGAGCGTCAGGTTCATCGCCGACGTTCCGCCCGAGGGCAGATAGAGCGCGACGTTCGCGACCGAGGTCGTGCCGCCGGTGATGTTGTTCGCGAGAATGTTGTTGCGAACGTCCATCCCGGTCGAGCTCGTCGAAAGGACGCCGAGCGCCGCCGTCAGCAGGCTCGTCGTCGCCGTCCCGGCGCGCAGCCCGGTGAGGTTCACCGAGTTGTTCGCGATGACGTGGCCGGTGCCCGCCGCGACGCGGATGCCGAAGATGCCGAACGTCGTCGTGAACGCGCCGCCGCCGGTCATATTGCCGGTCACGCCGCTGACGAAGTTGTTGCGGACGACGATGTTGTTGCCGACGGTCGCGCCCGAGCCGATGTTGATGCCGTAGGCGCCGTAGGTCGAGGTGCTCGCGTTGACGACGCCCGCGATGTTGTTGCGCTGGATGATCGTTCCGCCGCCCTCGACGACGATGCCGGAAATCGAGGTCGTGCCGGTGCCGGAGAGCGAGGTGATCGTGTTCTGCGTGATGTTGTTGCCCGAACCGGCGGCGAGGCCGCTGGTCTCACGGATGCCGATCGGGTTGAAGGCGCCCGTGCCGGTGTAGCCGAGCGTCGTCACCGTGTTGCCCGAAACGGTCGAGTTGACGGTGCCCGTCGCGAGCCAGACGCCGGAGTCGATCTCGTCGTTCGTCGCGTCGAAATTCCCGATCGTGTTGCCGCTGACGGTCGCGCCGTCCGCGCCCTGCACGTAAACGCCGGTGCCGCGGAGCGCGTTCGCGCCGGTGTTGTCGAGCTTGTTCTGCGTGATCAGGAGGTTCGCGCCGTTGCCGGTGGCGACGGCCGCGTTCGTGAAGATGCCGATAAAGGCCTTGCGGATGTCGTTGTTCTGGATCGTGACGTTGTTGAAGTAGCCCGCCGCGCCGCCCGTGTCGAGCACGATGACCGCCGACGAGGTGTTGACGCCGTTGACGATGACGCAGTTTTTCAGGACGTCGCCGGTGATCGGCGTCGTGCCGACCGAGCCGAAGCGGACGACCTGAGGGGTGATCGCGCCCGTGTTGGTGATCGTCAGGCTGCGGTCGGTGCCGCCGGAGAGCGAGCCGTCGATGACGACGTTGCTCGCGCCGTTGAAGCGGAGCAGCGCCGTCGAAGCCGCCGCGCCGGTGATCGCGCGCGCCGCACCCGATGGCTTGATCGTGATCGTGAACGTGCCCGCGGTTTCCTGCGTCGGCGCGTTGAGCGCGACCGCACCCGTTTCGGCCGTCAGGTCGGCTGTGATGTTGATCGTCACGCTGCCCTGGAGGACGCCGTTGTTGATCGCTTCGAAGATGCCGCCCGGGTTCGTCAGGCTGGCGAAGTTCCCGCCGCCGCCGACGCCGTCGACCGTGTAGCTGCCGCTGTAAGAGATCGCGATGTTGTACGAGCTCGGGCTCGTCGGCGGCGTGCCGGCCGCCGGCGGATTCGCCGTCAGACCGCTCGCGCCCGTCGCCGGATTGACCGAAACATTGTTCAGGCTGTCCTGCGCCGCGACATAGTACTGGATCGTGTCGCCGGCGACGACGCCGCCGACCGCCGCGTAGGCGATCGGGCAATTGTAGGCCGAGCCGCTCGCGAACGAGCAGGCGCTCGCCGTGAACGCGCCCGAGATTCCCTTCCGGTAGTAGAGCACCGGGAGGCCGGCGCCGCTCGTCGGGACGCCCGAGGGATCGGTGACGGTGATCGCGAGCGTCCGGTCGGCCGTCGAGGTCGTGTTGGCGAGCGCTGTGTAGGCGATCGTCGGACCGGCCGTGTCGGTGCCGGTCTCGTACGCGCCCATCGTCGGCGTCGTCGCGCTGCGCGTCGTCCCGAGATAATCGGTCGTAACGCCCGCGATCGGCGTGCCCGCCGCGATGACCGGCGCGACCGACTGCGGCTGGAGGTTCGACGCCGGGTTGTTGAACTGCGGGTCGGCGACGAGCGAGTTCACGTTCTGGCCGAAGCCCGTCTGAATGCCGGCGAGGTTCGTCCGGTCGGAACCGATGAAGCCCGGGATCGCCGAGGCCGCGTTGAACGTGTTGCTGACGTAGTAGTCGTTATAATTGATCGTCGTGAACGCCGTATTGGCGGCCGCCGAATAGATCGCGTAGTTCTTCTGCGTCGTGCTCGTCGCGACCTGCGTATTGCTGAAGATGTTGTCGCGGACGTCGAGCGCGGTGACGTTCGAGCCGACGTAGAGCGCCGTCGTCAGCGCCGTTGTCGAGGCGGAGCCCATACTGCCGGTCATACTGACGCTGTTGTAGTAGAGATTGACGCCGCCGGTCGTCGTCGTGATCGTCGTACTGCCGCCGAGCGTGCCAAGCGCGATGCCCATCGAAGAGGAGTTGCCGAAGCTCGACCAGTTCGAGCCGTTAACGCCGTAGACAACGTTGTTGGCGATCGTCAGATTGCTCGCCGCCGTGCCGGTGGCGACCGTAATGCCGCGGCCGCCGTAGCCGTTAGTGTTCGTCACGAGCGACTTCGTGATCGTGTTGCCGGTAACCGTCGACGAGACGAAGCCGGTCTCGAGCGAGATCGCCGCCAGCGCCGACGCGGCCGAACTCTGGACGCTGACCGTATTGCCGGAGATGGCCGCGCCGGTCGCGTTGCCGACCTCGATGCCGTAGTTCTGGAGCGCGCCGGCCGACGAGTCGACCGTGTTGCCGCTGATGACGAGCCCGTCGAGGCCGCCGGCGCTCACGGATGCCGTGCCGTTCGCGAAGATGCCGACCGTCGCGACCGTCACGTTGTTGTTCTGGATCGTGACGGAATCGTTGTCCGCGCCGCCGGTGACCGCGCCGACGCGGATGCCGAAGCCGGAGGTCGTCGGAACGCCGGTCGAGACGTTGAGATTCTTGATTGTGTCGTTCGTCGCGCCCGCGCCGGTCCCGAGACTGCTCAGCAGGATCGTCGTCGGCGCCGTCGTGTTCGTGTTCGTGATCGTCAGGCTGCGGTCGGTGCCGGTGCCATTAAGACTGCCGTCGATCGTCACGCGGTCGGCGCCGTTGAGCCGGATCAGGCCGTCGGAGGCGAGCGAGCCCGAGATCGCGCGCGCCGCGCCGGTCGGGAAGATCTTGACCGTAAAGTTGCTGCCGGTCGGTTCCTCGGTGGTTTGATTGAGCGCAACCGCGCCGGTCTCGGCCGTCAGGTCGCCGGCGATCTGGACCGTCACGTTGCCGGTCAGCGTCGCCGCGTTGATCGCGGCGAAGAGACCGCCGGTCGTCGTCAGGCCGGTGTAGTCGCAGCCCGACGCGCAAACGGTCTTCGTGCCGGTCAATGCCGGGTTGACCGGGTAGCTGTTCGGCGCGGTCGGCGCGGTGCTCGCCGCCGGCGGGTTCGCCGTCAGGCCGCTCGCGCCCGTCGCCGGGTTGACCGCCACGTTCGGCGTCGTCGCCGCATCCTGCGCCGCGACATAGTACTGGATCGTGTCGCCGCCCGTCACGCCGCCGACCGAGGCGTAGGTGAACGTGCAGTTGTAATTGCTGCCGCTCGCGAAGACGCACTGGCTCGCCGAGAAGGCGCCCGAAACGCCCTTGCGGAAGTAGAGCACGGGGAGGCCGGCGCCGCTCGTCGGGATGGCGGAAAGAATGTCGGTAACGCTGATCGAAAGCGTCCGGTCGGTCGTCGAGGTCGTCGCGGGAAGCGCCGTGTAGGTGATGACCGGCGGCAGGAAATCGCCGCCGCTCGTAAAGTTGCCCGCGTCGGCGCCGATGTCGACCGGCGTAAACGAGGCGCGCGTCTGCCCGTCGAAGTCGTCGGTCACGCCGACGTCGACGCCGTTGCTTTCGGCGACCGTCGGGTTCGACACGCTCAGGTGCAGGTCGGGCGTTGTCGCGTTCGTCGGATCGATGAACTGCGGATCGGACGATAAGCTCGCGCCGTCCTGCCCGGTCGCGGTCTGCCAGTTGGCGAGCGTCGCCTGCGTGAGCGAGTTGAAGCGCCCGATTGCGCCGCCCGTGCCGTTGGCGAAAAGAATATTGTTGTTCGACGTCAGACCGGTCGGGTTGGCCGTCGTGCCGCCGACCGTGATCGCGTAATGGACGCCGGTGCCGGAAGTGTTGCTGCGCGCGTTAAAGAAGATGTTGTCGCGGAAGGCGCGCGTGTTCGTCGTCACCGAGCTGTTGAAGGCGAAGGTGTTGACCGTCCCGCTGACGACGCCGGTGCCGCCGATGTAAACGCTGTTGTGATAGAAGTTGTTGGTCGAGCTGGCCTCGTTGAGGCCGTTGATCTGGGCGCTCGTCGTGATGCCGCCGCCGAGCGCGACCATATTGTTCTGGAACGTCGCGTTGCCGATCGTCGTGATGATGCCGTTGATGACGCCGGCGGTCGAGGAGTTGCCGAGCGAGTGGACGAGGTTCCGCGCGACGACGTTCGTGCCGGTCGTCGCCATCTGGATAAAGATGCCGCTGACGACCGTCGCGGCGGTCGCGTGCGTGTTCGAAATATTGCGGACCGTGTTCGTCGAAACGGTCGAGCCCGCGACCGCGCCGATGTACTGAATGCCCTGGACCGAGGCCGTCGTGCCGGTGCCGGTCGCGTTGGCGGCGGTCGAAAGATTGCGGACCGTGTTGCCGGTGATCGTCGCGGCCGCGGCGCCGGACGAGACGATGCCGCCGACGATGCGGCTCGAGTTAGCCGCCGACGGCACGTAGGCGTTGTTGAGGTTGGCGACCGTGTTGTTCGTGATCGTAACGGCTGCGCTGCTGGTGTTGAGAATGCCGTGGACGGCCTGTGCGGTCGTCCCGGTCGCGGCATTCGAGGCGTTGATGCTGTTGGCGGTCGTCGTGCTGCCGATCGTGTTGTTGTTGACCGTCAGCGTCGTCGCGGCGGTGACGCCGATGGCGGCGAAGGAATGCGAGACCGAGGCCGTCGTGCCGACGGTCGTGAACGACCCGATGTTGTTGTTCGCGATGTTCAGCACGCTGGACGACGCGTCGCCGCAGATGCCGTAGGTGATGCCGCCGCTCGTCGAGCTCGAGGCGGTGATCGAGCCGGTCCCGGTCGTCGCGCCGATCGTGTTGCCGGTCACGGTCCCGATATTGATGGCTCCGCCGCTCGTCACGTAAACGCCGCAGAAAACTCCGGGCGGCGTCGTCGCGCCGCTCGACGACTGGACGCTCCAGCCGGCGATCGTGTTGCCCTGCACGCTCGACGCGGTCGTCGAGCCGACCGCGAGGCTGAGGCCGCGGTAGCGCGAGGCGACCGTGCCGTTGATCGTCGTCGTCCCGGAGGCGAGCGCCGCGCTGCCGCCGATATAGTTGCCGGAAATGACGAAATTGTTGCCGCTGGTATTGGTGATGATGATGCCGGTGTAGACCGAGGCGGTCGTCGTCGTGCGCGCAGCGGTCTGGTAGAAGCTGTTGTTCTGGATCGTCCAGTCGGTGTTGCCGGTCAGAATCTGAACGCCGTTCGAGGCCGACGAGGCGCTGAAGATATTGAAGAAATTATTGTTCGAGATCGTGTTGCCGCTGTTGTTGAGCGTCGTCGTCGTGGTCGAGCCGCTCGCATAGATGCCGTTCTGCGCGATGCCGGTCGTCGGCGAAACGAGCGCGCCCGCGCCGCCGTCGATATCGCAGTTGTCGACGGTGTTGTTGTCGTTGCCGGTCGTCCCGGTCGTCGTCAGGAAGTTGACGATGCCCGAAGTGGTCGACGGAAAGGCGGCCTTCAGGGTCAGGTAGCGCAGCGTGTTGCCGCTCGCGTCGTTGATGAAGCGGACGGCCGCGCCGCCGGTCGCGGTGCTCGTGTTGGAAATCGTCAACTGCTTCGCCGTGCCTGTCCCGCCGGGGCGGCCGTCGAAGACGACGTTCGAGGCGCCGTTCAGATCGAGCAGCGCGGTCGTGTTCGAGCCGCTGATCGAAAGACCGGTCGCGCCGGTCGCGGGCCGGACCGTGACGGTGTTGACGGCGCTCGAACCGGCGATCGCGCCGGGCGCGAGCGGGAAGGTTTCCGAGGTGCTGACGTAGGTGCTGCCGAGCTCGAGGACGAGCGGGCCGTTGACGCCGTTCGCGGTAAGGAAACTGAAGGCCGCGGTCAGCGTCGGGTAGTCGCAGCCCGACGGGCAGACGGTCTTCGTCCCGCTGATCGGAGTCGGCACGACCGAGGTCAGCGAAACGTCGTCGATCGCGGCCGGCGGCTCGGTGCCGCCGGAGCCGTCGTTCTTCCACGTGAAGACGAGCCGCATATTCGAGCTCGCGGCGGCGTTGCCGGCGATTGCGCCCGGAATCGCGATGTTGGCCGTCGATCCGCTTCCGGCCGCCAGCGAATTGTAAGTCCCGAGCAGCGTCGCGGTGCCGGTGCCGGTCCAGCTGACGGTCGACGTGCTGCTGCTCGGCGAGTTCGCGACCGGCGTCAGCGTCTGCGGGCAGAGATAAACGTAGAGCGTGTCGAAGGTCGTGTCGACGCCGTTGACGTTGTAGCGGAACGAAAGATTGATGTTCGTTTCGCCCGCCGGGAAAGTAATGTCTTTGTACAAATGCGAAGACGAAGCGGCGGGCGTCGTGTTGTAGCGCCAGTTGGTGCCGCTGTTGTTCGAAACGAAGCCGGCGCGCGAGCCGGCCGGCGCGAAGGTATAGGCGCCGTTCGTCAGGCTGGTGGTCGTCACGAACCATTGGCTGCCGTTCGCGGTCGCCGTGTTGACCGCCGTCCAGTTGTTCGCCGCGAAGGTCGCGCCGGTCTCGAAGCCGCCGTCGCCGGCCGGGTCGATCAGCGTCGACGCCGGCGCGAACTGATCGCCGCCGGTCGCGGCCGCGTTCGGGCCGCTCTCGAACAAATACCTGAGAAGGCCGGACCTTTCGGTCGTTCCGGCCGCCGGCGAAGACGCGGGCGCCGGGCCGGCGTAGCCGACGGCCTCGAGCGTGTAGCTCTTGACGCTTTCCCAGTTGTAGCCGAGAACGAATGTGGAAAGAAGGGCGATGAAAAGACCAAGGGCCAAAACACGAAGCGAACGATTCGCCGTCCGCGCGAACAAACTCATACCTATACTCCTGTTAGCGATAGCGACTTCTTGCAGAAAAGACATTTAGCCCGAGGCAAGCGAAAAACAGGGCAAACGTATGCTCAGCGCCGAATCGAAATTTAAATTTTTATTCTTTTTTTTCCGGTGAACGAAAGCTTACTGGCAGGAATTAAACCGCAACTCGACTACCGACTAAACCGAAACAATCTTTCTTCGAAAAATGTATTGACAAAAAATAGTCGGACTCCGGCGCTTTGTCAAGCCGGAAACCGGGTTGACCGGGTTGACCGGGCTGACCGGGCTGACCGGGTTTCGCGGCCCGGCGGCAGTAAATGCAAATTCGCGAACGACTTAGGCGGACGCGGCCGGGACTGACGGCGATTTAATTTCGACCGGGAACCCTGTCGGGCAGTGCGGTGTGCCGAGTGCCGGGGGCAGAGCGGAAGATTTGCTTCGCAAGCCGCGGGCGGCCGGGCGAAGCGACAGTTTCAGTCGCGAAAGCGTTTCGGCGAGACGCCGTATTTTTTGATCTTGTAGCCGAGAATCCGCTCGGTCGAATCGAGCATTTTGGCGGCTTTGGCGACGTTGCCGCGGGTCGATTTGAGCGCGTCCTGGATCAGATCGCGCTCGTAGGCCTCGACGGCGGCCGCGAGCGAGCCCTGCGTGACGGTGCCCGAAACCTCGGCCGTCTGGAGCGTCGGCGGCAGGTGATGGCCGTGGATGACGTTCGAATCGCAGACGAGAACGGCGCGCTCGATGACGTTTTCGAGCTCGCGGACGTTGCCGGGGAAATGATACGAGGCGAGCATATCGATCGCCGGCGTCGAGATCCGCTTGATCTCCTTATGGTGTTCGCGCTCGTACTTGGCGAGAAAATGCTCGGCGAGCAGCAGGATGTCGGATTTGCGCTCGCGGAGCGGCGGCAGAAAGATCGTGAAGACGTTGAGCCGGTAGTAGAGGTCCTCGCGAAACGCGCCGGCGGCGATCGCTTCCTCGAGGTTCTTGTTGGTCGCGGCGATCAGCCGGACGTTGACCTTGATCGTCTCGGTGCCGCCGAGCCGCTCGAATTCGCGCTCCTGGATGACGCGGAGCAGCTTGATCTGCGTCTGCGGCGACAGATCGCCGATCTCGTCGAGAAAGATCGTGCCGCCGTCGGCCATCTCGAACCGCCCTTTTTTGCGGCGTTCGGCGCCGGTGAACGCGCCGCGCTCGTAGCCGAAGAGCTCGGATTCGATGAGCGTTTCCGGAAGCGCCGCGCAGTTGACCTTGATGAACGGCTGTTTCGACCGGAGCGAGTTGTAGTGGATCGCGTGCGCGATCATCTCCTTGCCCGTCCCGGATTCGCCGCGCAGGAGGACGGTCGCGTTCGAGCGGGCGACCTGCGAGACCTGATCGTAGACGTGACGCATCGGGCTCGAATTGCCGATGATCTGCGAGAAATCGTATTTTTCCTTGAGCTCCTGCCGGAGATGCGAGTTTTCGTCGGCGAGCTTCTGGCGCTCGGCCGAGACGGCGGTCTCGACCTTGAAGGCCTGCGCGATGAGCGCCGCGACGACCGCGAGAAACCGCCCGTCGGCCTCGAAATCCGCGTCCGGCCGGCAGCCGGTTTCGGCCGCGAAGACGCCGAGGACGGTTTTTTCGAGGACGACCGGCAGGACGATGAGGCTCGTCTCGGCGTCGGCTTTGCGCAGGAAGCCGAGCGTCGGCTCGTCGCTCAGACGCGGCACGACGACCGGCCGGCCGGTTTCGAAGACCGTCCGGAAGAGGCTTTTTTCGGCTCTGTTTTCGAGCCGCCGGAAATCGGCGATGTCGAGCCCGTTGACCGCGACCGGGATCAGCCGCTCGCTTTCCGGCCGGTAGACGAGCAGAAAGCTGCGGATCACGCCGGCGCGTTCGGCAAGCGCTTCGAGAACGCTCGAGAGGCTCGATTTCGGCAGCTGCGAATCGTTGAGCACCTGGATGATGTGCTGGACGGTTTCGAGTTGATTGTCGATCATTTCCTACAAAATTGTCGCTTACTTGCGAACATTTTCACATTATTCTACCAATTCTCCGGCGCAAGTGCCAACGGCTGTTTAGTTAACCGGTTTTTCCGACAATTTTGTATGCCAATTTCAGCATTTCCGACAATTTTGTAGGAGCTTGCGACTCTGTCCAAACCGTCGGAGCCTTCTCCCCCAACGTAATCCCGACAAATAAAGGCCTTTTCGATTCGACCGGCGCGTGGAACGCTCCTTGCAAAGCCCGAGTGCGGCAAATTTCTTTTTTTACTTTATAAATACAATGCTGAAAAGTTTTTCGATTAAACTGACTTCCGTTTTCATCCTGCTCTGCTCGCTGCCGGCGCTGACGCTGGCGGAAGATCTGAGCGAGCGCATCGCGAAGCTCGAAACGAACGCCGCTGCCGCCCAGTCGAGCGCCGACAACGCCTGGGTCCTGTTATGCTCGGCGCTCGTGCTGCTGATGACCGTGCCGGGGCTCGCGCTCTTTTACGGCGGGCTCGTCCGCCAGAAAAACGTGCTTTCGACGATGCTCAAGAGCCTGATCTCGATCGGCATCGTGACGCTGCTCTGGGCGTTCGTCGGCTACAGCCTCGTCTTCTCGGACGGAAATTCCTTTATCGGCGGGCTGACCTACGCGTTTCTGCGCGGCGTCGGCGCGGAAACCAATCCCGATTACTCGACGACGCTGCCGCAGCAGTCGTTTATGATCTTTCAGCTGATGTTCGCGATCATCACGCCGGCGCTGATCACCGGCGCGTTCGCCGAGCGCATCAAATTTCCGGCGAAGGTCGCGTTCACGACGCTCTGGACGCTCGTCGTCTACTTCCCGCTCGCGCATATGGTCTGGGGCAAGGGCGGCTTTCTGAACGCCGTGCTCGGCGGCTCGATCCCGGCGCTCGACTTCGCCGGCGGCACGGTCGTCCATATCTCGTCGGGCGTCTCGGCGCTCGTCTGCGCGCTCTATCTCGGCAAACGGATCGACTACAAAAACGAGCCGACCGCGCCGCACAACACGGTGCTCAGCCTGATCGGCGCGGGCCTTTTGTGGTTCGGCTGGTTCGGCTTTAACGCCGGCAGCGCGCTCTCGGCGAGCGCGCTCGCGACCAACGCCTTCGTGACGACGCATTTCGCGGCCGCGACGGCGATGCTTTCGTGGACCGTCATCGAATGGCTCAAACACGGCAAACCGACGATGCTCGGCGCGATTTCCGGCGCGGTCGCCGGTCTCGTCTGCATCACGCCGGCGGCCGGTTTCGTGACGCCGATCTCGGCGATCCTGATCGGCCTCGTCGCCGGCGCGGCCTGCTACACGATGGTCTGCGAGGTCAAGAAACGGCTCGGCTACGACGACACGCTCGACGTTTTCGGCATTCACGGCATCGGCGGCATCTTCGGCGCGGTCCTGACCGGCGTGCTCGCGACGAGCTCGATCAACCCGATCTTCAAGGACGCCGCCGGCAACGCGACGGCCGTCGGCTGGATCGACGGCAACCCGATGCAGGTCGTCAATCAATTAATCGGCATCGGCATCTCGATCGCCCTCGCGATCGGCGGGACGCTCGTGATCCTGAAGCTCGTCGATCTCGTGATCGGCCTGCGCGTCAGCGAAACCGAGGAAGCGGTCGGTCTCGACGCCACGCAGCACGGCGAAACGGCCTATGTTTTCGAGCCCGACATCCATTCGTCGGCCGAAACCGTCATCGCCCGCGATTCGGAAACCGGCGACATCATCCCGCCGGAACTGGCTTATAAATAGTGGAGAGTGGAGAGCGGAGAGTGGAGAGTCAAAGGATGATTTATTTCCCCGAACTCTCCACTCTCCACTCTCCACTCTCCACTCTAAAAAAAGATTTGAAATCCCGGGGGCGTCACGCGAGATTGGGGAAGATTGCACTTCGCCCGCCGGGATTTCAAAACAAACTCTCGCGCTGCCATCGGAAAAAAGACGCAGGCTTACTCCAAAGAGCTGCGTCTTTGGCTTTTTAAAGTTTAGGAAGTTTGGGAAGTTTGGGAAGTTTGGGAAGTTCAGCAATTTGGGAAGTTTGGGAAGTTCAGCAAGAAGCCTCTTCCACAACTTCCTGAACTTCGCTTTATTGAACGACAAACTGATAGTTTGTCGCCGGGCCGCGCGGGTGTGAAGCCGCATTACAGGCTGTCGCCTGTCAACAGTCTGACAGACTGTTGTACGATTTCTTCCTGAACTTCCTAAACTTCCCAAACTTCCCAAACTTCCCGAACTTTGTATAAGATTGATTCGTGGCGGATAAATTCGAATTTCAGGTGCCGGCCAAAGACTTTAAAAAAAGACTCGACGAATTTCTTTTCGCCGAGTTTCCGTTTTTGAGCCGGATGTACCTGCGCGAGCTCGTGCGCGACCGGAAATGCGAGGTCAACGGCGAATGGAAGAGCCGCGGTTATCTGCTCAGAACCGGTGATTTCATCGAGATCGAGGTCGACCGCGCCGACCGGCCGTCGCTGCAGCCCGAGCCGATTCCGGTCGCGATTCTGTTCGAGGACGCCGAGTTTCTGGTCGCCGACAAACCGGCCGGGATGCTCGTCCACCCGACCGTCCGGATCCGTTCGGGCACGCTTTTGAACGCGCTCGCCCATCACCTGAACCTCTCGCCGAACGAGGACGCCGATTTTCGCCGCGCGGGGCTCGTCCACCGGCTCGACAAGGACACGTCGGGCCTCATCGTGATCGCCAAAAACGCGCGTTCGCACCGGATCCTCGCGAGCCATTTCCAGCGTCGTCTGGTCGAGAAAAGATACCTCGCGCTGGTCGCCGGCACGATCGACAAAGACGCCGGCACGATCGACGCGCCGATCGGCCGCTACGACGAGCAGCGTTTCTGGAACATCAAGCCCGACGGCAAAAAAGCGGTCACGAACTTTTGGGTCAGGGAAAGATTCCCCGACCGCACGCTGCTCGAGCTCGAACCGGTCACCGGCCGCACCAACCAGTTGCGGATCCATCTCGCGCACATCGAACACCCGATCGTCGGCGACAAAAAATACGGCGGCCCCGAACACGAACGGCTCTGCCTCCACGCCGCCCGCCTCGTCCTCTGGCACCCGAACGGCAGCCAACGAATGGAGTTTGAAAGTTTTGGAAGTTTTGGAAGTTCAGGAAGTTTTGGTAGAAACGTACAACAGTCTGTCAGACTGTTGACAGGCGACAGCCTGTAGCAACGCTTCACACCGGTTACGCTTCACACCGGTGAAACGTTC
>JAFDVJ010000005.1:166489-221017 GCA_018269075.1 Acidobacteriota bacterium
GGCTGACAGCCCGCCCTACAAAACGTCCAACAGTCTGTCAGACTGTTGACAGGCGACAACCTGTAATCCGGCTTCACACCCGCGCACCGTCGCGACAAACTAACAGTTTGTCCTACATTTAAGCTCGGAAAGCTCGGGAAACCGAAGAATTCCCGGCAGCGGACAACCCACTTCCCAAACTTCCCAAACTTCCCAAACTTCCCAAACCGTTAAGTGACTGCGCCGCCGTCGACGATGACGATTTCGCCGTTCATAAAACTGTTGCGGTCGCTGACCAGAAAAGCGGCGAATTCGGCGAGCTCCGGCGGATGGCCGACGCGGCCTTTCGAGACCCAGAAATCGTGCATCTGCAAAAGCCTCTGCGGCAGCGTGTGGCCGAGATCGGTGTCGAAGATGCCGGCCGCGATCGCGTTGACGGTGATCCCGAAATTGGCGGCCTCGCGCGAGAGACATTTCGTGAAGCCGATCATCGCCGCCTTCGAGGTCGCGTAATGGACCGACGTCGGCAGGCTCCGGATCGCGCCGACCGACGTGATGTTCAGAATATGGCCCGCCTTTTCGCGGATCATCTGTTTGTAAAAGGGCTTTGTGACGGCGAACAGGCTGTTGACGTTGGTGTCGACGACCCAGTCCCAGCTCTTGTCGGTCGTCGTCGCGAAATTGTCGGCCTTGTTGACGGCCGCGTTGTTGACGAGGACGTTGATCGCGCCCCACGCGTCCTTGATCTCGCGGGCGATCCGCTTCATTCCGAGGCGGTCGGTGACCGACACCTTAAAAGCGAGCGCGCGGCGGCCGTGCGCTTCGATCTTTTTCGACACTTCGGCGGCCAGATCGTCGCTCGAATGATAGTTAAAGGCGACGTCCGCCCCCTCGCGCGCGAAGACCTCGCACATCGCCGCGCCGATGCCGCGCGTCCCGCCGGACACGAAGGCCCGTTTTCCTTCAAGTAACAGACTCAAGATTTTCTCTCCAAAAACTAGACCGGTTTTTTTAAACGACCAAACAAAAAGGTTAATGAAAATGCGGGAAACTGACAAGTCATAAAGGCGGAATTTCTCAGACCGCGACGGCCGACGACCGGGCGGCTTCCTTTTTCGGCGGCAGCAGGGCGGCGATCTCCTCGATGATCTTCTGCGTCGAATTCGGGATCGCGAGCTTGCGCGTCGCGGCCCGCATCGCGGCGTATTTCTCGGTGTCGTCGACGAGCGCGCGGATCGCCGGGACGATGTCGGTCGATTTTTCGAGCAGGATGCCGGCGCCTTTATCGCGGATCAGATTGACCGTGCCCGCTTCCTGCGGCATCGGCGGCGTCGTCGCGTCGGCGATGATCGGCAGCCGGCAGGCGAGCGCCTCGAAGGTCGTCAGCCCGCCGAGCTTGGAGACCATCACGTTGGCCGACTGCATCAGCTTTTCGATCTCGTCGGAATAGCCGATGACCTTGACCGGAAACTTCGCCTGCTTGGCGATTTCCTCGGCCTCGCGCTTGAGCTCCTCGTTTTTGCCGGCGAGAAAGATCGCCTGCACGTCGAGCTCGCCGCGGACCAGCTCGCGAAAGATCTGCGGGATGTTGCCGCCGCCGATCCAGCCGGCGTTGACGAAGACCGTGAATTTATCGGGATTGAGCCCGTAGGCCCGGCGCGCCCGCTGCGCGTCCTTTTCGTCGACCTCGTGAAACTTCGGATGCACCGGCATCCCGGAAATCTTGATCTTTTCCGGGTCGATGCCGTAATCGATGAGCTGCTGGCGGGCGTCCTCGTTGGCGACGAGATAGAGCGAAACGTCGTCGCACGCCCAGCCCTTCCAGAAGCCGTAGCACGGATCGGTGACGACCGTCACGAGCGGGATCTGGTCGGCGAGCTTCAGTTCCTTGAGGATCCGCGCGAAGATGTGCTGCGTCAGCGGATGCACGCTGACGACGATGTGCGGGCACCATTTTTCGAAGACGTCGCGGACATAGCCGATGCACCGTTTATGAAAGAACTCGCGCGTCTCGGGCCGGATCTTGTTCATCAGCCAGTAGAGATACTTCATCCAGTGCTGCTTGTTGCGGAGCACCCAGTTGTAGATATTGACGAGCTTTTCGGTGATCCGGTGCGATTCCTCGACGGCCTTGATCGTCCGCACGGCAAATGATTCGCCCTGCCAGAATTTGTGCAGGCCGTCGGCGATCGCCTTCGCGGCCGAGCGGTGACCGCCGCCCGTGTCGGAGGAGATGATGAGAATTTTCGGGGTATTTTGCGGCATTATTTAACCCAACTCGTTCGAACCAAAGGATCAAAATTCGTTTCGAAACATCGACGAAGGCTTTGATGACAAAAGTTCTCGCCACGTTTTAATTTATCTTATTTCAACGCTTTTCGGCAACAATCACGGCGGATTATTTCGGGAATTCGGGCGCTTCGGCGCCAACCGCCCGCCGGCCGCCGGCCGCCGGCCGCCGGCCGCCGGCCTTTTCCCCGTCCGCCCCGCTTCCGCCCTCCGTCCATCGGCGCACTCCCTCGAAACAACCGGAACATTCCGCTAAACCGCCGGAAATCATTCACTAACCCGCTTCGCGCAGACGGCGTCCCGAAAAATAAGTGTCGACACCTAGATCAAATTAGGTATTGACACGAATTCTCGCCGGCGGCGGATTCGCCTAACCTTTCATTATTTCACCGGTTGATTTACCGGCCGCCGATCCGAAACCGGGTGTTTCGCGGGCCGCCGATAAAAGGACGAAGCCGAAAGCCGCGCGGCCCGGTCGTCGAAAAAAGGTGTTGGTGCTATGAACAAGATAAAAAAGCTGATAATCGTTTCCCTGCTCACTCTTTTTCCGGCGGTCGCCGGCGCGGCGGCCGTTATCACGGTCACGAACACCAATGATTCGGGCCCCGGAAGTCTCCGAAACGCGGTCGCGGCCGCCGCCGTCAGCGGCGATACGATCGATTTTAATCTGGCCGGCTGTCCCTGCACGATCACATTGACCGGCGGTCAGATCACGCTCGGCAAAGCGCTGACCATCAGCGGCCCCGGCCGCGAGCTGCTGACGATCAGCGGAAACAATGCGAGCCGCGTTTTTACGGTCAGCACCGGCGGCAACCCGAACCCGGTGACGATCGGCGACCTGACGATCGCCAACGGCCGCGCCAACGCCGAGGGCGGCGCGGTCCTCAACACCTCGATCCTGATCCTCAACAACACGGCCGTTCGAAACAGCACGACCACCTTTATCGCGGGCGGCGGCATCGCCAGCTTCGGGCCGCTGACCGTGCGCGACTCCCTGATCGACAACAATTCCTCGGGCGGTCTCGGCGGCGGGATCTATATCCGCAACGGCGCCGCGAATTTAATCTCGAATACCCTGTTTACGAGCAACACGGCCACGACGGACGGCGGCGGCCTGTATCTCGAACAGGGCTCGGCCGAGATCGGCGGCTCGGATTTTCAGATGAACACGGCGGGCACCGGCGGCGCCGTCGGCAATCAGGACACGATGACCGTCGCGGGCACCAACATCGAGGCCAATCACGCGACCAACGGCGGCGGGATCTACAACCGCGCCGGGACTTTGACGCTTGCCGGCAGCGTCGTCCGGACGAACACGGCCGGCGGCAGCGGCGGCGGGATCTACAACTTCCCGCCGGGCAACAACGCGACGGTCTCGCTGACCGACGGCTGTCAGGTGCTCGACAATCAGGCGGCCAACGGCGGCGGCATCAGAAACAACGGAACGCTCAATCTGACGAACAGCGTCCTGGCGGGCAACACGGCGACCGCCGCCGGCGGCGGAATCGACAATAATTTCACCGCCAATCTGACCGGCAGCACGCTTAACAATAATTCGGCCGCGCGCGGCGGCGGGGTTTTCAACGACTTCGGCCTCAACGTCACGAATTCCACGCTTTCGGGCAATCAGGCGACCGGCAATGCGGTCGCCGACGGCGGCGGCGCGGTCTACAACGCGACGACATTAAACGGCAACGCGACCGTCAATCTGCTGAACGCGACGATCGCCGGCAACACGGCGGCCGCGCGCGGCGGCGGCCTCAAAAATTTCGAGATCGTCAATTCGAAAAACACGATCTTCGCGTCCAACGCCGCGCCGGTCGGGCCGGATCTGGACGGCGGTTTTCTCTCGGACGGGTTCAATCTTTTCGGCAGCACGAGCGGCGCTTCGGGCTTTATCGCGTCGGACCTGCAGAACGTCAATCCGAACCTCGGCGCATTGCAGGACAACGGCGGCTATACGCCGACCCGCGCGCCGCTCGCCGGCAGTCCGGCCATCGACGCCGGGACGAACGCCGGCGCGCCGCCGACCGACCAGCGCGGCGTTTCGCGGCCGATGAACGGCGCGACCGACATCGGCGCTTTCGAAACCAACACCTGCGGCACTTCGCTGGTGACCAATACCAACGACGCCGGCGTCGGCTCGCTGCGCTGCGCGATCGCCGCCGCCGCCAACACGGACGTCGTCAATTTCAATCTGCCGCCGGGCAGCGTGATCACGGTGGCGAGCCCGATCAGGCTCGAAAAGCCGATCCTGATCGACGGCTCGGGCCTCGGGCTGACCGTTTCCGGCAACCATCTGTCGCCGGTCTTCGTCAATTCCTCGACGGTTTCGATCGCCGGTCTGACGATCGCCGACGGGCAGGGCAGCGTCCTGATCCCGGCCGGCGGAATCTACAACGTCGGCCGGCTGACGGTCAGCGAATGCATTTTCACCGGCAACGCCGGCACCGACGGCGGCGCGGTTTCCAATATCGGCGGCACGGCCGACATCTTCAACAGCACTTTTTCGGGCAATTCCGCCGCCGTGGGCGGCGCGGCCTTCAACGCGAGCACTATGATCTCGGCGGGCACGCTGCGAATCTTCAACAGCACGATCTCCGGCAATACGGCGAACGGCGGCGGCGGCATCCTGGTCAAACAGCCGGTCGGCCTCGAACCGGCCCCGGTCACGGTCATCTTCAACGCGACGATCGCCGGCAACGGCGCGACCGGATCCGGCGGCGGCATTCAGGGCACGGCGACCCTCAAAAACACGATCGTCGCGACCAACACCGGAACGAGCCCGGACGTCGCCGGCGGCTTCGATTCGCAGGGCTTCAACCTGATCGGCAACCCGGCCGGCGGCAGCGGTTTCGTCGCCACCGACCGGCTGAACCTCGATCCGCTGCTCGCGCCGCTGGCGAATAACGGCGGCCCGACGCCGACCCGCGCGCTGCTGCCGGGCAGCCCGGCGATCGACAAGGGCGGCGCGGCGGATTTTTCGACCGCTCCGGCGGCCGTCCAAAACCCGGCGAAGCGCGCGAAAAACCCGCGGTTCGCGGGGTTCGCCCCGATCGCCGTCGACCAGCGCGGGATGCCGCGGCCCGTCGATTTCGGCTCGATCCCGAACGCCGCGGGCGGCAACGGCTCGGACATCGGCGCGTTCGAATTTCAGGTCCCGACCGCCGCCGCGGCCGCCGTTTCCGGCCGGGTTCTGACCGCCAGCGGCAGCGGCCTGCCCAACGTCCTCGTTTCGCTCGCCGACGGCGCGGGCAGCGTCCGCGCCGTCCGCACGAATTCCTTCGGATATTACCGTTTCGACGCGGTCCCGACGGGCGAAACCTGCGTTCTCGCGGTCCGCGCCAAGAGTTACGTCTTTGCCACGCCGACGCGGATCATCGCCGTCAACGACGAGCTGACGGACATCGATTTCGTCGCCGAACCGTAGCGAAAAATGAAAAACGCCGGTTCGACGCCGAGATGCCGGCGCTCCCGGCGTCGAATTCACATAAAAAAAGGGCGCGGACTGTATTCCGCGCCCTTTGCTTAATTTTTCCGTCCGATCTAGACTTTGACCGCCAGCTCGTCCGCCGGCGGATGACTGAGATCGAGATTTTTGGCCGCTTTTTTCATCTGCTTTTCGAGCTTCTTGATCTTCACCAGATGCCCGACGTTGAACGGCAGCGACGGATAGAAGCAGTTCGATTCGTGCGTGCAGTAGCAGCCCGCGCCGGCTTCTTTGCGTCGTTCCTTCATCAGATCGGTCTTCCACGCGGCCTGAAAGTCCCAGTCGTAGTCGCGCAGGTTGAGCACTTCCGGCTTGTTCTCGCACGACGAGAGCGTGCCGTTGTCGTAAATGACCGCGCCGGCGCTGCCCGCGTAGCATTTGAGCTGCGCTTTTTCCTCTTCCTTCGTCTTCGCGATCAGGTCGTGCATATAGATGTCGACCGCCGCCTTGAAAAAGCCGGACTTGCCGCCGTAGTTGTTCTTGAGCGCGGCGTTCCTGACGTCGTCGAGGATCATCTGCGAGAGCTTGCCGTACATCTTATGATCGAAGTTCAATTCGTTCGGGTCCTTCGACGGCGGCCGGATGTAGTTGATGTTGACCTTGTCGGGCTTGAGATCGTATTTCAGGAAATCGTACCATTCGAAGATCGTGTCCTGATTGGAATTCATCACGCAGGTGCAGGTCTGGACGTCGAGCTGCGGAAACTGCTCGCGCTTCATCTGCTGCAGAGTGCGCGCCGTGTGGATCGCCTTGTCCCAGCTGCCCTCTTTCTGACGGATCTTCTCGTGCGCGTCCTTCATCCCGTCGATCCCGAGCGCGACCGTCACGTTGAGGTTCGGGCATTCTTCGAGGATCCGCGTGACGTCCGGGAAGATCCGCTGGTGAATCTGGCCGTTCGACATCAGATAAACCGAATCGAGCTTGTTGTGCTCGTAAAAGCTGCGGACGATCTCCGGCAGGTCCTTGCGCGTGAACGGTTCGCCGCCCGCGAGCACGAGAATGCCGAGATTGCCGCCGAGGGTCGACGCGATCCTGTCGATCTCGTGCGCCTTCATCTGGAGTTTTTTGCGCGGCCGGTCGTCGAGCTCGTCCGTGAAGAAACAGTGCGTACAGCGCATATCGCAGACGCTCGTTACCAGTATGTTCAGAAAAACGGGCGAGATCGGCCGTCCGACGACGATGCTCGCATACCGTTTAAAAAGTTCTTTGGTTACAAAATCCATTATCTTTATCCTTTATGAAAACCTTTCAAGCTTCTTGGATGCCGTTAGTTTCCGTCAGGTTTTAATTTATCTTATCCGCCGTCTTTCGGCAAGATAACCGGACATCCGGGCCCGAATTAAGGCGGAATCGCCGAGTTCGGCGACGATCGCCAGGCCGCCGTCGAAAAATACCGCCCGATTCTTCGATAAATTCCGTCGAGCGGCGCCGAAACCCTTTGTTTTCAGGGCCGCTCGACGACCTTTGCCGCAGCCGTCCGAAATCCTCGAAAAAAAAGTCGAAATTCACCCGCCCGCATATCAATTCCGGATCATTTTGTATATTATTGTTTTTAGAGACGTCTGTTAATCCCCAAGAGTTTTTGGTCTTAGAAACGCCAATTCATCCCCGAGAATCCTCTTAAACAAATGAAGAATTATCTTCGCTCGCGTGATTTTCCCGAACAACTTCTTTTCGAGGCGGCGTTCAACCACGCCTCGATCGGGATGGCGCTCAACGGCCCCGACGGCCGCTATCTGATCGCCAACGACGCGCTCTGCCGGATATTCGGCTACTCGCTCGACGAACTGCAGGCATTGACCTGGGAGGAAATCACTTATCCCGACGACAAGGCGCTCGACGATTATCATTACCAGCGGATCATCAGCGGCGAAACCGATCACTGCCGGTTCGAAAAGCGCTATTTCCATAAAAACGGCGGCGTCATCTGGATCAATCTGAACGCCGTGCTGGTCCGTAACGACGACGGCGAGCCCATTTTCTTCATCGCGCAGTTCGAGGACATCACCGAAAAGAAAACGGCCTGTGATGAATTGGCGCGGATTCTCGAACAGGCTCCGGACTTCATTTTTCGCTTAAACGCGGCCGGTCGGATCATCCTGATGAATTCGCTCGTCGAAAGGATGTTCGACGTTACGCGGGCCGACTTGATGGGCCGGACATTGGCCGAAATCCCCGAAAGAGTAAGGCCGACGGAGTTCTTTATCGAAAAGGTCAATCAGGCGCTCGAAACCGGCGTCGAGGTCGCCTTCGATTATGCCGGCGTTCGAACTCCCGGTTTGTTTTACCAGTGCTTCGTCAAACCCGAATACGAAGGCCCGGTCCGTCTCAGCACTTTTCTGGTTTTTATCCGCGACACGACGGCCAAAACACTCGCCGAACGCGAGCTGAACGCGATCCTGACGGGAACGCCGACCGTCATCGCGAGAATGACGCGCGATTTTCGTCACCTCTACATCAACGACGCGATCGAGGCCGAAACCGGCATCCCCGCCGCTCGCTTCATCGGCCGCACGCTCGCCGAGGCGGGAATTCCCGAAACGGCCTCGAAACCGATCGAAAAAGCGATCGGCGAGGTCTTCGAAACCGGGGAAACGATCGAAACCGAATTCGACTACGATTCGCCGAACGGCCGCCGCTACTATCTCGCCCGCCTGAAGCCGGAACGCGGGCCGCAAGGAATGTCCGGGACGGTCCTCGTCTTTGCCCTCGACATCACGAAGCGCAAACTCGCCGAGCTCGATCTCAATAAAGCGCACGAAGAAGTCAGGCGGCTGCGCGGCCTGCTGCCGATCTGTTCCTACTGCAAGAACATCCGCGACGACAACGATTACTGGGTCACGGTCGAAAACTACGTCGCCAGCCATTCCGAAGCGCAGTTCAGTCACTCGATCTGCCCGAGCTGCTACGAAACGCACATTCGCCCGGAACTCGACAAGCTCCAGAAAAAAAAGGCGAAACCGTCGAAATAGCGGCCGTCGTCGAAAACTCTCTGCAATTCCCTTTAAGGCGTTAATAAAACGCCGTTTCCCGCTCTCGCCCGGACAATAAACGCGTCTTTACGGCCCTCGCCGCGGCCGGCCGCCGCGGGTTTCGCCCCGGCGGCCTCAAATTATTACGAAATAAACGGTTCGAGCCGCAAATCGGGCGCTTTCGGCGCGTGTTTTATTTTCGACTTTGGGCTATCATAGGGAGATCATCCCCGACCGGGCAAATCCGGTAACATTATTTGCTGACCCGCACATATGACGAAAAACTCGATTTCGGAGACCTTCCCCGAACAAACTCTTTTCGAAGCGGCCTTCAAGTACGCGTCGATCGGGACCGCGCTCCTCCGGCCGGACGGGTCGTGGTTGATCGTCAACGACGCGCTCTGCCAGATCCTCGGCTACACGCGCGACGAGCTCCATAACTTCACTTTTCGGGACATCACCTATCCCGAGGACCACGCGGTCGACGAATACTACGTCGAGCAGCTGGTCAGCGGCCGCGCCCGCCACTGCCATTTCGAGAAACGCTATTTTCACAAAAACGGCGGCATCGTCTGGGCGCTCCTGAGCGTCGTCTACGTCAGCGACGAAACCGGCGGACCGGCCTTTTTCATCACGCAGATCAAGGACATCACCGCGCGCAAGACGGCCGCCGAGGAGATCTCGCGGATTCTCGAACATTCGCCCGACATCATCTTCCGGATGAACCCCGAGGGCCGGATCATCTTCATCAACGGGACGGTCGAACGGATGCTCCGCATCCCGCGCTCGGAGTATCTCGGAAAAACCTTCGCCGAGGTCGCCGAACGGGGGCGGCCGGCGAAACGCTTCATCGCGCAGGTCGCCGAAGCGATCGGCCGCTGCGAGCCGGTTTCATTCGAATACGAGGGCCTGCTCCGGTCCGACACTTTCTATACCTGCACGGTCACGCCCGAATATCAGGGCGACGTCCGGCTCAACTCGTTTCTGATGTTCCTGCGCGACATCACGCCCGTCCGGCGCGCGCAGCTCGCGCTCGAAAAAAGCGAGCGCGAGCTGAACTCGGTGCTGACCGGCACGCCGACCGTCATCGCCAAGCTGACCCGCGACTTCCGGCACGTCTACATCAACGACGCCGTCGAGCGCGAAACCGCCATCCCGGCCGAGATGTTTATCGGGAAAACGCTCGGCGAGGTCGGCATTCCGAACCCGGTCGTCCGCCGGATCGAGGCCGCGATCGCCGAGGTCTTCAAAACCGGCGAATCGATCGAGTTCGAATTCGCCTACGATTCGCCGCACGGGCTCAAATATTATCTGGGCCGCTTTACGCCCGAGCTGACGGCCGCCGGCGAGGTCGAAGCGGTGCTCGTCTTCGCGCTCGACATCACCGAGCGCAAGCTCGCCGAGCTCGAGCTCAAAGAAGCGCTCGAACAGGTCAAACAGCTCCAGAAAATGCTGCCGATCTGCACCTACTGCAAGAACATCCGCGACGATCAGGACTACTGGCACACGGTCGAAAGCTACGTCGCGCGCCACGCGGGAGCCGAATTCAGCCACAGCATCTGCCCCAGCTGCTACGAGACGCGCGTCCTCCCGGAGCTCCGCAAATACAAGGAAAAAAACCGCAAATCGCCGATCGACGAGTGAACGATCGAAAGCGACCGAGTCCCGTTTGTTTTGATTTGATAAAAACACTGAATCAAGCCGGCCAACCCGGCGCCGGCCGGTAGTCGTCGTTCGATAATATTCCGACGCCTGTGGAACAGGCGACCGGAGCGGCGCCGCCTCAATTTCCGTCGCCCGCCGCCGGCTCGATACGGTTGATATTCCGATTTTGCGCTTGGGAATTACGATTTCCGACTTCGGAATCGCGATCCCGAAGTCCGAAATCGCGATTTCACACTTGGGAATCGTGATTCCGAAGACTGAAATCGCGATTCCGAAGTCCGAAATCGCGATTCCGAAGTCCGAAATCGCGATCCCGAAGTGTGAAATCGCGATTCCGAAGTGTGAAATCGCGATTCCCGGGTGTGAAATCGCGATTCCGAAGACTGAAATCGCGATTCCCGGCTCTAAATTTTTGTCAAACCGCTCGATGTTCGGGCCTGTTCACAACAACGATCCCGAAACTATGCGGAACGATCGTCGATCAAACGCTCGGTTAATGATTTTTGATACGAAACGCGACAAAACCTGCCGGTCAATGAAGAGACCGGGACGGAACGCCGGCATCGCGGCCGGCAAACGGCGCGTAAGCGGCGTCACAACGCTTCATTTCTCTTGATCTTCGGGGAAATGAGGGGCTGTTTGCGTTTTGCAAACGCATTGCCGGCAGGATGCCGGCGCTCCGTCGTCAATTTTTTTTGAGAAATTAGGCAAAATATTTTTTCGCTTTCCGTTCAATAAAGTAATGGGAACAACTTTTCTTATACTTTTCCCATTAGGAGAAAATAAAACTTATGGCTAACAGCCCTAAAGACATCGAAATTATTATCGAACGCGCGATTAACGGTTTGCGTGATATGGCGCGCGATAAGAAGTTCAACGGAAAAGGACTGGCGGAACTCGAAGCGCAGGCTGAAAAGAGCTTTGCGGCCAGACGCGACATCTCGGAAGCCTCCAATATGAAGACTGCCGGGATTGCCCGCCGCGAGGCTGAGGACGAAAAAACGCTGAAGATCATCGATCAGATCGTCGCCGGCATCGTCGGCGACGACGAGTTCGGCGACGATTCGGCGCTTTACGAAGCGTTCGGCTACGTGCGGCGGTCGCAGCGCAAGTCCGGTTTGACGCGCAAGCGGAAAGCGGAGGTCAAACAGATGAAATAAGGGCGAATTCGGATGGCGGATGGCGGATGGCGGATTTTCTTCACAAACCGGCTTTTCTTTGGTTTGATGGAATAATCGGCCGAACCGTCGACGGGCAGTAAATTAACGATCGGTTTTCGCGCACGCGGGGTCAGCCGGATTGTAAATCCCGCAACTTCTGTATAGACGATAAACCAGCCGGACCCGCTGGAAACACGATCGCCCGCAAAGACAACTGAAGAGAAACGGCCGCTCCGCCCCGCAAGGCAACCGGTGCGGCCGTTTTGTTTTTCGCGATCACCCGCTCAAATAGGGATATCACCGCCGCTCGGATAAGCCGGCGATGATATTTTCAAAACGGTCGAAGCCGCGGCTTCGACCGTTTTTCACGTTTCGGGAGTCGACGGACGAATCGTTTTCCGAGCCGCGATTCGTCCGCCGGGCTAAAACTCGGACAGCATCGAATGGTCGTCGTCGAACGGGATGAAGCTCTCCATTTCCCCGTCGAGCTTCGGCGCTTTGCCGTTGCCGTTCGTTTTCGCGACCGGTTTGAACGACCGGGTCAGCGGATGACCGGCGCCCGCCCGCTGCGGTTTTCCGTAACCGTTTCTCCGGCCGGAGTTGAGAGCCGCGCCGTCGGTCAGCTTATACCGCGAGATCAGCGACATCATTTCCTGCGACTGGCTGGAGAGCTGTTCGGCCGCGCTCGCCGATTCCTCGGAGTTGGCCGCCGCCTGCTGCGTGACGCCGTTCATCTGCTCGATCGCGACGTTGATCTGGGCGACGCCCTGATCCTGCTGGTCCGAAGCCGCCGCGATTTCCGAGACGACCACCGAGACCTTGCCGATCTGATCGTTGATCTCGGCGAGATTGGATTTCACTTCGTCGTTGAGCGTGACGCCGCGATCCGTGTTCGTGACCGCGTCCTCGATCAGCTGCGCCGTGTTTTTCGCGGCTTCGGCCGAGCGCATCGCGAGATTGCGGACTTCTTCGGCGACGACCGCGAAGCCCTTGCCGGCGTCGCCCGCGCGGGCCGCTTCGACGGCCGCGTTGAGGGCGAGCAGGTTCGTCTGGAAGGCGATCTCCTCGATCGTCTTGACGATCTTGGCGGTCGCGTCCGACGATTCCTTGATCTTGCCGACCGCCTCGGAAAGCTGGTGCATACTCGCCATTCCGCGTTCGGCGGTGCCGCGCGCGTTTTCCGAGAGCATCCGCGCTTCCTTCGAATTGGTCGCGTTCTGCCGCGTCATCGATGAGATCTCGTGGAGACTGCTCGACACTTCCTCGATCGTCGAAGCCTGTTCCGACGCGCCCTGCGCGAGCGCCTGGCTGCCGCCGCTGATTTCGCCGGCCGCCGCCGACACCTGGTCGGCGGTGAGCGCGACCTGCCGGTAGCCTTCGTCGAGATTGTCGCAGGCCTGGTTGAGCGATTTCTTGATCTTCGCGAAATCGCCCTCGTATTCGCCCTTGACGCGGGCGGTCAGGTCGCGGTTCGCCACCTGTTCGAGCACGTCCGAAGCCTCGTTGATCGGTTCGGTCACGGAATCGAGCATCTTGTTGATGCCCTTGATGATCTCGGCGTATTCGCCCTCGAATTTAGCGGCGTCGCCGCGCACGCCGAGCCGGCCCTGATGCGCCGCGTCGATCAGCGTCTGCGTCTGTTTGTTCAGTCCCTGCAGCGCCTCGACCGCTTTTTTCAGGCTGATGCTGACGGCGTCCTTCGACGAGCGAGCATCGATATGTTTCGAAAAATCGCCGCGGCTGATGTTGTCGATCGTGGCGGCCGATTCCTTCAGATAATGGATCAGCGACCGGAAGGCCTCGGCCAGCGTGCCGATCTCGTCCTTCGACTCGTAATCGAGCCGCTGATCGAGATCGCCCGCCGACATCAATTTGAGTTTTTCGACGACCAGACCGAGCGGGCCGACCAGGCTCCGGATGATCATCCAGCCGAGCAGGGTGACGGCCCCGATGATGATTATCGACACCACGATCAGAATGACCGTCCGCTGCGAGGCGATCGATTCGGCATCCTCCGAATGGCTCTTGACGTTGTCGTCGAGCAGTTTGAACGATTTTTCGATGATCTCGCGGTGCTCGGCGAATTTCTGGGCGAGAATGCCGTTGCCGAGATCGAAGACCTTCTTCGCATCGCCTTTCTGCGCCGCCGGAATCAATTCGTTCTCGACGACGGCGATGAATTCATCGGCCGGTTTGCCGGCTTTGACGAGCACGAGGTCCTTAATGTCCGGGTTGAAGTCCTCTTTCTGCCAGTATTCCATCCGCTCGCGGTGGACCTTGATGGCGTCGCGGATCTTCTGGATCCGCTCGTTGATTTTGTCGGTTTCGGCGTCTTCGACGAAGCCCTGCAGACGGTTGACGTGGTAGGCGATGTCTTCGATGAAAAGCGACGGCGCCTCGACGTCCGCCTGAAAGAGACGGGTCTTGACGAGTTCTTTATGAACCGGCCCGCCGACCCGCACGATGCTCAGGGTGTTGAGCGCCAAAACGACCAGGGCGATAAACCCGACGATGAAGATGCCGATCAGAACGATCATCTTGTTTCTGACACTTAAATCTTTTAGTTTAATCATATTTACTCCCGAAATATTTGGTGAAGGCCGGCGGGCGCCGTGTGGTGTCAGGGGTGAAGGGATGTCGGTCGCCGGTCTGTTAGTCCGACCCGGCAAAATCTTTGCGGCAATTTACCGGTCAATGGAACTCCAAAACCGAAAGGCGCTTCGGCCGTCTTACCGCGACGACATCGACCGTTACCGCTGATCGTATCCAAGCACCTTTAATCGAATCTTGTTTTCACGTCCTCGACCGGACGAGCCGCGAGCCGACCCGCCGTCATCGGACTTTGTCATACTTATCGGATTTTTTTCTGGGAATATTAATTTTTTTTATCTTCCGCCGGATCTGTGTAAAGCACTTTCATTGTGTAAATTAGGTAAAGCCTCCCAGTCATTTCGGGCGATCCCGCTTTTAGAAAAACTTTTATTCGTCGATCGAATTCTCCCGCTAACGCGATTTACACGATCGAGGCTCTCGCGGTCCGCCCCATCTCCGATGGCTTAACCAGCCGGTTTTTCATAGGTTTCTGATGCTATAATGACGAAGCAGATCGGGACCGTTAAAACCGTGTAAATTTAATTTCCTGATAATTTGGTCTTTGATCCTGGTTTTTCTTTCAAGGGTCAAAGATCAAAGACCAAAGATCAACGGTTCTCGAAACTATCCAAAGTAACTTAATTTACACAGCAGTAATTAATGGAAATAAACCTTAAAACCATTGCCTACGACGAACAGCAGCCGTGTTGGCCCGCCGGCGGGCGGCATATTCTGGCGCAGTTCGACGACGATTCGATCGTCGTTTATCAGGCGTTCCGGCCGGCGATCGGGCGCTTCGCCGCCGAAAAGGGCTTTTTCGGCGGCCCGTTCAGCTACGACCGGATGAGCTGGATCAAGCCCAATTTCCTGTGGATGATGTACCGCTCGGGCTGGGGCGCGAAAGAAGGTCAGGAAGTCGTGCTCGCGGTTCGCCTGAAACGGGATTTTTTCGACCGGATTTTGGCGGCGGCGGTGCCGTCTTCGTTCGACGAAAACCTCTTCCCGGAGCGGGCCGAATGGTCGGCGGCCGTCGCCGCTTCGGACGTCCGGCGGCAATGGGACCCGGATCACGACCCGACCGGCGCGCCCCTCCGGCGCCGCGCCGTCCAGCTCGGTCTGCGCGGGGCGGCGCTCGCCGAATACGGCCGCGCGGCGCTCGTCGAAATCGAAGACATTTCCGCCTTCGTCGCCGAGCAGCGCGCCAACGTCGGCTCGCCCGCGCTGTTCGTGCCGGAAGAACGGATTTACCGGTCGGCCGCCGATGCGACGGCCGCAAGATTGGGATTGTCGCCGCTTAAGTAGAAATATTCACCAATGACAGCTTTCCGTTTTTTAAGACTTTTGTTATTCGGACTGGCGGTATTCGTCGCGGCCGCCCCCGGCCAGTCGTCCGCCGATCCGCCGCAGATTATCCGGCCGGTGCCCGCCCGGGCCGCGGTCGGGATCCTGGTCGATCTCGAGGGCCGCCATCTGATGAGCGACGACGATTCGCTGGATTATTTCGTTTTCTTCGAGCAGGACGGCGTCGAATTTCGGGCCGAAACCTACGGCGCGGGCACCGCCACCTCCGACCCCGACGGACGGCAGTATGTCTCGACGCGGGTGCCCGCCGGGCTCAGGGCGGGCGCGTGCCGGATCGTCTTCGAGATCGGCGGCGTCCGCAGCAACGCGGTCGCAATGGAAATCACTGACGAAAACGCGCCGCCCGCAGTGACCGGGCTGTGGCCGTCGTGGATCGCCCCCGGCGAGCGGGTGACGGTCGAAGGGACGGGCTTCGACGGCGGCGAGAAGGTCGAAGTCACGGATTCGGCGGGCCGCGTCTGGCCGGTCGTGTCGATCCCGCGGGCCGATTCGGCGAGCTTTAATACGCCGGCCGACCTGCCCGACGGCGCTTATTCGATGAAAATCCTGACGACTCGCGGCGGCCGGCCGCAAACGAGCGCCGTCCTCGGCTTCAACGTCTCGCGCGGGCCGGTTCCGCCTTATCTGATCGCCGACTGGTGTCGGCCGGCGGCTCCGGGCCAGAGCGTCAGGCTGGGTTTTTACAGCCCGAAGCCGCTCGAACGGGCGACCGCCGTCGAGATTTCGTTCCGCCGGGACGGCCGCGAATACCGGACGTTTGTCGCCGATCTGCGGGAGCTGCGGATGACGATCCCGCCGGCGCTCCCGCCCGGCCCGGTCGAGATTCGCAGCCGCACGCGGCGCGGCCGGCTCGTCTCGCGCTGGAGCGAGCCCATCGTCTACGAGGTCACGGCCCGCCCGTCCGGCCCGTTCGTTTACCACTTAGAGGTTTGGCCGCCCCCGTTCCGGGCGGTGTTCCGGCAAAAAGGCCGGATGCTCGGCTCCGCGCCGGTGATCCTCGACGGCGAGCCGCGCGTCCGTCTGCCCGGCAATCTCGAACCGGGCCCTTTCACGATCGAACGGCCGCGGCCGCAAGCCGGCCAAAGCGTCCGCGACAAACTCAATCCCACCTGCTGTCCGGCCGGCGGAAACGGTTTTCTGTCGCTCGTCCCGATGGCCGACTGGTTTTTCCCGGCAGCGAAAAAACCGCCGGTCGTCGAAGCCTTTGCGGGCGACATCGTCCTCGTCAACGCCGAATTTTTCACCGAAAAACTGTCCGATCTCCGGGCGACGATGAGCTGCGGCGGGCGGAAACTGAATCTCAAAACCTCGTTCGGCGCGTCAAAAGAATGGCTCTCCGCGCGAATTCCCCGGACTTTTCCGCCGCAAACCGGCTGCCGCCTGATCGTCGCCAACGTCCGCGACGGCCGGGAAATCGAGATCCCGGTCGTGTTGAACATTAAATAAACCGGGTCCGGAACGCCGGCATCTCGGCCGGCAAACGCCGTGTAAACGGCGTTAAGCGCTTGATTTCCTTTTATCTTGGTGAAAATGAAGCGCCGTTTGCGTTTTGCAAACGCATTGCCGGCCGAGAAGCCGGGCGCTCCGTTGGGGCATTCGAAAATTAGATTTTCGGCCCGGCGATTTCGAGCTCGCCGGTCTGCGGGACGTATTTGACGTAGAGCACTTTGCCCGGCTGATACGACGGCACGTTGATATGCTTGATCGAATGCTCGACCGTCCGGACGAAGGCCGGCGCATTGAGCGGCCGCACCTGCAGGGTCAGGCGGGCGACGGTTTCGAAGGTGTTGCCGCGGCCGGCCGGTTCGGCGCCGATGATCATCGCTTCGAGCGTCTGCCCGCGCTCGAACACTTTTTGTTTTTGCCGGCCGCGGACAATCGCCGACGCGGCCCCGCAAAACAACCCGAGCAGAAACACGCCGCCAAGCGCGAAAACCGGCAGCGTCAGCAGCGGGTTCATCCGGACGGCCGACATCGTCAGCATTTTCGCTTTGGCCATCACGGCGACGACGACTATTAAGATAACGAATAACAGAAAACAAACGACAAAGACCGTTTTCAGCAGCGTCCGGAGATTCATATCAATCATTAATAGCGGGAAACGGCCGCGAACGCAAGTCGGTGTTTGCCGCTAAGAGTAATATCCGCATAGTTTGCGCGAATAAAAAGCGGCGATTTTGAACAACGGTCGACCATCAGCCGGCGGCGTTTCTCGGGTCTTGGAGCGGATTTTCGCGAATTTATATTAAAGTTATCCGCGAAAATCCGCTGAATCCGCGTTCGTCCGCGTCCTATTTATAGTGTGTGACAAACCTGGTTGGAATAATGAGCGTTAAACCCGCGAGCGGTTTTAAACTATCCACTAAACACACTAAAAACACGAAAAAAATTTAGTGTGTTTAGTGTGTTTAGTGGAAAAACAAAAAAGCGCCCGCGACCTAAATCGCCGCTTTTCCAATAAGTTTTGTCACTAACTATATTGAATCAAAATCTGAAAAACAATTTGCCGGGCCGAGAAATCGGGACGGCGAACACGGCTCATTTCCAAAAAGATTCAGGTAATTAAACGCGTCTCGCCGCCGCTCGCCCTACTGATTTCGCCGTCAAATCGGCGCCAGCCCGGCGAAATCGCGGCGGAGCCAGTTTTCCGGCGGGTAATACGCTTTGGGGTCGATCGTGTGGATCGCGTAGGCCTGCCGCGAGCGGCCGCTCGTGTTCGGGTGACTGGAGTGCGGAAGCCGGCCGTCGAGGACGACGCACGCGCCTTTTTTGACTTCGAGCGGGATCATTCCGTCCGTTTCGAGCGGCGTTTCGTCGAATTTGACGAACTCCGTGCCGCCCGCCGCGCTCCGCCGAAACCACGATCTGAGGCTCGTCCGGTGACCGCCGGGCCGGGCCCAGAGACAGCCGTTGTCGACGGTCGCGTCCTCGAGCGCGAACCAGAAGCCGACGCACGACGCCGGCTCGGTGTACAGAAACGTCGCGTCCTGGTGGAGATCGACGACGCCGCCGATCCGCGCGTGCTTGAAGATATACATACTCTGGATGATCAGCGCGTCCGCGAGACCGAGCGCCGCCGCCAGCCGCTTCATCTGCGGCGAGCGCGAAAAGCGGTCGAAGACCGGATCGAGATCGTGCATCGCGTGGCCGATCTTGTTGAGCGAATGAAAGAGATCGTCCTTCAGCCGGCCGCGCGCGTCGAAGGCGTCCTTTTCGAAAAAGAAGGAGATCCGGTCGCCGGAAGCGAGAAAATATTCGTCGCTCGTGCGTTCCTGTTCCGAGGTCTGAAAGACCGACGGATGCCCGTCGTAATCGAAACCCGCCGTCAGTTCGGCCGCCCGCGCGATCAGCGCGTCGCATTCGGCCGCGGAGTTAAAATCCTCGACGACGAGAAAACCGTCCTCGCGAAACCGTTCGAGTTCTGTGTTCATAATTTTTGGTATGATAAACGAAATCCAAAAAAAAACGGAAACCCGCCGCGTCAGGACGCGCATCGAGCGGCTGATATGGAATTTTCATTCGGCGATTTCGAGACGTTTGACCAGACTCCAATCGCCCCCGCTGACGGCTTCGGGGTTCTTGATCCGTTTGCCGGCGACGACGACATTCGCGGGATACCAGAGCGGCAGCAGCGGCAGCTCGCGGCTGACGATCTCCTGCGCTCCGGCGTAAAGCCTTGCGGCTTTCGCCCGATCGGTCGTTTTAACGGCTTCGTCGATGATCCGATCGAACTGCGGATTCGAAAACCGCGCGCGGTTGCGGCCGTTCAATTTTTTCTCCGGCGAATCGCTCGAAGCGAACAAATCCCTCAGAAAGACCGGATCCTGATTGCCGCCGATCCAGATCCCTATATTCATCTGAAATTGCCCCATCTTTAATGCTTCGATCAACGTCAGCGGTTCGAGCGTTTCGAGCTCGACCCTGAAGCCGACCTCTTTGAGCATCTCCTGAACGAGCTGGGCGATTTGACTGACGGCCCGATTTCCCGAAGGGTACTTGAATCTGACGATTCCGCCCCGGTAACCGGCCGCTTTCAAAAGCCGCCGGGCTTTCGCCGGGTCGTAGACGTACTTCGTCCCGGCCGCAAAGGCCCACGAATTCTCAGGCAGGATCGAGGCGGCCGGCCGGGTTTGGTCGTTCAGAAGCTCCCCGATGATTTTTTCACGGTCGATCGCATACCCGACGGCCTGCCGGACTTTGACCTTATTGAACGGCGCGGCTTTGGTATTAAACCCGATATATTGAATGTTCGATCCCGGAAAATACCTGACCGAGAGCTTCGAGGACCGTTCGAGTTCTTTGAGCTGTTCGGGCGACAGGATCGTCGGATTCAAAACCAGATCGACGCCGCCGCTGAGCAGTTCGTTTTGCAGCGCCTCGGGATCGGCGACGGTTCTGACATCCAGTTTCGCGATCTTCGGCGCGCCTTCCCAATAATCGTTAAAGACTTCGAGCCTGACGATGCTTTTGACCTGATCGAAGCTCCCGAATTTGAACGGCCCCGAACCGACCGGCGCGGTCTTCTGCCGGTCGATCGTGCCTTCAGGAATGATCGGGATCGTCACCAGATTCGAGAGCAACTGGTTGACGAGCTCGGGCCGCGTGACTTTGAAGACGACGGTTTTCGGATCCGGAGTTTCGATACTGCTGAGGTGGGCGACGCGTTTGGTCTTTTTCTTTTCGGGATCGGTTTCGTCGGGGACGGAATCGTATAAGCTGCCGGCCTTGGCGCCGTTGGCCTGAAAGAGGGCGTCGAAAGTGTATTTGACGTCGGCCGACATCATCACTTTGCCGTTATGAAACTTGATGTTGTCCCGGAGCGTGTAGGTGACGGTCAGATTGTCGTCGCCGATTTTGTAATCGCCGAGCTCGCCGACGTATTCGAATTTCTCGTTCCTTTTGACGAGCGAATTGTAAATCAGCGTCCGAAGCCGGTCGGCGGCCGCGTCGGTGATCGTGTTGCTCAGCGTATCAAGAACGGAAAACCTTTCGGGCAGCGCAATCACGACCGGGCGGCCGGAGATTTCCGGCTGCCCCCGGACCGCCGAAATCAGCAGGACGGCTGTCAACAAATACAGGAAGATTCTGTGGCTCATACTTTGTCGCGGCTCCCGTTTGAGAAGATTCGAAACCAGCCGCAGCGTCCTTCGCCCGCGCGATCGCCTTGTCGGATTCGGCCGGCCAATTGAAACCATCGCCGCCCGGAAAACCGTCCTCGCGAAACCGTTCGGGTTCGCTGGTCACGATGTTTGGTATGATACCCGAAAACGGGAAACCGGCGGAAATCGAAACTACTGTTTTTCCAACGGTCGAACGACGGGCGGAGAGATCGTAAATCGATCGGAGATCGACGAACCACGAAAAAGCAGCGGCCGCCGCTTTTTCGTGGTTCGTCGAGAACGGATTACACAATTACTTTTACAGTTCACCGTCAACGCCGGAAATCACACGGGCAACCATCGGAAACGCAATGGCAACGGTCGGAAACGCATTGGCAACGGCCGGAAACGTATCGGCAACGCCAGAATTCGCATTGGCAACGGCCGGAAACGCATTGGCAACGGTCGGAAACGCATTGGCAACGGTCGGAAACGCATTGGCAACGGTCGGAAACGTATTGGCAACGGTCGGAAACGTATTGGCAACGGCCTTTCCAATAACGGCAATCGCAAACGCCGGCATCATTTTCGACCGCCTTCAACCGCCGTTGCCGGATGGCCGCCCGCCGCCCGCTGAATGCTCCGCTCCTTCGACCAATCCGAAATCCGAAATCCGAAATCCGAAATCCACTATCCCTCACGCTTTGTCGGCTTCGAAAAACGGCTCGTCCTTTTCGTAGATGACGTCGTCCCAGACGATAAAATCCTCGGTCTCGGGAACGACAAAGCCGAGCTCGCGCAGCTTTTCCTTCAAAATCCTCACCAGATCGAGGATCTGCCGGCTTTTTTCGAGCATAATCTTGCCGATCGAGTTGGCCTGCGTGTAGTGACGCTGCGCCTGTTCGGCCCATTTCTGATGAATGACGCTGCCCGGTTCGGAGATCTTTTCGACGTCGTTGAAAAGCTCCGTTTCCTTTAATTTGGCGACCAGGCGATCGGCCGTCTGCCGGAGCCCTTCGCCTTCGCTTTCGAGCAGCTCCATCTCGATCCGCAAAAGCGTGACCTTGGCCATGATCATATCGAACATTTCTTTGCCCAACACTTTGCTTTCTTTTTTCATCTTGTCAATCCGGACCCATTTTTCTCCAATTTCCCGCTCATCAATTCCCTGTTCGGAGATCCGTCACCCGACTGATTACACTTCTGCCCTAACGTCGCCCGGGGTATGCAGCGTCGATGCGGGTATAAACCGGCCCGGATCCCGGTTTAATAACCGGAAAACGGCCGTGTCGACATATATTGTGAGTTTATAGAATTTTATCGGTAAACGGCAGAATCGGAAAAGGCGGAAGTCTTCGGTAACGCCTTTTCGCTAACAGCTTCTCCCAGATTATTTATAAACTATTTTGACCGTTTTTGAAAACAACCGCTTAACAATAAATCTGTTCGATATTATTCGAAAAACTCATCAATCGTTTTGCCGGCCTCAATAATTCAACCGGCAATCGGCGAACCCTTCGATCAATGCCCCGCGATCATCTATTTGCGGCGTCTGTCGCCCGCTCGTCTCCTCTTCTCCCCTTCTCCCCTTCTCCCCTTCTCAATCCCCCCGCGACACGTTAAAATCGAAATATGTTTCGCAGGGTTTATCTGGACAATTCCGCGACGACGCCGGTCGACCGCGAGGTTTTCGAGGCGATGCTGCCATTTCTGACCGGGCAGTTCGGCAACGCGTCGAGCATCCATTTTTACGGCCAGCAGGCGCGGGCGGCGATCGACCGCGCCCGTCATCAGACCGCCGCCGCGCTCAACGCGCGACCGAACGAGATCGTTTTCACTTCGGGCGGCACCGAAGCCAACAATCTCGCGATCCGCGGGCTGGTCGAGGCCAACGAAAAATACGGCCGCCACATCATCACGTCGGAGATCGAGCATTCGGCGGTCAAAGAAGTCTGTCTGGATCTGGAAAAACGCGGGTTCGAAACGACCTTTCTGCCGGTCAGCGAAGACGGCGTCGTGCGGATCGAGGAAGTCCGCGCGGCGCTTCGCGACGACACGGTACTGATCACGGTGATGACGGCCAACAACGAGATCGGCACACTTCAGCCGGTCGCCGAGATCGGCCGGCTGGTCCGCGAGCGGCGCGAAGCGGGCCGGAAGATCTGGTTTCACACCGACGCCGTGCAGGCGCTCGGCAAGGTCGCGGTCGACGTCGAGGAGATCGGCTGCGATCTATTGTCGGTCTCGGGTCATAAAATCTACGCGCCGAAGGGCGTCGGCGCGCTTTACGTGCGGCGCGGCGTCCGGCTGCACCAGCAGAACATCGGCGGCCACCAGGAACGCGAGCGGCGCGGCGGCACGGAAAACGTGCCCTATATCGCGGGCTTCGGCAAAGCCTGCGAGCTGGCCGTCAAGAATCTCGACGCCGACGCCGCCCGGCTCGCCGCGCTCCGCGACAGGTTCGAAGACGAGATCGGGGAGAAGATTTCCGATCTCGTCTTCAACGGCCGGCGCACGGGCCGCCTGCCGAACATCAGCAGCGTCTCGTTTCGCTTTATCGAGGGCGAAGGACTGCTGATCAATCTCGATATGCACGGCGTCGCCGTCTCGACCGGTTCGGCCTGCAGCTCGGGCAGTCTCGAACCGTCGCCCGTGATCCGGGCGCTCGGTCGGTCGGACGAGCTCGCGCGCGGCGCGCTCCGGTTCAGCTTCGGCCGCGAAAACACGCCGGAAGACGTCGATTATCTTCTCGACGTGCTGCCGAAAGCGGTCGAAAATCTGCGCCGGCTGTCGCCGCTCTACCGGCGGCGCGACGTCGAATGATCCGTTAAAATTTAAGGGTCGAAAAGCGCGGCGCTTTCCGACCCTTCGGTTTTATTTCTTTTTTGAGGGTGCCGAATAGCATTTCGAAACCGGGCTTCCGAGAGGTTCGCTCAAATAGAGAATATGTTGAACCGTCCCGTCGTCGTCGTGAATCAGGACGGCGATGCCCCGATCCCGATATTCGACATATTTATTGTCGCCTTTCGGGTCTTCGTAGAGCGGAGCGGCATCGCTTGTCTGATCGACACAGTTGTCAAAGCTGTAGCCGGTCAGGGCGTAATCCTCGCCGAAGAGCTCGATGACCCGGCCGCGACTCATCGCCTCCGGCCGAATTTCGATACTTTCGACGACCTTTGTCTTTTTATCGACGTAGGCGACCAGCCGGCCCTTGAACTCGTCTTTGAGATCGAAGTTGTAGGTCAGTTCGTCGTCGTTCCCGACCGACGTCATATCGACGACTTCCCCGGTCTGACCGAGCGTTTTCTGCAGCTCGTCGGCCTTCGATTTCCCCATCGTCAGGCCGCGGAACACGGCCGTCTGCCAGGGCTGGCCGATGCCGCTCGGCGGAGTTTTCCGGCTGGTCTCTTCCTTTTTCGGAGTCTCCGCGACCGGATTTTTCGGAGTCTCCGCGACCGGATTGGCCGAAGTTTGTCCCTTCGAAAAGGCCCCGACACAGGACAGGCTTAAAACGAAGAGGCCGACGATTGAGAAAAAACCGATCGTTTTTCCATAATTCAACATAATATTCACCTCGCTTATTGATTACGGACAGGGAGAATTAAGCACCTGTCCCGGATCCAACTGTCTTCCGTTTTTCGTTACTTCGAAATCGACGTGCGGGTTCGTTCCGCCGGCATTTCCGGTTTGTCCGAGAGTGCCGATTCCCTGTCCCGCACCGACTCCATCTCCTTCGCTAACGGTAATTGAAGAAAGATGATGATACTTCGTCACGATCCCGCCCGGGCCGGTGATCTCGACGGTTTGTCCGTAGCCGCCGTTATTCGGATCGACCCGCGTGACGGTTCCGCCGATCGCGGCGACGACGGGTTGATTCAACTGGCCGAAGATATCGATGCCTTTATGGGCGTTGTTGACGCCGCGCCGCCGGGCTCGATACTCCCCGCTCCCGAGATTATCCGACCGTAAATTCCCCTGCTGGTTATAAGGCTGCCGGTTTAGACCGGGCACGCCCGTCACGGGATTGACGCCGCATTTACCTGATTCCTGCGGACTGATGTTGTCGAAAGGCTGCGACCCGAGCGGGCCGGTCAGATCCGGGCCCCTTCTAATGAAATCGGTCGGCAACCGGAAAAAGAAAGCATCGCTAACCCAGAAATAACAGGTTTGACACCGCGGATTCGGATCCTGATAACCGGGAACCGAGCCGTCAACGCAGAAGCAACGATACGGAACCATAATCAAACCGCTCGGATCGACAAAATTCGTCGGCTGATTGACCGCATACGAATATCGATTGAAGGTCTGCGGATTGACGACCGTCGCCGAGCCGTTATAAGGATCGGGCGATGTCCAGCGTCCGGCGCGGGTTTCGTTTTTGCGGTACCACGCGTGTCCGAGCCCGGTCGCCGAATCCTGTTCGGTCATTCCGTATCCGGGTCTGGCGATGGTTCCGCCGGTGAAACCCTGAATCGCCGTCCGCCGGCCGATTCCCGCCGACAGCGTCTCGCCGAATGCCTGATAATCCATACGGGCCGAAACGAAGCCGGCGTTATTGACGGCCGCCCGGAGCGATCCCTGCCAATCCGAAAGCAGATACTTAACGCCGCCCTCATCCGTATTGGATTGTCCGCCGTATTCGGAAACGAGTTTCCCGAAAGCATCGTAGACCATATATTGCCAGTTGTCATTTACTTTGGCGGCCACCCGATTTCCGATCGCATCGTACACGGAATAAGCGTCGGGCGCCCCGGCCTTCGCCGCCTTCACGACTCGCCCCTGAGCATCGTAAACGTAGCTCAACTGACGGAATTTGTTGTCGACGATAACCTGACCATCATCATTATACGTCGTTCCGGCGGCGGTTGTGAACCGATTTTTTTGACGGTCGATATCCGCCTCTTCGATCGGCGTGAAAGGCAGCGGATTTTCCTGCCCGGCGGTCGGGTTCGACGCGGTTTTTCGATATTAATTTCCGAACCGATCATAATCGAACCGCTGTTTGTAGGACAGTCCGCCGGTATCGCCGCGATACTCCCGGGCTTCCGTCAAACGGCCGACCGGATCGTAGCTGAATTGCTGAGTCCATTGTTTTTCGGTTCCGATATAGTTGGTGATCCGTTCGAGCTTGCCCGTATTTTTGAGCACATTGTTCGAATCCGGCTCGCCATATCCGTAATCGTATTTTTGAAGCGTCTCCGCTCCCCGATCCAATTCCTGCGAGATCATCTGAAGCCGGTCGTTAAAACTCAGCTTCTGGGTCGTGCCGTTGCCGTAATTCATCTGATTGGGAAGCGTTTGCGCATTGAATCCGATTCCGTTCAGATAATTACGCTGGCTGTCGCCGACGCTTGAAAGCCGCCCGCCGGCGTCGTAGCCGACGTTGACCACCCGACCCGAAGGATATTTTTCGGAAACCAGCTGACCGGCCAGATTATAGGCGTACTCCAGCGAAAACTCCTGCGAATCGATTCGCTGCTGCTGTTTGACGACCTGTCCCATCCTGTCGAAATCGTAAATCTGCTCGGTGGCCGGCGTCGCCTGAGCGCCCTCGACGGCCGCCGTCGCGACCCGGGTCAAACGCCCTTTGTTATAAAATCCGGCTCGGGCTTCATCGTAGGTATAGTTGATGGCCGGCGTCTGGAAGCCGTTTCCCCCGGAAAAAACCACCGAGACGACCCGGTTCAGCCCATCGTAGGCGAAATGCGTCCTGACGCCGTTGGCGTCGAAGCTGTCCTGAAGCAGCCCGTCGTCATCGTATTTCAGCACCTTTGTCCAGGAACCGCCGCCCGACTGTTTGACGCCGTCGTCGTTGAGGGTCGCCGTCGCCTCGACCTGTTTTTCGTGGGTCAGCCTCGACAGCGAATCATATCTGAACAAACGTTCCTGGGTCGTATTGCCTTCCGTCTGGGTCACCTTGATCAAATTATCGTTACCGTCATACTCGTAAAACGTCGGCTGACGGGGCGTCGTCATATCGCCGAGCAAACCGTCGGAGTCGGGTTCATCGGCTCGCACGACGCGGCCCAAAGCATCCAGCACCAGACGTCGTTTTTTCCCGGCCTGATCCGTCGCCACGAGAAAAGTCCGGTTAAAGCCCGCCGGCGTCGTGTCCGTATCGCCGTATTCGGTCGAGATCGTCGAATTGTCGGGAAGACGAACGGCGGTCGTCCGGCCGAGCGCGTCGTAATTGAGAATTTCGGTAAACCGCGTGCCGGCCGGGATCGGAACCGTCGGCGTCGCCCCGAAAAAGGGATTGAAGGATTTGACGGGGCGGCCGAATTTATCGAATTCCATCGCCGTCACGGTCCAGCCGTCAGGCGTTTGAACGGCTTTCCGGATTTCGTCGCCGCGGCCGTTAAAATATTGATAACTTTGAATGTTGCGGCCGGTATCGAGCGTCGACGTCAACCGGATGAAACCGGGCAGCCGGTCGTTCGGATCGGTCACCAGCTTATCGCCGTATTCCGTCAAAACTGATCCCCCGTTGGGGTAAGCGATCTTTCGAAGACGGAGCGTGTCGGGCTCGTATTCGTAACCGGTCACCTGATCGTTTTCGTCGGTTTTCGTCAGGATCAGACCGGTGTTGCGATTATAGGTCTGCGCGACCGTCAGCTGCAGCGAGCCGCTGCCTTTGGTTTCGGACACCGGAAAGGCGTATTCGCTCGACTTTTCGTAAGCGATCGTTTTGAGATTGCAGCAGCTCAGGGTTTCGGTCACCGAATTGCCGGCGATATCGTATTCGAAGTCGTTGCTGACCGCGTTCAGATCCGAGATCAGCACGCCGTCCTTGGATTTCGTGACCCGTGTCAGATTTCCCCGAAAAGCGCTCGCCCCCGAATATCCCGGATGGCGGATGATGGTGCAGCGTCCGGGCAGCGCGTTCGGCGCCGGAGCGCTTCCGTCCGGGCAGACGGTTTCTTCCCACGCCGGCTGATCCGGATTGTAAAAAGTGTCGTGCGTGCGGATGTCGATGTCGGCCCGCCGGACGAGACTCGCGTCGCTGCCGTTATGATCATATTCGAAAATCGTCTGACCGACGACCGCATTATTGACGATCAGCTTCTGAGATTTTTGAAGGTGAAGCAGATTGGCGTTGATCCATCCGGCGCCGCTTTCGTATTCGATCTCGGTCGTCCGCAGCAAGGGAGCGTTGACGCCGTAATCGTATTCCTTGATTCGGGTTTGATTATTATACTGGTCGTATTCGAATTCAGTCGTTTTAACCAGACCGGCTTCATTCGTGACGTCCAGTTTCCGGAGCCGTGGATTGCGCCGGCCGTTGGCGGCATCCGTACCCTGAACCCATCCGTAAACCGTTTTCGACAGCAGCTTTTCCGAAAACGTCCCGCTGCCGACCCGCGTCACGGTCGTCTCTTTAAGCAGACCGTTCTGCCAGTCCGTAGTATTGAACGAGCGGTTCTCGGTTCTCACGTCGAACCCGTTGTCTTTGACCGTGATTTGCGACACGAGGTCGCTGCCGGTCGCCGGTTCGGGAGTATTGTATTCGGTGATCTGCGGCGCGGACGAAGTTCGTCCCTGCCAGTCGTCCGTCCGCCGCGAATATTTCGGAACGTCGTTGAGAACCGTCGAGCCGTCCGGATAATTATATTCGGTCGAAGCGGCCATTACGCCTTCCGACAAAGTGCCGGTGGTATTCAACGAGGTCGTTCCGGCCGTCATTCCGACCTGCCGGGTGATTTTCCGGATCATCCCGAAATTCGCGTCATATTCGAATTTATAGCCGCTGCGGGTGGCCGGAATGAAGACATACTGTAAAACCCGAATCGATACGGGAGCGGTGATCTGCCCGTTGAATTTGCCGGCCGCGTTGAGAGTCAGATTCTGGTAATAAAAACGAGCGGTCTGGATTTCCGAGTTCTCGCTCAGACCGGGAATCGTCACCGCGACCAGTTTGTCCGGGCTGCCGTTCGCGTCGTTCTCGTAATAAAATTTGATTTTCCGGTTGAGCGTATCGACCACATAATCGATCCGGCCCGACTGATCGGCGCGGTAGGCGACGCGGATCCGGTTGCCGTTCGAGTCCTGGATCACGACCGGATAATGACGGCGCTCCGTTCCGCCGCCGAAAGCCCCGGCGTAATAGACCCTGACGCCGTTCGGATAGACGGCCGTAAAGGACGTTCCGGCATATTGATCGAGATTGGGGATCGCCGCTTCGGCCCCGGTCCGGATGAACGTGCCGTCGTCGGTCTCGAAAGCCGCGCAGGTCGTCCCCGCAAAGGTTTTGCAGTGAAGCTGGTGGCGCGTGCCGTCGGCATCGGTTATTCCCTGCGGGATTATTTTATAGACGCCGCCGTTCGGGGTCGCGTTCGATTCGAGATAACCGAACCCGGTGCTGAAGCCGGGCGCGATCCAGCTCTGCTCGACGTCGTAGGTGAAATGCTTCTGACCGCAGCCCTGGGCGCTGTATTCCCCGCACGACAGGTTCCAGGTCCGGCTGTTGTAGCTCAAACCGACGCCGGCGTCGATGCCGCGGCCGGACAGCGACGCGAGCGGGATGTTGAAATTGTAGTTGGCGATGCCGGTTCGATGCTGAATCCGCAGCGCGGCGGCCTGGTTCGACGAGTCTTTTTCGACCTGTCCGAACGGCGAGCCGAGATTATTGCCGTAACTGTAAACCGAATTCCGCTCGTCGGCCGGCAGCTGGTCGAAACGGATCAACGGCGCGGCGATCGAGCTTTTATTTTCGACGACCGGCTTCAGAACCGGAGCGGCCGGCTCTTTATCGGTTTTCGGAGCATCGGCCGTTTTTTGATCGACGGGTTTGGCGTCCTTCGGCTCTTCGAGGCGCGGTCCGACATCATTTTTCCCGGCTTTTTCGGCCCGATTTTCATCTTTCGGCGTCCTGATTTTGCCGTCGCCCTCGTTTTCCCCGGTTTGCCGGTTGGCAAAGCGCCACGGCGTCGTCCATTCTTCGAGTCCGACGTTCAGATCGCGCCAGACGCTTCTCCAAAAGCCCGTATGTTCATTGACCGGCGATTCTCGGAACGCCCCTCCGGCCGGTTCGAAAGCGCCGGCCGGAGTCGTCAGCAGGGGCAGCAGAAGCAGACAGATTAAAAAGGCGGCCGTCCATTGTCTTCCGTTCAGCCCCCAAACGACGGTGTTCGTCAAGAACGAAACCGTCCGTGAAGTTTTCTTTGATTTTCGATTTCCTGTTTGATTGTATGAGCGCATAATCTTTCCTCTTTTCCTGCAAAATGGATGTAAATTTTTCGTGTCGATGATTTTTCGCCTTCTTCAGCGCCGCCAGTTGGCCGGAACCGGAATATCGCCGGCCGTGCCCCAGGCCGTCGCCCGCAGACTGCCGTCGGACGAGCGCCGGATGTACCAGACGCCTTCCGATGGCCGCCAGACGGCGACGTCCGTCCGCGCATCCGAATCGCCGGAATCGTTATAGCGGCCCGGCACGGCCACGTCGGTCGCCAGTCCCCAATTGATCGAGGTCAGGCTGCCGTCGGCGCTCGATCGAATCCGCCAGACATTGTCGCTCTTGCGCCTGACGGCAAAATCGCTGCGGCCGTCGCCGTCGTAATCGCCGACCACCGGCTCGTCGCCCGTTTGCCCGATCGAATAGGAAACGACCTGATCGGCCCCCGACTTCCGCGTCCAGAACGTCGCGGTCGAATCGCGCCAGACGGCAATGTCGGCCCGGCCGTCGCCATCGAAATCGGCCGGCACGGGTTTATCGCCGACCGTTCCGAACACCGTCGAAACCGCCGCGCCGTTCGAGCTCTGCTGGATGTACCAGGTCTGGTTCGACGGCCGCCAGACGGCGACTTCGGCACGGCCGTCGCCGTCGAAGTCCGCCGCCGCCGGCAGGTCGCCGGACGTGCCGAAGGAAACGTACTGGATCGTTCCGTCCGAGCTCTTGATGATGTACCAGGTGCCGGTCGAGCCGCGGAAAACGCAGAAATCGGTTTTCCCGTCGCCGTCGAAATCGCCCGGCGCCGGAACGTCGGTTCCGACACCCCATTGCTGGGTAACCATCTGCTGGGCCGCGTTCAGTACGTACCAGGTGCCGCTCGACGGCCGCCAGACCGCCAGATCGCTCGGCGGTTCGCGAAAAGGCTCGACCGTCGAGATCAGCGCGCTGCCGGCGTAGACATATTCTTTGGCGGGCTGATTCGCGGGCACCGGCGAGGGCGCCGTCGTCGGCCGGGCTGAATTCCGGATCGCCGACCATTCGTGCCAGCTCGACCAGGCTCCGAACCCGAAGGTCGCCAGAACCAGCAGACTAAGCACGGCCAATGCCCGGCGGGAATTTTTCGCCTTTCTGTTTTTTTTCGATTGTCTCGTTATCTTTCCAAGCTTCCATCGCGATTGGTCGCTGTTCGTTTTTTCCGGTTTGTAAGATTCTTCCTTTTTCATATCATTTCTTCCATTGATTTCCTGATTTTTGAAAATGCCCGGCGGGAAACGGGCTTTTTCCGTTTTATCGAGTTTGAGCGTTTTATTTAATGAATCCCCTGGCGTTCGACTGACGGGAACGAAAAAAGGAAACGGAATGCTGTGAGGTTGAAGGTCGTCGTTGGCTGCATCCCGTTTCCGGTTTGTGAACTGAAAACCGGCGGCTTTGGTTAAGTTCCCCGATTTTTTCGTTCATTCACAAAACCCGTACTTTCTATTCCGGTAAGGTGAGTTACCTTCATCGAAAAAGTTTTGTTTTGTGATGTTGGAATAATAAGACACGTCGTAAGCGGAAATCTTTAATTGAAATTAATTGTTCTTAAATAATCTAAATTCGATAAATTGCTCTCGGGAAACGAAAAAACTGTGCTATCATCGAAGCGTTTTCCGGAATTTAAATCAAATAAACCAAATAAAATCTCCTGTTTATGACAATTTATAAATTCAGAAACTGCTTTCTCCACGAAACCGAGCGGCGGGTTGTGCAAAACGGTGTTTATCTGGAGCTGACACCCAAAACAATCGACGTCCTTCTGCTTCTGATCAAAAGAGCCGGCGAGATCGTCACCAAGGACGATATTCTCGGCGAAGTCTGGAACGGCAGTTTCGTCGAGGAAGGAAACCTGCCCGTTCATATTTCCAAGCTGCGACGGTCGCTCGGCGAAAGCCGGACCGAGACCTTCATCGAAACCGTACAGGGCAGCGGTTATCGTTTCGTCGCCCCGGTAACAATCGTCCCGGAACAGGAATGGCAGCAAAATCTGCCGCCGGAAAGTCAAAATTACAAGGACCCGAGTTCGGCCGATTCGAACTTCGATTCGATCGCCGTGCTGCCGCTCGAAAACGAAACCGACGATCCGGAAATCGAATACCTGACGGACGGGCTGACCGAAAGCTTCATCAACATCCTGTCGCGCATCCCCGACCTGAAAGTAATCGGCCGCAACACCGTCTTCCGTTACAAAGGCAAAAAAGCCGACCCGGTTCAGGTCGGCCAGACTCTCAACATCTCCGCCGTCCTAACCGGCCGGATCCGGGTTTTCAAGGGCACGATTCAAATCAGCGTCGAACTAACCAAAGTTTCCGACAGTTCTCAACTCTGGGGCAACACATTTGACTTGAAATTTTCCGATATTATCGACGTTCAGGAAAAAATCATTCTCGGAGTCTCAGAAAACCTTCGCTCGGAAATCGCAAAAGCAATTAAAAATTCACTCACTAATCCAATCACAAATAATCCAGAATCTTACCGACTCTATTTGATGGGAAAGTATTTAATGGAAAAACGATTGGTAAATGACGCATTAAAAGCAATTAGTTGTTTCGAAAAATCGGTTTGTTTTGATCCAATAAATGTTTACTCTTATTCAGCTATTGTGGAATGTTATATTTGGCTACTTGGAATCGATTATTTAACTCGTGTCGAAGCTCTAGGTAAAATTACCCCGATTTTATCGGTTATTTCTCAATTAAATCAATCGTTTGATCTTGTTCAAGCAATGTATGGCGGAGTTAAAATGTATTTGGAATGGGATTTTGATGAGGCAAAAAAACATTTGTTAATAGCACTAAAATTAAATCCTAATTGCTTGTTTGCGCTTTATAGATATTCTTATATTCTTACAACAACTGGGTATTTTTCTGAATCTCTTAAAGTATTACAACAATTATTATATATTGACCCAATATCATTACTTACATATAAACGAATTGGTAAAGTATTTTATAAAATGGGGCGACAAGAAAATGCAATTGTATATTTGAACGATGCTCTTGAACTCGAAAAAAATGATTGGGAGGCCCAAATGATATTAGCATCTTCATTAACTGAATTAGGAAGATACAAGGAAGCAATTACAATCTTTGAGAAATGCCTAACATTAAACTATGATTTCGAAGCTCTTTCAATGATAGGGTATGCTAACGCGCTTGAAGGAAATAAAGAAAAAGCCTATGAAATTATTAATCAAATAAACTCAAATTCTAAAACTCCGGTTACAAATTCTATTAAATTAGCCAAAATTTACGGTGCTTTAAATGAAAAAGATATGGCATTTAAATATCTTGAAAGTGCATATCAACAACATGAAATAGATCTTACCTCTTTAATTTCAGACCCTAGATGGAAATCAATTGCTGATGATCCAAGGTTCGTTGATCTTGCTAAACGGATTGGTTTCAAAATTCTTTGACTCCTTTAAATGGATTAACGGCCTGTTGAAGTATCAACAGACCGTTAAGCGGTTGTGGGTTTGTATAAATTGGTTAGTCGGTCAACAAAATACCGCAATTCACTTGGGTTCCGTCTTCTAATGTAACAAGAATTCCGGTGTAAGTAACAAGAATTCCGGTAAATGTAACGAGAATTCCATCATTCAAAGAAGTTGAGTCATTATGAGTTTCTGAGCAAGGATTTGTATCATTTGAAACAAAATCATCACTTAATAAAATTCCTGCATTTACCGTTCCTGTTCCCAAAATCAAAATCGTTGTTAACACAATGCCTAAAATATAATTCTTCAAGTTTTTCATTTTTCTTCTCCAATCTACTCTTTATTCTTAGCTTTCGCTTTCGCAAATTGAATAAACAATAAATATGCCAAAGAAATAATAAATACGACCTTTTCTCTAAGCTTATGCTTTTATAGAGTTTAAGTTAAATTTTATTTAGCCAAATGCTGATTTTTATGTAAAACCATTATTGACTACAAAGTAAGCACTTTTAGTTAATTTCTGATTCTAACTAGTTGATATTCCTTATCTTACTCATTGTTTGTGCTGTTAATTTAATATCCAGTGCTAACTAGATATACAAACCAAATTCTGATACCTTTTCTCCTTTTTTTTCACTATCTTGATTAACTTTATTTTAAAGCCCAAACCTTGAATTATTTTAGAAAGAAAAAAACATTGGATTTGATTAATTTAAGATGCTAATCTGGAAAAGGGATGTAATTACAATCTCCAGTCCATATTCATTTTTCCTACTTTTCATTTATCAAAATTTCAGTTCTCCCTATTAACTTCTTATGAGTTGGGATAAAATCTCCAAAATTTATAGATTGGCAATTGCGATATTGGGAGCAATTTGTCTTATATTTGCTTTATTTTCCTTAAATCAAAATATTTTCTCATGGAATTTTGACCTTTTGTTTTTCTTCACAATATTGATTGCCCCAAGGATGACGATTATTTTCCCTAGATCAAAATTTATCTTGAGTTTTTCTGATTCAATGATTTTCCTGGCTTTTTTGTTGTTTGGTGGTGAAGCAGCAATAATTATTGGCGCAGTTGAGGCCTACACAAGTTGCCTTTATATGCAATTTAAGGGGGTTAAATTTAGTCAATTTGCTATACCTTTTAATATTGGACAAACCTCCATTTCAACTACAATTACCTTTATCATAGGATATAAATTAACTCACATTTTAGATTTCACTGTTCTTGAATTAAACACTGCCAACCTTATTACTGGTTTAGGTATTTTAGCCTTTACTCAATTTATTTCAGTATCAACATTCGCTTCCATTTTTTATGCATTCAAAACTAACTCAAATCCTTTGAAAGTATGGAAGAAAGAATGCTTTCCAAGTTCAATTACTCATTTTGCCGGAGCGGGTCTGGCGGGAATTGTATTTAAGCTGTTGAATTTTGCGGATACTTTTTCGATATTGATTTCTCTGGTAATTTTTGCCGTCGTTTATTACACTTACCGGCAAATCATTGCCGAGATGACGAGTTCCATCGAACAGGCGGAACAGGCGGAGCGGGCGAAGGCGGAGGCGGAGCGGGAAAAGCGGATGGAGATCGAGAAATATGCCGAAGAGCTCGCCCTGTCACTGAGAAAAGAAGAAGACACCAGCAAGGCCTTGAGAAAAAGCCGGAAGGCTTTTCAGCATCAGGCACTTCACGATTCGCTGACCAATCTTCCGAATCGCGCGTATTTCGGCGAAATACTGAAGGAACTGATCGACAACAGCAAAAAGAAAAAGGATGCCGGACAATCGTTTGTGCTGTTTCTGGACATTGCGCGGTTTAAGACCATCAACGACAGCCTCGGCCACACGGTCGGCGACAAGGTCCTGATGATCGTCGCCAAGAGGTTTCTGCGAATGCTGCGCAGCCACGATGCCGTCGCGCGGATCGGCGGAGACGAATTCGCCATCGTTTTAAGAGACCTTCCGAATCTCGAAAAAGCCGAAAAAATCGCCTGGAAAGTCCACCAGAAAATCGCCCAGCCGTTTTCGCTGAGCAAATCGAAAATTTATACGAGCGTCAATATCGGCGTCGCGCCGGTCGAGGCCGAATACGACACGGCGGAAGAAATTCTCCGCGACGCCGACATCGCGATGCATTTCGCTAAGGTCCAGGATTGCGGCGTGGCCTGTTTTACGCGGGAGCTGCGCGAGCGGTTCGTCGAAAAAGCGGTGATCGAGGCCGAGCTGCGGTTCGCGATCGAGCGCAACGAGCTCTCGATGCACTACCAGCCGATCATCTCCCTGAAAGACGGAACGCTGATCGGTTTCGAGGCGCTGCTGCGCTGGAATCATACCGAAAAGGGATTTATCTCGCCGGCCCGTTTCATCCCGATCGCCGAAAGCTCCGGCGTGATCGTGCCGATCACCACCTGGATCTTGAAGGAAACCTGCGCGCAGCTCGCCCGATGGCAGAAAATCTCGCCGGCCTACCGGGAGCTCATCGTCAGCGTCAATATTTCGGGCAAGCATCTCAGCTTCCAGAGTCTGCTCGTCGACGTCGAGGACGCGCTCGAACGCGCCCGGCTTTCGCCGTCGTTCCTGAAACTGGAGATCACCGAGAGCGCGGCGATGGAAGACGCCGAACAAACGATCCGGATGCTGGGACATTTGAAAACGCTCGGCGTCCAGCTCTCGATCGACGATTTCGGGACCGGCTACTCCTCGCTTTCGTATCTCCACCGGCTGCCGTTCGACACCTTGAAGATCGACCGCTCGTTCGTCAATTCGGTCGGCGAAGACGGCGAGGACTCCGAGATTCTGCAGACGATCATCTCGCTCGCCAAAAACCTCCGGATGCGCGTCATCGCCGAGGGCATCGAGACCGAAAGCCAGCTCAACATTCTGAAAAATCTCGGCTGCGAATACGGTCAGGGCTATCTGATGTCGCGCCCCCTCGCGAGCGACGTGATGGAGGAAATGCTCCATACGAAAAAGTATTGGCTGCCGCGGGAGATGACCGAAGAAACGCGATTCGCGCCGACGAACGGATTAAAGGACAACAACAATTTACCGGTGTTTTAAGGGATCAAAAGCCGTAGACGGCGATCCCGGCCGGCGCGGCGAGCTCGTCGAAGTTAAGCTGACCGACGGGAATGTTCAACCCGACGTCTTCCGGACGCAGCACGATCAGCTCCTGGCCGAGCGCCTCGTTCGAGATTTCCCTGATCCGCGCCGGCCGGATATTTTTTCCGACCAGCAGAATTTTCTCCAGATAGCTCCCTTCGGCCGACGCCAGGCGGTCGTTGTAGAACATCAGCAGCCGATAAATCTCGTCGTCGGTTTCCTCGGGAGTGCAGGTCACCGTCCGGACGACGACCGGTTCGTCGCGGCGCATCAGGAGCGCGGTAAAACCGTCGCTCTGCGAGCTGATCAGCAGCGAGTCGGTCTGCGCGTTTCTATCGATCAGCCAGTTGGCCTCGCTCAGCGCGCGCGGCAGGATCAGGCCCGCCTGCCAGCCGAAGGTTTCGAACAGCGATTCGTATTCGTCGATCACCGACAGCTTGACGGCGGTCGCGAAATAACGCGTCTTGCCTTCCCGGTCGGGCGAGATCTTGTTGAGCGACAGCCGCAGTTCGGCGGCCGGCGCGCCGAAACCGTTTTCGGCCTTCCAATCGAGGATCTCGTCGAGCTCGGTCTTCGAAACCGGTTCGGCGTCGAGCGTCAAGATCGCCGTCCGGGCCGTATTTCCGGGCAGGCAGACCGACCAGCGCTTCTGTTTCTGAAGACCGGCCCGGACGCAGACGTCTTCGAGCATCGCGAGCATTTCCTGCGGGTTCGCGATATTTTTTTCGGTGAAGCTGGGGTTGAGCAGATGGACGGGCATCCCGACGGTCGCCGCCTGTTTGAGGCCGTACCGGCCGCGGCCCTCCTTTTGCAGGGCGAGGGCGGTAATAAACTCTTTTTCGAGGCCGAGTGCGGCTTTCGGATAATTCGGTTGAAACATCTATTTTAGTGGAGAGTGGGGAGTGGAGAGTGGAGAGTTAAAAGAATTCACCGAACTCTCCACTCTCCGCTCTCCACTCTCCACTCGTTCAATATTCCGTGTATTGTTTATTTTCGCTGTCGGTGCCCTCGGCGAGACTTTTGACGTCCTTGAGCCCCTGCGCGTTTTCGCCGGAGAGCGTGTCCTCGCCCATCACCTCGTTCCATTCGGTTTTTTCGGTGATCGGGTCGACGGGTTTTTCCTGCAGATATTTGTCGGTGACCAGATCGTCGAGCGACTGCGGCAGCTTGCCCTTGTCGGAAGCGTACTGGTCAATCGCGCGGCGCATCTGCCAGAGATTTTCCTTCAAAACCGTCTCGCGCGCGTGCTGCATCGTCCGCTGGTAGGCCGGCAGGGCGATCGAGAGCAGGATGATCATAATGAACATCGCGATCATCAGTTCGAGCAGCGAAAAGCCGGCTTCGAGCTTCGACCGCGGCCCGGACGGGCGGCGCTTCCCTGTTTTTTCGGCGGCGGTTTTACCAATCACTGTATTTGTCTCCATTGAGGGCCTCGTCCTCCGATTTCGAGCGCACGTCGAAGACGTTTATCTCGTCCCAGCTGCCGGCGTCCTTCGCCTGGAAGGACGAGCGCAGATCCCATTCATTTTTGCCCGTCATCGGATCGACCGGGATTTCGCGCAGATAGATTTTCGTGATCTCCTTCTGCTGATTGATCTCGGTCGCGTTCTTCTCGTCGAAAACGCCCCGCTGCTGGACGTTCAGCCCGCGCGGCTTGACCTTGACGCCCTTGACGAGAGATTCGAGATCGGGCGGATAGCGGTCGATGTTTTCGGTGTCAAAGATCTTGCAGTCGTCGATCACCACGCGGCTCCGCGGGTCGGCCGGGATATTGGTGGCGCCGCCCTGCCCGGCGGTCTGGTTGGAGATCGCGCCCAGCGGGCAGGCTCCGACCGTGTCGCGGTGAAACTCGTCGATCGCGTTGCGCATCAGCCGGAGGCTTTCCCGCAGACGCAGCTCCTTCTGACGCTTGGCCGCGTTCTGCGCGAGCGGGATCGTGCCCATCACGAGAATCGCCAGCACGCCGAGCGTGACGATCAGTTCGAACAAAGTAAAGCCGTTTTGCCCGGTTCGTTTTTCGACCGGCATTTTCATCGACAGCATAAAATCAACTGTGCGTTAATACTTGACCGTAAAACTCTTGCCGGCGGCCGTCATAATGTTCATCGAATCGGCGTCGAAAGAGATCTCCTGTTTTCCGTCCGTCAGGGCCTCGACCTCGATGTAGGCCATCACGCCCGACACGCTGTCCGCCGTATCTTTCGGCGAGGCGAGCGTCACGTACATCTTGCCGTTCTGGTTAAGGAACGGCGTTTTGGTCTGGCCGGCCAGCGCGTCGCCGAAGGCCTCGCCGTAGCTGACCGAAAGGACGGCGAGCTTCTGCGGGTCGAACTTCACGCCGAGCGTCGCCGAACGGAAGCTCGCGGCGCTCTGAATCAAAACGGCGAGCTTGATCTTTTCGCCCTTCTTCATTTCCGGCAGGCCCGGCAAAAACCGCAGTTCGGCCTGCGGCGCGTTGGTCTTCGTCTCGACGGCCTCGACCAGCGGCAGCGTCATCGGCTTCGGCACGATGCTCTGCATCGAGGTGTCCGAGGTCTGCGTGAGCGGCAGGGTCTTGACGTTCGCGGCGTCGATCGGGCGGATGTTCGCATCGTTCGTCGGCAGCGCCGCTTCCGTGTTTTCAGCCTTCGGCGTCACGGTATTCGGAATTTCGGCGTTCGCACTCGACTGCGCGTCCGGCGATTTAACGTAGGTCGGCGCGTTCTCGACCGGACGGTCGGGCAGTTGAACGGCCGTGTTGTTGCCGAGCCGGCGGGCGGCCGCCAGCTGCTCTTCGATTTCTTCCTGAATGACCATCGCTTCGAGCGAGCCGCTCGTCGGGACGGCCAGCGAGCCGGTCGGCCGTTCGATCTCGTCGTCGGGCAGGATCGACGGCGCGCGGATCACGCGCGGCGTGACGGCGATGATGATGTCGACCTGCCGGTTGTCCTTGGTCGGCGCCGCGAAGAGCCGGCCGAGCACCGGAATCAGACCGAGCAGCGGCAGGCCCTGCCGGCCGTCGCTCTGCGTGTCCTGCGCGACGCTCGCGAGCATCAGCGTCTTATTGTTCTGAACCCGGGCCGTGCCCTTGATCGTCCGTTCCGAAAAACACGGGTTGTTGGTGCTCGTCGAACAGGCGGCGACGTCCTTGGACTCGATCGACATCGCGACCTGCACGTCCTGGTTCGGAAAGACGATCGGCTTGAACTTCAGCGTCAGACCGACCTGCTCGTAATTGATGACGTCGCTCAGGAAACCGTTGTTGTTGGGATTGCTCGTCCCGTTGTTGAAGCCGTTCGAGATCGTCGCCGTTCTGACGGGGACGCGCTGGCCGATGCGGGCTTCCGAATCCTCGTTGTTGAAGGCGTGAATCTGCGTCGAGGCGAGCAGTTTCGTGTTCTGCTTGTTCTGAAACGCGTTCAGAGTCGCCGACGGGATGGCGATCGCCGCGCTGAAGGCGCTCGGCAGACCGGTTCCGCTGAGCGTCCGGAAGATGTCGTTGCCGCCGAGACCGACCAGCCCGCGCGTCGTGCCGCCGAGATTAGTCAGCTGCGTGTCGCTGCCGATCTGGTTGCCGAGCTTGAGCAGGTCGGATTTCGAAACTTCATAGATCGCGACGTCCATCACGACCTCGGCGCGGTCCTTGTCGAGCGATTTGATGAGCTGGCCCATCAGCTGGATGTTTTCGGCCGTGTCGCGGATCGTCAGGCTGTTCGTCGCGTCGTCGGTCAAAACGATCGTCGGCGTGCGGCCCGGCTGCGCCGGAATCGCGGTCTGAACGACCTTGGCGACGTCCTTCGGGTTGGCGTTCGCGAGATAGTAGGTCCGCAGGACGAGCTGCTGGAACTTCTGACGCTGGTTGGCGTTGGCGACCAGGATCGTCCGCGGGCCGACCTTCTGGAAAAACAGGTTCTGCTGTAAAAAGATATAGTCGAGCGCCTTCGCGGCCGTCACGTTTTTGAGCTCGATATAGGTTTTCAACGGCGAACGAAAGCTTTCGGCGTCGAAAATCACGTTCAGGTCGAGGCTCCGGGCGAGATCCTTGATCAGGGTCTGAACGTCCATCCCGTTCGGAAACGGGCCGACGTCGCCGAGCTCTTCGAGTTTTTGCGGCATCACGACGTTGGTCGGGATCTTCTGACCTTTATAGCTCGTCTGGACGAGCTTGAGACTGTCGGCGGCTTCCTTTTTATCCGGATTTTCGCCGTCCATCTGCTCTTTGTAAAGACGCGCCATCCGCTCCATCTCGGATTTGGCGAGCTCGTTCGTCGGGTCGTAGGCGTAGGCCTTGCGGAACGCGTCGTAGCCGCCCTTGTAATCTTTTTCGTTGGCGAGCGCCGTGCCCTTGCGGATGTAGAGCTGCGAGGCGTTGAACAGGGCCCGCGTGTAATGCAGCCGATATTCCGGATTCTTCGGGTTATCGGTGATCGCCATCGCAAACTGCTCGACCGCCCGGTCCCAGTCCTCGGAGACTTCGGCCTTGATCCCTTCACGGAAATATTTTTTACCGTCGCCGCCGGCCAGAACCGTGACCGGCGAAAGCAGCGATAACAAAAGCAGCGAGCTCAGCGCAAAACGAATGTAAGCAGAATTTTTCATAGTTTTCGATAAAGATAAAGGACCTGTCGCATTCGACGAATTGCTTTTCCGAAACAACTACACGCCCCGCTTCGGACAAAGTTTCAAAAGTTTCTTCGGACTACCGGGCCGGGCGCGACAAACGAATCATATAATTTTCAACCGAATGACGAAAAAATGCAAGGAATTCCTCGATTTAACCCGTTTTCGCGGCACCGGGCGGCGACCCGGCCGGACCGCCGCCCGGCGGACGCCGTTTATTTGATCTCCTCGACGAACGTCACGCGGTTGATCTCGTGCAGCGTCGTCTGCCCGGAATAGACCTTTTTGAGCGCCGAAACGCGCAGGCTCGACAATCCATCCTTTTCCGCCTCGCGGCGGATTTCCGAGCCCGGCCGCCGCTCGACGATCATCTCGCGGATCCTGTCCGACATATCGAGCAGCTCGTGAATCGCCGTCCGGCCGCGGTAGCCCGTGTGATTGCAGGCGTCGCAGCCGACGCTCATATAGAATTCGTGATTGTCGCGAACGTCCGTCCGGAGCCCCGACACGTGAAGCTCCTCGTCCGACGGCTGATACTTGCGCTTGCAGACGTTGCAGAGCTTGCGGACGAGCCGCTGCGCGAGCACGCAGTTGAGCGCCGCGACGAAGTTGTAGAGATCGACCTGCATATTCAGAAAACGGCCGATCACGTCGATCACGTTGTTGGCGTGGACGGTCGTGAAGACGAGGTGGCCGGTGAGCGCCGAGTTGATCGCGATCTGCGCCGTCTCCTCGTCGCGGATTTCGCCGACCATCACCTTGTCGGGGTCGTGGCGGAGGATCGAACGGAGGCCGCGCGCGAAGGTCAGGCCTTTTTTCTCGTTGACCGGAATCTGCATAATGCCCTGGAGCTGGTATTCGACCGGGTCCTCGATCGTGATGATCTTGTCCTCGACGTTGCGGATCTCGTTCAAAGCGCCGTAGAGCGTCGTCGTCTTGCCGGAACCGGTCGGCCCGGTGACGAGCACCATCCCGTAGGGCTCCTTGATATAGAGCCGGAACCGCCGCAGGTCTTCCGGATCGAAACCGACGACTTCGAGGCTCAGGTTCTTGAATTCCTCGGAGATCTGCTCCTTGTCGAGAATACGGATCACGCAGTTCTCGCCGAAGACGGCCGGCAGGATCGAGACGCGGAAATCGACCGTCCGGCCCTTGTAGCGGACGCGGAACCGGCCGTCCTGCGGGATCCGGCGCTCGGCGATGTCGAGCTCGCTCATCACCTTGATGCGCGAGATCAGCGTCTGGTGATAGGCGATGTCGATCGGGTCGACCTTCTGGTAGAGCGCGCCGTCGATCCGGAACTTGACCGAGACGTCGCGGTCGCCGGCCTCGATGTGAATGTCGGAGGCGCGCGATTCCATCGCGTTGTAGACGATCGTGTCGACGAGCTTGATGATCGGCGACATATCCGAATCCGAGGCGAGCCGGTCGAGGTCGAGCACTTCCTCGCCCTGATCCGTTTCCTTGACGAGCGAGATCTTGAAGGTCGAGGCCGCTTCCTGCAGCACGCGCTGCGTCGCGTCGCCTTTTTTGAGGACGACGTCGATCGCGCCCTGCGTCGCGACATACGGCACGATCCGGACGTTGAGCGCGTTTTCGAGCTCGTCGAGCTTCTGGAGATTCGTCGGGTCGGCCATCGCCGCGTGCAGGTTGCGGCCCTCGCGCTTGAGCGGGACGAAATGATTCTTGAGCATCATATCGACCGGAATTTTGGCGAGCTCCTCGTAATCGATCGGCGACTTCTTGTCGGGCGGCAGCAGATCGATGTACGGCAGCCGGTAGCGCCGCGCGAGCGCCTTCGCCTCGACGACCTCGGGCGGCTCGTTGTCGAGAAACGCCGAAATCTCGATTTTCGGTGAAGAAACGTTGGTTAGGATCGTGTCCGTTGTCTGATTGTCCATAATTCGATTTCGGATTTCGGATTGCGGATTTCGGATTTGAACAAAATCAATCCGCAATCCGCAATCCGAAATCCGCAATTAATTTACCTGCCGCCGCCGCCCATCGGGCCGGACGAGATCGTCTGGATGATCGGCATATAGATGGCCAGCAGGATGACGATGACGATCGCCGCCATAAAGACCAGAATGACCGGTTCGAGCAGCGTCATCAGTTGTTCGAGCCGGACTTCCGCCTCGGCGTCGTAAAAATTGGCGACCTCGTCGAGCATCTCGCGCAGACTGCCCGAGCTTTCGCCGATGCCGATCATATCGAGCGCGAGCTCCGGCATCCAGTTGGCCTTGCCGAGCGCCTCGGTAAAGCCGCGGCCCTCGCGGATCAGCGACAGCACCGCCTGGCTGCGGCGGCGCAGCTCGAGATTGTTGATCGCCTGCGATGAGATGTCCCACGCGTCCGGGACGGTGATGCCGCCCGAGAGCAGCGTCGAGAGCGACCGCGCGAGCTGCGACATCGTCATCTGCCGGATCAGGTTGCCGACCAGCGGCAGCTTCAGCAAAAACTTGTGCAGCAAGAGCTTGCCGTTCGGCGTCCGGAGCCAGATCACGATCGCGAAGCCGAGGATCAGAACCAGCGGCAGCAGCCACCAGATGTTCGCGGCGATGGTCGAGGAGATCGTCAGCACGACGACCGTGATCGTCGGCAGCCCGTTCTTCGTGCTCAGCCCCTTGAACAGATCCGACATTCGCGGAACGATGTAGAGCGTCAGAAAGGCGACCATCAGCATCGCCGCCGTCAGCAGAAACGCCGGGTAGGCGAGCGCGCCGCGCAGCTTGCGCGAGACGCCGACCGAGCGTTTCAGATATTCGACGTACCGCGACAGCACGTCGTCGAGCGCGCCCGATTTTTCGCCCGAGAGCAGCGACGCCGTGTAGATGCGCGGGAAGATGCCCTGCGCCTCGAAGGCGTCCGAGAGCGGGATGCCGCTCTTGATCTTTTCCTCGACGTCGGCGAGGACGGTCCGCAGATTCGACGACTGCGAGCGGTTCTTGAGCAGGTTGATCGACTGGAGGATCGGGATGCCGGCCCGCAGCAGCGCCGAGAGCTGCTGGTTGAAAAGCAGAAAATCGCCCTGTTTGACGCGATTTTTCTTGCGTGAGCCGCCCGTCAGCACGGCCGAAATGCCCTTCTCGGCGTTGGCGACCGTAAACACCTTGAAGCCCTCGTACTCGAGCTGAGTGCGCGCCTCGCCCGCCCCGACCGCCTCGACGACCCGGGTCACGACCTCGCCCGAGGGCGTCCCCAAACGACAAATGAATTCAGCCATAGATCGATTTCGGATTTCGGATTTCGGATTTCGGATTTCGGATTTTCCCGACGCCGAAAGCGCCGCCCGCCGGGTAAAAATCTATGTTGTGAAACTTAAATTGCCGGCGCAGAAAATCCGAAATCCGAAATCCGAAATCCGAAATCGAATTATATCACGCTTTTTTTTATCAAAGGTTGCAGAGCGTTTCAACCGGAAAAAGTTTTTTTGGCCGAAACAACTGTTTATCGATCCGGCTCATCATAAAAATGTCTTGCGGAAAAACTGTTTCGTTGCTTAGAATATAAACTGGTTAAAACGGAGAATTTATGGCTGTAGATTTCGTTCTGATGCCTGACCGGCCGGGTGCCGGTTCAAGGTGGTTTTTCCTTTTTCTTTGCTTGTTTTGCGGCGTTTTGACGGCTTTCGCGCAGACCCCGACGCCGACGCCGACGCAGCAGCCCGTCGAGGACCGCGACACCAAGCCGATCACGGTGCAGACCGATCTGGTGACGCTGACGCTGACCGTCACCGACATCTACGGCCGCTATGTTTCGGGACTCTCGAAAAACGCCTTCACGGTCATCGACAACGGCGAGGAACAGGAAATCAGCTATTTCAGCGACACCGACGCGCCGGTTTCGCTCGGCATCCTCTTCGACGTCTCCGATTCGATGAGCGGCACGAAGATCGGCAAGGCCCGCAAGGCGCTCGAAAAATTCATCAACACCAGCCATCCGAACGACGAGTATTTTCTGATCGCCTTCAACAGCCGCGCGCAGCTCCTGATGGACCGCACGCGCGACGGCGAAGCCGTTCTCCAGAAGCTGACGCTCGTCCAGCCGCGCAACAACACCGCGCTCTACGACGCCTGCTATCTCGGCATCGAAAAGGTGACGCGCGGCACGCACCAGAAAAAAGCGATGCTCATCATCAGCGACGGGCAGGACAACGCCTCGCGCTACAACTTCGGCGAAGTTCGCCGCCTGATGAAGGAATCCGACGTCGTCGTCTACGCCGTCGGCATTATGGACGGCCGCGACGCCGGCAGCGCCGAGGGAATGCAGGGCCAGGCGTTTCTCGACGAGCTGACTTCGGTCACCGGCGGCAAGGCCTTTTACCCGCAGACCGACGTCGAGATGGACGAGATCTTCGAACGGATCGCGCTCGAGCTGCGTCATCAGTATTCGATCGGCTACACGCCCCGCGATTTCCAACCGGACGGAAAATGGCATAAAGTAAAAGTTAAGGTCAAACCCCCGCGCGGTTTGCCGCGTCTAACGGTCAGAAATCGCGAAGGCTACTACGCGACGCCGAACGCGAATTACAAATAAAATTTCGTTTGGAGAATGATGAAAGGTAAAAATCTGTTAATTTGGACGCTCGCGCTGTGCCTGTTCGCGCTGCCGGCCGTCTTTAACTTTTTCCGCGCCGGCGCGCAGACCACGACGACCGCAAAACCGACGCCGACGCCCGCGAAAAACGGTACGCCCGAGCCGACGCCCGAGGAAGAAGAAGGCACCATCAAGGTCGAGACCGAGCTCGTCAACCTCAACGTCCGCGTCGTCGACCGCAACAACCGCTCGGTCGCGAATCTCAGCGAAAAGGATTTCACGGTTTACGAGGACAACCTCCCGCAGAAGATCGAGTTTTTCAGCAAGGCCGAAGTGCCGACCAATTACGCGATGGTGATCGATAATTCGGGCTCGATGCGTCTCCAGCTCGACAAGGTCATCGAAGCGAGCAAGATCATCGTCAACACCAACCGGCCGGACGACGAAACGAGCATCATCCGCTTCGTCGATTCGGAAAAGATCGAGATCACCCAGGATTTCACGCCGAACAAATCGGATATTCTAGAGTCGCTCGACAATCTCTATATCGAGGGCGGCCAGACGGCGATCATCGACGCGGTCTATCTCGCCGCCGAACGCGTCGACGATTACGAAAAATCGCGGAATCCGAACGACCGCAAGCGACGGGCGCTGATCCTCGTCTCGGACGGCGAGGACCGCGACAGTTTTTACAAGGAACAGCAGCTTTTCGAGCTGCTCCGCGAATCCGACGTCCAGATCTACGCGATCGGCTTCGTCAACGAGCTCAGCAAGGAAGGCGGCTTCATCAGCAAGAGCCCGCAGGGCAAGGCCAAGGACTTTCTCGAAAGGCTCGCCCGGGAAACCGGCGGCAAGGTTTATTTTCCGAACAGTCTGAGCGAGCTCAACGGGATCGCGCAGGACATCGCGAGCGAGCTCCGGACGCAGTATTCGATCGGCTACCAGCCGGCCAACGACAAAAAGGACAACATTTACCGGCAGATCAAGGTCTCGGTCGCCGACGGGCCGAACAAGGAAAAACGGATCGCGATCACGCGCACCGGCATCCAGAACGAAAACAAGAACGCCACCCCGTCGCTCCAGAACCAGACCAAGATCAAAACCCAGTAAGCCCGGCAACAAAACAACAAAAGCGGGACGCGATCGATCGCGTCCCGCTTTTTATTATCCAATTTAAACAACCGACTTTTCCTGAACCCGCTCAAAGCCGTCAATTTCCCCGGAAAACCAATCCAGCCGAAGTCCGAGCAATCCGAAATCCGAAATCCGAAATCCGAAATCCCTTTGTTATTTTTCCGGCACCGAGCCGGAGATCTTCTTGCGGGTCGTCTCGCCGGTTTCGATCACCGGGATGCCGTCCGAAACTTCCTCGTGCGGGCGCGGGATGACGTGTACGGCCGTCACGGTGCCGACCCGCCGCGCGGCGGCCGCACCGGCCTCGACGGCGGCCTTGACCGCGCCGACTTCCCCGCGGACGATCGCCGTCACCAGACCGGCGTCGATCTTTTCGTAGCCGACCAGCCGCACGTTCGCGGCCTTGACCATCGCGTCGGCGGCCTCGATCATCGCCACCAAGCCAAAACATTCAACCATTCCGAGAGCTTCCACTATATTTACCTCATTTCGATTTCGGATTTCGGATTTCGGATTTCGGATTGCTCGGACTTCGGCATCCGGGACGGCCGCGGGCGTGGCCGGCGGCCGGGAAGAAATCTTGATCCGCCGTTATTCGGCCGAAACCTTGTCAAATCCAATTACCCTTTAATTTTAACCGATTTCTAATCGCTTGACGAACTCCAGCCGCCGCCGCTGTCGCTCGAACCGGAATCATAACTCGAGCCGGAATCATAACTCGAGCCGGAATCATAACTCGAGCCGGAATCATAACTCGAGCTCGAATCCGAGCTCGATCCGGAATCGTAACTCGAGCCGGAATCATTGCCGGAGCCCGCGTCGCCGGTCGAAACGGTCTCGCCGGCCGGCGCGCCCGGATCGCCGGGCGCGGCCGAAGAATCGTGATGGCCGCCGTGCGAATGGTCGTGCCGCGGCGCGTGCGAATGGCCGTGATCGACGACCGGCAAAACGTCGGCGGTCGTTTCCGCCGGACCGGCGGTCGCCGTTTGTCCGGTTCCGGAATTGTCGGCCGACGAACCGTAAACGTAATAATCCGTTGGGTCGTCGGTTTCCGATTCGTCGTCCTCGCCGACGCCCGTTCCGGCCCGGCGATCGCCGGCGCTTCCCCGCAGCGGCCTCGCCGCCGGCCCTTTTTTCCGGAACAGCCGGAAAACGAACCAGACCAGCAGCCCCAGAAACAGAATGCCGACGAAAATGGCGAAAAAGAAGATCAGGATCGCGATTTCCATAGATGACTCTCCGTCGAGCAGGCCGAAAACGCGCGGCGCTTCTCGTTAGCGCAAATACATCGCCAGATAAAAAATGCCGACGACCAGCAGGATCAGCACGATCGCGACCAGCGGAAACCATTTGTTCGGCGCGTTTTCGGGCTCTTCCCAGACGACCTCGACGGTCTTTTTCTGAAAGTTCTTGGCCTTGCGCCGCATATTCGCGGCCGACTTGAGCTTGGCTTCCTCGGCGATGGTCGGTTTTTCGACCGGTTTTTCGATCGGTTTGGCGACCGGCTCGACCGGCTTTTTGACTTCTTCCCGGGCGACCGGTTCGCTCATCGTTTTGACCGGCGTTTTCGCGGGTTTCTGATCCTCGTCGAGCCGCGTCGTCTGGTATCTTTCGCGATCGACGAGATCGCCCTTCAGCCACGCGCCGCTGATACTGTTCTTCTTCATCGCGCGGGCTTCCGCCGTCACGGGACCGCCGCAGTTATAGCAAAAAAGCGAGCCCGAACGAACGTCCGCGCCGCAAGCCTCACAGATTTTATCTTCCACCTGGGTTTCCGCCATCTTTCAGTTTTTTTTCGTCGAACTTAATTTTGGAGGCTTTCAATACGTTAACCGACCCTCATTTGATCAGGGCAAAAATCTCCTTTTCGTCGCCGAGATCGCGCGCCGCGGGCGTGATGATCGTTTTGGCCGTGACATAAATCCGGTCGCCCTTTTCGATCGCCGTCCGGACGTCGGTCTCGCTGACGAAATCGACCGGCGTCGGTTTCGCGACCTTCGGCGCGGGCGGCTTCAATTCGTGAATGATCGTCTTGACCGGCCCGCCGTTTTCGGTCTCCGCCGCCGGTTCCGGCTGGTAGACCGGAATCTTGACCGACTGCGCGAGCGACGGCGGCGCGGCCGGCGGCGCTTCCTTCGGCGCTTCGACCGGCGCGTCGGCCAGTTTGCGGCTCAGAAACCGATCGACGATCGCGGCGATTTCCGCGCGCTTCGGCTTCGGCTTCGGGCTTTGTTCGGCGGTCTTCGACGACACGGACGAAACCGCGCCCGTAGTCTTTCCCGAAACCGGTTTGGTTTCGAAAGCGACGCGCTTGACGTCCATCAGGTGAATCGGCGAGACGTTGTCGCTCGTCACGTTGCCGCCCCATGAGCCGCAGCCGAGCGTCATCGACGGCGACAGATCGGTCGAAAAACCGATCGCGCCGTGCGTCGTCGGCGAATTGATGATCACGCGCGAGGCCGGCATCTGCTCGCCGTAGCGGATCGCCGCTTCGCGCGACCCGGTGTGCATTCCGGCCGTGTGGCCCATCCCGCCGAACTGGAGGATCTCCTCGCAGCGGTTGGCGCCCGCTTCGATGCCGTCGACGACGAAAAAGGCGAGCGTCGGCGACAATTTTTCGACCGACCACGGAAAATCGCGGCCGACGCCGCCGCAGTCGGCGAGCAGGCAGCGCGTTCCGCCGGGCACCGCGACGCCGGCCAGATTGGCGATGAATTCGGCTGATTTGCCGACGATCTTCGAGTTTAAGGTGCGCTGCGGCGTGAGCAGCACGGCGGCGACCCGGTCGGCCTCGGCGGCGCTCAGAAAATGTCCGCCCTGCCGTTTGAACTGTTCGCGGACCGCCTCGACGATCGGCGCGTCGCAGACGACCGACTGCTCGGACGCGCAGATCGTGCCGTTGTCGAAACAGGTTCCGGTCAGGATGTCGGCGACCGCCTTTTCGACGTTCGCCGTCCGCTCGATAAAGACCGGGACGTTGCCCGGGCCGACGCCGAACGCCGGCTTGCCCGACGAATACGCCGCGCGGACCAGCCCGATCCCGCCGGTCGCGAGGATGACGGCCGTCCGTTTATGCTTCATCAGCGTTTCCGTGCCTTCGAGCGCCGAGGTCGTCAGGCATTGGATCGCGTCCGGCGGCAGGCCTTCGCGGATCGCCTCGTCCTTCATCACGCGCGCCGTTTCGGCGATCGAGCGGGCGGCCGACGGGTGCGGCGAGAGGACGATCGTGTTGCGCGACTTGATCGCGATGATGATCTTGAAGATCGCGGTCGAGGTCGGGTTGGTCGACGGGATGATCGCCGCGACGACGCCGCGCGGGCTCGCGATCTCGACGACGCTGCCGAGGTCGCGGACGACGCCGACGGTTTTCAGATCCTTAAAATGATTCCAGACGTCCTCGGCCGCGAAGCGGTTCTTTTCGCGCTTGTCCTCGGCCTTGCCGAAACCGGTTTCCTCGTGCGCCATCAGCCCGAGCCGCGCCGCTTCGCGAAGCGCGACCGCCGCCATCGCCGCGCAGATCCGGTCGATCTTTTCCTGATCGAAACGCGCCACCTGCCGGAACGCGAGATGCGCGGCCTCGACCGCGTCGCGCGCTTCCTGCTGTGATATTAGGTCTTTATGTTCGGACATCGTCGGATTTCGGATATCGGATGTCGGATGTCGGATTTTTCGTCCCGACCTCCGACATCCGACATCCGATATCTAAAATTGAATTATTTGTTTCGCGTGCGGCTCTTGTCGCCGGCCGTGATGTCGCCGGTGCCTTCGCCCGCGCCGAGCTGGCCGCGGCCGCCGCCCTGAAGGGCTTTTTCGTCCGGGCTGTAGCCGACCGCGCCGCCCTTCGGCAGCACTCTTTCGACCTCGCCGTGCGGCCGCGGGATGACGTGGACCGAGATCAGCTCGCCGACCCGCCGCGCGGCGGCCGCGCCGGCGTCCGTCGCCGCCTTGACCGCGCCGACGTCGCCGCGCACGAAAATCGTGACGTAGCCGGCGCCGATATATTCCTTGCCGATCAGCTGGACGTTGGCGGCCTTGACCATCGCGTCGGCCGCCTCGACCGCGCCGACAAAACCTTTGGTTTCAACCATTCCGAGTGCTTCAAGACTCATTGCTTATTCCTCACTTTGAAAAACTGATTTGTAAATTTTATTACAAGATTTGAGTAAAACCTAAACCTATCACGCGACCCGTTGAATATCAAGCCGAAACCGCCGATAAAAAAGTTCGAGTTAATTGACATTCATCGTTTAACAAGGCTATATTTCAAGTTTAAGACTGTCGGCAGATGCAACGCGCCGCCCCGGGGCCGCCGCCGGTAATATTTTTTCTGAATCAAAATGTCATTAACTCTTGGTGAAAAATTGCGGCAGGCCCGCGAAGAACGCGGAATTTCCATCAGCGAAGTCGCCGAACAAACCCGGATTTCCCCGCATTATCTCGATTCGATCGAAAACGACGATTACCGGACGCTGCCCGGCGGGATTTTCAATAAGGGATTCGTCAAATCCTACGCCAAATACGTCGGCCTCGACGAACAGGAGGCCCTCCAGGACTACGCGCGGCTGATTTCGAGCCAGGATGGCGAACAGGAGGATCAGCCGAAGACCTACCGGCCCGAGGTGCTGACCGACGACCGCGCTTCGTCGTCGATGCTGCCGACGATCATCTTCGCGGTCATCATTCTCGGCCTGATGACGTGGGGCCTGCTCAAGCTGGTCGACTATATTCAGAACCAGCCGAGCCAGCCCGCCGCCAACACGAACACGGCGGCCAACCCGCCGGCCGGCAACACCAACGCCGCGCCGGTCAACGCCAACACTTCGCAGCCGCTGCCCTCGACCAACGAGATCGCCGCCGAAATTAAGGTCACCGAGGACGTCGCCACGACGGTCGTCGTCGACGGCAAGACGTCCTTCCCGACCGTCAAGCCGGACGCGCCGTTTGCCGTCAAGGCGGAGTCCAGCCTGAAGGTCAGCTACTCGAAATCGAAGGCCGCCGCCGTCCAGCTGACGCTCAACGGCAAGCCGGTCACGCTGCCCGCGCAGGGGCCGCCGAATCAGGCGACGATCCGGTTCGAGATCAACAAGGAAAACATCGTCCAGATTTTGCAAAGCGGCCAGATCGCCGGCGGCACGCCTCCGGCCGGCGCGGCCAATACGAACACGGCGAACACGGCCAACGCCGCGCGCCCGCGCTAACTAATTCTTATGAAGGTTTTCGAAAAACCTAAAATCGTTTTGACAATCAATTGAGCGAAACCGCGCCCGCAATCCGTTTGCGGGCTTTATTATTTTTGTTCGCGGTTCGTCGTTGGCCGTTCGCTGCCGATCGAATATATAAGGAAGGCCTCCGGTCATATTCAACCAACGAACGACCAACGACGATCGACGAACCCCTGACAATGACAATGAACATCGAAGACATCAAAGAAGGACTGACATTCGACGACGTGCTGCTCGTGCCGGCCTATTCCGACATCCTGCCGAGCGAGACCAACGTCGCGACCCGCTTTTCACGCAACATTCATCTGAACATCCCGCTCTGCTCGTCGGCGATGGACACCGTCACCGAGGCCAATCTGGCGATCGCGCTCGCCCAGCAGGGCGGGATCGGCGTCATCCACAAGAACTTCTCGATCGAACAGCAGGCCGAAGAGGTCGACAAGGTCAAACGCTCGGAAAGCGGGATGATCGTCGATCCGGTGACGATCCGCGACGGCGCGCTCGTCTCCGAGGCGCTCAACATTATGGAGCGCTACAAGATCAGCGGCGTGCCGGTCGTCGACGCGAACGGCCGGCTCGTCGGCATCATCACCAACCGCGACCTCCGGTTCGAGACGCGGTTCGACATTCCCGTCTCCGAGGTGATGACGCCGCAGCCGCTCGTCACCGTGCCGATCGGGACGACGCTCGACGAGGCCAAGGGCAAGCTCCAGAAACACCGCATCGAAAAACTGCTCGTGACCGACGACGAGGGCCATCTCAAGGGCCTCATCACGGTCAAGGACATCCAGAAGGCGATCCGCTACCCGTTCGCCGCCAAGGACGCGATGGGCCGCCTGCGCTGCGCGGCGGCGATCGGCGCGACCGGCGATTTTCTCGAACGCGCCGAAGCGCTGATCGGCTCGCGCGTCGACGCGATCGTCATCGACACCGCCCACGGCCACTCCTCGCGCGTCATCGAGGCCGTCCGGCAGGTCAAATCAAAATTCCCCGAGATCGAGGTCGTCGCCGGCAACGTCGCCACCAGCGACGCGACCAAAGCGCTGATCGACGCGGGCGTCGACGCCGTCAAGGTCGGGATCGGGCCGGGCTCGATCTGCTTTAAAAAGGACACGCAGATTCTGATGCACGACAACTCGGTAAAGGAGATCGGCGATATCCGGCCCGGCGAGCGCGTCGTCACCCACAAAGGCCGCGCGCGAAAGGTCACGAAGACCTACCGCCGCCCGTATTCGGGCCCAATGATCGAAATCAACGCCGCCGGCTGTCCCGGCAAAATCGAGGTTACGCCGAACCATGAATTTCTCGCCGTGACGTTCGACGTGCCCGACAACATTCGCCGCCGAAACGGCGCGAAATACTTCTTCTCGAAACCGAAATACAACAAGGGCCTCGAATGGGTGCGGGCCGATCAACTGAAAGCGCAGGACGTGGTCGCGATCCCCCGCCAGAAATACGAAGTTGAAACCTGCTTCTTCGATCTGCTCGACGCCGTGCCTCATTACAATTCGGACGCGCGCTCGATCTGGGCGAACAAACCGGGAGCAAACGTCAACGAGCTCAATTATCACGAGCTCGCCGAGATGTTCGCGACCACGCCGCGAGTGATCGGGACGATCGTCAAAAAACAGCGCAAGCTCGTCGACGCGCTCTCGAAGACGATCAACGATTTTCTCGACCGGACTAATTATCAGCGAGTTCTCGAAGCGGCGAAAACGCGCCGGTTCGTGATGCTCGACGCCGATTTGATGCGGCTGATCGGCTTTTACACGGCCGAAGGCTACACGGTCGGCAACCCGAACAACCGCCAGCTGCGCTTCGCCTTCGGTGAACACGAGATCGACTACTGCGACGACGTCAAAAGGCTGGTCGCCGTGATCTTCGGTTACGAAAAGACGACTTTCCGCCAAACTCCGCGTCACGCTTACGAGGTGATGGTGCATAACCACGCGATCGCCAAATTCTTCGAATGGCTCGTCCCGAAAGGCGCGGTCAACAAGCGTCTGCCCGACTTCGTTCTTAACCAGTCGCCCGAAAATCTGCGGGAGCTTCTGATCGGCGCGCTGCGCGGCGACGGCTGTTTGAAGGCCCCGCGCCGGATCGCCTATAAAACGGCGTCGCCGCATCTCGCGCACCAGATCGCCGAGGTGTTTATGCGGCTCGGATATCTGGCCTCGGTCCAGAGCTACGAACCAAAATACGAAAACCATTCGACGAGCTATCACGTCCGGATCGGCGGCGAGCAGGCGCGCCGGTTCGCCGAAGAATTTCCCGAGCTCAATCTGAAATATCCGGCGGAAATCAATAATCGGCAGGAGGTTTTCGCCGACGAGGATTACTTCTACGTCGCCGTTCGTTCGGCGAAGACGCTCGAAAACCGGTCGCTCGAAGTCTTCAACATCGAGGTCGAGGAAGATCACACCTACATCGCCAACCGGGTCGCCGTCCACAACTGCACGACCCGGGTCGTCACCGGCGCGGGAGTGCCGCAGATCACGGCCGTTTCGGACTGCGTCGCGGCGGCCAAGGGCTCGGGCGTTCCCGTCATCGCGGACGGCGGGATCAAGTTCTCCGGCGACGTCGTCAAGGCGATCGTCGCGGGCGCGGATTCGGTGATGATCGGGTCGCTCTTCGCGGGCACCGAGGAAGCGCCGGGCGAGGTCATCCTCTACCAGGG
>JAFDVJ010000060.1 GCA_018269075.1 Acidobacteriota bacterium
CGAGTTTCCTACAATTCGTAACGACTTTCCTACAATTCGTAACGACTTTCCTGGAATTCGTAACGACTTTAGTAGAATTCGTAACGAGTTTCCTAGAATTCGTAACGAGTTTCCTAGAATTCGTAACGAGTTTCGTTGAATTCTGATGCCCCGCGGCACCAGGGACTGTAAATTTAATTGTATAATCCGTTCTCGACGAAACTCGAAAAAGCGGCGAGAGCCGCGCTCGTGTCATTAGCGTCCGATGCAGCCGATGCACCGTCCGCCGGCCGGGCCCCTGCATTTCAAAGCGTTCGACAACAAGGTTTTCAATCTTCCCGTCAGGTCACACCGGCGCGGCGGTGCATCGGCTGCCGCCGACGCTACTGACCTCGCGCGGCTGTCGCCGCTTTTCCCTTCGATTACACGATCTATTTTTCATTCCCCGGCACCAACCTGAAGCGCGGCTGCACGACGTCGAGCTACAATGCAAACGGCATCTGTGACAAGAAGAAATTCAACCCAACGATCTCGACTTCGAATAATCAAATCGTCAAGGATCAGGACAACGATTCGACGAACGACTACGATTTCGACAACGCCGGCAACACGACCAAATCGGCGGATAGCAACACCTTTATCTATGACGGCGAAAACAAGCAGATCGAGGTCAAAAACTCGTCCAACGCGACGATCGGCAAATACTGGTACGACGGCGATGGGAAACGGGTCAGGAAAATCGGACTTCGGAATAATCAGCCCGAGGAAACGATTTTCGTGTATGATGCATCCGGTAAAGAGGTAGCGGAATATTCTACGCAGCTCGCGCCGACACCGGAAGTCAGTTATTTGACAAACGATCATCTGGGAAGTCCGAGAATCAACACGGACGAGAACGGCGTGGTGACGGCGAGACACGATTATCAACCGTTCGGCGAGGAAATCCAAAGAACGAGTTACGGCGCAGATTCGGTCAGAAAACAGTTTACCTCATATGAACGCGATAATGAAACAGAGTTGGACTTCGCTCAGGCGCGGATGTATTCGTCAAAACTTGGTAGATTCACCGCAGTTGACCCAATTCAAGTAACACCTACCAGAATGAATGATCCTCAACAATTTAATGCTTACATTTATGTCAGAAATAATCCTTTTTCTTATACTGACCCAACAGGTGAGGAAAAAGAGGCAACCGATTTTGTTACTTTCGACAAACTCTCGAAAAAACAGCAAGAGTTATTAATGGGATATTTCAAAACTACAGATGCTAAGGAAGCTGCAACAAAATGGACAACTTTTACTGAAAAAAGTAACGCAGAAGCTGCTGCTTTTTTATCAGTCACAAATGCACTCAGTAAGACGACTCTTGATCTAGGAGGCGGGAAAACAATTAATGCTTTAGATATGGTAAAAAATGTTTCTGAAATCAAATTTGATCGTATTGAAGGAAATTTGGATAAAGCTTCTTTTGATAAATGGCAAGGAGAAGGCAAAGGAGGCTTTTCAATTGCACTTGCAAATGGAAAAACAGAAACAGGGAATGTTAAGTTTGGAGGAACAGACGGTTTAGGGTCTGTTCACAAAGGGTATGATGTGCAGGGATATACAAGCGGCAATTCAAATTTCCCAAGAATACAATGGAATTTTCGTAAAAGCGATTACGGAACAGATATAGATGTTGATGGTTTCAAGCCTTGGATAGTTCCTTTTGTAATTCCAAATCCTAAACACAGAACAGATGCAAATTCCGATGCTCGGCAATGGTTAAAGGACTATGAAAAGAAATTTGGCAATCCTGGATTTAGTGTAAAAGAAGCTAAAAAGAAAAATTAGATAAGTAATCTATAATGGGGTCTTTATGAAAAACAAATTGTTTTCAGTAGCAACTTTGATTGTAACTTTGTTTGCAGTAGTTAGCTCAGTTTTTAGTCAGGCTAAACCTACAACACAAATAACGGAGAGAGAAAAAAAAGAAGCTAGAATTGTTGCAAAAACATTTGCAAAGCAATTTCTTAAAGAAAAGGATATTTCAGCTTTGTTAAGAACCTTTTTTGTGGAGAATTTTCTTGAACATTTTGAAAAAGATGAAAAAGGTTTTCCACTTGCTTCTTTCAAGCCTGAAATAGTCTCAAAAATTAGTAAAGAAGATAGGCTTCGTTTTTATATTGTATTCATAAACTCTTATTATTTAAATTCTTTGTATATATCTAAAAAAACAACATCAGAATTAGAGAATATGAATTTGAAAGATTATTTTCCTCCAGAGGTATCCAAGATTATTGAAAGTAACCCTCAAATATTTGAGTCCATTAGCCCAAGAGATAAGGACGAATATCTAGTTGAGAATCCTGATGATTTGAAGAAAACTCTTCCGGCATTAGAAGAATTTGTAAAACTAATGCAACAATACTTCAAAAAAAATCCGATTGAGCAAAATAAAAACTATCAAAAAAATATTTCTATTTTGAATAAAAGAAATAGCACCTTCAAGCCTTGGCTTAGTATTTGCGACAATTCTTGTTATGGGTATCCTACTGGAACACGGCTAATTATGGTTAATATTCCATTTTTGCAACTATTGTTAGTAAAAGAAATGAATTACCTCAAAATCCTTTCTGCTACGCCGTATTTTTAATAATTATCTTTTTCGATACAAAAGAAAAGATTCAATTTCTGATAGTCTTTCGAGGCTGTCATTTTTATTTGGCTGATTGTTGTTGACGAACAAAAGCCGAAACAAATTCCACGACTTTATCTTGCTGACGGCGCGGGAGATTGGCGACTTCTTCAAATAGTTGTTGGACTTTGCCCGATGGTCTGACTTTCGGTTTGTTGCTTTCCCGCCCCAAAAGTTCATCCGCCGACACGCCGAGAATATCAGCTACTTTGAGAATCAATTCTCCGTGCAGACGGGTTGTTCCACGTTCATAATCGGAAACAACGGGTTGCGAAACTCCCAGCTTTTCCGCCATTTGCGCTTGTGAAAGTCCCGCTTCTTTGCGAAGCCGGACAAGTCTTTGGGCGATTGTTTCCAAGCCTTCTTTGGTAGCGAGTCCGCGTTTGTGCTGAGTTACTTTTGCCATTCGTTTTTACCTTTTATCAGAAATCAAGTTCGCCGACATTATAACCGCAGTTTTTAAAATATGTCTTTACCCTCTTGACTATTATAGGATGAAGCTATAATCTGTGTGTCAACACGCGAAATAAACTGACCCACCTGATTTTCAATTTGAGGCTTCTTTCCCTTTTGAAATGAAGCCTTTTCTCAGCTTCAAACCACGCCGGTTTGAAGCTCTTCCATCGCTTTCAAGTCGGCGGTTTTTCCGGCTTTTAGCTTTTCTTTCAACCGGTAGCTTTCGCCACGAATGTTAACCACCGTGAGGCGATGGCTCAGACGGTCGAGCACCGCCGACGCCATAATGGCATCCCCCGCAAACACTTCGCCCCAACTCGAAAACGCTTTGTTGTTAGTGATCGCTCTCATTCGTTTACAAACAGCTTACACAATTAATCTTCCCGATTTTCTATGATTGAAAACTGTGAATTCCGTGTTCATTTAAGGACGAATTTAACGAAGGAGACAAACATTTTTCAATTATGCCAAGAATAGCGACAACGAAACCGACTGTTCCCGAATTACCGACCGAAACCCTGACCCAGACGGTCGTTCCAACTGCGGAAGAACCGGCCCGGGATGAGGTCGCGAATCCCGAAGCGACGATCGCACCGAACGACGTCGATCAGGCTTCGAAGACCGAGCCCGAAGAGACCGAGGAACCGATCGTCAAAAGCGGTTGCAAAAAAATCAAAGTGAAGGATTTTCGTGGAAGTTTCGGCCGCGCCAAATTCGACGACGACGGCATCTGCGAAGCGATCGACGAGGAAACTTTTAATCAGCTCCGGAAGCAGTTCCCCGGCGCGGAATACGAATTTCTCGACTAAATGCCCGTCGAAACTCCAGCTGACACGCCGCCGGCCGACGACCTTTTCGGCCCGGCCTATCTCGACGCCGCGACGTTCCGCCAGATGGCGGGACTCTTCGGCGTCGGGATGGCCTTTTGCGATTACCCGGACACGGACGACGGCAACCTGAAATTGACGCAGGTTCTGCAGGCCGCATCCCGGGCGATCGACGCCTTCTGCGCGAAGACTTTCGCGCCCGACGATTTGACCGAACAGCACGCACTCGATCTCGCGACCCGGCAGTTTACGGTCAACAACCCGCCGGTCGTCCGGATCGTCTCCTAACGAACCGGAATCTAAACCACCGATCTTTTTAACGGAAATTAACGAATTTAACCGATGAAATAAACGATGAATCGGCTGCTACCCTATTGGCCCGGCCGGCGTTTGTTATCTATCAGACATACTCGACGCTTTTTCTTCGATAATCTTAAGCTTCAATTCGACTGGTAAGGAATTTCGATTTCATTTCACCAACATTTAAATCCGAACATCAAAGAGGTAACAGATTTGAAGAAAACAGACGTTTTTAGGGCCTGGGGGAAGATACTGACCGGCGAGTACCCGACGCTTTCGATCGAGATCACGCGCGAATGCCCGCTCCGGTGTCCGGGCTGCTACGCTTACGAGCCGGATCATTTGAGCGAGGCCGGGCCGCTCCGCCGGCTGCGCGATTACAAGGGCGACGAGCTGATCGAAAACGTGCTGAAACTGGTGCGCCGCCACAAACCGCTGCATCTTTCGATCGTCGGCGGGGAACCGCTCGTCCGGTTTCGTGAACTGAATGTTCTGCTGCCGCGGCTGAGCGCGATGGGCGTCGCCGTGCAGGTCGTCACGAGCGCCGTCCGCGAGATTCCGAAACCGTGGAGAAACATCGAAAATCTCTATCTCGTCGTCTCGATCGACGGCCTTCAGCCCGAACACGACGCCCGCCGCAAACCCGCGACCTATGAACGAATTCTCCGCAACATCGCCGATCAGCGGATCGTCGTCCACTGCACGATCACCGGGCAGCTGACGAAACGGCCCGGCTATCTCGCGGAATTTCTCGCGTTCTGGGCGGCCCGCGAAGAGGTCAAAAAGGTCTGGTTCAGTCTCTTCACGCCGCAGATCGGCGCGCGCGGGGATGAGATTCTGGAGCCCGAAACAAGAAACGCCCTGATCGACGAGCTGGCCGGCCTGAAGAAAAAATTCCCGAAGCTGGAGCTGCCGCGGCTCGTCCTCGAAGGCTTCCGAAATCCGCCGAAATCGCCGGCGGACTGCATCTTCTCGCGGACGACCGTCAATTACACGGCCGATCTGAAGAGCAAAGTGACGCCCTGCCAGTTTGGCGGAAACCCCGACTGCTCGCAGTGCGGCTGCATCGCCTCGGCGGGACTGGCGGCGGTCGGCGGGCATAAACTGTTCAATATCGTCCCGGTCGGAAAGCTCTACGACGCCTCGGACCGAATCGGTCAGATGGTCGCCGGTTTGAAAGCGAGGATCGTCAAGCCGGACACGAAGCTCTCCGTCGAATAAAAGCTCGAACCTGACGATTTCTTACCGGCATACTCAAGATGCACAAAATCATTGTTGCTGGCTTGCAAAAGGCACACGATGAAGAGTGATGCGATGTGGCTCTACTCGTCTTTTTGAAGCTTCTTCCGTTCCTCGTCCCATAGTTTTGCAAATCGTTCAAAAACATCGGCAATGATTTCCAGTTCACTTTCTGAGTAACTGGAAATCAATTGATCCTGAGCGTTTCTCGCCGATTCAAACCATGACGCCATTTTTTCGGAACTCGATTTCTCGACAGCGATCAGAGTCCCGCGGCGGTCGTTGGGATTGGGTCGGCGTTCGATTAATCCAGCCTTCTCGAGTCGATCCAACATCGCGGTTGTCGCGCCGGATGTGAGACCTGTGTGCCTGGAAAGCTCCGATGGGGTGGCGGTCCCTTTTTGCAGCAGCAGCCTCATACATTCCATATCGGTCGCATTAAGTCCAGCCCATTCATTCATAGCGTTTCGGAAGTACGTCAAATTTACGCCATAATCCCTTACTGCCATTAAGGCTCGTTTCTTCAAATCTGTCTTTGTTGTTTGCGTCATAGAAAATATACTCTTGACTTTATCTTGATTATCAAGTATCTTGATTATATAACTAAATTTACAAAGATACAAGGTCAAATTGAATAAGGAGAATTTTTATGAGTACAAAGATGGATACAAAAACAAAGAAGCGAAGTGAAGGCTTCACCGCTGAAGAAAAAGCCGCGATGAAGGCTCGGGCCCAGGAAATGAAAGCGGAAGCGCGCGCAAGCAAGAACAGGGATGAAGGCGAAAAAGCCATCCTTGCCGCGATCGGTGCAATGAAAGAGCCGGATCGTTCAATGGCGAAGCGCATCCATGAACTTGTCACGGCTGCTGCACCGGACCTTATGCCGAAGACCTGGTATGGGATGCCTGCCTATGCCGATAATGATGGCAAGGTCATTTGCTTCTTTCAAGCCGCTGGAAAATTTAACGTACGCTACGCAACCTTTGGCTTCCAACCCGATGCAAGACTTGACGATGGCAATATGTGGGCGGCAGCTTTTGCGCTGATTAAATTAACCGCCGCTGAGGAGTCAAAGATCACCGCGCTTGTGAAAAAGGCTGTCGGTTGATCCTCATTTGCTGGTTGATTTACGAGAAAAAATCCCCGCGGTTTGCGGGGATTTTTTCTGGATCATACGGTGTGACCTGGCAGACGTAGTAGTTCAACCAGTTTGCAAATAGCAGATTCGTATGTCCACGCCGGCGGACGATGGGAGGCTGCCGGGGATTATCTTTCGGGTAGTAGTTGCTGGGGGCGTGAATCGGCAGTCCCTTGTTGACATCACGGTGATATTCGCCTTTGAGCGTGAAGGGATCGTATTCCGAGTGACCGGTGAGGTAAAGATTGCGCCCGTCTTTCGAGCCGACGATGTCCACGCCCGCTTCGTCGGATTCCGCCGGCAGGGGCAGGTCGGGGACTTTTTCGATGTCTTCGCGGCGGATTTCGGTGTGACGTGAATGCGGGGCGAAGAAAACGTCGTCGAAGCCGCGCCTCAGGCTTTCGGTCCGCGAGCGAACGCGATGCTCTAAGACGCCGAACATCTTGCGGGGCAGGTCATATTTTGGAATGCCATAGCGGTGATAAAGTCCGGCCTGTGCGCCCCGGCAAATGTGAAAGGTGGATTCCACGTTCGTCTCCGCCCAATCTATGATTTGAACCAGTTGATTTTAGTAATCCACTTCATCAAAAGGCATCTGCTCGGCCGGCGCGCCGGTGATGATCAGCCCAGATATTGCTGCAGGATCGGTTCGAGATTGTCGAAATCGAGCGGCTTGTTGATGAGATCGTCGCAGCCGGCTTCGATCGCCTGGCGGTAATAGGATTTGCCGTAGGCAGTGACGGCGATGATCGGGACTTTGCCGAAGCCGTCGAGCGAGCGAATCCGCTGGGTCGCGGCGAGGCCGTCCAGAATGGGCATCGAGATGTCCATCAGGATCAGATCGGGATGGTTCTGACACGCCTTATCGACGGCTTCCTGACCGTCGGCCGCTTCGACAACCTCGTACCCGTAATGCTGGATCAGATACCGCATCATCGTGCGCGTATCCGCATAATCCTCTGCTATCAATACCTTTTTCGACATAAACCCGCCTTAATCTAGTAATTAGATTTTAATATAGAATAAAAAATATGCAACTGAAAAGAAAAAACAGTGGGTGATCGGGCGCGAAATCGGGGGCATAACGGAGATTTCGAAGCTGGAAATTTTGGGTTTCAACCGCCGCGCCGGCCCGGACTTTCGGCCCGCCGATGGAAAACGAAAGCTCATCTTTACGAAGGATGCAAGTTCCTTTAAAATTACCGGGACATCTTTTTCAATTTAACAATTCGAGCAAGGAGAAGAACATGAAATCACCCCTGATTTTCTTATTTTTCGTGTTTATTTCGGTCTCGGTTTCGACCGGGTTTGCGCAGCAGCCGGCGGCGACGCTGACCGGCATCGTCTTCGACCCGGCGGGCGGCCGCGTCGCCGGCGCCTCCGTTAAGGCCGTCAATCCGGCGACCGGCCTCGAACGCGACGCGACGACGAATGCCGAGGGCGTCTACGTGATCGCGAACCTGCCGGCGGGCGTCTACGACATCGAGATTTCCGCCCGCAATTTCCCGAAACATAATCAATACCGGAGCGTCCTGCTGAACGTCGGGCAGATTTACAATCTGAACGCCGAGCTCGGCGCGAGCGGGCCCGAGGAACGGGTCGAGATCACCGCGCCGCCGCTCGTGATCGACACGCAGTCGTCGAAGGTCGACGCGGTGATCGACGACCGGACGATCGAGAACCTGCCGCTCAACGGCCGGAATTATCTCGAACTCGCGCTGCTGACGCCGGGCAACGCGCCGGCGCCGAACTTCGATCCGACGAAATCGGCGACGGTCGTCATCTCGTCGGCCGGCCAGCTCGGCCGCGGCGGCAGCGTGATGATCGACGGCACGGACAACAACGACGACGTGGTCGGCGGCTCGCTCATCAACGTCTCGCAGGATGCGGTCGCCGAGTTTCAGGTCGCGACCAATCGTTTTTCGGCCGAATACGGGCGTTCGGGCTCGTCGGTCGTCAACGTCGTCACGAAATCGGGGACCAACGAGCTCCACGGCTCGCTCGCCTTTTACGAGCGCGACCGGAAACTTCAGGGATTGCCGGCGACGTTCGACCGGAGCCAGCCGAAGCCGCCGTTCGACCGTCAGCAGTATTCTTTCACGCTCGGCGGGCCGCTCGTTAAAAATAAATTGTTCGGGTTCGGCGGCGTCGAATACCGCGACCAGGACGGCGCGGTGCTCGTCGGCATCCGCGACGTCCCGAACCGCCGGATCACGCGCGGTTTCGCGGCCGCGCCGCTCTCCGATGTTCTGGTCAACGGCCGCTTCGATTATCTGGCCGACGCGCGAAATATCTTCAATTTCCGGTATTCATTCGAGAACGTCTCGGCGCGCGATTCGAGCAAGCTCGACCGCTCGATCGGGTCGGCCTCGTACCTTCAGAACCTGAAGAACCGGTTTCATTCCGTCGCCGCCGGCTGGACCGACCAGCTCTCGCCGCGGCTCGTCAGCAATTTCAGTTTTTCGTTCAACTATTTCAAGAACGCGACCGATCCGGTGACGAACGGCGTCCAGCTGACGTTTCCGAGTATGCTCGACGGCGCGAGCTTTCGCGTGCCGCAGGGCACCGACCAGAAACGGTTTCAATTGAGCGAGCTGGTGACGGCCGTCGCGGGCAATCACACGCTGAAATTCGGCGGCGAATACCAGCGGATCGATTCGGGCATCTTTCTCGGCGTATTCCGGCAGGGCCGGATCGAGTTCGTTCAGGATTTCGCGAACGCCGACCGCAACAATGACGGGCAGATCAACGATTCCGACCTGCTTTTCGCGGTCACGCTGCGGAGCCAGTTTCCCGACCGCGATCTCAACCTGCCGAACGTCGACAACAATTATTTCGCGCTCTTCGCGCAGGACGACTGGCGCGCGACGAAACGGCTGACGCTCAATCTCGGCCTTCGGTACGAAGCCGACACGAATGTCAAGAACGTCTCGGGCTACGGCGCGGTCAACCCGCTCGTCGCCTCGTTTTACCGCGGGAATCGCAAGGCCGACTGGAACAATTTCGCGCCGCGTTTCGGGTTCAACTACACGGTTCGCGACGATCTCAGCGTCCACGGCGGCTACGGGATTTATTACGACCGCGTCGTGCTCGAGCTGATCACGCTCGAACGCGGGCTCGACGGCCGCGCGCTGCCGGTCGCGGTCCGCGCCGGCAACGCGCTCACCGATCCGAACGGCGTCCCGATCTTTCTCGATCAGAACGGCCGCTTTCTGCCGTTCGCGCCGACGCTCGCGAACCCGTTTTCGGGCTTCATCCTGCCGGGCGCGGGCGCGTCGGGCATCAACATCATCGACACCGACCTGCAGAACCCGATGGTCCAGCAGTCGAACCTCGGCGTCCAGTGGGAAATCCGGCCCGGCTACGTGCTGCGGACCGATTTTCTTCATAATTTCGGGACGCGGTTCATCATCGGCCGGACGATCGGCGGCGTCAACAACCCGGTCGTCGGCGGGCCGGACCGCGTCGTCAACCTCGAATCGAGCGTCAAATTCAAGTACGACGGGCTGCTCGTCGGCGTCGAAAAACGGCTCAGCGGCCGGTTCGGCTTCCGCGCGGCCTACACTTTGTCGAAGGCTTTCAACTACGCCAACGACGACCAGATCCCGTTTTCGAACGGGCCGGTCGATTCGAACAACCTGCGGCTCGAATACGGGCCGACGCCGAACGACCAGCGGCACCGCTTCACGTTCGCGGGAACGGTCGAGCTGCCTTACGGCGTCCGGCTGTCGCCGCTCGTGACGCTCGCCTCGGGCGTGCCGATGGACATCATCCTGCCCGACGGCTCGTCGCGCGTCCCGCAGCTGCAGCGCAACGCCGGCGGCCGGCTGTTCAAAAACGCGGGCGCGCTGAACGCCTTTCTGACGCGTTTGAATTCGACGCGGAGCCCGGCCAATCAACTGCCGCTCGCGCCGGCCGACGCGAAGTTCAACGACACGTTCAGCTCGGTCGACCTGCGCGTTTCGAAGACGTTCACGTTCCGCGAAAAATACCGGTTCGAACCGCTCGTCGAGGTCTTCAATCTATTTAACACGACGAACGTGCTCGGCGTCTCGAACACCAATTATTCGGGTTACGGCAACGTCCTCGGGACGCCGAATTTCGGCCGCCCGATCACGACGGCCGGCGGCGTCTTCGGCTCGGGCGGGCCGCGCGCCTTCCAGTTCGCGGCCCGGTTCTCGTTCTGAGAACGTTTACTGTTTCGTCGAGACGACGAGCTGCTGCGGCGTCGGGTCGAGCGGGAAATACTCGTTTTGCTTGAAGCCGGCGGCCTCGAGCATCTGTTTGAGCTCGGCCAGCGTGTAGGCGTCGCCGGCGGGCGTCGCGGCGAGCATCACGAGGCCGAAGAGGGCGGCCGGCGCCGGCGAAACGCGGTCCTCGTTCGGGATGAATTCGAGCGTCATCAGCCGGCCGTCGGGTTTGAGCGCCCGGTGTATCTTCCGAAGCAGCGTTTCGTTGGTCGGCGGGTCGAAATGATGCAGGAAGTTGGTCGCCAGCACGACGTCGTAATCGCCGCCGAAATCGACCTCGAAGGCGCTGCCCGCGATCGGGTGACAACGGTCGCCGACGCCGAATTTCGCGGCGTTTTCGACGGCCGCCGGCAGGACGTTGGCCCAGTCGAGCGGGTAGATCTCGGCGTGCGGGTACCGGCGCGCGATCGTGATGCCGAAGATTCCGTGGCCGGCGGCGAGGTCGAGCACCCTGAGCGGGCGTTCGCGGTCGAAGCCGAGCCGGTCGGCGATCATCTCGGCCGACGGGATCATCAGACCGACCATCGAGTGGGCGAAGCTTTCCCACATCGGACTTTCCGGCTCGAGCGAGCCGTGATCGGTGACGGTCGAACCGCCCTGCCGGACGGCGTTGGCGAGGTCTTCGAAACCGCGCTTCTGGACGGGCGACATCATAAATTCGACGGCCGAACCGATAAACATCGGCGAGCGGCGGTCGAGAAAGGCGGCCGATTGATCGGTCAGCGAGTAACGGTTTTCCCGCTTGGCGAGAAAACCCATCACGGTCAGCGCGTCGCAGAGGATGCGGATTCCGCGCGGCGCGCAGGCGCAGGCCGCGGCGAGCTCGTCGGCGGTCGCGCCGTCCGCGCCGACGTTCGTGAACACATCGAGCTCGACGGCCGCTTTGAAAGCCTCGGAACGCTGAAAACCGGTCATCGTCTCCCAGATCGCCTGGGGACTTAGCGGGGGTGTTTGCTGCATAAATTTATTCTCCTTTTTGTTTGAAACCGGAAACCGACGGGATCGCGCGGCCGAAGCGAATTCTCACGAGATGCTATTTATCGCGGCCGGGTAAAGTCGCGGGACGGTTTGCGTGCCCGCGGCCCGCCGGCGGGTTTTCAGCCGCGCGGTCCGGTTGCCGGTCGTTGAATTATTGGAAATCCCGACTGTTTTGGATTCATAATATTATAAAAACAGACCCGAAAATTATGGAAGCTGGCGGAAATCTAAAAAGACAGTTCGGTTTGTGGACGGCCGTCGCGCTGCTCGTCGGGCAGGTCATCGCGGTCGGGATTTTTCTGACGCCGGCCGGGATGGCGAAGGCCGTCGGGTCGCCGTTCTGGCTGCTTCTGATCTGGCTGCTGCTCGGCGCGATGACGCTGAGCGGCGCGCTGTGCTACGCGGAGCTCGCGGCGCGCTTTCCCGAGGCCGGCGGGAGCTACGTCTATCTGCGCGAAATCTGGGGCCGGCCGGTCGCGTTTCTTTACGGCTGGATGGATCTGCTCGTCCTCGATCCGGGGCTGACGGCGACCTTCGCGGTCGGGGCGACGAAGTATCTCGTGTACCTGGTCCCGCTCGGGCCGGCCGCGCAGAAGCTCGTCGGGATCGGGCTGATCCTCGTCCTCGGGACGGTCAACATCCTCGGCGCGCGGATCGGGGCGAACGTCTTCAAAGCGCTGACGGTGGTGAAGATCGGGACGCTGGTCCTGATCATTCTCTACGGTTTTCTCGGCGGATTCGGAAACTGGGACAATTTCCGGCCGTTTTTCGCCGCTCCGGCGGGCGGCGGCGGCGCGGTCGCGGGCGGACTGGTGCTCGCGTTTTTCGCGTTCGCCGGCTGGTGGGAAGTGACGCGAATGGCGGGCGAGGTCGAGAATCCCGGGAAAAATCTGCCCCGCGCGTTAAGCCTCGGGATCGCCGCGATCACCGTGCTGTACGTCGCGACGAGCGCGGTTTTTATGTATCTCGTGCCGCTCGGGCGGGTCGCCGACGACCAGACTTTCGCGGCGCAGGCCGGCGCGGTATTGTTCGGCCCGGCGGGCGGCGCGGTGTTCGCGGGCATCGTCGTCCTCTCGGTGCTCGTGACGATGTTCGCCTACCTGCTGGTCTCGCCGCGCGTCTATTTCGCGATGGCCCGCGACGGCCTATTTTTTCGGAGCTTCGGCCGGCTGCATCCGCGTTTCGGGACACCGCACCGGGCGACGCTCGTCCAGATGACGCTCGCCGTGGTGCTCGTCCTGACGGGCACGTTCGAGCAGATCATCGGCTATTTCTTTTTCGTCGTCGTGTTCTTCATCGCGCTCACCGCGGCGGGCATTTTCAGGCTCCGCAAAACCGCCGGAAACGGTTACCGGACGCCGTTTTACCCGGCGACGCCGCTGTTTTTTCTCGTCGTCACCGGGTTCGTGCTTCTGATGATCGCGCTCCGCGACCCGGTCGCCAGTTTTTGCGGTGTCGCGGTTGTCTTGGCCGGCTTACCCGTTTATTATTTGGTTTTAGGTTCGAAAAATTAGTCGCTGGTTGGGCTCTTCGGGTTGATTGAAAACCGGGGCTGACGATTACCTTCAACAAACGACGAACGACGAACCTTCTTTCAAAAAACAATGGCTGAAAAAAAATCAACGTGGCTCAAGCCGTCGCTTGACTGGCTTCTGATCTTCGTCCCGCTGGCGATTCTTCTGCGGTTCGTCCCGGCGCTCGAAAACCCGACGCTGCTTTTTATCTTTTCGTGTCTCGCGATCATCCCGCTGGCCGGCTGGATGGGCAAGGCGACCGAGCATCTGGCCGAGCATCTCGGGCAGGGCGTCGGCGGGCTTCTGAACGCGACCTTCGGCAACGCGGCCGAGCTGATCATCGCGCTGTTCGCGCTCCACAAAGGGCTCGAAGGCGTCGTCAAGGCATCGATCACCGGCTCGATCATCGGCAATATGCTGCTCGTTCTGGGGCTCTCGATCGTCGCCGGCGGCGCGAAATTCAAGACCCAGCGGTTCGAACGGACGGCGGCGAGCACGTCGGCGACCGCGCTCACGCTCGGCGCGATCGCGCTGCTGATCCCGAGCGTCTTTCACTTCGTCGCGGCGCAGGTGCCGGTCGCGAGCGGCGGCTGGACGCCGGCCCGGGAACAGAGCCTGAGCCTCGCGATCGCCTGCGTTTTGTTCGTGACCTATCTGTTCACGCTTTATTTCTCGCTCGTCACGCACAAGGACCTGTTCGTCGGCGAGGCGCTCCAGGGCGCGCCGCAGGAAGTCGGCCACGAGGAGGAAAAATCGGGCGATCACTGGTCGCGCGGCAAATCGGCGCTGGTGCTGCTGATCGCGACCGGATTCGTCGCGCTGATCTCGGAATTTCTGGTCGGCGCGGTCGAAGCGGCGCGCGGCTCGCTCGGGTTTACCGAAGTCTTCGTCGGCGTGATCGTCGTCGCGATCATCGGCAACGCGGCCGAGCATTCGTCGGCCGTCCTGATGGCGATGCGCAACAAGATGGATCTCAGTCTCGGGATCGCGCTGGGGTCGAGCCTCCAGATCGCGATGTTCGTCGCGCCGGTGCTGGTCTTCGCGTCGTATCTTTTCGGGCGGCCGATGAATCTCGAATTTACCGTTCCCGAAGTCGTCGCGGTCGTCGCCTCGATCATCATCGTCCAGCAGATCTGCTCGGACGGCGAAAGCAACTGGATCGAAGGCGTCCAGCTGTTGTCGGTCTACGCGATTCTCGGCATTCTGTTCTACTTTCTGCCCGACGTCCACACCGCCGCGACGGAACTATTGCCCAACGCGCCGGCCCATTGAAAATCCTGATCTTCGGTCATTGATCTTTGCTCTTCGAGCCTTGACTTTTGATCTTTGATCTATGATTTTCGCTCTTATTTCAAAGGCCAAAGCCCAAATGTACTTTTGACAACCGGATCCGGCCCGAACGTTTTCGTCCCTCGACGAAAAATCCGAAATCCGAAATCCGAAATCCGAAATCGCCATGTCCTGGATCAAAACGATACCCTTTGACGAAGCCGACGAAAAACTGCGCCGGGCGCTCGAAGCGCAGCGCGCGCTCTACCCGAAGGAATACGGAACGCCGCAGCCGCCGATTCTCGGCGACGAATCGATCGTTTCGACGCACACGCTGATTCCCGACGCGCTCTATCACGCGTTCGCGACGTTCGGCGTCCTGACGGCGCCCGATCTGCCGCTCGACCGGCGGCAGCAGGAGATGATCGCGACGATGGTCTCGGTCACCAACGACTGCTTTTACTGACTGGTCTCGCACGCGGAGTTTCTGCGTCTCGTGACCTTCGACGACGAGCTCGTCGAAAAGCTCAAAACCGATTACAGACAAGCGCCGATCTCGGAGGCCGAACGCGTGATGTGCGACTATGTCGTGCAGCTGACGAAGGACGCGACCAGGATCACGCCCGATTATCACGTCAAAATGCGCGCCCACGGGTTCGACGACACGGCGATTCTCCAGATCACGCTGATCGCCGCCTGGTTCAATTACATCAACCGGGTCGCGGACGCGCTCGGAGTGGGACGGGGGTGATTTCGGATTTCGGATTTCGGATTTCGGATTTTTTTATTTAGGCGATGAAAGCTGATCTGGTAATTTATAATGCGCGGGTCGTTGGCGGCGCGGCTGACGGCGGGCCGAAAAAGGGTGCGGCGCTGGCCGGGCTGACGATCGTCGGGGACGGGGCAGTCTCGGTCGTCGGCGGGCGGATCGCGGCGGTCGGGCCGTCGGCGGAGATTTTGGAGCAATACGCGGCCGAAAACGCGATCGACGCGGGCGGTCGGGTCGTCGGACCGGGGTTCGTCGAATGCCACACGCACGTCGTCTTCGCCGGCGACCGGCTGAACGAATTCGAGCTCAAGATCCGGGGCGCGGATTATCTCGAAATTCTCAAGGCGGGCGGCGGGATTCTCTCGACCGTCCGGCAGACGCGGGCGGCTTCGGTCGACGAACTGGTCGCCGAGAGCCGCCGGCGGCTCGACAAAATGCTCGCGCTCGGCGTGACGACGGCCGAAGTCAAGACCGGCTACGGGCTCGACACCGAAACCGAATTGAAGATGCTGCGGGCGATCTTCGCGCTCGACGCGGCGCACGCCGTCGATCTCGTCCCGACGTTTCTGCCGGCCCACGCCGTCCCGCCGGAATTCCGGGAAAACCCGGACGCTTACGTCGATCTGATCTGCCGCGAGATGCTGCCGCGGGCGCTCGAAGAATTTCGAAATTCGAGGCTGAATTCGCCGATTTTCGTCGACGTTTTCTGCGAGCGCGGCGCCTTCGATCTCGAACAGTCGCGCCGGGTTCTGGAAACCGCCAAAGCTCTCGGTTTCGGGATCAAGGCGCACGTCGACGAGTTTACGAATCTCGGCGGCGCGCGGATGGCGATCGGGCTCGGCGCGACGTCGGTCGATCACCTCGACGCGATTTCCGACGAGGAAATTGCGCTGCTCGCCGCCTCCGGCACGGTCGGCGTCGTCACGCCGACGGTCAATTTCAATTTCGGCTCGAAGGAATTCGCCGACGCGCGCCGGCTGATCAACGCGGGCTGCGCCGTCGCACTCTCGACCGACTACAACCCGGGCAGCGCGCCGTGTCCGAGCCTGCCGAACGCGATGGCGATCGCCTGCCGCTATCAAAAGCTGCTGCCGGCCGAGGCCTTCAACGCCGCGACGATCAACGCCGCGCACGCCGTCGGTCTCGGCGCTCAAATCGGTTCGCTCGATGCCGGGAAACGGGCCGACATTTTGATCTTCGACACGAAAGATTATCGCGAGATCGCCTACGAATTCGGCGGCAACCCGGTCGCCGCAACAGTCAAAAACGGAATAATGGTAAACCGTTCGTAAATTTATGCAGGAAGTTGTTTTAGACGGCGAAAGCCTGACTTTCGAAGAGGTCGTCGCCGTGGCTTACGGCCGGCCGGACGCGCCGCGCGTGCGGTTGTCGGAAAGAGCCGCCGTCAACGTCGGCCGCGCCGCCGAGGCGGTCGAAAAATTGTTGAAGCGGGGCGAGATCGCCTACGGCATCACGACCGGTTTCGGGGCGTTCAAGGACCGGATTATCTCGGTCGAGGAGGTCGAGAGGCTCCAGCGGAACATCGTCGTCAGCCACGCCGTCGGCGTCGGGAATCCGTTCGACGAGCCGACGACGCGGGCGATTATGCTGATCCGCGCGAACACGCTGGCCCGCGGTTTTTCGGGCATCCGGCCGGAAACGCTCAATCTTTTGCTCGAGCTGCTCAACCGCGGCGTCCATCCGCTGATCCCGGAAAAGGGCAGCCTCGGGGCGAGCGGCGATCTCGCGCCGCTCGCGCATATGGCCTGCGTGATGATCGGCGAAGGCGAAGCGCTCTTAGGCGGCGAAAAGATGCCGGCCGCCGATGCGCTCGCGAGAGCCGGCCTGGCGCCGGTCAAGCTGGCCGCCAAAGAGGGTTTGGCGCTGACCAACGGCACGACGATTATGACGGCCGTCGGGCTGCTCGAAACGCATAACGCCAAGCGGATGGCCGAACTCGCCGATCTGGCGGGCTGTCTGAGCCTCGAAGCGCTCCACGGGACGACGCTCGCCTTCGACGAGCGGATTCACGCCCTGCGGCCGCATCCGCGTCAGGTGCAGTGCGCCGAAAATCTGCGGTCGATCCTCGAAGGCAGCGAGTTTACCCGGAAATTCGACGCCTCGAACGTCCAGGACGCCTACACCCTGCGCTGCATCCCGCAGGTCCACGGCGCGTGCCGCGACGCGGTCGCCTACGCCGACTGGATGGTCAAGCTCGAGCTCAACGCCGTGACCGACAACCCGCTCATCTTCTGCGACGAAAACTGCGACGAGATCGAGGTCATATCGGGCGGCAATTTTCACGGCGAGCCGCTCGCGCTCGCTTTCGATTATCTCGCGATCGCGCTCTCGGAGCTCGGCAACATCAGCGAGCGGCGGATTATGCGGCTGACCGACGAGGCGTCGAACGCGCACGTGCTGCCGGCGTTTCTGACCGAAAAGGGCGGCCTCAATTCGGGTTTTATGATCGTCCAGTACACGGCCGCCGCGCTCTGCACCGAGAACAAGATCCTCGCGCATCCGGCGGCGGTCGATACGATCCCGACCTCGGCCAACGTCGAGGATCACGTTTCGATGGGCGCGACCGCGGCGCTGAAACTGCGGCAGATCGCCGAAAATCTCGAACGGATTCTCGGTCTCGAGCTGTTCGCGGCGGCGCAGGGCGTCGATTTTCGCCGCCAGCGGATCGGCGCCGAGAAAAAGCTCGGCCGCCGGACGCAGCCCGTTTACGAGCTGATTCGCGCGAAAGTCCCGTTTATCGAGGAAGATACGCTGATGTACCCGCACATCGAAGCGGTCCGCGCGCTGATCGACGAAATCGTCTGAGGCCGGAAAACGGATGGATCGGCTGACACAACTTTTCGGGGACGATCTGGTTTTCGGGGGGGCGTCGCCCGGTGGCGGTTTTGAGGCCGTGATGCGGGTGGCGGAAAAAATCGGATTTGCGGGAATAAAATAAAACCGACGCGGGATAAAATTGGCGTAAATCATAGACGGAGTGAGTTGAAGTGCAGACATCAGCGGTTACGCTAAGCGGTGAAAAAATTCAGGTCGGCAATTGCGTCGCGGTTTTGCGGCAGGGCGTCGAGCTTCTCGAAAAGCTCGACGACGGGCTTTACGCGAAGGCCGGCGGGCCCGAAAATTCGTCGGTCGGCGGTCATTTTCGCCATAATCTCGATTTCGTGACAAATTTTCTCGACGGTCTGGAAAAAGGGAAGATCGATTACGCCGCGCGCGAAAGAGATCCGCGCGTCGAAAACGACCGGGCTTGCGCCGCCGCGCGATTCCGGGCGGCGATCGACAGGCTCGAAAACCTCGGGGAAACGGTTTTCGACGCGAAAATCGTCGTCCGGTCGGAGACGAATCCGGCTCTCTGGTGCGATTCGTCGGCCGCGCGGGAGCTCGAATTTTTGCAGAGCCACACGATTCATCATTACGCGCTGATCCGTTTCAAACTGGCGGCCGAGGGCTTTCAAACCCCGCCGGAATTCGGCGTCGCGCCTTCAACTCTCGAATATTGGAAAGGCCTTGAGGACAGGGCCGGGGAGCAACGATGAATATCTTGAGTTGGATTTTGCGGATCGTCGCGGCGATCATTCTGCTGCAGACGCTGTTTTTCAAATTTACGGGCGCCGAGGAATCGAAGTATATTTTTTCGACGCTGATGGGCGACAACGAAGCGGTCGGCCGGATCGGTTCCGGCGTCGTCGAGCTGCTCGCGGTCGTGCTGTTGTTCGTTCCGGGGACGGCGTGGCTCGGGGCCGCGCTCGCGCTCGGGACGATGGCCGGCGCGATTTTCAGTCATCTGACGAAGCTCGGCGTCGTCGTCAAGGACGACGGCGGGCTGTTGTTCGGGCTCGCGATCACGGTTTTCGCGGCGAGCTTCGCGGTGCTGCTGATTCACCGCCGCGAAGTGCCGGTCGTCGGGCCGCTGCTTTTCGGACAGGAAACCGGGCAATGAGGATTGTGGGGCAAATCAGGGACAAACGCCGGTGGCTCGCCGCGGCCGGCGTTTGTCTTTTGGCGGGCCTCGCGGTTTATTCGGTCTTCGAATTTCTGACGCCGGCCGATTATGAAACTCTGAAGGCCGGCCTGCTCGCGCCCGAAAGCCTCGGCGTCGAACGGTTTTCGGGACTCGCGGTCTTTTTCATTCTCGCGGCGGCGACGCTCGTCAGCGAGGATCTGACCTGCATCGCGGCGGGCGTGCTGGCGGCGCAGGGGAAAATCGGGCTCTCGCTCGCGATCTCGAGCTGCGCCTTCGGGATCTTCGTCGGCGACATACTGCTTTTTCTGGCCGGCCGCTTTTTCGGGCGCAGGGCATTAAATAACAGGTTTTTCAATTATTTCGTCAGCGAAAGCGCGTTCGAGCGGAGCTCGCGCTGGCTCGAACGGCAGGGAATGAAGGCGGTTTTCATCAGCCGTTTCGTGTTCGGCCTGCGGCTCCCGCTCTATTTCGCGGCCGGCGTGCTGAAAACTTCGTTCCGGCGCTTTACGCTCTATTTCTCGGCGGCGGTCGCGATCTGGACGCCGATTCTCGTCGGCGCGACCTCGCTGCTCGGCGCCGAGGTCGTCAAAAATTCGCTTTTCAACCGGAGTCTCTGGCTCGGCATCCTCGTTTTCGCGGCGGCGGCGTTTTTCGGCGTGCGGCTCGTCCAGCAGCTGCTGACGTGGAAGGGCCGGCGGATCCTGCTCGGCCGGATCAAGCGGCGGTTCATCTGGGAATTCTGGTCGATCCGCGTCTTTTATCTGCCGGTCGTCGTGTACGTGCTGTGGCTGATGGTCCGCCGCCGGAGCCTGACGGTTTTTTCGTGCGCCAATCCGGCGATTCCGGCGAGCGGGTTCGCCGGCGAGTCGAAGGCCGCGATTCTCGACGGACTCGGCCGGTCGGCGGCGGCGCAGCCGTTTTCACTGAAATACCTGCTGCTGCGGGACGATCAGGCGGCCGCCGAACGATTGCAAGCGGCGACGGATTTTATGAATGCCGGCGGTCTTTCGTTTCCGGTCGTCGTCAAGCCGGATGTCGGCGAACGCGGGACCGGCGTCGTGATCGCGAAAGATCCGGCGAAGCTCGAAAAGGCGGTCGCCGACGCGAAAGGCGATCTGATCCTGCAGGAATTCGCGCCCGGCGTCGAAACGAGCGTGTTTTACTGCCGTTACCCGGACGATGAACGGGGCCGCATCTTCTCGATCACCGAAAAACGCTTCCCGACGGTCGCCGGCGACGGGCGGCGGACGCTCGAAGAGCTGATCCTCGCCGATCCGCGGGCCGTCTGTCTCGCCGCGAAATATCTCGAACGCAGCGCCGACCGGCTCGAAACCGTGCCCGGGGCGGGCGAAATCGTCCCGATCGTCGACATCGGCACGCATTCGCGCGGTGCGATTTTTCGCGACGGCGGCTGGATGAAAACGCCGGCGCTCGAGGAGACGATCGACCGGATCTGCCGCGGTTTCGAAGGGTTTTATTTCGGCCGGTTCGACATCCGCGCCGGCTCGTTCGAGGAATTCGCCGCCGGGGAAAATTTCCGGATCGTCGAGCTCAACGGCGTGACCAGCGAATCGACCAACATCTACGACCCGCGCTATTCGCTGTTCGCGGCGTACCGCATTTTGTTCAGCCAATGGCGGATCGCCTTCGAGATCGGCGCCGCCAACCGCCGCCGCGGCGTCCGGCCGGCGTCGCTCGCGGAACTGATCGGCCTCGCGCTCGGACGGCCCGCCCGGCGGCCGGAAACCGTTCTTCAGGATGCCGAATGTGCGTAATCTTCTTTGCTTATCATCACCATCCCGACTTTCCGCTGGTCCTGCTGGCCAACCGCGACGAGTTTTACGACCGCCCGACGGCCGCCGCCGGTTTCTGGGAAGACGCGCCCCGCATCTTCGCCGGCCGCGATCTGTTGTTCGGCGGGACGTGGCTCGGGATTACCGAAACGGGCCGTTTCGCGGCCGTCACCAACTACCGCGATCCGCGAGCGCCGAAGGGCGGCTCGTCGCGCGGGGCGCTGGTCGGCGATTTTTTGGCGGGCGACGTTTCCACGGAAGAATACCTGCACGACGTCCGGCGGCGCGCCGGCGAATTTTCGGGCTTTAACCTGCTCGTCGGCGAGCTGCGGCCGGAAAAGCAGACGCTCGGCTATTTTTCGAACCGCGGGAACGATGTCGAAATGCTCGGGCCGGGCGTTTACGGGCTCAGCAATCACCTGCTCGACACGCCGTGGCCGAAGGTCGAAAGCGGCAAAAATCGTCTCCGGGCGCTGCTCGCGGCGGCCGAACCGGACAAGCGGGAAATGTTCGAAATCCTGCGCGACCGGACGACGGCCGCCGACCGCGATCTGCCCGAAACCGGCGTCGGCCTCGAACGCGAGCGGCTGCTCTCGTCGATTTTCATTGAGACGCCGGTTTACGGCACGCGCTCGTCGAGCGTCGTGCTCTTCGGGCGCGATTACCGGATTTCGCTCGACGAGCGCGTCTACCGTTGACCAACCGTTGGTTTTACGGGCGGAAAGCGTTATAATTTCGGTGAACGAACGTCAACGTATTTTCGCGCCCGTATTTATGGAATTTCAAAAGCATACCGTCTTATTGCTCTGTCTGATCGTCGCCTTTCTGTCATTTGCCGTTCCGCTGTTCGGTCAGGAAGCGAACCTGCGCTTCGTGGTCGAAGAAAAACTGGCCAAGGCCGAGGTCTACCGCGACGGGAAAAAGACGACCGGCATCCGTCTCGAAGAGGTCTGCGACGTCGACAACGACGTCGTCGCGGCGCGCGTTTTTCGCGATTACGGCGCGATCTTCATCGCCGCGCCGGAAGTTCGTTTCCCGGTCAAATGCGTGTTCGCCGGCGATTCCGAGGTGCAGATGTATCAGTCGACCGCCAATCCGGTCACGAAAAACGTCGGCGGCACTTCGATCACGCTCCAGGAACCGGCGATGAACGCGCTGCTCGAAGCGGTCGACGAAGCGCGCAAAAAAAATCTCCGGATCTCGCCGCGCGGCGGTTCGATCGCGGCCGCCCGTTCGTATCAGGACACGGTCGATCTCTGGTATTCGCGGTTCAATCCGGGGCTCGGCCACTGGACCGGTCTCGGCAAGATCCCCCGGCGCGACGCCGACGCGGTCCGCGGCTGGGGCATCCAGAAACAGGTCGCGAAGGTGCTCGAATGGGAGGCGAAGGGCTGGTACTTCAGTACCGATTTCAGCAAATCGATTCTATATTCGGTGGCCGCGCCCGGCGCTTCGCAGCATCTTTTTATGGTCGCGCTCGACGTCGAACAGTTCGCCAGCAAGCCCGTCCGCGAGATACTCGCGCGGCACGGCTGGTTTCAGACGGTCAAAAGCGATCTCCCGCATTTTACGTATCTCGGACTCGACGAAAGCCAGCTGCCGGCGCGCGGCCTGAAGCCGGTTTTCGTCGGCGGCCAGAAATTTTGGATCCCGAATCTCGATTGACGAATCGGGTGGGAGGTGAAAAGGATGATTTGCCCGAAATGCAGCGGTTTGAACGACGATACGAATATTTTCTGTATCATCTGCGGCGAAACATTTCATTCTTCCACAAATCTCCCGTCGACGGTGATGGGCCCGCAAAATCCGCTGGAAACGATAATGCCGACGCAGATTTTTCAGCCGCCGCCCGCCGCCGGCGAAGAGTTTTTATCGACGCCGACCGTCTTCGGCGTCCCGCCGAATTATAACCAGTCGCAGGCCGGCTTCAACCAACCCCCGCCGGGGTTCGATCAGTCGCAGGCGGGATTCAACCAGTCGCAGGCGAATTTCAATCAGTCGCAGGCGAATTTCAATCAGTCGCAGGCCGGCTTCAATCAGTCGCAGGCCGGCTTTAATCCGTCATTCGTCGGGTTCAACCCGGTGATTCCGCAGGTCCAGCCGGAGCCGCCGAAGAGCCGCTGGGTTTTGTGGCTCGGCCTCGGCGGCGTCTTCGTGATCCTGCTCGGCTGCGGGATCGCGGCGGCCGTGTTTTTCCTCTACCGGCCGACCGGCCCGGCCGAGGTTCTGCCCGATCATCTCGGTTTGTTTTTCCAGAACGGCGATAAGACGGCGATCACCGAGCTCGCCAAAAAGGATTATGCGAACGCGCTCGACGGCAAGGACAAGCTGCTCAAGGACGAATCGCTGCCCGAGGTCGAGAGCCGGCCGAACCTGATCCTCTATTCCGACGGCAAGGACATCCCGGTCGGCGATCTCAAGCTCGTCCAGCTCGACACGATCAAGAACGACGGCAAGCTCAAACAGGTCGAGTTCAAGGTGACGCCGGTCGATGGCAAACCCGAGATGAAGCGGCTCTGGCTGACGGAAAATCTGGCCAAAGGGAAATACGCCTTCGCGCTTTTCGACGGGTTTCTCGACGAGGGAAAACATAAGCTCTGGGCTTTTCAGGTGAAGAATTCCGACCGGACCGACAATGCCAGTCTGCTCAAGGAGCTAACGGTCGCGCCGAAATCGAAGGACGAGAAGAAGGAAGAAAATTCGAATACCGCGACGCCGTCGCCGAGCGCGACCGCGACGCCGAAACCGACGGTCGCCCCGCCGGTCGGGGCGCGGACGGCCTACGCCGGCACCAACAACGTGCTGGTGCGCTCCGCCCCGAGTCTCGACGCGGCCAAAGTGAACGCTCTGAGGAACGGTCAAAAGGTTTACATTCTCGGTTTTTCGGACAATTACGATTACTGGAACGGTCTGGAAGGAAACTGGGCCCACGTGCAGACCGAAGGCGGGCAGCGCGGGTGGGTTTTCTCGCCGCTCCTGAGATATTGATTTATCGAGGAATAATGAACATCATCAAGAAAAATATCGTTTGCTTCGCGGTCTTATGCGCGGTCTCTCTGACCGGCGCCTGCTGGTCGGCCGACTCCAACACCAAAAGACGGTCGAACAGCCCGTCCGCGTCGCCTTCCGGGTCGGTTTCGCCGGGCGGCACGACCGATCCGAAAACAAAGAATAATCAAGGAGATCCCAACAGCAAAGTGAACAATTCGCCCGACCAAACGCCGAAAAGCGGCGGTTTCGACGGCAATCTGCCGGACGGTTTTCAGAAGCCGACCGATTCCGTCGGCCAGCGTGTTTTCAAGGAATACGGCGCGATGTTCGTCGCCCGGGGCGTGACGCCGCCGAACAAGGTTCTGTTCAAGGACGAATCCGAGGTCTCCGCTTATCAATCGAGCGTCCAGAAATCGACCGAATCGATCGGCGGCATTCAGGTCGTCCTCCAGACGGCGGCGATGAACGCTCTCAAAGAGGCGATCGAGGAGGCGAAGGGCCAGAATCTATCGATCACGCCGCGCAACGCCGATTCGTCGGTCCGCACCTATCAGCAGACGGTGACGAACTGGCAGAGCCGTGTCGATCCCGGGCTGACCTACTGGGTCGGCAAGGGCCGGATCTCGAAGGAAGACGCGAGCCGGATCAAGGGCCTGCCGATCGATCAGCAGGTCGTCGAGGTTCTCAAGTTAGAGGAACAGGGCATTTACTTTGCTGCGGGCAACGCGAAGACGATTCTGTATTCGGTCGCGCCGCCGGGAACTTCGCAGCATCATTCGATGCTCGCGCTCGACGTCGCGCAGTTCGGCGATTCGAAAGTGCGGGCGGTGCTCGCCCGGCACGGCTGGTTTCAGACGATTCCCTCGGACGAGCCGCATTTTACCTATCTCGGCGTCGCCGAGAGCGAACTGTCGAATCTCGGGCTGAAAAAGGTCGTCAGCAACGGCAAGGACTTCTGGGTTCCGAACATTTAGCCGGACGCCGAAAACCTTATTCGGCCGGCGCCGCGAACCGGTAATCGAGCTCTTCGACGAGCAGCCGGCCCTCGGACTTTTTCGTGATCTCGATCCGTTCGAGGCCGCCGGCGAGCTTGAGCAGACCGTCGATATTCCGGGTAAAGAAATAATCCGGCCCGTCTGAAAAGTTGTCGATCGCCTCGATCCGCGCAAAGACCGGTGTGAACGATCGGGCCGCTTCCTTCGGCCGGATGACGGTCAGGGCGGCGAAATCGCCGGCCGGCGATTCCGAACCGGCCGGCGCGTTGAGAATCGCCGTCAGCAGTTCTTCGTTGTTCGAAAAGATCAGAAACTCACCGCGAACCGCATAAAATATCGCCCGCCCGAGCGCCGGAAATTCCAATTTTCGCGCGTCCGCCCCTTCAACCGAAAAATCGCCCCAGCGAAACGAGTTTTCCGGACGGCCGGCGGTCAGCCGCCGGGCGGCCGCGGCGGCGATCCGCGTTTCGAGCTCCGGGCGGTCGAGCCGGCCGGCCGATCCGAGGGCGAGAACGAGCGCCCGGCGGTTTTCGAAAAACGCGGGGTCGTCGAGCCTCGCCGGCGATTCGATGCGAAGCCCGGCTTTCGGCACGGTATTCGCCATAACCCCGGCAAAATCCGGCCGCTCGTCTTTGTCGTCGGCGAGCGCCGGCATCTCGTCATCCTCCGATTCGTCGACGGATTCGTTGAAATCGCCGCCGAGATAGGAAAAGCTGTCGCTCGTCTCCCAGTCGGAGAAATAATGCCGGGATCGCGTGGTTTTTTCGTCCGGCGCGGCTTCGGGCGATCCGAAAAGGATGTCTTCCAGCGATTTATTCAGCTTCGCCGCCGGCATCGTTTCGATTTCGTAAAACGGCGCGTCGGCCGGAACGAACCGCCCGAGTCCGGCCGCGGCCCGGCGGTCGACGGCCGGGCCGGATTCCGGTTTGGCGGTCAAAAAGACCCGCTTTTCGACGATCGCGTCGGCCCGCAGATCCAGATCGATCATCCCGGCGCGCAGATTCGCGAGCCGTTTGACGTCGCCCATCAGCCAGTAATGCCTGAAATACCAGTCGTCGTTGAGCTTTTTCTGGTTGAGCCAAACCGTCGCCGTCTGCGGCTTGATCCGGGCGGCCGTCGAGATGAAATCGGGATCGGCTGAAAGCCGGTTGCGGGGCGTTTTGCCGCGCAGGTTGTCGATCGTCTGGAGGAAATATTTTTCCGAAGTGGCGACGATCAGCCGGCCCGCGACGCTGGCGAACAGGATCTTCTGCTTCTGCCGCTGGCGGTCGACCTCGATCTCCTTTGAATAGGCCCGGGTTTCGGAATCGATCCCGATCTCTTCGAAATCGGCCTGCCGCGAGAAAAGGCTGGTCGCGAGAATCTTTTCCTCGCTCATCGGCGCGACGAACACGAACTCCATCTTCCCGATGTCGTAAACGGCCAGCGCGGCGCTGTTCTCGCTCAGATTCGCGGCCAGATCGAGATCGGGAAAGATGCTCGTCCGGTCGAAAATCTCGCCCGCCCGCTCGACGAGCTTGAGAGCGAGATGCCGTTTGCCGAAATCGTCGAAGTTCTCGCTTTTCAGATAAGCGGCGCGGGTTTCGGATTTCCGCCAGGTCTCGATCAGTTCCGGGAGATTATTGATCTGAACGTAGATCAGCGCCTCGCGGGGAAAATCGTCGGCCGGCGCGAAGTCGCCCTTCGGCCGCGAGAGGCCGGCGATCATCAGGACGGCGGCGACGAATAAGATCATCATTGTTCCGAACATCATTTTCTTCATAAAAAAACCTCAAAAATCGGTAAAGTATTTTTCGGTGATGACCGGCGAACCGGCGTTTTTCGCGTTTTGATCGGCCAGTTTGAACTGTAAGGCTTCGAGCCGTCGAGCGGATTCGGCCGCCTTTTCGGTCGATCCGGCGAGGCTGCCGAAAGCCTTTTCGTATTCGATAGCCGCCGCCAGGTCGCCGGTCTGCTCGGCCGCCGGCGACAGCGCTTCGATTATCCGGCGAACCGCTTCCGCCTGGGTGCGGCGGTTCCGGCGGTCGAGAGTTTCGAATTCGGAATCCCGGAAGACGGCGGCCGAAGTTCCGGCGTTTTTCAGGAGCCCGAATTTTCCGGCGAGCGCGAGGGCCGTTTCCGTTTTTCCCGCCTCCAGCCGGTTTTCGATCGCCAGCCCGACCGGCGATTTTTCACGAAAGCCGAAAATTTGGGTCAGCTGAAAGGATTGGCCGGCGACCTTCATCAAATCGTCGAACGCCGCGTCGCCGAGGCCGGCCTCGCGTTCGAAAAGCGCCCGCAGAAAAACCAGCTCGCCCGAGTAGCCGTTTTCACCGAGCATCGCGGCCGCCCCCTGCGGGTCGCCGTTCCGGGCTGTTAAAAAGGCTTTCAGCGCCGTTTCCATCTCGGTCTCGCGGCTCGCCGAAAACGGGTTCTCGGCCGCGAATTTTTCACGGAGCCCGGGATTTCGGCCGCAGATTTCGGCCAGCACGAGCAGGCTTTGCCAGCGATACCGGCGTTCGATCCGGAGATCGGCGGAAATTTCGACGAGCCGCGCGGCCGCTTCGGCGGGGCCGTTGAGTTTTTCCTGCAGGCGGGCCTTCTCGATCCGGTTACCGATGTCGGCCGGCGCGGTTTCGAAAAGCCTTTCGCGAAACGCGGCGGCCTCGGCATAAAGACCGAATTCCGCCGCCATTTCGGCCGCGACCCGCAGCGCCGCGGTCGTTTGCAGGTCGTTTTGCGGTTCGACGGGCAGATTTTCGCGGTTCGCGAATTTTTGGATCAGCGGCATCGCATCGAGCTCCGAGCGCATTTCCGGTTCCGAAAAGGCAGTCATTATCTTCAGCAGACTGAGACCGGCGGCCGTCTCGCCCTTTTCGAATTCGATCCGCGCGAGCCCCGCAAAATCTTCGGTTTCGAACTGTTCGAGCGCGATCCGGCGGGCGTAAAAAGCCTCGCGAAGCGGCGGAAGCAGATCGGCCCGGCCGGTTTCCTCGAGCACCGCGGCGGCGGCGTTCAGCCGGTCGAGGTCGGGAAGCGGAGCCTTAGAGGATGTCGGATGAATCTCGATCCCGGTAAATTGCAGCAAATCCCGACCGACCGGGACGTTTTGCCGGATTTTGACCCGGAGAGCGGCCAGTCTGAGCCAGACCGGCCGGGCGTAATGGCCCTTCAGCGAATCTTCGATTTCGGCGATCAGTTTCGCGGCCGCCGGCCAGTTCCGGTTTTCGAGCAGAAAGTCGAGATAAGCCTGCCGGCGGCGCAGCTTTTCGTTCTCGGGCTCCGGCGACTCGAAATCTTTTTCCGAGTCGTAAAGCAGCTCGGCGTCGGCGGCGTTCGAAGTCGCTTCCAGCTGCAGAACATAGTCGTAATCGTGTTCGTAGCTGTCGAAGCCGGAAGCGCTGCGGATCCAGATCTCGTAAAATTTCCCGCGGTCGGCGGGCCCGATCAGAGTTTCTTCGATCAATATTTGCGGGAGCCGCGAATTTTTGCCGGATTCGAGACAGAGCGCCAGAAAATAGGCCGTTTTCCGGCTTTCGGAATCGAAGGTTTTCGCGAGATCGCGAATCAGCTCTTTGAGGTTTGCGGGGAATTGATCGTCGTCGTCGGGGTTTTCTTTCAAATGATTGAGAACGAACGGTTTGAGGTCGTCGCGGGCCTGCTCCGACTGGCCGAAGTCGGCCATCGTCCGCAGATACAGGACGGCGTCGTCGACGGTCGGATCTTCGTTCTCGACGATCCGGCTCCAGGTCTCGATGGCCTTTTGCCGTTCGCCCTTTTGAAAATAGGCGGCCCCGACGTAGGGCAGAAACGAACGATCGTCCGGCGCGAGCTGCCCGGCGATCCCGAAATGTTCGAGGGCGCGGTCGAAATCCTTTTGTTCGAGATAGTAATAACCGAGGCTGAACTGCCGGGCGGCGTCCTGCGGACGGCTTTCGATGCCCGCCGGGAGGTATAATTCGGCCTGCTCGCGGTGCGGGCCGGCGGCGAGCCATTTTCCGTAAAGTCCGGCCGCCGCGAACCACTCGGCGCCCGCGAGCGCCGGTTTTTTGTCGGGATCGAGGGCGATCAGCCCGCCGATCGGCGCGAGACCGAGCGCGTTCCGGTAAAATTCGTTTCTATCCGGCGCGTCCGGTTTCAATTGCGATTCGATTTGGGCGGTTCGCGAAGTCTTCCAGCCGTCCGGTAAGGTTGAATTCCGGACGGCCTCGGCGGCAGCTTCCTTTTCGTTTTTCGAAAGCAGGAAATTGATCAGCCGGAGCTGGTGAACCGTCGGGCCGTCGATCAGTTCGTCGAGTTTTTGACGGTCGTCGCGGTAGAGGATTTCAAGGTAGCGGCCGGTCAGCTCGTCGTCGCCCGACTGCCGCGCGAAAACAATGCCGAGGGCCTTTTTTTCTTTTTCGGGATCGCCGGCCGACCGGGCGTTTTCCGCGTAGAGCCGGACCTGTTCGAGGGGCCGCGATTCGAGTTTCGGATCGAGCAGATAGAGAACCTCGCGAAAACGCCCGCGGTTTTGATAAAACGCCAGCAGGGGCTGAAGGTTGACGGCGGCGCGCCCCTCGTTGGGCGAGTTTTGGTAAGCGGCGATCAGGTTTTTTTCCAGCAGATCGTCGAAGCCGCAGCCGGCGGCCAGATTCTGGAGCAGCGAAAGCCGTCCGGAATCGGCGTCGGCCGTGGTTTGAAGCTCGGAATCGATGAGGCTTCGAAGATAGATGATTTCGGCGCCGCTCGCCCGGGTTTTGATCTCGCCGGCGAGCGCGCCGACGATCGCTTTATCGAGAACCGAAAGGCTCCGGCGCGCGCGGCCGGCGACGACCGAGTCGGGATCGTCGAGCGCCGCCGAATATTTTTCGCGGAGCGCCAGCAGCTTCGGGACGATCGAATCGAGCGGGTCGCGCCGGTGGACGGTTTTGACGAAGTCCTCAACGTCGGCCGGCCTCAGTTCCTGCCGGAACGGCGCGTTCAACAGATCGTCGAAGGCCGCCAGAAAGGTTTCGGGCGCTTGTTCCGAATCCCCGGCCGACAGCTGCCGGGCCGCGTCGAACCGGTCGGTTTCCGGGGCCGGCGGCGGAATCTGCTCGGCCGGCAGCTTGTTTTTTTCGGCCGCGGCCTCGGCGAACCGGCCGAGTTTTTCGAGCAGGGCGATTTTCTGCCGGCGGTATTTGGCGTCCTCGTTCGAGAGCTCAAGCATTTTATCGATGGTCGTCAGAGCGGCTTCGTAATTTTGCATAACGGTTTGAAGGCCGGCCAGCTCCTCGTAGAGCGCGAGGTCTTCCGGCTGGTTGAAAATGGCGATCCGGTAATTTTCGAGCGCGTTCGGATAGTCTTTCTCGGCTTCGTAGAGCCGGCCCAGAACGAGATTCCAGCGGTAATTCTTGAAGGACTCGGCGGCCAGCTTGCGGTAATAATCGATCATTTTCGACGCGCCGCCGAACCGTTTGACGTAGGCGAAGGCGCGGTCGAGTTTTTCTTCGTCGTCGGGGTCGCGGTTGATGATCTCGACGTATTGCTCGGCGGCCGAGTCGTAATCCTTCAAGCGGGTAAAGGCGTCGATCATTTTTTCGCGCAGATCGGCGGTGATCCAGTTTAATTCACGCGGTTCGAGCCCTTGTTTTTTGAGGGCTTCGAGATTCCGGTCGAGCGCCTGCCGGAGCGCGTCCGGTCGGGCCGTCCGGACATATAGGCCGGTCAATTCCGAAAAAACCTCGTCGTCGGACGGGTTTTCGTCCTGCAGCCGGAGGAGAATTTTTTCGGCCGGGGCCGTCCGGTTGTCGGAAAGCAGGCGCTGGACGAGCTTTCGGCGGAGGCTGTAGAGATACTCGCCGCGGGCGCGCCCGAGCGCGGCCTCGAGGACGGCGATCGAGCGCCGGCGATTTCCGAGATCCCAGAAAAAGGCTTCGGTTTCCTTGATCACGCCGTAATTGGCCGGAAATCGGGCGATCAGCTCGTCGAGCACGCGGGCGGCCTCGGCGGGCTGGTAATTTTCGCGAAAGCGGTCGGCGAGCTGGAGCCGGTAAATGATCGAATCGTGCGGGGTGACGGAAATCCGGATCAAACGTCCGAGAACCGCGCGGATCGCCGCCGATTCGTCGACATCGCGGAAAAACTGTTTCGTTTCGAGCAGATTATCGACCGATTTTTCGCCGGTAGATTGCTCAATCAGCAGCTCGACGGCTTTCTGTTTTTGCCCGGCAAGGAAAAAGACGTCCGCGTAATTGAAAACCAGCCGAAACGGCTGCGCGGTCGCCTTTCGCCGGGTTTCGAACGCGGCGTCGATCTCCGCCGCGAGGCCGGGTTTCCCGAAAAGCACGCGCAGCCGTTGTTTGGCGGCCGACCAATCGGCCGCGCCGTCGTCGTCGGAAAGCGCCCTGAGATATTCGCCGAGCGCTTCGGAGCGTTTGTTTTGGGCTTCGAGGATCGCGCCGGCCTGAAAGGCGTAGAGATTTTCGCGACCGGTTTTCCGGCGCAGATCTTCGATCGTCCGAAGCGCTTTGTCGAACTGAAAATAATCCCAGTAAACGGTCGCCGTCGTCAGATATGAATCGTTTTCGCCGGCCGCCTGCGCGGGCAGTTTGTCCCAGTTTTCGGCGGCTTTGGCGAAATCGCCGAGCTCGGCCCGGAGCTCGCCCGCCCGCGTGCCGTAGCGCCCGTCGGACGGGAAGTCGGCGGCCTGCCGCTCGGCGAAATCGGCCGATTCGAGCAGCAGGCTCCGGTTCGTCTGGCCGAAGGAGCGGGCGATCGCCAGAAAATTTTCCGAGATTTCGGGATCGTTCGGATAAAGCCGGTTCAGATCGCGATAGAAAAGGACCGATTTTTCGAAATCCGAAAGCCGCGCCGAAGCGTCGGCCCGGAACAGTTTATAGGTGAGCGCGCCGATTTCGTCGCCGTCGCTGCGCTCTTCGGCAATCTTCAGACAGTCTTCGAGCTGTCCGGTTCTCGCCAATTCGTTTAGAAACAGTCCGCGGATTTCGGGCGATTCGAAATAGTATTCGGCCGCCAATTGACGCCATTCGACGGTCATTTTGTGCTGCTCGTAATATTGCAGAAGCCCTTTGACGAACACGATGTTGTGCGGAAAACGTAGGTGCGCCAGGCTGTAAAGCCCGAGAAACAGCCGCCCGTCGAAACTGTCGGGGCTTTTGAGCTCGCGACCGTCGATGAACTCATTGAGAAATGAGCGGGTGCCGGCGTCGTCGAAGCTCGCGACGACCGACCGCGAAAAAACGTCGAATTCATCCGACCGGCGGTTGCGGATCAGCCAGCGCGCGAAACGGTCCGACCAGGTTTTCTGCGGGAACTGTTGAAGCGCTTTCCGGTAATATTCGAGCTGTTTTTCGATCAGGTTGGTTTGTCCGAGCCAACCGAGCATTTCGACGTAGAGCCGCGATTCGTCGGGGTATTTTTCGATTTCGCCGGCGTAAAGGTCGAGAATCTCGCGGGTTTTGTTTTCGCGGGCGAGCGAGCCGACAAAGCGCGTAAGGATGTTCGAATAGGAATAATCGGCCGGATGGGACGTCAGATAATTTCGGTAACTGGCTGCCGGAGCTTCATAATAAGACCCGCGTTTCGGTTTATCGAAATTCGAAACGCCCGTGTTCGAGGCCGCCGGAAATTTGACGACCTGCGGCTTTTCGGCCGACGGTTCCGGCGACTGATCGTTTGCGGCGTTTTGATAAACGGGAAACCGCGGCGCGTCGGAACGGCCGAGCCGGTCGAGCAGGTCGCGGTAAACGGCGCGTTCGCGGTCGTATTTATTGACCGCGATATAGGCGTCGGCGAGCTTGACGGCGGCGTCCGCGTAATTTTCGAAACGGGCGTAGTTTTGTTCATATTCGGCCAGCGTTTGTTCGGCGATTTCCGGGTTATCTGACAAAGTGTAGAGCCGGACGATGTCGAGATACATCTGCGCGAGTTCGGGCCGCCCGGGGTATTCCTGCCGGAAAGTCAGGAAAAGCCGGTAGGCGGTCGCCCGGTTGAAAAGCCGGACGGCGGCCTGTTTTTTTTCGTCGAAACGGCCGGCAATGCCGGAATCGGAAAAAATCAGCGAGATGAGACCGGTCGTGACGCCGGGATGGATGTCGGTTTTGGCGACCGTCTCAAAAAAATCGAGATCGCCGTCGGTCAGCGGCAGGCGGCGGTCGGCCGAGTCCGACAGGAGCTCGAAAAGCTGGTAGATGACTTTCGGACGGATTTCCGCGTCGCCTGCGAACCGCCGGTCGGCGGCGACCGTGTAAAGAAACCGCGAGGCCGCCGCGCCCTCGCCGGCCTCGATCAGGAACTGCGAGATCGTCAGCAGCTGGTCGGGAGCCCATTCGACTTTTTTCTGCCGCCGCGCCGTTTCGAGCGTGCTGATCAGAGGGCCGATCTCATTGCCCTCGTAATTTTCGAGATGGATCAGCCGGACGGCGGTTTGGAAATCGGTCGGGTCGAGCCGGAATTGCTTGCGAAGCCCGGATTGATAAACGCGGTACGCGTCGTTTTCATCGAGGAACCGGTAAAATTTATCGCTTTCATCGGCGGGCCAGGACGGATCGAAGGCGTTTTCGTAAACCGCGACGGCCTCGGTGGTTTTCTTTTCGGCGAGCAGAACGGCCAAGCGTTTTTCGAGGATCGGGCCGCCCGCGTTGGGGAAATTCGCTTCGGCTTCGGTCAGCAGCCGCGCCGCCTCGGCGAATTCTTTTTCTTCGATCAGCCGGTCGACGTACTGCAGGAAAACCGGCAGCGATTCCGGAGCGGCGGCCAGTACGCGACGCGCATAATCCGGGGACAAATACTGTTTGAGATCGTGTTTTCCGGCGAAATTGATGAGGTTCGCGAAATTCTCGGCCCGTTTTTCGGGCTCTTCGTCGAGGAGTCGTTCGAGCACGGCGGCCTCTTTTTCGAAAGCCGCGCGGCGGTCGTAAAAACCGGCGAGAACCCGCAGGTCGACGGGTTCGATCGCCTGCAGCTCCTTTTCCGCATCGTCGAACCGCCCCAGTTTTTCGTCGAGCCCGGCCAGTTTGAGGAGGATTTCCGGATCGTCCGGATACTGCTCCAGTACCGCGGCCAGCCGGCTCCGCGCGTCGGCGGTCGGAAACGGCACGATCGCGGTCGCGCCGAAAAAATCGGTTCGCGCGAACAGCGCCTGCTCGACGGCCGCGTTTTTCGGATCGATCGGAATTTCGGCCGGTTTGTCCGAAGAGAAGCCGAAATACAGCGAAATGATCAGGATCGAAAGATAGACCGCGGACTGGAGGCCGACGGCGATTCCGGATTTTGTAAGCGGTGGTAAAGGCATAGTTTTTAATTCCCGATCACGTCGAGCGTGATTTCTTCGGATGATTGGTTATGGGCGAAATCCTCGGCCGTTACGGTCAGTGTGTAGCGGCCGGAGGCGATGCCGTTCGGAACGGTGAGCCGGCCGACGCTCGCTTTTTCGGCCGCCGACCAGAAAAGTCGGACGGATTCGCCGTTCTGGAAGCGGGCCGACAAACGCGCGGTGTCCTGGTCGGCGAAAACCCGGACCGGAATCTGTTCGCCGGCGGCAAACGTCTTGGCCGGCGCTTCGATCGTGATTCGCGGCGCGCGGCTGTCGATCACGAAGGTCTTCGTTTCCTCGTACCCGCGGCCGTCGCGGTCGGTCAGGATGATCCGGCAGGTATAGCTGCCGTCGTTCATCCACGCGGGCGCGAGAAAACGGTTTTCCCAAACGCCCTCGGCGGCCAGAAATTCGAGCGGCAGAATTTCGCCGAAAGGCAGCACGACGAGGACCCTGACGATGCTGTCGTCGGTTTTGACCCGGATCACCGGATCGCCCGGCTGGATCAGGCGCGGCCGGAGCAGCGACCGCGGGGCGGCGATAAAGGCCGTGTAGGGCGAAACGAGCTTGTATTTTTGGGAGAGCGCGATGATTTCGTTGATGTAGTCCGTGCGTTCGCCGTTGAGATCCATCTCGCGAACCAGCCAGTCGATCCGCGCGCGCGCCCAAAGCCGCGGAAGCTGATCGTGGGTTTCGGACAACGCCGGCAGCTCGAATTCCTTTCGGAGGGCGACGCCGCCCGCGCCCAGCAGGCCGTCGAGCTCGAACGCGGTTTTCCCGGGTTTCCGGTAGCGGCCGACAAAGGAAAAGCCGGAACCGTTAAAGCTGTGGTCGCCGGTCGCGTAAACGTCGTAGATATTATCCGCGAAGTCGGACGACAGACCGATTTTTTCGATCGTCCGGCGGCCGATCTTGTCGAGCAGAAGACTCAGAACCGGGAGCGGCTCGGCGGTTTCGCGAAGCTGCGCGTAAAAACCGCCGGTTTTTTTGGAAATCTCGCTGAGGATGGTGGTGTCGGCGTCGCTGCCGATCCCGAGGCCGTAAAATTTCAGGTAATTGGGCGGCGAATCGAAGACCTTCATAATATCCTTTTTGTCGACCGTTCGGCGGGTCGGATTGGCGTCCGAGATGAGGATCAGCGAATGTTCGCCGGCCGGAAATAGCGAGGCGATCTCGACCGATTTTTCGAGCGCGGCCTTGAGATCGGTGCCGCCGCCGAGCTCGGAATTCTTCAGAAAATCGAGCGCTTTCGCGGTGTTTTCGGGCGTGGCGGAAACCGGGTTTTCGGCAAAGAAGGCCGGCCCACTGCCGAATAAAATGAGATTGAAATCGTCTTCGGGTTTGAGCTGCCCGAGAAGAAATTCGGTCGATTCGACGGCGCAGCGGAGCTTTTCGCCGTACATCGAAAGCGAAGTGTCGACCAGCAGGATCAGATGCCGCGGTTCGGAATCGGGCGGCGACGGCTCGTTAAAGACGGCCCGCAGCTCGAAATAGCCGTCGGCGTTTTTTTTGGCGAGCGCCGGATCGCGAAGCTCGTAGGCGGAAATCGTCTCGGGAGCCCGGTAGGCGATCAGGGACAGCAGACTGGTCTGCACATCGAGCCGGTAATCGAGCGCGAAATCGTCGGCGAGCGGAAAGTTGTCGGCGGCGAATTCGCCCGCGAATTCGGTCGGGTTTTGCGAACTGATCGTGAGCGGAAATTTTTCGGCGTCGAAATCGACCGAGGCGATCGGGAATTCGCTGGCGACGCAGACCCGGAGCGTGAACCGGCCGGCCGTCTGCGGATCGCCGGACGAGGCTTTCAGGGGAAAGGTGAGGTGTGAGGCAAAACCTTCGAGAGGCAGGCTCTGGCTGTATTCGATCTCGATCCGTTTCGTCCCGAAAGCCGGAATCGGGAAAACTTTGGCCGAAAAAACGGATTTTCCGCCCGCCGACTCGTCGTTCTGAAGGATTCCGGGATCGACCTGACGGGCCTTGATCTCGCCGTAGATCTCGTTGGCCCGCCGTTTTTCCATCATCACGCCGGGCACGCGCGTCGTTCCGTCCCAGACCGCGAAATCGGCGACCGAGGCCGTCTCGGGCAGCGCGAAAACGTATTTGCCTTCGAGCGTTTGTGCCGTGTGGTTTTCGAAGATCTGGACGATGCGGGCGGTGACGGTCTGGTTGTCGGCGCACAGATCGACGCTCATCGACCGGATCGAAAGCTGCGTTTCGTCGGGCCGTTCCTTCGGCAGCGGGATCAGAACGCCCGTCTGCGCCGCGCCGGCAACCGCTTGAAAAATAGCGAATAACAATAAACCGAGGATTTTCATAGGTCTTTTTCCGTCCAATAATTTTGATCGACGATGACGAGTCCGGCGGTCGTTCCGAACAGAACGCGGCGGTCGTCGCCGGTCACCGCCATCACGTTTTCCGAGGGCAGAAATTCGACGGCCTTCCGCCATTTCTGAGTTTCAAGGTCGAGAATCCGGACGCCGTCGAGCGTCCCCGCGAAAAGGCGTCGCCCGTCGCCGAAAAGGGCATTCGGATTGACGCTGAATTTACCCGTTTCGGTTTCGAAGCTCCGGATTTCGCCCGACGGCAGCAGTTCGTAAACGCCGCCGCCGTAAGTGCCTGCGAATAAACGTCCGCCGGTCCGGCAAAGGGCCGTCACCCAGTTATTGCCGAGCCCCGAATTCGAAGATTTGAAGACCCGGACGACGCGGCGGCCCTCGATTTGGGCCAAACCGCTCATCGTGCCGGCGTAAACCGTCTTTCCGTCGACCAGCACCGAAGTGACGGTGTTGCCCGGCAGTCCGTTGATCGTCGAAAGCACGTGCAGCGAATTCCGGTCTTTGAGCAGCAGGCCCTTCGAAGCGGCGACGATCAGCAGTTTTTCGTCCGGGGCGTCGAGCTCGGCGAGCGCGGCGACGGCGGCGCCCGGCAATTCGGTTTTGGAGAGGAATTCGGCGTAGCTTAAATCGTCGCCGAGCAGGTAGACGCCGCCGGTCGTCGCGGCCAGGAGGCCTTTGCGGGCTGGGTTCGGCTGAAAGGAATTGATTTCGCGGAGCTGTTCGGTTTCGAGATGCTTTAGTTTTTTCAGATCGTTCGAGAAGACGTCGACGCCGCCGCGGAAAGTGCCGATCCACAGCCGGTTGTTTCCATCGACGGCGAGCGCCGAGACGTTGTTGTCGGCGGGCCGCTGATCGTCGGGAGCCGGGCCGAATCGGGAAAGTGTGAGTTGATCCTTTGCCGGAAACGTCTCCTCGAAAATTCCGCGGCTGCCGATCAGCAGCAGCCGCCCGTCGAGCCGGCGGAGCCGGGCGCCGCGCATTTTCGGAGCGAGCGGGTCGGAAATTCGTTTCAGGTTTTTTTCATCGGTCAGGAGGATTTCTCCGTCTTCGCGGGTCAGGTAAAGCCGATCGCGGAAAAGGATTGAGCCCGAAAGCTCGGGAATCGCCGCAACCGTCGAAAACGGCGACCCCGTTTCGCCCGACAAATCGGCGGCCGGAGCCCGGGAAACTCCCATATCCGACGCCGCGAAGACGGTATCGCCCAGAATGCCGACGCCGACGACGCGGTTCGAAAGCAGGCCGCCGGCGGTCGTGAAATGCCGCCAAATCTGGTTTTGACGGACATAAAGCCCGCTCGCGAAGGTGCCGATGTAAAGATTTTGACCGTCGGCGAAAATGCTGATCGGGCTCTCGATTCGTTCATCGCCGGCCTTAATTTCGAGCAACCGGCGGCCGTCGTATTCGAGCAGCCCGCCGGCGGCGGTCCCGATCAAAAGCTTTTCCCGATCGACGAACAGGGCGGTGACGGTTTGGGTTTCGTGATTTTCTAATCGGAACGCGGAAAAGCCGCGGCCGTCGTAATCGACGAGGCCCTTCGAGCGGGTGCCGATAAAAAGACGCGATTGAAAAACGGCGAGCGCCGTCAGATCGCTTTCGGGCAGCCCGTCGAGCACGGTGTAGAAACGTTTTAGATCGCCGTTTTCGGACAGTTCGACGAGCCCGCCGTCAGAGGCGGCGAAAACGGAATTCTGAAACGAGACAAGGTCGCTGACGTTTTGGCTGTTTTGGAGGATCCGAAGATTTTTATCAAGGTGAGGAGTGAGGTCGACTCTCGAAAAAGAGACGAGGTTTTCAATCGCTTGAAAGCGCCGTTCCTTTCCGAGAGTCTCTTCCGTTCGGTGGCGAATGTTCAGGGCTTCGATGAGCAGAAGCAGACCCCCGCAAAAAAGAAACATCCCCACGGCAAATAACAACACAAAGGCGGGTTTCGAAAGGCGAGTCGAGAAGCGAGTTTTGCGGTTGGCGAGAATTTTCATACCTACTATTATCTCGCAAAAAAAAACGAATTGTAATGTGGATATCCACAGTACCATACTGTGGGTACCCACAGTACCCCACTGTGGATATCCACAGTATGGGTACTGTGGATATCCACAGTTTTTGCCTCTTTCGATTCTCTAAGTCGTTTATTATGAATTTTTTAAGTTTTGCTAATAACTTCCGGCGGCAAAAATCCCGGAGTCGTTTCTCCGCTTTACCCATTTTAAAATCGAAAAAAAGAACGGTCGGGACGGGCCGCCCTCGAGAGCCGTTTACGGAGCCGAAAAAGGGGTCTTGGAGGATCGTTTTCGAGGGCGTTCAGCCGGTCTGAAAAGGATGGTCTTCGGGGTCTGAAACCGGCGTCGTTTTCCGGGTCAGCCGGAAGACGGTTCCGCCAGCCGGGAGCGTTCTGAACGAAAAATCGGCTTCGATCAGCCGGACGCGCGATTTGACGTTGGACAGACCGCGGCCTTCGCGTTTGAGAAATTCCTCGAAATCGAAACGGCCGCCGTCGTCTACGATCTCGAGAATCAGTTCGGACGAATCGGCGATCTCGATCGCGAGGCTGACGCGCGTCGCCTCCGAATGCCGCGAGATGTTGTTGAGCACTTCCTGGACGATCCGGAAGATCTGGATCTGCTCGGTATGCGAAAGACTAAGCGTGTCGTCGAGATTTTCGGGCGATTGAAAATCGTAAGCGATCTTTCGGCCGCTGACGTTGGGCGACAGCGTGTTTTTCAAAACCCATTCGAGAGCCGCCGAAAACCCGATGTTTTCAAGCACCGAGGGACTGAGATCCTCGCAGATCCGCCGGATTTCGTGCGACACGCTTTCGATTTCGACGCGCAGTGTGCGGGCGGTTTCGGGCAGGGCCGGCGATTCGGGGATCTTGTCCGCCAGCAGCTGGAGATGCCGCAGATCGGCCAGCGTCTGGTCGTGCAAATCGCGAGAAATCCGCCGGCGCTCGCGCTCGGCCTCGTTCGCCAGATCCATCCGGGCGGCGTTCAGATCCTGGTGCGCCCGGTTCAGCTCGGAGCTTTTCTGGAATATCTTCCGCTGCGAAAGGACGGCCCAGACGAGCGCCAGCAGCGTGAACAGAAGCAGCGTTGTCAGCAGCAGCGTGATCCACGGAAACGGGGCTTTCCCGACCCGGAAACTGAAAAACAGCGGATCGGAAGCGAGCAAAGTTTTATCGTAGGCCCGGATTTCGACCGCATATTCGCCGGCCGGCAGGTTGTCCATCAAAAACTGCACTTCCTTGCCGAATTTCTTTCGGACGACCGCGCCCTCGGAATTTTTTAACAGATAGCCGTATTGAAACTGTTCGGGAAAGGTGCGGCTGTTGATCGCCGAGACCTCGACCGAAAGCGTGTTTTGGGGAAACTCCAGCGCGATCGTCGATTTCAGCTCCGCGAGCTCGTGGATCCGGCGGCTCAAAATGCTCGTGACGACCAGCAGCGGTTTCATTTTCGGCGGTTTGAAGCGGACGACGCCGCGCGTCGTGCCGATCAGGATCATACCGTCAGGCTGCCGGTAAACGCTGAAAACCTTTTGTGACGGAAGTCCCTGTTCGACGTCGAGCCGCGAGGAGATCCAGCCGAAATTCGGGTCTTCGGCGAACCGCACGAGCCCGTTTTTTTCGGTCGCGCACCAGACCCCGTCGTCGGCGGCGAGCGCCAGCCCGCGCACGTCGAACGCGGAGCTGACGGCCGTCAATTCGCCGTTTCTGAGCAGGTACAGGCCTTTTTCCGTGCCGAACCAGAGATTGTTCGGGAAATGCCCGTCGATCGTCCAGATCGCCCGGTTTTTCAATGATTCGAGCTCGGGCGGAGCGTAAAAGCGTGTTCCGTCGTAAACGAAGACGCCGTTTTCGGCGGTCCCGATCCAGAGCCGCCCGCCGTCGGCTTTGAGCGAAGTGACGTTCCGGGCTTCTCCCGGGCAGTCGGGAACCGTGACCGGGGTTTTGTTTTCCAGACGCGCGAGACCCTGACCGAAAATCCCGAGAAAAATGTCATTTTGAAAATGCTGGATCGACCGGATGCTGCCCGCCGGCGACTGTCTGTCGGCGTCGCCGGAATAGCTCTCGGTGGATTTGCCGTTGAATTTTTCCGTCGAGCCGCGGATCGGCGGATAAAAGAGCAGGCCGCGCGAAGTGCCGACCAATAATTGGTTCGGGGCCGCTTCGGAAACGGCAAAGATTCGTTTTCTTTCGAAACCGGGAACCGGGCCCCAGTCGCCCGCCGCTCCGTTGACGAAAAGTCCCTGCTGCGTGCCGGCGTAAATCAGGCCGTTCGAGGCCGAAAAAATGGTCCGGATAAAATCGCTGTTGGTGCCCGATGCGAACTGTTCGCTGAGCGGGCTGTTCGGGTCGAACCGCGAAACGCCCTTGACGGTGCCGAACCAGACGACGTTTTCGGGATCGATAAAAACCGACAGGATCTCGTTGGACCGCAGGCCGCCGGCGGTGTTTTCAAGCGTGTAATGGGCGATCTCATCCGCGCCGCGATATAGAAAAACGCCGCGGTCGCGCGTTCCGAACCAGAGATTGCCGTCGGCGTCGGCGGCCGTCGCGGTGACGGTTTCGGCCTTCGGCAGCGGGCCGGCGGCGGTTTTCAGCTCCGGGGGCGCTTTGTCGAGTTCGAAAAGGACGAAATCGCCGGCCGGATTTCGGTCGATCCGGCCGTAAGCCGGGTTCGGATCGCCTTCGGTTTTGATGAAAACGCCAGCGTCGGCCGTCGCCGAAACGGCCCTGACGCTCATTTCGGCGGTCGGCTCGACAAACCGGAAGCGGTCGTTCGCGTAATAAAACAAACCGTTTTCGGTGCCGATCCAGAGCTCGCCGCCGGGCGCCGCGGCGAGCGACAGAATCCTCCGGTTGAGAAAATTATCGGGCGAGACGCTCTGAATCCGGCGGCCGTCGAATTTTGCGAGTCCCGCATCGGTGGCGAACCACATAATACCGTCGGGCGTCTGGACGATCGAATTGACGCGTTCGGACGGCAGCCCGTGAAACTGGTTGATCGAGCTCCATTGGTGAAGATTGCGGGTCTTGTCCGAGAGCAGTTCGGAAAGGATCGTCTCCGCGTCCCGGTCGGTCTGCAAAATCGTTTCGGTTTTCGGTCTGGACTGGGTAAAAACGTCGGGAACGCTGCCGGCAAGGTAGAGAAACAACAGGATCAGGAACGGAAAAAAGCTGTTCGAAACGGCATTTTTCATTGCTTTGCCCGGTTTTCCTCTTCGAAACGGAGTCGGTCGCGTTCGATCCAGGTTTTGATCTCGCGATCCTCGGTTTCGAGCTCGCCCGGATTGATCAGCCCGCGCCGGAGGGCCTCGAAAATGGCCCGGGTCCGGACATTATAGGCGAGTTTTTCGTAATCGCAGGTCAGCAGCTCGTCGCTGGCGCCCGAAAACAGCTTTTCGTATAACGCCGCGAGCCGGCTTTCGACCCCGCGCATCGAGACGGTGCATTTGCGGGCAATCGCCCAGTTGGACAGCCCGAGCGCGAGGTAGCGCAGCACCTCGGCCTCGAATTCGGTCAGTAGCGGCCGGTTGAAGGCGTCCTTAAACGCCGGGTCGATCATATCGACGCCGTCTTCGAGGACGGTCGCGACAAAGCGCAGCAGCCGCGCCTCGGGATTGTTTTTATGGATGAATCCGTAGACGGGCTGCGGTTTGACGGTCCGGACGATGCGGCGGATTTCGTTGATGTAGACCTCGTCCGGAAACTGGGTCCAGAAAATTATCCGCGTCGCCGGATTTTGCTGCCAGATCTGGCGGGCCGCCTTGACGCCCGAAATCTTCGGCATCTGAATGTCTAAAATGCAGAGATCGGGTTTTTTCCGGAGGGCGATCTCGGTCGCCGAAACGCCGTCTTCGGCTTCGATGATCGGTGCGTGATCGGGAAATTCGCCGGCCAGAATATCGGCTAGAAACTGGCGCTGGAGGGCGTTGTCTTCGGCGATCAGGATGCTCATAAATCTGGGGTAATTAAACCAAAGCCGCCCGGTATTTGCAATCAGGAAAGTCAGGTCCGGCGGGTCGGGTTAAAGACTGTCAGCCGGAACCGCGGGCCGTTCCGGCTGTTCGTCCGGCGGCGGCTGGCGGAAATTGATCTCGACCTCGGAAAACGCCTTCGACCGCTGGCGGAGGATTTCGGAAAGCTCGTTTTTTCGCCGGTCGAGCTGTTTGCGGGTCTGTTCGTCACCCGCCAGAAACTCGGCCTTCAGCCGGCCGTTTTCGTTGACCGTCAGCCGGATCTGGAGGCCTTCGAGAATCGAGTTTCGAAGCGCGATGGTGACTCTTTTTTCGGTTTGAAACGACTCGCTGCGGATCGTCGAAACGATCCGTTCGAGATCGGCGACGTGCAGTATCTGGCGGGCGGCCGGCGTGGTTTCGGCGGCCGTTTCGGCGCTTCCGACCGGCGGGACCGGGATCAGAAGCAGCGGATTTTCGCCCTCGCCGCCGGACTGTTCGCCCGTCTCGCCCCGGCCCTCGCGGTTGTGGCGCTTTTCTTCTTTCGTCTGTTCGACCCGATCTTTCGAACCGGCTTCGGCCGTTTCGGTTTTCGAATCCGAAGCGGTTTCCTTGCCCGCAGAATCCTTGCCGGTCGATTTTTCGGCGGGCCGTTTTTCGTCAAGAATCCTGGCGAATCCGGTCGCGGCCGGCTCGCGGCCGGCGGGCGACGCCGGTTCGTAAAGCGATTTCGGGGTTTTATAGACGTTCGGATCCTTGATGTTTTCGGTCGAATTTTTCGATGCGTCGATTTTCATATAAAACTCCCGTCTGCTTAGCGGTTGATCTTGCCGGCGGCCTCGCGCAGCTTGCGCTGGGCATCGGCCCGGTTGATCGTTTTGCCGTCGGAATCGATCGAAAGCGCCTTTTCGTAGGCTTCCTTGGCTTTCGGGTATTCGCGCTGGTTGAGATACACCTCGGCCAGCCGGTAGTAGGCGAGCGCCGAGTTCGGATCGGCGTCGATCGCCTTCTGATAGGCCTCGATCGCGCTCACGTCGCGCTTCAGTTTCTGGTAGCCCGAGCCGATCATAATGTAGATCTCGGCCTTCGGCATTTCGCGGGCGACGCCTTCGAGCGTTTCGAGCGCTTCCTCGATCTGTTTGGTGTCGAGCATCAGGTTGGCGAGCCACATCCGCGTTTCGATCGTGTTGTAGCCGTTCTGAATCGCGTTTTTGTAGGCGGCGATCGCTTCCTTGCTTTTGCCCTGCAGGCGCAGCGCGTCGCCGAGCTTTTTATGGGCCATCGCCATCTGCGGTTCGGTCTGGACCGCTTTCTGGTACATTTTGGCGGCGTCTAGATACTGCTGTTTGGCGAAGTAGGTGTTTCCCAGACCGTAATACGGGAGCGCCGAGGTCGGCATAAATTCGATCGCTTTGGTAAAGGCCGTGAAGGCGTTGGTGAACTCTTTTTTGGAAAGCTCGATCTGACCGGTCGCGAACCATCGCTGGGCCTCGATCTGGACGGCCGTGTAGTTTTGAATCCGACCGAGCTGCGCGGCCTGAAAAACGATCTGCCAGTCGTCGACGGTGACCAGATCGGTGGTCGCCGGATTGTTGTAGTCGGTCAGGATTTTCTTGACTTTTTCGCTGATTTCGATGGCCAGCTCGATCTCGGATTTTTCCTCGGTCTCGACCGGTTTCTCCTTCGGCGGCGGCGGTTTGACGACGACTTCCTCGTAAAGCTTGATCGAGGTCGTTTCCGGAAAGACGGTGATCTTTTTGGTCGGGAGCAGGACCTGCCGCTTGTTTTTGGCCATCAGCAGATACTCGCCAGGCGCGAGCTTTTTCGAAAGCTGAAAATTGACATCGGTCGCGCCGATGTTCTTCTCGTTGAGATAGACCTCGACGCTCGGCTCGCGCGAAAGAAAGGTGACGTTGACCGGATTGCCGGCCGGATTCTTTTTGGCCGTCTCCGTCGACGGCTTCGGCACCGACCGTTTCGGGCTTTTCGCGACCGGCGGCGGATTTTTCTTTTTCGGCGTCGTCTTGCTTTTATCGGCGGATTTTTTCTGATTGCCGTAAACCGAGTTGCGCAGGTCGTCCTGCCCGAAAGCCGGGCAGATGCCGAGCGCGGCGACGGCCAGTGAAATAATCACAACGGTCGAAATATGGGTAAGTTGTCTGATCGGTTTTTTTATTGTGATTCTCCCAAACATCGAAAAAAAATCCTCCTAATTTTGTCGTTCATCGAAAATAATCAATAAAATCAGGGGTTTTGTTTTTGCTCGACGACGTACCGGAATCCGACCGCGGGCACCCGGGTCGTTTCCGGTATTTCGTAACGCGAGCCGATCGAAATCTGCGCGGCCTTTTCGAGGGCCGAACCGCCCTTGACGACCCGCAGCGTCTGGCCTTTCTCAAGGGCCGCTTTGACCTGTTCGTCGGTGATGCCGGCATCGCCGACGACTTTGTCCTCGGTCCATTCCCAAACGTTGCCGACCATATCGTAAGCGCCGAATGGCGAACGGTTGAGCGGGAATTTTTTGACCGATGATATTTTACCGCCTTTTTCCTTCGAAGTCGCGGCTTCGTCGTTCCACTCGTTGCCCCACGGGTATTTCAGCGACTCGGTCCCGCGGGCGGCGAATTCCCATTCCGCCTCGGTCGGCAGCCGGACGGGCAGACCGAGCTTTTTCCCGAGCCATTTGCAGTAGGCGGCGGCGTCGGCCCACGAGACGTTGGTCACGGGAAAATCGGCGGTCCCGTCGGGAAACCGTTCGTTCTTCCAGCCGGCCGGGGCGGAACGCCGGGTTTCACGGACGAATTCGGCGTACTGCGCGTTGGTGACCTCGGTTTCGGCGATCGCGAAAGCGCCGACGATCGTTCGCTGAATCGGCCGTTTCGTTTCGCCGCCGCCGAGCGCGATCTCGCCGCCCGGAACCTCGACGACGTTTACCGGCTTTCGTTCGACCGGCGGCACGGGTTCGACCGCCGGCGCGGGCGCGGGCGAAGCGTCTTCGGTTTTGACCGGCGCGGGCTCGGCCGGCGGATTGACCGGAACGGTCGTTTCGGCGACGGTCAATGTTTTCGTCCGTTTCGGCGAGCCGAACAGAAACCAGCTGCCGGCCCCGAGCAGAACGGCGATCGTAAAACAGATCAGTCCGGCGACGGCGAACGGCAGAAACCGCAGCTCGTCGTCCGCGGCCGCCGTCTGCGTGGTATGGATCAGTTTTTCCTTTTTCTCCGACATCGCTTCAAAAACCGCAGAATGATCGTCAGCTTATAACTCCTTCAAAACAACGAAAAGTCACAAATTCAAAAAGGGGCGGATAAATTAATATTCTGCAATATATACAATCATAATACTTTAATGCCGCCAAGACAACCTTTTTGTCGCCGCCGGCGAATTTTCAGGAGCCTTTCCGGCGGCCGTGCAGGATGGCGCCGATCTCGTCGCTGATTTTCTGCTCGCGCCGGTTCCGCGTCGTCCGCTCGGCGGTTTTCCAGTTTTCCTTATGCGTTTCGATCGATTTCAGCTCGCGGGCGGCCTCGATCAACCGGTCGCGCGCCGTTTCGAGATCCTTTTCGGCGCGCGCGACCGTCTTGATCTGCTGATCGACCTCGGCGCGAAGCCCGGCCTCGAGCTGCCGGAGATCGTTGAGAAAATTCTGGTGCGCGAGAATGCTGCGCGCGGCGAGACCCCGCGCGAGCTGTTCGTTCATCGCCTGCTGGGCACGGTGCTGGCGCTCGAAACATTCCCGGAGCCGCTGCTGCCGACGGGCGAGCTCTTCCTCGGCCGCCTGCAGCATCTGCAGCCGCACGCCGACCTGCCGCGCGGCCTCTTCCTTGCCGCGCCGCCGGAGCTCGAGAACGGTTTCCAGCCGGTATTTATTCGTTTTCATATCGCACCCGCCGCCGGCGAACGGCTTTTTCGCGGCCGTCGCGGCGGACCGTGTTCGGAAATTATGCCCTTAAGATGAACGCCGCGCGGGCGCTCGTTGCCGAAATAATTCAGAATCCATTGTACACCAACAAAATTGAAAATCTTATTTTGTATTTGAACGCGAAAATGAGTTACCGTAATTTCAGGTCGCGAATAAATAAACTCGGCGAGGATTGGATTTCCGGCCGATCGCGGCCGCCGACGGGAAACCGTCACCGTTTCCGATTTGTGGCTGAACAGACTACCGAAAATCAGAATCCGGGTCAAACCGCCTTTGCCGACCGCGACGAGCTGGTCGAACGCTACCGGCCCTACGTCTATTCGATCGCGCGACAGGTATTGAACACTTTTCCGGTCAAGATCGATTTCGAAGAGCTCGCCGGTTACGGGATGATCGGGCTGCTCGAAGCGGCCGACCGCTACGATCCGCGCCGCAAGGTCTCGTTCGTCACGTTTTCCTACTACCGGATCAAGGGCGCGATCTTCGACGGACTGCGGCAGATGGGCATCCTGACGCGGACGCCGAACTCCGCCTGGGTGCGGCGCGAATCGGTTTTGAACGATCTCGTCCAGACGGCTTCGGACGACGAGATCGAAAATCCGGCCGCCTCGGTCGACGACGAGATCCAGACGGTCGAAAAATTCGTCGACTCGCTGATTCCGGCCTACCTGCTGTCGCTCAGCGAGGAAAACGCGCCCGACGTCGCCGACACGCGCGAGCTGCCGAACGTCTCGGTCGAGTTTCGGGAAACCGTCCGGATCGTCCGCGACACGGTCGAAGAGCTGCCCGAAAAGGAAAAGGAGATCATCGAATCGCTCTATTTCCGGCAGCTGTCGACGACCGAGCTCGCCGCCAAAATGGGCGTCAACAAATCGTGGGTCTCGCGGCTCCATTCGAAAGCCGTCGTCCGCCTGCGCCAGCGGCTCGCAATGAAGGGCGTACTGGCCAACGAATGACCCCGAAGAGCCGAAAGATGTCCGGTTCGCTCGAGAATAGTTTTCCAACTTTACGAATTGGTTTTAACGCAAAGGCGCGATGACCGCGGAGAAACAATGCGATGATTCTCCGCGGTCTTCGCGCCTTTCCGTTAAGACTACGGCCCTTGCGATCAATCGGCAATCGTTCAATAACATTAAGAATTTGAAGTCGAATGACGGGATACGGTTTATTACCGGCCGCAGCTTTCCGCCGTCGCCGTTTCCGTCAAGGCCGTCCGGGCGCGCCTTCGATCCGACGACATTTTGGTTCCTTACGACACCCGAAACAAAGCCGCCGACAGCTTTTCGGGCCTTCCTTACATAAATCTGCCTAATGCTACCCGAGTTTTGATAATTATTATCAATTTACAATCGATTCCGACCCGTTTCCGGAGTCTTCCGACCGGCGTCCGGAGTCTTCCGAACATAAATCTGTCTAATCCTACCCGAGTTTTGATAATTATTATCAATAGAATATCGATTCTGACCGGTGTCCGGACGATTCCGACCGGTGCCCGAAGGATTCCGACCGGCAATTGAGAGGGTCAATCTCGACGACAACACCGTTTGTATACCGCGTTTTCGATCGGATCGGAACCGGCAGCCCGGCGAACCGCTGTTTTTGATCCGCAAAAAAGACCAAAAACACTAAATTTCTTTCGTGTTTTTAGTGTTTTTTGTGGATTTATAAATAACCGATCGCCGTCCGGTATTTTCATTGACCGGCAAGTTTCGCGGTGCGGCCAGCGGCAACGATCACCAACCGCCAAACAGGGCGTCCCTGCCGGCCGTCAAAAAAAAAATAATTGCCGACAGGAAACTTTTGCCGCAGACTGACGATAATTTCAACAACAGGCGAGAAATGATTGTTGGAAAAGCTTTTAAGACGATACTTCGCCACCGGAACACAATACGGCAGGAGATAATGAGATGAGCGTCAATATCAACGTTTTCAATTTTAACAACAACGGGATCCAACCCGATTTTTTCAACGGTATCAACGGCTCGGCGCTGCAGGGCGTCGACGACATTTTGTCCGATATTTTCAATGATTTTTCGCAGCTTTTCGATCAGGTCGGCAGCCAGTTTTCCGGCGGTCAGAACATTATGGGCGGCGGCTGCGTGGTGCCGCCGTCGCCGTTCGACGGCAGCCAGCCGCCGGGAAGTCTGAAGGCCGACGGCGACGTCGTCACGACGCCGGGCGGCTATAAGATCGAATCGACCGGCAAATACGACTGGAAGATCACCGGCCCGGACGGCAAGGTGACCGTCGTCGAGGGCGACCCGCACGTCCGCGAGGGCGACGGCGGAAAATGGGATTTCAAACGCGATTCGACCTTCGTCCTCGGCGACGGCACGCGGATCAACGTCTCGACCAAGCCCTACGGCAACGGGGCGACCGTCACGTCGAACCTCGAGATCATCAGCGGCAACGACCGGGTCAATATCTCGGGCATCGACGAGGGCAAGGGCAAGGTCGGCCAGATCACCGCCGACGGCTACGCCCACGCCAACAGCTTCGGCGGTAAGGACGTTTTCGTGATGGGCCGGGAAACCGACGACTGGTCATTTCAGGGCAAGGAAGTGATCGGCAGCAACAACGGCGGCGATTCGTTCAAGCTCGGCGGCGATCTGCCCGCCGGCAACGCGAACGGCAGCGATTTCTGGCAGGGTTATCAGGATTTCGGCCAGCTCCTGCACAACTTCGTGACCGACCTGATCAACGACTGGAATTCGAGCTGGAACCCGAACCCGATCGGCCAGAATCCCTATTACGACAACGGCTCGCGGTATCACAAGATGGGCACCGGCACGGACGTCAACAATCTGTGGGGCGGCGGCGGCAACAATTCGAACGGGTTCTGGGCCGGCAGCAGCTACGACCGGGCGCAGCACCAGCAGCAGATGCGCGAGGCCTTTAAACTTTTCGGCGAACTGTTCGGCGTGATGGCCCGGTTGGCAAGACTGAACGATCAGATGTCAACATTTCGGAATCGGGCGATTTACGCGTAGGGGCAATTCGATAACCGGGAGGTGTGAAGCGCCGCAGGGCGCTTCACACGATTATCTTTTAAATGTTTGAAAATCGGGTCGGCGAACGGGAGTTTTTCATCCACTAAAAACACCAAAAACACGAAAATAAATTTAGTGTTTTTTGTGTTTTTGGTGGATAAAAAAAAACCGATCGCAGTCCCGTATTACCAAATTAATCCGAACTTAAAAGGAGAACCGCGATGACCGCAAACCAGACCGAAAACAACGCAAAAAAACGACGAATCCAGGAAAATCTCGTGACCGGCCAGATGACGATCGCCGAAGCGGTCGGGCTCGACCGGAAACAGCTTTATTCGATCGCCCATCGCGGCTACCAGCTGATGAATTCGGGCCGGCTCGAAGAGGCGCGCAAGATCTACGCCGGCCTCGTCGCGGCCGATCCCTACGACAGCGTTTTTCACTGTCATCTCGGCGCGGTCCTGTGGCGGCTCGGCGAAACGGAGCGGGCGTTCGATGAATTCGACACGTCGATCCGCTACAACATCGCCAACGTCGACGCGCTGGCCGCCCGCGGCGAGCTTTACCTGCAGCGCGGCGAGCTCAAAAAGGGCGTCGAAGATCTCCGCAAAGCGCTCGAAAACGATCCGAAAGGCCGCCGGCCGGCGAGCCTCCGCGCCCGCTCGCTGCTGCTTTCGCTGCGCGCGGCGGCCGCCCGAAAATCCGTTTGATTCTCTGAACAACGGTCAAAAGATATGCGACGCGGAACGCCGGCATCCTGCCGGCAATGCGTTTGAAAAACGCAAACTGCGCTTCGTTTTTAGAGAGACTGAGCGAAATGAAGCGTGTAGACGCCGCTTTCGCGACGTTGGCCGGCAGGATGCCGGCGCTCCATCGGGCGCGGATTCTTGGGCCGAACTCAGTGATTGAAGGCAAGCGGTATCGGCAGGCGCATTCAACGATTGAGCAGGGGGTATGATGGCGAATCCCGTAAACAACAATCCGGGTTTGACCGCCGGGATCAAGGTCGGCGGGCTTCTGGACGTCAATCTGAAGATCGGCGGGACGCCCAAAGTGACCGACAATCAGGGCACGCAGATCTTCGGCCAGGTCACCGAAAATCTCGGCCGCAACCCGAACCACGCGCCGGGAAATCCGCCGCCCGCCGACAACGGGGCGGAGCGGGCCGGAAATCAGGATACCGCGGGCGATCCGCCGGTCGTTGGCGACCAAAACCAGGATCAGGCCGGCGAGCCGACGGCGCGGCCGCGCGTTCACGGAAATCAGACCGACCATCCGAACGAAGCCGGGCCGACCGCCCGCGACGTTCCCCAAAACCCGAAAAACAAAGGACAGAACGGCGATCTCCACGCCGCCGGAAACGGTCTCGAAAACGGGCAGGGCCACCAGAAAACCGGCCGTCAGGGAACGCCGCCGGTCGTTGTCGACACGGATTTGCCGGATCATCCGAACCATACCGGCAATCTGAATCAGCCCCATAATCCGCGAATCCAAAATGAAGGCCGACCCGCGCCGGTCGCCGGAAATCCGGGCGAGCCGAAATTCGACGAGCCGAAAATGGATGTCCGGTTCGGGCTCGATTTGAATATTGGAGGAAAGGGAAACGGGCGCGGCGAGCTCGTTCGGACGGCGGTCGATCAGGTCCTGCGGCACAACGACGTCTTCGTCGACCGGCGCACGCTCGACACGCTGCTGCAACCGGATTCGAAAAACGGTTTTCCGCCCGAAGTGCAGAAACTCGTCCAGACGATCCGCGCCGCCGTCGTCGCGAATCTCGACAATTCCGCCGCCAACCGGCAGCTCGTTCACGAAATCTCGCGCGAGGTCGCGCGGCAGTTCGATAATTCGATTCAAACCGTCAAAACCGTCGTCCTGAAAACGCCCGAGCTGAACGCGGCGACTTTCCGGCAGCTGTCGAACGCGGCCCGGCTGACCTTTGCCGTCGAACAGATGCCGCCGCATCTGCCGGCCGAATCGGTGCGCGATTTTCTCGGGTTCAAAGCGGGACAAATCGTCGACGGGCTGCTGCTCGCGCGCGGCTTCGTCGTGCCGCCGGAAAATTCCGGCGACCCGCGCCAGATGGTATTCGGCCGCGCCGCCGGCTGGCCGCCGGAGATGAATTCGAAGAATCTGCGCGACCTCGGGCAGCTCGTCAAAGTGCTGATCGCCGATACGGCCGCGGCCCGGACGACCGCCGATCTCGACCGCGCCGTCCAGAAATTCGTCCGGTTTCTGATCGCCAACAACGAGCTCGGCGTGCTGCTCGCGACCGCGCGGCTCGCCGGGCAGGCGACGAACGGAGCGGGGACGATCGGCCGCGCGCTCGCGCTCGCGCAGATCTACGAGCTGATCGACCGCCTGATCGCGCTCGGCGAAAAAACGCTCGCCAAAAACGGGTCCGAAACCGAAGCCGCGGCGAAAAATTCTTTGCGGGAAAAGAACGTTTCGGAAGTCCCGGTCAGGGTAAAAGACGACGAAGCGAAGATCGCGCCGCTCAAAGACCGTCACGGCGCGGAGACGGTTCTGCGGCAGTTTCTCGAATTCAACCCGGCTTCGGTCCACGACCGCTCGGCCTCGGTTTTTCGGGATGCGGACGACGCGCGCCACGCGCAAAGAGAATTTCTGAATCATCATCAGACCGACATCGAAAACTGGCTCCGCAGCGGCCGCCACCGGTTCGTCCGGGATTACGTCTTCGACAAACCGCTCGGGATCGTCGTCGAAAGAAATTCCGCCGAGGTCTTTACGGCCGGCAAAGTGCGTTTCGTGCTCGTCCGCGACGGCTCGGTGGCGGGCTGGCATTTTCTGAAATCTTTTCTCGTCAGGTAATCGCGGCATTTTCGGCAGGTGAGCGAACAGCAATTCAAATTTCCCGCCCTTTATCAATTTTTCGCCGGCTATTTTTACCAGGGCTGGGCGGCCGGCTACCGGTGGGACGGCGCGGCGCCCGAATTTTCGGCGGTCGTCCGGCATTTCCGGGCCGTCAACCCGCCGGCCGCCGTCGAAGAGGTCCGGCGCGAGCTCGCCGCGCTGCGGGCGGCGGCCCTGACCGAATCGGCGCTCGACGAAATTCTCGCCGCGCTCGGGAGCGGCTTTTATCCGCCGGCCGCCGGGCTGACCAGCCGGGAATGGCTCGACCGGATCGTCGAAATCCTCGACGAATCGCCGACAAAGGCGCGGGTTTTGCGTGAACTGGGATAAAAAAAACGGGTCGGAATTCCTGAAACACGGTGAAATTCCGACCCAATTAGAAGAGAAACACTAGAGTCACACGAGTTTGTAGAAGAACCTTAATGCGGGGCGATCAGATCGGCTGCTTCGAGCAGCGCCCGCGCCGTTTCGGAATGCGGCGAATCCGGATGATTTCCGATGATTTCGCGTAATTCGTCCTCGGCCTGATCGCGCCGTTTGCCGAAAAGCAATGCTTCGGCATAATGGAGCCGGGCATAAACGCTGTCTGGATTCAGATTCAAAGCGTTCAGGCAGATTTCCTCGGCGGCCGCAAAATCGCCGCGCTGGAGAAAAACCGTGCCGAGCCCGACCCGGGGAACGTCCGATTGCGGGAGAAATTCGATCACGCCCCGGAAAACCGCCTCGGCGTCGTCGAACCGGGCCGCTTCGCGGAGAATGTATCCGGTTTCGAGCATCACGCGGAGCTCGTCGCGGCTGATCGAAATTTGGCTGACGTTCATAAAAATTAATTCGGCAAAGCCCGGACGAAATGGCAATAATATTTTTTCCTGAAAAAAATACTGGGCCTTTGCCGAAAGTTAAAACCCTCAGGATTTGATATTGTTGACGGCCGACATCTCGCTGTCGTGACGCGTCTTGAGCAGATTTGAAACGGTCGTGAACTCCTCGGCCTGCATACTCGCGCGGTGCTGGACGCTGATCAGCTGCATCGACTGCTGCTGCTGGTCGGCGAGCATCTGGCTCTGCTGGCGCTGCTGGAGCGACGTCGCGATCTGGTTATAGCGCTGCATATCCTCGAACTGGCGCTGCTGCTCCATCAGCGCGGTGTACGAGCCGAACGACGAGCCGCCGCCGCCGATCACGCTGCCGAGGATGCCGCCGAGACCCGGCGCGACGAAATTCAGCGCGCCGCCGGCGAGGCCGCCCAAAACCTTCAAAAACTTGTTCGGTTCCTTGGTTTTTTGCTGCAGTTCGATCTCGGGAAAGATTTTCGCCACCGGCGGCAGCGGTTCGGTCCGAACGGGCGTTATCATTGTGTCGTCTGCCATAAAATAAACCTCGCTGAAAATTAGATCGACGGATGCCGGCCTGAAAGGGCGGCGGCGGGTCGAAATTTCTTTTCTTGTAGGTTATTATCGGCGGGCCCGACGGATTGTTTCCGGTTTTTTTTTATTTTTTTGCGCCGGCGCGCAGATTTTGAAGATCCCCGAGGAATTTGAGCGTCACTTCGACGGCGCGGACCGCCCGCACGGCGCTATCGGCCTCGTCGCGGCGGCCGTAGCGGACGATCCGTTCGAGCTCGTCGCGGGTCGCGGTCAGCTTCGCCCGGAAATCTTCGAGCCGCCGGCCGCCGTCGCTGAAAAGCTCGCCGATCGACGGGTAGTCGAACAATTTCGCGAGCTCCTCCGAGGTTTGTTCGGGATTTTGTTCAAGCGCGGGTAAATTCCCGTACAGCTTTTCATTTTCCATAGTTTTAGAGTAAACTTTCCACCATCCGACACCCCTGAAAATGCTTGGTTCTGTCTAATTAATCCGCCTTTATGATAATATCATTGATGAAATAATCGTTTGTCAAAAGGTTTCGTTTAAATTCGAATGGTTAAAAGGCTACTGGTCAAAAAAGGGAAGAATCTGCTTCCGGAACTCGCCACCGACATTCCCGCAAACGGCATCATAACCGTCGGGAACGACTCCTCGGCGACCATCGAATTGCCGGCCGAATTCATCGCTCCCGAACAGTTCGTGATCGTCTGCGAAGACGATTCGATGACGCTCCTCTGCCGGGTCGACGGGACGATCGTCAACGGCGAGATTTTGATGCAGGGCGCGCTCCACAAACTCCAGTCGGGCGACGAGATCATTCTCGGCGAATACACGCTTTTCCCCGAAAACGGAAACGGCAACGGCCGCGCGCCGATCGAACCGAAAACTCCGCCGACCGCCGAACCGCCGCTTCCGCTGTTCGACGCGCCCGCGCCCGCGGAACCGCTGCCCGAAAAGACCGACCGCAGTCTGAACGATGTGCTCGAAGGCCTCCGGGCCGAGGAAAAGTTTTATTTTCTGATCCGCGACGCCGACCTCGGCGAGCAGCGGGTCTATGTCGAAAACGAGGAGATGTGGATCGGCTGGTCGGCCGGCGACGAATGCGTGATCACGACCGATCCGGCGGCGGTCGAGATTCCGCGCGGCCAGATCCGCAAAGACTGGAGCGGCGTCGTCCTCTACCCGCTCCAGAACGGTTTCGTCTGGCTCAACGAGGAGACGCTGACCGAGCCGCGCCGTTTGAAAAACGACGACAAGCTGTTTTTGCTCTCGAAGGACAACCCGAAGCTGCGGCTCGAAACGGCCGTCAGATTTCACGAGCCGACGGCCCTGCTGATCCTCGATTCGATCCTCCCGAAAGAGCTGCCGCCGCCGATCCTGCTCGACGGGACGGCGACCGAAGCGGGCGGCCGCGAGCTCGACGAAACCGATCTCATCCACACCAGCAAAACGCCGCCGCCGGTCGTCGCGAACGGACCGAAACGACGGATTTTCGGTTATTTTTCGCTCTTCGAAATCGTCATTATGGCGATCGGCACGCTGATCACCGCGGCGGTCATTTTTCTGATCCTCGAATGGTACTGAAACCGCGAAATAACGCTTCCATAAATCGGCCGATCTTGTTAAAATTAAGGGCAACAAATATTAACGAGGAGAACCGCGAAGGAAAATGAAGGCCATCGGCAGCACGCTCAGTTTTGAAGGGCTTTTGCGTCAGGGAAACCTGACCGGCCTGATGGCGCGGTACAAGGATCTGGTCCTGCCGGTCGGACTTTTGCTGGTCGTCGGGACGCTGTTCATCCCGCTCTGGCCGGAAGCGGTCTCGGTGCTGATCCTGATCAATCTGGCGATCTCGATCACGGTGCTCGTGACCTCGCTGTTCATCAATTCGCCCGTCCAACTGACGTCTTATCCGACGATCCTGCTGCTGACGACGATCTTCCGGCTGACGCTGAGCGTGTCGGTGACGCGCAACATTCTTTCGCACGGCGAGCCGGGCTCGGTCATCGAGGCGCTCGGCCGGATCACGGCGCAGGGCAATCTGATCACCGGCGCGGTGCTCTTCATCATCATTCTCGTCGTCCAGTTTCTGGTCGTCAGCAAGGGCTCGGAACGGGTCGCCGAGGTCGCCGCCAGGTTCACGCTCGACGCGATGCCCGGCAAGCAGATGGCGATCGACGCCGATCTCCGGTCGGGCCTGATCACGCAGGAGCAGGCGCGGATGATGCGGATCGAGCTCGGCAAGGAATCGCAGTTACACGGCGCGATGGACGGGGCGATGAAATTCGTCAAGGGCGACGCGATCTGCACGATCATCATCGCGCTCGTCAACATCGTCGCCGGGCTGACGGCCGGCGTCCTGATGCACGGCCTGACCTTTGCCGAGGCGGCCAACAAATACACGATCGCGACCTTCGGCGACGGGCTCGCGGCGATCATCTCGTCGCTCCTGATCACGCTCTCGGCCGGCGTCGTCGTGACGCGCGTGTCGTCGCACGACGAGGCTTCGAACGTCGGCGCCGACATCGGCGCGCAGATCTTCACCTCGCCGAAACCGCTCATCATCACCGGCGGGATCATGCTGCTGCTCTCGCCGGTCAATCTGCTGTTCATCCCGGTCGGCGCGGGCGCGGCCGGTCTCGGCTACCTGCTCCACCGGCGGCAGCGCAAACTGATCGAAAGCGGCGAGCTGCCGGATCACGCGGCGGCCGGCGGCGAATCGGACGAGCTGCAGATGAGCTTTACCGTCCCGATGGCCGTCGTCGCGAGCCGCGAAATCTCGCATCTCGTCGATAAGAACACGCCCGCGGGCCAGCGTTTCCGGGCCGAGATCCCGAAACTGCGGAACGCGCTCTATTACGATCTCGGCGTGATGGTGCCGTTCTGCTACGTCGGCGGCGACGCGCCGATCGCGGCCAACGAATATTACATCGCCGTCAAGGAAGTGCCGGTCGGCACCGGCGCGATCCGGCCCGAATGCGTCTACGTCAACGATTCGGCCGAAAACATCCGGGTCTTCGGGCTCGACGGCGAGAACGTCAACAACCCGGCCGATCTCCGGCCCGGCGCGTGGATTCCGGCCGATCAGCGGCACATCGCCGAAACCGCCGGTCTGAAAGTCTGGGAGCCGGCCGACGTCATTCTGCTTCACCTCTCGCGGGTGATGCGGCGGTACGCGCACGATTTCATCGGCATTCAGGAGGCGCAGGGCTATCTCGACTTCGTCTCGCGCGGGATGCCGAAGCTCGTCGAGGAAACGGTCGGCAAGGTCATCACGATCCATCAGTTTACCGACGTTCTGCAGCGGCTCGTGCAGGAGGGCATTTCGATCCGCGACACGAAATCGATTCTCGACGCGCTCAGCGAATGGGGCCGGATCGAAAAGGACCCGGTGATGCTGACCGAGCATATCCGGGCGGCGATGCGGCGCTACATCTCGTTCCGCTACGCTTTGGGGAGCGATACGCTTTTCGTCTACCTGCTCGACCCGGAGATCGAGGACGTGATCCGCGGCGCGATCCGCCGGACTTCGACCGGCTCGTTCCTGTCGCTCGACCCGACGATCGCGCACGACATTCTCGACGCGATCCGCCGCGAAATCGCCGATCAGCCGCCGACCGCCCAGCAGCCGGTGATCGTCACCGATATGGAGCTGCGGCGGTTCGTCCGCAAGATGGTCGAGCTCGAATTTCAGAATCTCGCCGTGTTGTCGTATCAGGAGCTGACGCCGGAGCTGAACATCCAGCCGATCGGCCGGATCTCGATGCGCCCGGCCGGCTACGGCGGCTACGGCGGCTACGAAAACGAATTCGCCGATCTGCCCGAAGGCCTGATGCCGGCGGGGCTCGAAGAATTGACCAACTGATTCGCAAAGACCGCCCGGAGGCGGCACAACCGTTAAATTTAAACAAACAATGTCGCAGTTAATCGCAATTTTGAGGCCGGCCGGATGGATCGTTTTAATGGCGGCCGTGCTCCTGCTGACCGGCTGCACCGACCGCAAGGTGCAGACCGTCAAGATCGAGGCCGAAGCCAACCAGATCGTCTCGGTACTCAACGAAAACGGGATCAAGGCCCGGAAAAGCGAGGTCGGCGAGGGCGAGCGGAAATATTACGAGATCTTCGTGCCCGGCGACGACGAATCGGTCAACGGCGCGATTCAGCTGATGGAGGATCACTGTCTCGGCCGGCCCGACCCGCCCGAGCCGGAAGGCGGCGCGGTCATCACTTCGAGCGAGGTCGAAAAGGCCCGCGAACAGCGCCGGACCAAGCTGAGCATCGAATCGCAGCTGCGCAAGCTGCCGGGCGTGACCTGCGTCGAGGTCAATTTCGTCCCGCCGCAGGACCGGTCGCTGGCGATCAATCCGTATCCCTCGACGGCCTCGGTGCTGGTCAACTACAAGACCGCGAATTTTCCGGTCAGCCGCGAGGAGGTCGCGAGTCTGGTCGCGCGGAGCGTGCCCGCGCTCCAGCCCGAAAACGTCAGCGTCGTGATCACCGCGAAACCGCTCCGGCCGCTGCCGGAAAACAAGATCGCCTATAATTTCACGCGGATCGCGCTCGTTTCGAGCATCGGCTTCGTGACGATCCTGGCGTTCGTTTCGGTCGTGTTCGTGCTCCGGAAAAAACGCCGCGACCGCGCCAAACCGGCCGGTGACGAGACCGAACCGCCGGCCGACGAAGAAATACCGCGCGAGCAGCCGCTGCTCGACGAAAACTACGATTTCGACGATGACGACGAGGAAAATCTGCCCTGATCGATAAATGAAAACTCTTTCGCCGACCGAAAAAAACGATCTGCTGCTCGCGCTCGCGCTCGCCTTCGAAAAGAAAACGGCCGGGCCGGCGGCCCCGTCGACGTTTCGTGAGCTGGTCGAAAAAAGGTTCACGGCGGCCTCTCCGGAGCGGTTCGAAGCGCTCGCCGCGCGGGCCGAGATCAACGACCGCCTCGAACCGGAAGCCCGCGACCGGTGGCAGGCGCTGACGGCCGAGCGGCTCCGCCGTCGCGGACGGCATCGGCGGTTCGACGAGCGCATCAACCCGTCGCATATCGTCGCGGTGCTGGCCCGCGAGCCCGAATCGATCCGGCAGATCATCCTGCGAAATCTGCCGGCCGATCTGAGCCGCCGGATCGCGCTGTACCTCGACGTCGCGTTCGACCCGCCGGGAGAAAAACCGGCGGTTCCGGGAAAAGCCCCGCACGCCGCCGTGCTGGAAATCGTCCGCCGGCGGTTTTTGTCGGAATTCATCGCGCTCGAAGATATCTATGAACCCGACGAGCTCGACCGGTTTTCGTTCGGCGAGCTCGAGAATTTCATCCACCAGCTCGGCCTGCGCGAAATCGCGATCGCCTGCCGCGGGATCAATTCGAAAGAGACGCTGGCGGCGTTTTTGAACCGGTTCGACGAATCGGACGCCCGCGAGATCGCGCATTACATCACCGAGCTCGATAAGATCCGCCCGTTCTGGGTCGCGCAGGCCGACGCGCTCGTCCGGAAAAGCTGGAGCGCGGACCTGCGGCCCGACAGGGTCATCCGGAAGATCGGCTTCAAGCTGCTCGCGATGGCCTACGCCGGCCGCGACGAAACGCGCCGCCGTTACGCGGCGCAGAAACTGTCGATCCGCGACGTCAAAAACTGGACCCGGCTCGTCAATCTGAGCGAGCGGAAATACGGGGCCGCCGGCCCGGACGATCGTCTCCGGCTCTCCAAAAGAAGCCGCATCATCGAACGGCTGGCCGTCAGGTTCAGCCAAACGGGAAAATTGTGATTTCGGATTTCGGATTTCGGATTTCGGATTGTTCGTAATTCAGACATTTTGCTTGATTTTGGAAATTGTAGGTATTGAGCAATCCGAAATCCGAAATCCGAAATCCGAAATCCAAACTGGGATTATGAATCAAGAGTTTTCATCGACGGGGAATTTGATCAAGGCCGGCGGCCGGAAGTTTGCGAATGGTTCCGTCGGTCGGCCGAAGGTCATCAAAAATCAGATACTCGCCGCCGAGCGCGAGGCGCACCGGATTCTCGAAGAGGCCGAGGAGTTTGCCGCCGAGATTCGCCGCGAAGCGCGCGAGGAAGCGGAAAACCTGAAGGCCGAGGCCTATCGCGAGGGCCGCGAAAACGCATTGACCGAGTTTGAGACGACGCTCGTCGAAACCCGCGAGATCCGCGAGCGGGTCTTTCGCGAAACCGAAAAAGACCTGCTCCGGCTGGCCGTTCGGCTGGCCGAAAAGATCGTCGGCCGGGAAATCGACGGCGACGATAAAACCGTCATCGACATCGTCTCGACGGCGCTGCAGAACGCCCGCCAGCAGGAAAAGCTGACGGTCCGCGTCAACCCGAAGGATCTGCCGACGGTCGAGCGGGCGACCCAGAAATTCGCCCATTCGGGCCGCGTCCGGTTTCTCGATTTCGTCGCCGACCCGCGCGTCGCGACGAGCGGCTGTCTGATCGAAAGCGAGGTCGGCACGATCGACGCCCGTCTCGAAACCCAGCTCCGCGTCCTCGAACGCGCCTTATTGTCGCAATCCGAAGGCGAAAGCCCGACCGATTAAACGGAAAAACAGGTTTCGATTAAAAATAACAATGCCGAACCCGAACAATCCGAAATCCGAAATCCGCAATCCGAAATCGATATGATTGATTTGCAGCCATATATTTCCGCCGTCGACTGGATCTCGTCCGTCGAGGTTCGCGGCCGGGTCACCGAACTGATCGGCCTGCTGATCCGGGCGGCCGTTCCCGGCGCGCGCGTCGGCGAGCTGTGTCTGATCCATTCGCCGCATCGGGCCCGCGTCCTGCGCGCCGAAGTCGTTGGTTTTCGCGGCAGCGAAGTGATCCTGATGCCGCTCGGCGACGTCTCGGACGTCGCGATGGGCGCCGAGGTCGTGCCGACCGGCACGTCGCTGACGATCCGCGTCGGCGACGAGCTGCTCGGGCGGGTGCTCGACGGGCTCGGCGAGCCGCTCGACGGAAAGGGCGCGATCGAGGACGCGGTCGAAAAGATCGTCGCCGCGCGGCCGCCCGATCCGATGAAGCGCCAGCGCGTGACGAAACAGCTCAAGACCGGCGTCCGCGCGATGGACGGCCTGCTGACGGTCGGCGAGGGCCAGCGGATCGGCATTTTCGCGGCCGCCGGCGTCGGCAAATCGACGACGCTCGGGATGCTCGCCCGCAACACCGAGGCCGACATCAACGTGATCGCGCTGATCGGCGAGCGCGGCCGCGAGGTCCGCGATTTTCTCGAACAGGATCTCGGCGAAGAAGGAATGAAACGCTCGGTGCTGGTTGTCGCGACCTCGAACGAGCCGTCGCTGATCCGGATGAAAGCGGCCTATGTCGCGACGGCGATCGCCGAATATTTCCGCGATCAGGGGAAAAAGGTGCTTTTTTTGATGGATTCGGTGACGCGGTTTGCGCGCGCGCTCCGCGAAGTCGGGCTCGCGGCGGGCGAACCGCCGGCGCGCTCGGGTTTTCCGCCGTCCGTTTTCTCGGAGCTGCCGCGGCTCTTGGAACGCACCGGAAATTCCGACCGCGGCTCGATCACCGCGTTTTACACGGTGCTCGTCGAGGGCGACGATATGACCGAGCCGATCGCCGACGAAACGCGCTCGATCCTCGACGGTCACGTCGTATTGTCGCGAAAACTGGCGGCGCTGAATCATTACCCGGCGATCGACGTCAACGAATCGGTCTCGCGCGTGATGAGCGCGATCGCCGCGCCGCGCCATCTCGAGGCCGCCGGCCGGCTCCGCGAAGTGCTCGCGACCTACGAGGCGCAGCGCGACCTGATCCTCATCGGCGCCTACAAAAAAGGCAGCGATCCGAAGACCGATTACGCGATTTCGAAGATCGACGCCGTCAACAATTTTCTCCGGCAGGCCACTCACGAACAGATGCCGGCGGAAATGGCCGTCCAGCGGCTGATCCAGCTTTTTTAACCAAAAAAAAAGGCTGCGGAAAGATTCCGCAGCCTGCAAAGGTCGCGTTTTTGGCAATTATCGGGCGATCCAATCAGTCGCCAGATAACTCGTGATGAAATCGTTCCAGGCGATCGTGAAATTCGTTTCGAGCCCCTCGGCGTTGGGATGCGTCCGCTGGAAATCGAGCAGCGTCTGGCTCATATCGTTTTTCAAGCCGAGAAAGGCCTCCTGAAACTTCTTCAATTGTTCGGTTTTATCTTTTTCCTTGCTGGCTTCGATCAGTTTTTCGGCGAAATCCCCGACCTTGTCGACCGGCAGACCGATCTTTCCGGCCAGCGCGCCGAGGCCCTTGTTGACCGCGCCGTACATAAATTCGCGGAATTTCTTATCGTCCTCGAACTTGTCCTTGTAGGCCTGCACCGAATCGAGAAAACCGCCGCTGACCGCGCCGAAAAGATAGCCGATCTCCTGTCCGAGATAGGTCACGTCGGCGCCGGGTTTGGCGGCCTGATCCATAATGTTCCGGGCGAGCTGGCCGATGACGCCGTCGTTGCCCTGGCCGTCGCCCATAATCGTCTCGACCATCGACTTGCCGTTGTACTGGAGCAGGTCGGAAATCGGCGAATAGACGACGTTGATGAAGAAATCCTTGAGCACGTTCGGATCGAAATTGCGGTTGGTCGTGCCGTCGGCGTTGCGTTTGAGGGCGAACGTGTCGGTGATCTGCTGGGCGTGTTCGATGAACATCTTGCCGAGCGCTTCCTTCGTGAAGAAATTGTCGCCGGTCAGCGGCGCGACCGTCTTAAAGATGTTCAGCGCGTCGGCGCTCAGATTGCCGTTCGCGTCGGTCATTTTCGAAACGACGTTCAAAAAATCGCCCATCGCCGGGTCGAAGGCCCACGGGTTCGCGAAGCCGACGTTGTTCGCCGGGCCGCCGAGAAAGTTGGCGGCGGTCGTCAGCATCTTGTTGAAATTGGCCTTGTTCATCTCGATGAACCGGTCCATCGTCGACGGGCTGCCGTACATCGGCGGTTTGGCCGAACCGAAATTGATAAAATTGCCGAGGCCCTCGGGCGACATTCCGCCGAGCGCGGTCAGCGCGTCGACCGACCACGCGCCCTTTTCCGGGCCGCCGCTCGCCGCGACCGACATCGCGTGTTTGGCGTAGCCGGCGATCAGGTCGTCGTTGCCGGTCCGCCGGATGACGTCGGCGAGGCCCGTCCATTCCGAGATCGGAAACCGTTTGTCCATATCGGTGACCGAGTCGAGAATGCCGGCCATCTCCGACGGGTTTTGTTGGTAAGCCTCATTGATCGCGGTCGCGAGCAGGTCGCGCTGCTCGTTGTTGAGAACGCCGGCCCGCTGGAGGACTTCCTTGCCGTACGGGTATTTGAGGACTTCCATCAGATAATCGTCGCGTTTGTCGGGCGGAATGGTTTTCAGATCGTCGGCGACGGTTTTGATGTCCTGCGCCGGATCGCCGGTCAGTTTTGGGGAAGGATAGCCTTTGGCGGCCGTGTCGAGCCGCGCGGCGTCGGCCCGTTCGTCGTCGTGGACGCTGCCCGACAAAAGGTGGTCGCGAAATCTTTCGAGCATTTTCCGGCCGTCCGCGTCCTGACCGATCGCGTTCAATTGATCGTCGGAGAGATTTTTCGCGAAGCTCTGGGCGATTTCGTCCTTGTCGTTTTCCTCGACCTTGCCGCTGCCGCCCTGATCGATCTTGTCGCCGAGCATCGCCTGCGTCACGGCCCACGCGTCGGCCGGGTTGTTTTTGGCGATTTCGGCGAGGTCGCGGCCGACGCCGTCGGTGTCGAGATTGTCCTTGCCGCCGTTGTTCTTGATGATCTCGTCGGCTTTCTGTTGGGCCTGATCGGGCGTCAGCGTCCCGGTTTGGGCGGCCGGCGCGTCAAATTTGGCGTTGAGCCGGGCGCGCAGGAAATTCGCCTGGTTGTCGCTTTCGCCGCGGTTAGTGTAAACCGCCCCGTGGTTTTCGGGTTTGTTTTCGATTTTCGCGATGGCCGGTTTGACCTCGGGTTTTTTAACTTCCGTCGTCTCGCGGTGCGCCGTCGCGACGCCGCCTTCCACTTTCAGTCCCATAAACTTTTCTCCGTCATTAATAATCTGGTTGATTGTGCTTCATTGGGATTATCGGCGGAAAAAGATCAAAGTTTCCCGGTAATGAAAAAATATTGATTTCGGGCGTTGAAGCGGCGTTTTGATGAAGTTCAGACGCTCGCTTTTTCGGCGGCGCGTTTGACGATCTCGGCGTTCCATTTGAGTCCCGCCCGCGCCAGCCGGCCGATTTCCGTGTCGAAGACCGAGTCGCCGAGAAATTCGTCGAAATCCCTCTGAAGATAAAAGGCGAGGTTCTCGCTGTTGAAGACCAGCCGGCCGCCGCCGGTGTTGGATTCCGTTTCCTCGCCGAAAACCGCGTCGAGCATCCGGTCGGCCGGTTCTCGCCGAAACCGATGGATCAGCGCCTGCGCCGATAACAACTCGTCGGCCTCGTCGTATTCGAACCCGATGAAGGCCTCGCCGATTCGCGCCACGATATAGTCACGATCCGCATAAAAGGAAAAGTGACATTCGCCCGCCCGCCGGAAAAATGTCTCGATCTGACTGATCGCTTCTTCTCTGGTCATCCGACAATCCCCCTCAACCGAAACTGCGCCCGCCCGAAAAATCCGCGGGCGATCGAGGCTATGCCCCGGCCGGGTTCGTTCAACGAACCGCGCGCCGCCGGTTTGTCCAGACCTCTGCCGATGCCGGCGGCCGGGCCCCGCAAACTCAACCCCATCCGAGCGTTCCTCCGATATTTACTCCCTTGTCCTTTAGTTTTCGGCGGAAATTCGGAAAAGTTTCGCGAATTTTGCCGGATACCCGAAAAAAATGCGACGGCCGAAAAAAAGAAACAAAGCCGAAAAAACGACGATAATTTTAACGGCGGGCAGGAATTTCGCTCGCGGGCCGGTAAAATTATCGGAATTTAATTGAATCGGGTATTAACAAAAATGAATTTTTCAAATATAATTTCGCTACCAAATCGAAAGGAATAAAAGAAAATGTCCGTCAAGAAAACAAGTTCGCCGCTCAGCAGCGGGGCCGAATCGCTCGATCCGCTCGGCGGTCAGGAAGAATTGCAGCGCGGCCCGCGGGTCGAGAAGAATTTCGAGGCCGCGCTCGCCGAGGTCGCCGGTCAGCTCGATCAGACCGGGGCGGCCGGCCAGACCGAAAACGCCTCGCGGAGCGAATTTCAGCGGATCGCCTCGAACGCCAATCTCGATTCGCCCGAGGGCGTGATGTCGGCGGTGCGCGAGACGGCGCATTTTATCGTCAGCTCGCGGCTCGCGGAAGATCTCCGCGATTCCGAACAGGGCAAAAAAATCGCCGACGATCTGAGCGGCTACATCTCGAAAGACCCATATCTGCACCGTAAGATACTGAATATTCTCCAACGACTGAAATAGAACCCGTTAAAGACAAACCCGTAAATCAATCTTCCGATTCCGTCCTTTTCGCATTTTCCGAAGGACGGATTTTTTTGACCCGTCGGCGGCCAAAAAAACGGAAACTTTTTCGCCGGGCGCACGATAACTTGGCACAGAAAGGTAATTTTCATTTCATCAGCGGGGAACAGAAATGCAGGTCGGTTCAAAAAATATTCTTGACGATGTGATGCGTTTTTTCGGGTTCGGAAACGAGGAGAACGAGCCGAAAAAGAATCCGGCGGTTGTCGGCGGCGACCGCCCGGCCGCCGGATTCGGGCCGCCGAACGGGGCGATCGAGAGAAATCTCGTCGACCGCAGCGGCATTCTGCGAAACGGGCTCGACGCACGATTTGCCGCGCGCACCGAAAATCGGTTCGATTACAACCAGATTCAGGGCGTCCGGGGGAACCGGTTCGTGACGGCCGAATTTCTGAACGGCGTCGAATCGATGGCCCAGAGAATCGGCACGCGGCCGGAATATATTCTGGCGGTGATGAGCTTCGAGACCGGCGGCACTTTCGATCCCGGCAAGCGAAACGGAATCGGCGCGACCGGTCTGATCCAGTTTCTGCCCTCGACGGCCGAAGGGCTCGGCACATCGACCGGCGCGCTCGCCCGGATGTCTTCGACCGAACAGCTCCGCTACGTCGAAAAATACTTCGACCAGCCGCAGTTTCGCGGGCGGCTTGGCTCGCTCGAAGGCCTCTACACGGCGGTTCTGAGCGGCCGGGCGCGGCAGAACGGCGACGACGTGCTGTTCACGCGCGGTACGCGGGCCTACGCGCAGAACCCGCTCGACTGGGACAATGACGGGCGGATCACGGCCGGCGAAGCGGTGATGCCGGTGGCGGCGCGAATGTACGGCGGCGTCCGCGCCGTCCAGCAGCGGCTCGTCGACGGCGGCTTCGTGCCCGAAGACCAGCAGCGGAATTTCGCCGACGGCCGCTGGGGCCGCAATTCGGCGGCCGCGCTCCGGCGTTTTCAGGAAGCGAACGAGCTGCCCGGGACGGGCCTGCTCGACGACCGGACGGCCCGCGCGTTGTTCGGCCTGCGCCCGCCGGTCGCGAATCCGCCGGCGGCCGCGACGACCGGGGAACTTTCGCGCGGCAGCCACGGCCCGGCCGTCACGAATTTACAGGACAATCTGATCCGGCTCGGTTTTCTGACCGCCGCGCAGAAGGCGACCGGCGCGGGCGTTTTCGGCCCGCAGACCGAGGCCGCGCTCCGCGAATTCCAGCGTCACGCGCGAGTCGAGCCGAACGGCCGGTTCGACGCCGCGACCGAGCGGGCGATGCGCGACGTCAATCTCGGGCTCGGCCGGGCGACGACGGCGGGAAACGAAAATCTGACGAAGGGCATTCAGGACCGGCTCGTCGAGCTCGGCTTTCTGACGCGGGCGCAGGTCGACACCGGTTACGGGACGTTCGGGCCGCGCACCGAGGACGCCGTCCGGCGCTTTCAGGCGGGCCGCGGCCTCGAACGGACGGGCCGCGTCGACGACGCGACTTTCGCGGCGCTCTTCGGCGGTCGCCGGACCGGCGGCGAACCGACGCCGACCGACGTCAATTATTCGACCGCGACGAACGGCCGCAATTACACGGTCAATCCGGGCATTCTGATGACCGACGCGCTCCGGCCGCGGCTCGAGGAGCTGGCCGACCGGTATCACCGGCAGACCGGCGGCAGTCTGCAGATCACGAGCGGCTACCGGCCGCCCGCGCGGCAGGCGGCGGCGATGTACGATCTGATCGAGGCCCACGGCACGGGTTATGTCCGCAATCTGTACGCCGACAAAACGGCCGTCGATCAGATTCTGGCGGCCTACCGGAACAACAATGCGAGCCGCGCGGACGCGGTCGCGGCGATGACCCGGACGATCGGCGATCAGGTCGGCCACGGCGTCTATATCTCGGATCATCTCCGGAGCCGCGCGCTCGACGTCGCGACGGACGCGAATTTTCGGGCGTTGAGCGGGATCGTCCGCGAGATGGGCGGGTCGATCCTGAACGAGGGAAATCATTTTCATATCGAGCTTTAGGAGAAAAAAGTTTGTAAAAACAAAACTCCGGAATGTAAAATAGATCAATCGCGGGCTTCGAATCATACTTCGTCGTTTCGCGGTTGATATTTTCCTGCCGGCAGGAAAGTCAGACCGCGAAAACCGACGGGCCGAATGAAAAATTATGTCGTCGAGTACGGGAGAAAAAACTGAACAGCCAACCGATAAACGGCTGCAGGACGCCCGAAAGAAAGGACAGGTCGCCAAAAGTCAGGATCTGACGTCGGCGGCGCTCCTGATTTCGACCGTCGCGGTCGTCTGGCTGATCGGCGGCTATATCGGCGGCACGCTGCAGGGAATGGTCCGCGACCAGATCGAGTTCGCGGCGACTTTCAAAGGGCCGTTTACCGGCGAGACCGCGTATCTCGTAATCTGGCGCGGGCTGACCGCGATGGTCTGGGCGCTCGTGCCGGTTTTCGCCGTCGTGGTGGTCTTCGCCTTTCTCGGCAATTACCTGCAGATCGGGACGATCTTTTCCTTCGAATCGATCGCGCCGAAATTCGACAAGCTGAACCCGGTCGAGGGTTTTCGCAATAAATTTCTCAAATCGCGGCCGTATATCGAGCTCGGCAAGACGCTGCTCAAGATGGCGATCACGGCGGCCGTCGCCGGCTACGTTCTGTGGGCCGCGCGCGAGGACGTGATCCGGCTGATCTCGAAACCGCCGGGCATCGTCGCCGCCTACACTTTCGGGCTGGTCCTCGAAATCGGCCTGAAAATCGGGCTCGCGTTTCTGATCCTCGGCGGCGCGGATTTTTTTCTGCAGAGGTTCCTGCACCGGCAGGAGATGAAGATGACCAAGCACGAGGTCAAGGAAGAGTATAAGGAAACCGAGGGCAATCCGCTGATCAAGGCGCAGCGGCGCGCGCTCCACCGCGAGATCCTGTCGCAGAGTATGGCGGCGGCGGTCCGCGACGCCGACGTCGTGCTCGCCAACCCGACGCACGTCGCGGTCGCGCTGAAATACGAGCGCGGCAAGTCCGAGGCGCCCGTCATCACGGCCAAAGGCGCCGATCTGATGGCCGCGCAGATCCGCCGGATCGCCGGCGACGCCGGAATTCCGATCAGACACGACGTGCCGCTCGCGCGGGCGCTCTACGAGTTCGAGGTCGATCAGGAAATACCGGAAGAGCTCTACGAGGCGGTCGCGGTCGTCCTCCAGTGGGTTTACGCGCTGGCCGAGGAACGCGGGGAGGTCGCGGCCGTCTGAGCGGAATCGAATCGCTTGTCGGCGGACTCTGAAAAATTATGGCAGATATCAAAAACGTCAACCGCAGCGGCGGCAACGAGGTCAACAGCCTGACGAACAATCAGGTCGGCGACCGCGACGTGCCGCGGGTTTCGCAATCGGCGGCCAAAGCCAACCAGACGCAGTTTCCGGTCGGCCAGCCGAACGAGGCGCGGACGCCCGTCGATCCGGCGAAGCTGCCGTCCGAAGCGAAGGTCCTGACCGACGCGGCGGCCGGCCGCGATTCGTCGCAGCTCGAAGCGGCGCGCCAGCTGACCTCGCTCGGCGGCGTCTCGGCGACCGACCGGCTGCTCGGGCTCGATCTCCGGCCGACGATGACCGGAATGCTCGCCGCGCCGCCCGGAAACACCGAATTTCTGCGGCATCTCTCGCCGCAGGCGCGGCGGACGATTATGCGGAAGATGCTCAATAAGCAGCGCGAGCGGATGCGGCGGCTGGCTCGCTATCTGCGCGACCGGCGCGACGAAAATTCGGGCGACGAGGGCGGCGACGCGGAGGGCGAAAGCTTTCTCGAAGTGATCGCCGAGCCGGTCGAACTGGACCGGACGAAGATCGCGCGGGCGACCGGCGAGCTCGAAAAGGCCGCGCGGATGCTGAACATTCTCGACGAGATGCTGGCGATGCAGGATTACACGATCAGCCAGATGGGCACGTTTTCGCAGGGGTGACGATTTCGCGCGGGCGGAAAAATCGAAAATGGATTAAACTGTTATAAATGAAAAGTTCGGGCCAGTTTGCCGACAACGAAAGCGGATCGAATCAGCCGGGCGTCCCGCGCGACCCGTTTGCCGTCGATTTTTTCGGCGGCCGTCCTCAGCCGGCGGCCGAAGCCGATCATTACGACCCGAAAACCGGCGGCCGGCGGCGCGCGGCCCCGCGAAAAAAATCCGACTGGTTCCGGGCGCTGCCGCGCGTCGCGAACGCCGAGGCCGAAGTTTCGGAGCTGCTTCAAAAACTTCCCGCCGGCCTGACCTCCGAGGCCCGTCGGGCGTTCGTCGAAGCGCTTTCGACATATTGCTTTTCCGATCCCGAACGGACGACGTGTTCGGTGCGGTCGCTTGAGGAAGTCAATCTCAACGAATCGGCCGGCAAAGCCGAGGCGGCCGGGCAGATCGTCTTCCGGCTCGATTGTCGAAACGTCGATTCGGCGGCGCTGGTCGCGGTCGACCGCCAATTCGGGCGGGCGCTGGTCGCGGCCGCGCTCGGCGAATCGAACGAACCGGCCGGCGCGCCGGAAGAATTTTCGCCGATCGAAATGACGGTTCTCGAATTTCTGGCTTTGGGAATCGCCGGCGGGCTCAACGAGTTTATCGGCGAGCCGCTGCTCGGTCTGGAAATCCGCGAAAACGCGGCCGACGCTTTTTTCCGTCCGGCCGAGCGCGGCGTCGAGGCGGTCGTCGAAACGGCGCTCGACGAGATCAGCGGCTTTGTCCGGATCATCGCGCCGCCGGCGGTTTTGAACGGGATCGGTCGCGCGCGGCGCGGCCTGACGGCCGAACCGGCGCGGAAAACGGTCCGCGAAGTCGAACGAATCGTCGAGCGGCTCGATCTCCGGCTGCAGCTCGGGGCGACGACGCTCGACGCGGACAGCCTGACGTATCTCGAACCGGAGGATATAATTCTCGTCGAACAGCCGCGGAACGACTGGAAAAACGGGTTTTTCGACCGCGAGCTGGAGGTCGCCGTCGGCCGCGGGCGAAATTTTCGGCTGCGCGGAATCGCCCGTAAAAACGAGTCGAGCGGCGAATTCGAGCTCGGCCTCGGCGAAATCATCAGCGAGGAGGCGCGCCGGAAATTCACGCCCGCCAAATTTAAAATGGACGAAATTGTACAAGAATCGATTGAGAACGAAGATGTCGAAACCGAAAATTTCGACGAAAATGCCGATCCCGGCGGGGAAGAGATTTCCGCGGCGCTCGAAAACGTGCAGGTCGCGCTCCGCGTCGAGATCGCCGGCACCAAAATGAGCCTGCGCGAGCTGCAGGCGCTGCGGCCGGGCCAGCTGATCGCGCTCGGCTGCCGGCCGACCGATCCCGTCCGGCTCGTCACCGACAACAACGAGGAACCGGTCGCGACCGGCGAGCTGATCGAGATCGAGGGCCAGCTCGGCGTCCGCCTGCTGAAGGTTTTTATCTGATCGCCGGGGCCGGCCGGCCGTCGAAGAGAATTATGGGAAGCTCTTTAAGTTTTATCTGGATGCTCGTCCAGACGATCGTCGCGCTGGCGCTCGTCTGCGGGCTCGCCTATCTGATTTTTCGGGTCATCCTGCCGCGCCTGACGATCAGTTACGGCGCGAGCAATATGGTCCGCGTCGTCGACCGGATCGCGCTCGATCCGCGCAAGAGCCTGTTCGTGATCGAGGCCGCCGGCAAATGGATGCTCGTCGCGTCGTCGGAAAACGGCGTCCAGTTCATCTGCGAACTCGACGCCCAGAGCGCGCGTGACGCCGAGGAACTGATCCTCAAAAACCGGCAGCTGCCCGAGGGCGGATTCGGAAAATCGTTCGCCGACAAGCTCAACGAAGTGATTAAAGGCGGCAAGCAGGGAGGGAAGTGATGAAAAACCGGATCGGAATATTGTTCGGCGTGCTGGCGTTGATCGGACTTTTCCCGGTCTTTAATTTCGGCCAGGAACCGGCGAAGGCGGCGGACACGGCGAACCCGGTCGTGCTGATCATCGTCGTCGGCGCGCTCGCGCTCGCGCCGTTCGCGCTGATTATGCTGACGTCGTTCGTCAAGATCGCCGTCGTCCTCTCGATCCTCCGCAACGCATTGGGCACGCAGCAGGTGCCGCCGAATCAGGTGATCACCGGCATTTCGCTGATCCTGACGATCTTTATTATGTCGCCCGTGGTCGAGAAGATGTACGCCGAGGCGGGCACGATTCAGGACACCGAGGCGATTTTTTCCGAAGTGTCGGTGAAGACGCTGTTCGAGGCCTCGCAGCGCGGCAAGGAGCCGCTCCGCCAGTTTCTGATGCGCTACGCCGACGAGCGCCACCGCGTGCTGTTTTTCAATCTCGCCCAGCAGATGGCCCAGAAAAACGGCAACGATCCGGAGCTCATCAAGCCCGAGGATTTCCGCTGCGTGATCCCGGCCTTCGTGACGAGCCAGCTGACCGAGGCCTTTCAGATCGGGTTCATCCTGTTCGTCCCGTTTCTGATCATAGATATGGTGGTCGCCAACATTCTGCAGGCGATGGGAATGTTTATGCTGTCGCCGACGATCATCTCGCTGCCGTTCAAGCTGCTGCTTTTCGTGCTGATCAACGGCTGGGAGGTTTTGCTGAAGAATCTCGTCCTCGGTTATATCTGACGACGAAAGGAGGAAAAGCCCCGATGGAAATGTTTTTACAACTGGCGAACGACGGATTGTGGCTGATCCTCGTGCTTTCGCTGCTTCCGCTGCTGGCGAGCCTCGTCGTCGGTCTGGTCGTCAGTCTTTTTCAGGCGCTGACCCAGATTCAGGAACAGACGCTGACCTTCGTGCCGAAGATCATCGCGACGATCCTGGTCATTATGATCACCGCCGGCTGGATGATGGAGACGCTGCGCGAATTCGCGACCCGCGCCTTCGACCTGATGCTCAAGGTCAGCGTGATGAGATAAGAGTGGAGAGTGGAGAGTGGAGAGTGGAGAGTGAAGAGTAAAGAAATCCATCGGACTCTTCACTCTCCACTCTCCACTCTCCACTCAAAAAACGATGCAGGAGTTTCTTCATCTTTTAGAACTGGTCTTAAAAACCTTCGAGGTCGGCGAGAGCCCGCAGGCTTTTCTGGTTTTGTTCGGCTTGTCCTTCGCGCGGTTTATTTCCTTTATCACGATAGTTCCTTTTTTCGGCGGGCAGGTCGTGCCGTCGCAGGTCAAGGTCGCGACGGCGATGGCGCTCGTGATCATCGTTTACCCGTCGCTGATCGCCGAATTGCCGCCGGGCGGCGCGGCGCTCGGGTTCGGGCCGATCGGTTTCGTCGGGATGCTCGCCAAGGAAGTCTTCGTCGGCTTTACGCTCGGTTTCGTCGCCTCGCTGGCCTTCGAGGCGGTCCAGGTCGCCGGCCGGCTCGCCGATCTGCAGCGCGGCTCGACGATGGCCGAGCTGTTCGCGCCGCAATTGCAGGAACGCGTTTCCGAACTCGGCCAGTTCCAGCTCCAGCTCGCGATCGTGATCTTTCTGACGACCGGCGCGCATCGGTTTTTCATCGCCGGGCTCGTCCGCAGCTTCGAGTTCATCCCGGCGCTCAAATTTCCGCATCTCGAACCGGGCTGGTCGCCGGCGGTCGAGTTTATGACCCAGATGACCGGCGGCGTGCTGAGTCTCGGGATTCAGCTCGCCGTCCCGATCATCATCACGCTCCTGCTGACCGATCTTTTTTTCGGACTGATCAACCGCGTCGCGCCGCAGGTCAACGTGTTTTTTCTGAGTATGCCGGTCAAGATGTGGATCGGGATCTTCGTGCTGCTCGTGATGATGCCGTTTCTGGTCGAGCGTTTCCGCGATTATTTCGATCTTTCCTACCAGGCTTTCGAATTTATGATCCGTTCTTTCGGGAACGCCTATCGATAAATTATTTCTTCGGGATCGAGCGGATTTTTAGCGGATGAATGATGAATTGATAAGTTAGTTGGTATGAGAGATCGGATGCTGGATTGGCTGCGGGGTGTTTTTTGATCCCGAAGAAATAAAAGCTGTAAACTGGTACCGTTACAAACAAATGAATAAGCAGTCAGATTTCCGCTCAAATACTAAAACCATTTGAGAAAACCGCACGGCCTCATTTTCGAACAATCCGAAATCCGAAATCCGAAATCCGAAATCATTTGATTCCCCCGGCGACCCGCGCCATAATCTGCGTCGGGTAGTTGCCGATCTCGCGGTATTTCTGCTCGGCGATGTTCGGAAAGAACCGCGCCGCCGCCTGACCGAGCGGGGAATTGACACCGCCGGTCTTCAGATTTTCCCATCGCGAAGCGTAGCGCCGCGCGAAGCTGACGGCTTCGGTGCCGACCATTCCGCGATTGCGGGCCTCGGACAATCCGATCCGGTAGGCGTTGCCCATCGCGAGCGCGACCGTTCCCTCGCCGCCGTTGTAGGCGGCCGTCACGAATTTCCAGAACTCGACGCCGTCGGGCTGACCGTAGCGCGAAAACGCGATCTCGCCGAGTCTTTTGGCCTTGATGTTCAAAAGCCGCGCCGCGCCCGGAATCGCTTTCGACGGGTCGAGCCGCTCGTCGGCCGCCGAACCGGCGATGCCGACGTTCAGGCCGACCTCGCGCGCGGCCGTCCGCCCGAACTGCGCGATGCCGGCGTAGCCGTACTGGTTGATGACCGTCGGATGAAACCGCGATTCCTGCGCCAGCAGGCTTTTCAGAACGGCCGGCGACAGACCCGGACACCATTCGACCGCGCCGGCGATGATGTTGTCGTAGCGCGTCGTGTAATTATCCAGACTGCCGGCGTTGATCTTGAACCGGCTGGCCGCCGCCAGCGCGTCGCCGAATTCCCGCCGGTCGTCGGCGAGCCCGTTCAGATTATCGGCGCCGATGACGTTTTTGATCTCGTTGAGCGTCGGATGGACGAGCAGCGCGCTGATCGAGTTCCACTCGTCGAGCAGATCCTGATGCTCGGCCGTCAGCGGCACGCCCTTCATCTCGGGATGGCGCGCGTAAAAGATCAGATCGGTCAGCTGCCACGGGTCGGTCGCGCCGAGCTGGATCGCCTTGACGAGCGTTTTGAGCTCTTCGTAGGTCCGTTCGCGGAGCCAGTTTTCTTCCGCGAGCGCGGGCCGCGAATCCGCGTCCCGGCGTGAATAATCGCCGTCGTCGACGAGCGGTTGCCGGTCGCGGTCGAGCTCGAACGTCTTCTGCCGGCGCGTTTTCGCCGTGATTTTCTCGCTGTTCGCCGGAATCGGCGGGAGCGCCGGATTTTGAATTTTAAGATTTTCGCCAGCCATCGTCGGACACCTCGAAAAGATCAGACATTCGTGTTGAGAACCGTTTTGATGCCGCCGGCCATCTGGTCGACGACCTTGCTCATCACCTCGATATGCTGGCCGACCTGGTAGAGCCGGGCCTGCAGCGCGAGCAGCTCGCCCGAGGACAGGTTCTTGTCCGAATGCATAATCGCCTCGACCTGTTTGTATTCGCTTTCGACCTGCGTGAAGCGGCCGGCGAGATCGTTCGTCACCTTCGACGTGTCGCCGATCTTGCTGTAGGCCTCGCGGAGCATCCCGAGCCGGGTCTTGCCGTCGAGCAGGTCGGGCAGCATATTGTTCAGCCGTTTCTGGTTCTGATCGGACTGGCCGAACCGCTGGGCGAGCTCGGCCTCCATCTGGTCGAGCTTTTTCTGCATATCCGCGCCCGAGGTCGGCGGCGGCTGAGTTTTATCGACCGATTGGGTCTGAACGGTTTTGTCGTCGGTCGGCGTCTGCGGTTTCTGATCCTGCTGCAGATAACTTTCGAAAGTGCGGTTTTTCGCGGCCGCCGGCTGCTGGTTCAGCGTATTCTGTTTTTCGAGCAGCTGCTGGAAAAGCTGGCCGGCGACACCGGAAATCATCTCGTTCATCTGTAATTTCTCCTCCGGAACTCTTGATCGAACCAAAAATACAAATATGGCTTATCAAAGATTATCGGCGGGAAATCCGGAAAGTTTCCCGGTTTTTGAAAAAAAATTAACAGTCAGGGCCGGATGGTCTTCGAGAACCGCTCGACGGTATATAGAAGCGCGCGGGCGCGCGTCCGGCATTGTTCGAGCAGATTGCTGGTCAGCGGCGGGTTTTTTTTGCGGAGCACGAAGCGGAGATCCTTGCGCGCGGCCTCGTAATTTTCGAGCCGCAGAAAGACCTCGCCGCGGTTGACGCGGGTCGGAATGTCGTTCGGGTCGGCGGCGAGCGCGGCGTTCAGATGCGGGAGCGCGCGGGCCGGATTGTTTTCGCGGAGCCAGAGCGCGCCGAGCGCGACCTCGAAATAGACGGTCGCCGGCGCGAGCGCGATGAGGCCCTCGAAGATCGTGATCGCCTCGTGGTTGCGGCCCTGTTCGGCGAGCGCGAAGCCGAGCTCCGAGACGAGCCGGATCTCGTCGGCCGCCCAGCCGGCCGCCGCCCCGAGCGAAACCCCGCCGTTTATCCATTCCTGTTCGAACTGAATCATTCCGAATTAAAAATTAACTCAAAATTTTCGCAAAGTCATCCCGGAAAGAACGAAAAATTTCGCCGAAGCTCCGATATTTGCTGGGAAAAACGCGAAACAAAAAAAATCGAAAAATTTTTCAAAAAACAGGAAACAATTCCGGATCGATCCCGATAATATACACAGAAAAGTTAAAAACACGCGTGGTCAAGCCAGTGGCATTCTAATTTAACAAACTAACAAAACGGAACAACGGAGGAAATTAGAAATGTTTGGAATCGGAAGTTTAGTCGGAAACATCGCGGGCGGATTTTTGGACAAGGTCGGATTGGGCGGTCTGACCCCGTTCGTGAAAATGGGCTTGGACGCGTTTACCGGAAACTGGCTCGGAGTCGCCAAGGACGTCTTCGATATGGTTTCGGGATTCAAGGGCGGCGGGCTCGACGGGGCCTCGAAGATGCCGCCGCTCGGCGGTTTCGACAACCCGCAGAACGGTTTCTCCGGGGGCGACAACCCGCTTCAGGGCAACCGCCTGTCGGAAATGTTCAACGGGCTGAAAGATTTTCTGAGCGGTCTGAAATCGCTGACCGACAAGAACCCGCTCAACGATCTCGGCGGTCTCGGCAAGATCTTCAAGGCGCTGCAGACGCTGACGCAGGGAGCCGACAACAATCAGCTCTTCAATAACCGGCTGTCGATCTCGCAGTTTACGAACATTCAGGTTTAGGTGACGAAGATGATTGGCGCACGACCGACAATGCGGGCCCGGCTGAACATCTCGCCTCAGGAATTCATCGAAATGGGACGAATCGGGGCGATGTATTACCAGCAGGGAAATTTTGAGAAGGCACGGACGATTTTTGAAGGATTGGTCGAGCTCGACCCGAACAGCGCGAACGCGCATTCGGCGCTCGGCGGCCTGCTGACGCTCCAGAAAATGGACGAACCGGCGATCCGGCACCTGAAACGGGCGCTCGAACTCAATCCTTCGCAAATCGCGCCGTACGTGAATCTGGGCGAGATTTACATCCGGCAGCAGAAGATCGAGGACGCGATCGCCAATCTGAAAAAGGCGATCGAGTTCGACCCCGAGGAAAAGGACCCCGGCGCCAACCGGGCGCGGGCTATGGTGCTCGGGATCTACCAGATCATCAAGTCGGGCGGCGAAAGTTTCGAGGACGTCAAATTAGTGACCGAAAAGGTAAATTAATAAAAATTCATAGAAGGAGAAATAGAAAAATGGCAGTTCAAGGTACAGGACAAATTCCGGCGGATCAACAGGCGATTTTCGACGAACAGCGTCGTTTGAATCAGGAAAATCTGGCGAGCAGTATGCAGATGATGCGGATCCAGCAGGAGCAGGCCAAACAACAGGAAGCGATCAGTATGCTCAGCAATACGATCAAGAACGCGCACGACGCGAAGATGAATATTATCAACAACGCCAAGGGTTAATAGTCAAAGGGGGATGTTGACCTGAGGCGGCGGCGCGTGCCGCTGATAATGGAAACCGGAGGTGTTTGGATTTATTCCCGATTCCTCCGGTTTTTGACTTTTGGGAGCGTTTATGAAAATCGGTTTGAGCGGTCTGGTTCTGACGATGCTGATCGGCGCGGTTTCCGCGGCCGGACAGATTATGTCGAATCCGGGCCAGTGGTACATCAACAACCAGATTTACTCGACGCGGGTCTTCAACGGCGTCGTCGCCAACTCGATGCTCCGGAAAAAGGGCGGAAAGACGAACGAACCGGCGCCGAAAAACGATCGCACCGCCCTCGATTACGGCGTTTTCAAACGCGGCCCGAACAATCTGCTGCCGAAGCGGCTGGCCGCGAAATCGGGTTCCGGCGAAACCGAACGGGTTTTCGACGCTTTTATCGATCTTTACCGGCAGACGGCCGGGAAAGACGGCTTTCCGGCCGACGATCTCGCCTACGCCTTCGAATATTTCGTCGTCAACAACTATCAGATCTATCACGATCTGGTCGAGCTGCCGGCCGACAAGGACCCGCGCGCGCGCCGCGCCCGCGACGGTTTCGAGCGGATTCAAATTTTGAATGAAAAGAAGCTGCAGCAGGTCTCGATCGGTCAGGAGCGGGCCGTTTACGGGCAGTTTCGCCGGATGCTCGCCGCGAATCCGGAGCTCGCGAAGATGACCGACGCGCAGAAACAGGAAGGCGCTGAGCTGATGGCGATCCTTTTCGGCGTCAATTTCGCGGTTTATATGAAGGGCGTCAACGGCGGCCGCGACGAAGTGGCCGAGGAGGCCCGCCGGATGGCGAAGCAGGGGCTCGAAAAACTGCTCGGCGCGCCGATCGACAAGATCAGGATCACGAACGACGGGCTGGAAATTGAGCCCTGAGTCCTGAGTCTTGAGTCTTGAGTGTTGAGTCTTAAGTCCTGGGTTAGTTCGATTTGACTCAAGACTCAGGACTCAAGACTCAAGACTAACAAAAGGAGTCGAACTATGAGTTTAGGCATTTTTTCCTTCGATCTGGCGGCGCTGATCAACAGCCTTTCGGATTATTTCGACCGCCACGACACGCCGCTCGACGATCTGCCGCCGTCCGAAGCGGCGCGGGCGATCACCGAGCAGCTGCTCGAAAAGGTCGATTACGGCTCAACGCCGGCCGACGAGGCGGCGATGGCCGAAGCGCTCCGGACGGCCGTCACGACGGTTTTGATGCCGGCCGATCTGCTGACGCCGGAAACCAAACAGCCGGTCAAAATCGAAACGAGGGAACCGGTCAAACCGGACCCGAAACCGCCCGCGCCGCCGCCGCTCGACGACGAAACGCGCCGGGCGATCGATCAGTTGATCCGCGAGCTCCAGACGACCGTCATTCATAATTACCAGAGCACCGACATCATCGACGAAACCGTCAATCTCAACACGGTCGCCAATTTCCCGCACCGCGAACGGCCGCGGGAAACCGAGGATCGAAACGAACAGCTCCGCGAACGGCGAAACCGCGAGGAAATCAAGCTCGAACGGCTTCGCGACGAGCTCCAGAAAGCCCGTCTGAAAAGCCATTCGCACGTTTAGCGGGCCGGCTAAAAGCCGAAAACGGCCCGGTAAGATTGACGGAAAGCGTCGCGATTATCTCGCGGCGCTTTCTTTTTATTCGAAAGTTCGGGCGGCGGTCGGTTTGCAGCCGCGATTTCCGACAAAACCGGGTCAAAATATGCTATAAATATTTCCACCGCAATGAGCATCAGACCCGCCAACCGAAATCCCGGCGTCCGGACAATTCCGGCGGCGGTTTTCGTGTTTTGCCTGTATTCGACGGTTTTTGCCGTGGAATACGGGTTCGACGTCTGGACGACCGCGAACGGGCTGCCGCAAAACACCGTCACCGGCGTCGTCCAGACGCCCGACGGCTATCTGTGGCTCAGCACTTTCGACGGGCTCGCCCGGTTCGACGGCGTGCGGTTCACGATCTTCGACAAGGGCAACACGAAGGGCATTCTCAACAACCGGTTTTCCGGCATCTTCGTCGATCGTGACGGGACGCTCTGGGCGGTGACCGAAAACGGCGTGATCACGGTCTATCGCGACGGCGTTTTCACGTCTTTTCTGGATCCCGAAATTCCGAACACCGCATTCAATTTGGTTTCCGATGCCGCCGGCGGTGCGCTGATCGAAACGAACGATGGTTTTTATTATCTGCGGGACGGCCGGCTGGTGCCCTCTCCCGACCGGAAGGAAAAAAACGTCAGCACGTTTTATTACGGAAAATCCGGCACGAAATGGACTTTCGAACAAAACCGAATTACCGAGCGCCGGGACGGGAAGGACACGATCTTCCCGGTTGGAGCGATGTCCGTCTTCCCTAATACTTCGGTCAACACGTACGTTTACGAAGATCGTCGGGGCGCTTTATGGATCAGGTTTCCGAACCGGCTCGGCCGGCTCGCGAACGGCGTCGCGACGATCTTCACGAAAAAGGAAATTCCGGCCTTGAACGATTCGACGCCCGGCCAGATTTTCGACGGCCCCGACGGCAGCGTGTGGTTCATTTTCGCCGGCAATGGTCGCAACGGCAAAGCGGTTTCCCGGTTGGCGAGATTTCAGAACGACCGGTTCGATTCGTATCGACTCGACGAAGCGGTCGCCGGATTTGAGGGAATCACCGACCGCGAAGGAAATTTCTGGGCCGCGACGCCGACCGGATTAAAACGGCTGCGGCAGAAGCTGATCACGACGCTCTCGGTCGCCGACGGGCTCAACAGCAACGAGATTTACCCGCTGCTTCAAACCCACACGGGCGACGTTTTGATCGGGTCGGTCCGGAGCGTGAATCGCTATTCGAACGGGAAAATCACCGATCTCGGGCTGACATATATGGGCGGTTTTCCGATTTATATGCGCGGTTTGTGGGAAGACGCGGCGAACCGCATTTGGCTCGGCTACCAGGGCGAGGGCGGATTCGGGCGGCTCGAAAACGGGTCGACCCTGCGCGGGATCGGTCGCCACGTTCTCCCGAACGGGGCGACCGATTTTGCCGCCGATCGCGAAGGCAATCTCTGGATCGCGACCGAAAACGGCCTCTACGAATACCGTGACGACCGCGAAATCGCTCATTACACGGTGAAGGACGGTTTGCGGGACGAAAGGATCATCACGCTCCGCTTCGACCGGAACGATCATCTGTGGCTCGGCACCTTCAACGGGATTTCGGAATTGAGGGACGGCCGTTTCGACAATTTCGAAGGGGTTGAAAACACTCCGCAGGGCTTCGTCCGCGCGATCTATGAGGACGCCGCGGGCGTTTTGTGGTTCGGCACCTACGGCGACGGTCTGGTGCGGTACAAGGACGGACGCTTTTTCAACTACCGCGTCGAGGACGGACTTTTCAACAACGGCGTCTTTGCGATTCTCGAAGACGATCGCGGCAACTTCTGGATGTCGAGCAACCGCGGCATCCATCGCGTCAGCCGCCGCGAGCTCGACGATTTCGCCGACGGCCGGATTCCCAAGCTGAACGGCGTTTCCTACGATGAAAAAGACGGGATGCTCAACGCCGAATGCAACGGCGGGCGGATTCCGGCGGCCGTCAAAACCAACGACGGCCGGCTCTGGTTCGCGACGATGGGCGGCGTCGCGATCGTCGATCCCGAAGCCGAAAGATCGAACCCGTTCCCGCCGCCGGTCGTGATCGAAAACATCGCCGTCGACCGCCAGCCGCTGCCCGCGGAAAAGGTGCTCGCCGCCGCCCGCGATTCGCGGACCGTCATCGAGCTCGAACCCGGCCGGTCGAATCTGGAAATCGACTACACGGGACTCAGCCTGATCAAATCCGAACAGGTGAAATTCAAATACCGGCTCGAAGGGCTCGACGAAAACTGGGTCGAGGCCGGCACCGTCCGGACGGTCAATTATTCTTACCTGCCGGCCGGCAGTTATACGTTTCGGGTGATCGCCGCCAACGCCGACGGTGTGTGGAACGAAACTGGTGCCGCCGTCGGCATCGTCGTCCGCCCCTATATTTATCAAACGTGGTGGTTTCGCCTGCTGGCCGCGCTCGCCTCGGCGGTCGTCATCGGTTTGATATATTACAGCCGCGTTTCGCATCTGCGGACGATCGCCGACGCCAAAACCGATTTTTCGCGCCGGTTGATCGAATCGCAGGAAGCCGAACGAAAACGGATCGCGGCCGAGCTCCACGACGGTCTGGGGCAGAGTCTGGTGGTCATCAAAAACCGGGCGGCGCTCGGCCTGAAAAAAGGCGACGACCCGGCGCGGGTCGCGCGCGAGCTCGATCAGATTTCCGAATCGGCGACGCTCGCGCTCGACGAGGTCCGCGAAATCACCAACAATCTTCGCCCGCAGCTCCTCGACCGGCTGGGATTGACCAAAGCGCTGGCCGCAATGTGCAAAAAGATGTCGGGTGTCGTTGAGATCGAGTGCGAGGTCGATCCGCTCGACGGATTGTTCGACGAGAGCGAGGAAATCGGCCTTTTCCGGATCGTCCAGGAATCGATCAACAACGTCATCAAGCATTCGGGCGCTTCGCGGGCCGCCGTCCGGGTCAAACGCGCCGGAAACAGCGTGTCGATCACCGTCGAGGATAACGGCCGGGGCTTCGAACCGGGCCGGATCAAAGCCGCGGGCGGCGGGCTCGGGCTCGTCGGACTGAAGGAACGCGCCCAGCTTCTCGGCGGCGAGTTCGCGATCGATTCGCGGATCGGCGAGGGCACGCGGATCGAGGTCGTCATCGGTTTGAGGAATATTAGTTAATGACCAAACTTATTGACAAAAGCGGCGATTTCGGTCGCGTTCGCTGTTTTGATCTTCCACTAAACACACTAAAAACACTAAATTTCTTTCGTGTTTTTTCGTGTGTTTAGCGGATCGTTGAAAACTCCCGCGGGTTTTACGATCCACGAAAAAAAGTTTTGTCACACACGATAAAAATTAATAAAATGTCCGGAATCATCCGTCATCCGGATTTGCTTTGACGGCGCAATTGGCCGGAGCCAACAATCATTATGAAAGATGAAATTACAATCATCATCGCCGACGATCATCCGATCGTCCGGAAGGGGCTGCGCGAGACGATCGAGGAAGAACGCGGGCTCGTCGTGCTCGCCGAGGTCGACAACGGGCGCGAAGCCGTCGAGGCGATCGAGCGGCTCGCGCCGCGGGTGGCGATTCTCGACGTCGATATGCCGTCGGTCAACGGTTTCGAGGCGGCGCGCGCGATCCGGGCGAAAAAGCTCGCGACCGAAATCGTTTTTCTGACGATGCACCGCGACGAAGACCTCTTCAACGAAGCGATCGACCTCGGCGCGCGCGGCTTCGTGCTCAAGGACAGCGCGCTGACCGAGATCGTCGAATGCCTCAGGGCGGTCGCGTCGAAAAATCATTTCACGAGTCATTCGCTGACCTCGTTTCTCATCAACCGGAGCCGGCGGGCGATCGGTCTGACCGAGCAGGAGCCTTCGATCAACGACCTGACGCCGACCGAACGCCGCGTCCTGAGGCTGATCGCCGAAGACCGGACGAGCCGCGAGATCGGCGACGAACTCTTCATCAGTTCGCGCACGGTCGAAAAACACCGCGAAAACATCTGCCGGAAACTGAATCTGCAAGGCGCGCATTCGCTGCTCAAATTCGCGGTTCAGAATAAATCGAAGCTGCTTTAAAACGGAATACGTTCGCCGGAAGGCGGACCGCCGGCGCTCTATCAATAATTTTCGCGGCTGCGGGTGTGGGAATTATCGGTGCGAGTGGAGGAATTTTCGGCGCGAGTGGAGGAGTTGCGGTTCGCTCCGGATGGATAAATTAAGCAGCCACCAAAAATTCTGATGTTATTTGAGCATTGCAAGCCCGATTCCAAGACTCGGACAATTTCTTGATACCGGGAAACAGACGGCCCGGTGGTTAGTGCGGTGCAATAAATAGTAATTAAAACGCATCGACCGACCGATGCACCGGAGTCCGTTTTGCTTAAGGCGCGGCCGCAGACTTGAGCGCAACCGGGACGGTTGCGCTCCAGTCCGCTTTCGCGCTCCGATAAAGGTTACTGAACTTTCAGTCAAATTACACCGGCGCGGCGGTGAATCGGCTTTCGCCGACGCTACTGACCTCCTACAGCTGTCGCCGCTTCTTTCGTTTACACAAATACTTTTACAATCCCTATCCTTCGAAATACGTAGTTCCACGCAATCGAATTACGTGAAACTGCTAATGTTCATAAAATCCTCCGCGCTCTATCCTAAAACTCGTAACAGCCATTTTTTTATGCAGCCGATGAAAGTCCTGATTGTCGACGACAACCCCAAAATCCGCGAGGTCGTGCGCGATTATCTGCCGGCGGCGGTCGACGAGGTCTTCGAATGCGCCGACGGCCGGGCGGCCTTCGCGCTCTATCGCGAGCACCGGCCCGACTGGGTGCTGATGGACTGGGAAATGCCCGAGACCAACGGCATCGACGCGACGCGCGCGATCGTCGGCGAGTTTCCCGACGCGAACGTCTGCATGGTGACGGCCTTCGACGACGAAGAGATCCGCACCGAAGCGTTTGCGGCCGGCGCGAGCGGGTTCGTTCTGAAAGACAATCTGTTCGAGCTCGAAGCGGTCCTCGTCGACGGACCCGAACATTGAAAGATCCGAGGAGAAAGCCAAAGTAAAATGAAAATCATCAATCCGAGAACGATCGTTACGCTCCTGTTTATGCTCCTGTTCGCGACGGCCGCCGCCCGCGCCCAGACGCCGCGGCTCGAAGGCCAGTGGGAGATGTACAACGACACGAACGTCAAGTTCGACAAGCTCGCCAAGATCGCCCAGAGCGGCAATAACCTGTCGATCAACAACGGCTACGGCGCGAACTCGACCGGCGTTCTGAACGGGAATACGCTGACGACCTCGGACGGTCTGACCGGAACGGTCTCGCCGGACGGGACGAGGATCACGTGGAGCATCGGCTACACGTGGGTCAAACAGGGCGTCAAGACGGCGCCGGCCGGTCTCGATCTGAACGGGAACTGGGCGATGTACGAGGGCGACGGAAAAAAATACGAGAAGAACGCCGTTATCACGCAATCGGGCGCGAGCGTCACGCTCGACAACGGTTACGGCAGCCGGACGACGATCAATCTGAACGGCTACAGCCTCGCCGCGACGGAGTGGGGCCTGACCGGAAAGATATCGGACGACAGCGGCCGCATCGACTGGTCGAACGGGTTTTACTGGATCAAAAATTTATTCGGGAACCGGACGGAAGTCGGCACTCTGGAGCAAAAGGAACAGCAGCGGAAAGAAGCGACGCCCTCCGACAACCGCACGCTGACGCTGCGCAACGGCGGCGCGATCAACGTCACCGTCAATCTCTACAAGGCCGGCCGCCCGAAATACGACAACACGCCCGTCAAATCGATCAAATGGGTCGACGGCGGAACGTCGCCGAGCGTCGATTTCGGGATCGACCTCAAACCCGGCGACGCGCTCGAAGCCGAGATCACGATGAAGGTGATGAACGGTCTGTCGACCCGCGACATCACGATCTACCGGGCCGCGATTCCGGCCGGGGCGGGCAATCTCTGCTTCGAAGTCGGCGGGACCGTCTATAAACCGTCCGCCGGCCCTTGCGCCGGCACGAAGGCCGTTGAGTTGGATTACGTGACCCTTCGCAACGAAGCCGGATTTATGGCCAAAATGAGCCTCGATTACACCGCCCAAACCGGCGCGGCGACCACCGCCCCGAAAACGATCTCGACCGACGACACGATCCTCGGCTTCGAACGTAAGATTTATCTTCCCTACGACGCGCGGGCCGGCCAAATGACGCTGAAAGTCAGCCAGCCCGGGACGGTCACGGCGGATCTGCTGTCGACAAAACTGCAGACGAGCGCGAAGTTTTCGGCGTGCTTCAAAGTCTGGGGCGACGCCGTCATTCCGAAAATCAGCGCCTGTTCGACGGACGGCGCGGCCCGGACGATTAAATTCTGGAACAACTCGGGGGGCAACGCCTCGATGGAGGTCGTCTACGATGGCAGCCGGAAAACCGTAACCAACTACCTCAACGTGACGCAGACGGAAACCCTCGAAATCCCGCCGTCGAAAGTTCCGGTCCGGGTAAATTTCGTTATCGACCGCGGCACGAACCCGCCGGGCTTCACGGTTCCCGCCGATTTTACGGGCGAGCTCTGTTTCAAGGTCGAGGGGCTCAAAGATGCCGCGACGAGCGCGACCTGCGACGACGTCGTCGGCGAGGCGTTCGGCGACACGCGGCGGATCAGGTTTCAGAACGAAGCCGGTTTCGACGCGCAGTTGATCGTCAGTTATTTCACGGACGAGGTCATCAACGGCAATACGGTGGCGATGCCGAAATTGATCTCGACCGGGTTTATCAACGGTCTCGGCGGCAAATACCGCTTCGTCGCGATCCCGAAAAAGACCTCGGTCGGAATGCCGGTCATGGTTTCGATCCAGGGCAGCACGACCGTTAAGAACAACGTCTGGTCGACGACCCTGCCGGCCGATTTCACCGACAATCCGCAGCCGTGCTTCAAGGTCTGGGGAACCCTGTTCGACCCGCAGGGCGGGAAATGCAAAGAGTAAACCGAGGAGTGGAACCGTTCGGCGAATGACGGGCGTCGGAAGGATATGAATTGCCATCGCCGATGTTATTTGAAAATTAAAATCCTTAAAAAGTCCGCCGAGCGGACGACAGAGTATAGCTACAGGCGCGAGCCTGTAGTCGGCCGGAACCGAAATTCGAGCCTGTTTACGGGCGGCAGAAGAAAAACGGGCGTCGACAACACCGTTCGTGCTGCGATTATCCGGCCCGGGTTTCCGGCGGAAAAAACTCTGTCGCCTGTAAACAGGCTCGCATCCGGGTTCCGATCTTAACTACAGGCTCGCGCCTGTAGCTATACTCTGTCGCCGGCAGGGCCGGCTTTATAAGGATTTTTAAATTTTTTTGGACAAGCGGGCGGCAATTCATAACTAACGCGAATTTTTCCGGGGATGCCCGGCACCGTCGGCGTCAATTCGACAGAGGGAAAAAATGACTATCAACAAATCGCGCGGCAATCGAAACTCTCGTCTTTTAACCCACGCCTTCGGGCTGGCGCTTGTTTTCGCCCTGCTCGCGCCCGCACGGACGCAAGCCGCGGCGAGCCAGTTCGACCGGACTTTCGGCACCGGCGGCTTGGTCTTTTATACGCCGGCCGGCGGATCGCGCCCATTCGGAGATCTTGAAATTCAGCCGGACGGCAAAGCGCTCGTCGTCGGAATGAGCGGTTTTCAGATTGCCCGTTTCAACGCGAACGGCACACCCGACAACACCTTCGACGGCGACGGTGTGGCGCAGGTTCCGAGCCTGTCTCTGGCAAACGCAGTCGCCGTTCAAACGGACGGCAAAATAGTCGTGGCCGGTACTGTGGGGACCGATGTAGTGCTGGCGCGTTTCAACCTCAACGGTTCGCTCGATTCGACATTCGGCAGCAACGGCATCTCTCTGCTTTCGATAGCCGACACCCAGAGTGTTCAGGATGTGGCGATCCAGCCGGACGGTAAAATAATCGTCGGCGGCTGGACCGGATTAACCAACGCCGCCAGGGACTTTATGGTCGTCCGCTTTAACGCGAACGGAAACCCGGATGCCGCGTTCGGCCCGACGGGCAACGGCATGGTTCAGGTATCGTTCAGTAATACGTCAAGTGACGAGCTGAGTTCCATCTCACTTCAAACCGACGGCAAGATCGTCGCTGGCGGAAACACCAACGGCGGAAGCCTTCCCGCCCTAATGCGGCTCACCGCCGCGGGCGCGCTCGATCCGACTTTCGGCACGAACGGAAAACTGACGACTTCGGTGACGGGTGTCAACGACTGGATCGGTAAAACGCTGATCAAGCCGGACGGAAAGATCATCGCGGCGGGCAGAATCTCAAACTTTGAGGGAACCGACGTCTGCGTGATTCGCTACGACACGACGGGCGCGCTCGATCCGGGTTTCGGCGTTAACGGGGTAGCGAGAACGAACGATTCAACTTTCGATTTGACCCGCGGCATGGCGCTCCAGCCCGACGGCAGGATCATCGTCGCCGATTACACGGACCTTGCGACTATCCGTCTGATCCGTTTTAATTCCAACGGCACGTTGGACGCTTCGTTTCACGGCGACGGGATATTTCCGTTTCCCGCGTCCGACTATAGCTTTATTACGGAGGTTTACGCGATTGCCATTCAGCCGGACGGCAAAGTAATGTTAGCGGGACAGGAAGAAAACAACATATTCCTGTCCCGGCTGCTGGGCGATCCCCGCCAGATCTTTACCAATTTCAACTTTGTCGGCCCGGCCGACCGGACCGCCGCCGGCAGCCCGCCGGGGCTTCCGTCAAATTATCCGTCGATCGCCGACATTAACGGTCTCGGCGGCACGATTACAAAAGTGCGCGTCACGCTGACGAACTTCACGCATACTTTTCCGGCCGATTTCGACATCCTGCTCGTCGGGCCGCAGGGGCAGCGGACGATCCTGATGTCCGACGCGGGCGGCGGAAATCCGGGCGTGACGGGGCAAACATACGTCTTCGACCAATCGGCGGCCGTCGATTTTCCTCTTAATACCAACGCGCCGGGCGGAGTTTACCGGCCGTTCAACAATATCGGCAGCCCGACGATCGAACCCGGCGGCATCGACAATTTTCCCGCGCCCGGACCGGGTTCGGCGAACTACGGCGCGGCCAGTCTCGACGTCTTCAACGGCACGAACCCGAACGGCATCTGGAAGCTTTACGCGGTCGACGACGAAACCGGCGATACCGGATTTTTCTCGACCTTCACGCTCGAAGTCACTACTTCAACGTCGAGGCTCAATAATCTCGGCGCGGATTTCGACGGCGACGGGCGGACCGACATCTCGATCTTTCGTCCGTCGAACGGTCAATGGTGGATCAACCGCTCATCCACCGGCGCGACGATCGCCGCGCAGTTCGGCCAGTCGACGGATATTATCACGCCCGGCGATTTCACCGGCGACGGCAAGACGGACATCGCTTTTTGGCGGCCTTCGACCGGATTCTGGTTCATTTTAAGATCGGAGGACGGCTCGTTCTTCTCGTTCCCGTTCGGCGCGAGCGGCGACATTCCCGTCCCGGCCGATTACGACGGCGACGGCCGCTGCGACCCGGCCGTCTTTCGCGCGGCGGCGGCGACCTGGTACATCTCGCGCACGTCGGACGGCGGCACGACGATCACTTCGTTCGGCGCGGCGACCGACAAGCCCGTCCCGGCCGATTACGACGGCGACGGATTGACGGACGTCGCGATCTTTCGCCCGTCGGATGGCTCGTGGTGGTATGTGCGCTCGACCGACGGCACGTTTCGCGTCTACAGTTTCGGCACCGGAACGGACAAACCGGTGCCGGGCGACTGGACGGGTGACGGCAGGGCCGACATTGCGATCTTTCGCCCGTCGACGAACGTCTGGTATGTCCAGCGCAGCGAGGACCTTTCGTTCTTCTCGTTCCCGTGGGGCGCGGCCGGGGATCAGCCCGCGCCGGGCGATTACGACGGCAACGGGATCATGGACGCGACCGTCTTTCGGCCGTCGACGCTGACGTGGTATGCGAACACGCAGACGCAGGGCGCGGTCTTTACGACGTTCGGCGCAGCCGGCGACCGGCTCGTGCCCGGCGCGTTTATTCCGTAAATACGTTTGGAGTGCTTGTTTTTCCGCGGCTCGGCCGCCCGATGTGCGGCAAGGCTCGGCCTTGCCGTAAAGGTTTTACACCATAAATGCGAGGCCCGGCCTCGCGCGGCGCGGCTCAAGGCTCAGCCTTTCGCCGGAATCGAGAAAGAAGCGCGCCGGACGGGCACAGCCCGTCCGCACATCGGGCGGCAAAGCCGCGGAAAACAGATTCTCGAAGATCTGTCGATAACCCGGGGCGGCGGCGACACCGATTCCGCGCCCGCGACAACCGGAGCATCGAATTCTGGTCGGCGTTTTGAAGACAAACCGGCTATTGAACCGGCAAATATTATGAAAAAGTTAAATGTTGTCAAGCAAAACAGCACTAAAATCCTTCGCCTGCTCCTGAGCGTCGGCTGTCTTGTCGGTCTGCTATTGAGCGCGGCTTTCAATCCGGCGAAATCGGCGGCGCAGTCGTTCGAGGATTTTGCGCCGGCGAGCCCGCAGTCCAACCCGACGACTTTTTCGAATCATTCGTCCATTACGATCCCCGACAGCGGCAACGCCTCGCCGTATCCTTCAACGATCAGCGTCAACGCGGCCGGCTCGCGAATCAGCAAAGTGACCGTCAATATCCGCGCTTTGCGCAACAGCCGGGCCGACGATCTCGACATTTATCTGCTCGCGCCGAACGGGGCCGGCACGGTATTGATGTCGGACGCGGGCGGGACGGGCTTTAACGACCAGACGTTTTTTACTTTCGATCAGGCCGCGCCGACCATTATCGCCGACAACGGACCGTTGCCGGTCGGCACGGGCCAGACGGTCGTTTCGCGCCCCGTCAATTACGAATCGTTCAACGTCGACGTGTTCGATCCGCCGGGGCCGGGCATCGACTCGAATTTCGCCGCCAATCTCGATGTTTTCAACGGGATCAACCCGAACGGCGACTGGAAGCTGCTCGTCGTCGACGACACGCCGGGCGACAACGGCGAGATCCTCGGCGGCTGGGATCTGGTGCTGACGTTCGACGAGCTGGTCGTCAATGCGACCGACGACGTCGTCGACACGGACGGCTGCACCTTCGCGCACTGCAGTCTGCGCGAGGCGATCAGAGACGTTCCGGCGGGCGGAAAAGTCAAGTTTTCGACGCTTTTCAACACGCCGCAGACGATCAACCTGCAGCTGCAGGCCGTCGTTCCGCCGATCGCCTCGTTAAAGATCGACAAGAACCTGACGATCGAAGGCCCGGGCGCGAACCTTTTGACGATCGCCGGCGCGAACCGGACGAACAACAGCATCAACGACCGGGTTTTTTGGCTCTCCAATTTTATCGCGACCGTCAATTTGAGCGGAATGACGATCGCGGGCGGCGCGACCAGCGCGACGGGCGGCGGAATCTATTCGGCCGGCATTCTGAACCTTTCGAAATGCGTCGTCGCGGAAAATACCGCGACTAACGGCGGCGGGGTTTACGGCGTCTTCGTGAACATCTACGAATCTTCGATCGTCAATAACCGCGCGACCGGCACCGCCGCCAAGACCGCGGCCGGCCTTTATACGGAAACCGTCACCGTGATCAGAAATTCGACGATCAGCGGAAACCGGAACCAGCAGGCCGCGCCGAATTCCGCCGGCGGATGGTATGCCCAAAACGACAATCTTTTCGGCAATTCCACTTTGGACAACACGACGATCACCAATAACTACGCGGTCGGCGACAACAGCGCCGGCGGATTGTTTTCGGAAGGAACGACGGAATTGGCGAACAATATCGTCGCGGGCAATCTCAACAATTCCGTGACGCCCGACGTCGGCGGCGTTTTCGAATCGCTTAATTTCAATCTGATCGGCAATAAAGGCACGGTCACCGCCTTCAGCCAGCCGTTCGACCAGACCGGAACCGGCCCGGCGCCCATCAATCCGCGGCTCGCGCCGCTCAATCTCTACGGCGGCACGACGCCGACGCACGCATTGCTCGGCAACAGCCCGGCCATCGACAAGGGCGGCGTTCCGGCGGGCGCGACCGAGCTCGCCTTCGACCAGCGCGGCTTCGTCCGCCCCGTCGACGTGGCGGCGGTTCCGAACGCCGGAAACGGTTCCGACATCGGTTCGTTCGAAGCAGGAAATACTTTGATCGTCAATAAAACCGCCGATACGAACGACGGAAGCTGCAGCGCCACCGATTGTTCCCTGCGCGAAGCGATCGCCGCCGCGCCGTCGGGCGGAGTCGTTTATTTTTCGGCGCTGTTCAACACGCCGCAGACGATCACGCTCAGTTTGGGCGAGCTCGCCGTCAACAAAAACCTGACGATCCTCGGGATGGACGCGAACCTCACGACCGTTTCGGCGAACAGCGCGAGCCGCGTCTTCACCACCAGCAGCACCGGCGTTTTTAACGTTATTCTGCAGGGTCTGACGATCGCCAACGGCTTTCCGTCGGGCGGCGCGGGCGGCGCGATTTCCAACAACGGCAATCTGACCGTTTCGCAATGCCACGTCACGAACAGCCTCGCGACGCTCGGCGGCGGTATATTTAACGGCAACAGCGGAACGCTGACGGTTTTGAACAGCACCATTTCAAACAACACCGCGCTCAACTCGGATTCGGGCGGCGGCATCGACAGCCGCGGCGCGCTCAACGTCTTTATATCGACCGTCAGCGGCAACAGCGCGACCGTCGGCAGCAACAACGCGGGCGGAATCCGTTTTGCGGGAACGACGGCGACGACGCGGGCGCGGATCGAAAATTCGACGATCACCAACAACACGGCCGCCGGCACGAACAGCGCGGGCGGTCTGCGCCGCGCGAGCGGAGTCATCGATCAACTGCTCAACACGATCGTCGCGGGCAACGCTAACAACGCGACCGTGCCCGACGTCACGGAAGCGGGCGCCGCGAACATCATCACTCAGGTTGATTTGATCGGCAATCCCGGGACCATCGTATTTTCCAGCGACTCCCGAGTCGGGGCTCCGGGAAATCCGCTTAATCCGCTGCTCGGGCCGCTTGCCGACAACGGCGGACCGACGCCGACGCACGCGATCGCTTCGGCTTCGAGCCCGGCGATCAACGGTCCCTTTCCGTGGTTTTTCAACAACGCGTTGACCGACCAGCGCGGTTTGATCCGGTCCTTCAATCATCCGCTGGTGCCGAGCGGGCCCGACATCGGCGCGTTCGAGCTGCAGGGCACCGGCCCCGCGCCGATCGCCGCCGCGACCGCCGCCGACGTGACCGCCGCGGGCGGAAGTTCCTACATTTTCACAGTCACCTACACCGACGACACGGCGATCAACGTCGGCACGATCGGCACCGGCGACGTGACGGTGACCGGTCCGAACGGCTTTACCGCGACGCCCGCGTTTGTCTCGGTGAACAATAACACGAACGGCACGCCGCGCACCGCCACCTACAGCTTCACGCCGCCGGGCGGCATCTGGGACATCGGCGACAACGGCGCCTACACCGTTCTTATGCAGCCGAATCAGGTCGCCGACAACGCCGGCAATTTCGTCGGGAGCGGCACGATCGGCAGCTTCGCCGTCAGCATCCCGCCCGCCTGTCAATATGTTTTATCGCCGGCCTCGCCGCAGTCCGTTCCGGCCGCCGGCGGCAGCCTGAACGTCAATGTCAGCGCGGTCGCGAGCTGCGCGTGGACGGCGGCGAGCAATTCCGCTTTTCTCACCGTGACGTCCGGCGCGTCGGGCAGCGGGAACGGTACGGTCGCGGTAATGATTGCCGCCAACACCGGCGCGGCGCGCAATGGCACTTTGACGATCGCCGGGCAGACCTACACGATCAATCAGGCCGCCGGACCGGCGTGTCCGTCCGCTCAGCCGATCGCTTTCGGACAGACCGTCGGCGGCGCGCTCCAGTCCGGCGACTGCACCTACACGGACAATTCCTTCTACGACGCCTACACGTTCAGCGGAACCGCCGGACAGCAGATTTCGATCGCGATGAGCTCGGCGCAGTTCAATTCCTATCTCTTTCTCTATCAGGGCAATTATCCCGGCGGATCGGTCGTCGCCCAGGACGACAACGGGGGCGGCGGCAGCAACGCGCGGATTCCCGCCAACGGATTTTTGACCCTGCCGGCCACCGGGACCTACACGATCCTCGCCAACTCGTTCGCGGCCGGCGAAACCGGCTCGTACAGTCTGACCCTCAGCCGATCGGCCGCGCGCGCGCCGTTCGATTTCGACGGCGACGGACGGACCGACATTTCGATCTTCCGCCCGTCGAACGGTCAATGGTGGATCAACCGCTCAGCTTCCGGCGTGACGATCGCCGCGCAGTTCGGCCAGTCGACGGATATTATCGCGCCCGGCGATTTCACGGGCGACGGCAAGACCGACATCGCTTTTTGGCGCCCGTCGACGGGGTTCTGGTTCATATTAAGATCGGAGGACGGCTCGTTCTTCTCGTTCCCGTTCGGCACTTCGGGCGATGTGCCGGTGCCGGCCGATTACGACGGCGACGGCAGGACGGATGCCGCCGTCTTTCGTCCCGCGGCGGCGACCTGGTACATTTTCCGTTCCTCGGACGGCGGGACGACGATCACTTCGTTCGGCGCGGCGACCGACAAACCCGTGCCGGCCGATTACGACGGCGACGGCAAGACGGACGTCGCGATCTTTCGCCCGTCGGACGGCTCGTGGTGGTTCGTTCGTTCATCCGACAACACGTTTCGCGTCTACAGCTTCGGCACGGGAACGGACAAACCGGTGCCGGGCGACTGGACCGGCGACGGCAAGGCGGACGTCGCGATCTTTCGGCCGTCGACGAACGTCTGGTATGTCCAGCGGAGCGAGGACCTTTCGTTCTTCTCGTTCCCGTGGGGCGCGGCCGGCGATCAGCCCGCGCCGGGCGATTACGACGGCAACGGGATCATGGACGCGGCCGTCTTCCGGCCGTCGACGCTGACCTGGTACGCGAACACGCAGACGCAGGGCGCGGTCTTTACGACGTTCGGCGCGACCGGCGACCGGCTCGTGCCGGGCGCGTTTATTCCGTAATCGTTCCGGCAACCGGATCGTCGCAGTTCGGCGGCAATATCCGCCCGCTCAGAAGCCCATTTGAGCCATAAGAAAAGCGGTCTGATTTCTCAGACCGCTGAATCTTTTTTATTTCCAAGTACACCCGGCAGGACTCGAACCTGCGACCCTCTGGTTCGAAGCCAGATACTCTATCCAACTGAGCTACAGGTGCGGGGCGATTTCGGATTTCGGATTTCGGATTTCGGATTGTTCGTTATCGAAGGGATTGGTTATTACCAAAGCCTTCGTGGGCGAACAAAATTCCGTTATCCCAATGCCGCCGAAAACTGCAGGTTCGATTTTAGTCGGCGGTTCGGTGATTTGCAACTCATCGGTCGAAAAACCGCCCGCCGCTTGTCGAAAATAAAACGCAAAGGCCGCCGTTATTAACGGAAAACACGAACTCATCTCGACGATTTTCGTGCTTCCGCCAAACCCGGCGGCCTAAAAAACTTAAGGTGTCAAACCGGACCAATCCGAAATCCGAAATCCGCAATCCGCAATCCGAAATCATTACCGTTAAAAAGAATTTGACGACAGTTCGTCCGATATCCTTCTAACTGAAAATCAAATCTGAAACCGCGTGACTGGAGCGCGGGCATCCTTGCCGGCCGGAGCGCGAGAGCGCGAACAAGCTTTTCATCATCGAGCGGCGTCGAGGATTCGGAACGATTCGACACCGCTGGCGCGGCGTGGCGGGCAAGGATGCCCGCGCTCCAGTCCGCGATTTTCCGTTTTCCTTTAACCATCAATCCTGGTAACAGTATTGATCCGAAATCGCAATTATTTCGATTGAAAATCCTTGTGGATCATCTTGACGAGATTCTTGATGTCGGCTTCGCTGATTTTTTTGTCGAAGGCCGGCATCTTGGTGCCCGCGCCGTTGGTCACGACTTCGATGAAATCGGCTTCGTCGTAGACTTCCTTTTCCTTGTCGGAGGTGAAATCGGGAACCTTGAGCTTTTTGCCGTCGACGGTCGTTTCGCCGCCCTTGCCGTCTTCCTTGTGGCATTTCGCGCATTCGTCCTTGAAAATCTTGCGGACCGAAGCGAATTCGTCCGCGGGCGCGGTGTTCGCCGCGTTGTCGTTGGCCGCCGAGGTCGGCGCGTTGGCGGCCGGTTTATTGGCCGCGTTCGTCGCATTGTTGGTGTTCGAGCCGCTGTTCGCCGCCGGCGTGTTGGTCGCCGCCGGCTTCGAGCAGGCGAAGATGAAAAGGGCCGCGAAAACGGCGATCAGACCGACTTTTATATATTTCATTTAGTATTCTCCGTTAATGATTTTTTTCAAAATTTCAAAGATTTTAACTTGTCCGCTATTTAATTCGCAATCAGACATTTATAAGTAATCGGAAAAGTTGTAAAAATACATTATGAACGGGAAAAAAATTCTGCTCGGCGGCGAATGGCGCGCGGCCGCCGAAAGCTTTACGGTCCGAGCGCCCTATTCCGGCGAAACGCTGGCGGAGGTTTTTTCGGCCGACGCGCGCGAAAACGAGGAGGCGGTCGCGATCGCCGAGGAAGCCGCCCTCGAAATGCGCGAATTGTCGCGGTTCGAGCTCGCCCGCGGGCTTCGCCGGATCGCCGACGGCATCGAACGCCGGCAGGGCGAGTTCGCGGCGACGATCGCCCGCGAATCGGCGAAGCCGATCAAGACCGCGATCGGCGAGGTGATGCGCGGGATCGCGACGTTCGCGTGGGCGGCGGGCGAGGCCGAGCGGTTCGCCGGCGAGATCGTCCCCGTCGACACGATCGCGACCGGCCGCGGCAAGACGGCGCACACCAGACGCGTTCCGCGCGGCGTCGTTTACGGCATCACGCCGTTTAATTTCCCGCTCAATCTCGTCGGCCACAAGGTCGCGCCGGCGCTCGCGGCCGGCAACTCGATCATCGTCAAGCCGAGCCCGCGAACGCCGCTCACGGCGCTCCTGCTGGGCGAGGTCTTTCTCGAAAGCGGGCTGCCGAAAACCGCTTTGCAGATCGTCCCGACCGACACGAAACATCTCGAACCGATCTACTCGGACGAACGCGTCAAAATGATCTCGTTCACCGGCTCGGCCGACGTCGGCTGGCAGATCAAATCGAAGGCGCAGAAAAAGTTCGTGACGCTCGAACTCGGCGGAAACGCGCCGGTGATCGTCGATCAGTCGGCCGATTTCAATCGATCTTTGAGACAGACCGTGACCGGCGCGTTCGCCTATTCGGGACAGGTCTGCATCTCGGTTCAAAGGGTTTACGTCCACGAAAGACTCTTCGACCGCTGGACGGAACGCTTCGTCGAGCTCGCCGGCGGGCTCAAAAAAGGCGATCCGCTCGACGAAACGGTCGAGCTGTCGGTGATGATCGACGAGGCGGCGGCCGCGCGGGTTTCCGGCTGGATCAACGAAGCGCACGAAAACGGCGCGCAGGTGCTCGGCGGCGGCGGGCGGCAGGGCGCGATGCTCGACGCGACCGTTCTGACCGGCACGACGCCCGAGATGCGGGTCGTCTCCGAGGAGGTCTTCGGGCCGGTCGCCGTCGTCGAAAAGTTTTCGGACTTCGCCGAGGCGGTCTATCTCGCCAACAACACGAAATACGGCCTCCAGGCGGGCGTTTTCACGAACGATCTGCGAAATATGCACTTCGCGGCCGACAATTTAGATTACGGCGGCGTCGTCATCAACGACGTCCCGACCTTCCGCGTCGACAATATGCCCTACGGCGGCACCAAAGACTCCGGCTTCGGCCGCGAGGGCATCCGTTACGCGATGGAAGAAATGAGCGAATTGAGGCTGATCGTCGTCAATTCTTAATTTATCGGTTTTATTTAGTGTTTTTGGTGTTTTTGGTGGATCTGATTTTTGCTGACTTCTTTGAAACGGCTTCCATTAAAATGGGAATTTTCCATTTTGAAAGAAAAAAATTGTCCACTAAAAACACTAAAAACACTAAATAAAATCGATTTGATTTCGACTTTAAAGCGGGCGTATGATCACAAGATAAATAAAATTATTCGATATCTGATAGTTGAATGCGGTTTAACGCCGGAACACCCGAAAGAGATAAAGAATAATAATTAAAGATGGACTTAATACGTCAGGAAATCAGGAGTCTTGTTTTATGAATAAAGTAATAATCATCGGGGTGATCTTCATATTCAGCATTACGGTCTGTGGTCAGACGGCTAAGTTTTATGAGCAAGCCATAGAACATCTTAAATGCCGGAATTGTTATTTTATTCCGGTTGAGGTCGAATCCAAATCATACACCGGAAAAATTCTGGTTGAAAATTATCAACTGTTCAGTTACCTCAAATCAACAAAAGGTTTTGATGAACAAGCCTATAAGTCATTTATTATAAAGCTATTTCAGGATAAACAGCCATTAATGATGGATCAAGTTAATATTGACGAAACCGGTTATTTTCTAGCCGGAAAAGGCATCAAGGAATTTAAATTCAGAATCGTTCAAACCTCACAGGCTTTTGAAACAGTCTCAGTTCAGGGCTGTAAGAAAATTATTCAATATTATTTTTCCCCGGAATTAGTGGAATCCGAAACCAACAAAACAATCGATTGTCGAGAAAGTATCAAGCAGAATGCGAAGGACCTTTTGTTAAAGCCCAAATTCGATCTGAACGAGGAAAACAACGTGATCGTCAAACTATTTGAATTCGACATTCCGATTTATATTGACGATATTTCCGGAAGTCCGATAATTGGGTATTGGACACTTAAATGATAAATCTAATACGAATGCAATTATCGTCGCCAATTCCGGGAAATTTGTTATTTTAGTGTTTTTAGTGTTTTTGGTGGATAAAAACAATGATTCGATTTACGAAAACTTTTCTCTAATACCCGGAATTGTATATTCAGAAACCGAAATTCGATCCACTAAAAACACCAAAAACACTAAATAAAACCGGCCTGTTTGGCTTTTGATGATTAATACGGATTTAAAGCGAAAAAAATAATTCTTGCTTTATTTCCGGAAACTAATGCATAATTGCGACAAAAATAATCGCCGGTAAATTTAAGAATTTATTTACTCATCGACAAATATACTCACAGGAGAAAAGGAAATGGCGCAATTAGTTTACCCGGACGAGGTTTATGCCGTCTCGGGAGCCGCTCACGAAGTCTATTACAAGCTCGGAACCGGGTTTTTGGAGCCGGTTTATCAGGAAGCGTTGACCATCGAATTCAGCCGTCGAATGATCCCGTTCGAATCGCAGAAAAAACTCAAGATCGAATACAAGGGAATAGTCCTCGAAAAGACATATCAGGCCGATTTCGTCTGTTACGACCGGATCATCGTCGAGCTGAAAGCCGAAACCGGTTTGTGCAGCCGCGACGTCGCGCAGGTTTTGAATTACCAAAGGGCCGCGAAGAGGCGCGTCGGTCTGCTCTTCAATTTCGGAAGCGTCGGCAAACTCGAATGGAAAAGGTTCGTGCTCTGACGCGACTAAAATAAAAACAAAACCGTAAATTCGGGTTTAAATGTAGTGTTTTTAGTGTTTTTGGTGGATCGAATTTCCGGTTTCATTATGAACAAATAAAAATCGGATCGAAACTTTTCCGTCAACGAAAAGAATTATTTGATCCACCAAAAACACGAAAGAGCACTAAAATAAAGTTTTTGTTAAGTGCATTAAAGGACTCTTAGCGGATCATTAAAGGTACTCGCCGGTCCCGAAAGGGTACCGGGCGTAACGGTCGATGGGGCGGTCGGTTTAATCTCGTCACCGGGCGGTCCGGTTTCGTCACCGGGCGGTCCGGTTTCGTCACCGTCGGGTCCGGTCTCGTCACCGCCGGGTCCGGTTTAGTCACCGCACGGTTCGGTCTTGTCACCGCCGGGGCCGGTCTTGTCACCGCCGGGTCCGGTCCTGTCACCGGCGGGTGACAAGACCGGACCGGCGGGTGACGAAAGGTCACCGGCCGGTGACTGAACCGGACCGAAAAAAATATTGAATTTTTATTTAAAAACCTATTGACGGCGGTCTCAAATAAGCGTATAAACTATGTAATTTTCGGAGTTTTCCTGCTTTTCCCGACGGTCGCCGTGACCGTCAGCTCCGAAAAGACACCCGTTTCGTTTATTTTATTTGAGGTACATTTATATGCCCAAAAAAACCATTAAGGGAGCTCTCGAAAAGGACGAGAGATTTACCATTTCCTGGCAGGAAAACGCGCCTGACCAGAAGTTGTCGGAGATGTCGCTCGACGAATTCAGGGCCGAAGGCCAAAGGATGCGCGAGCTGGTCGAAGCGATCGCCGCTTCCGAAGCCCATACCCGGGCTTTGAAGATCGATCTCGAGACCGTGATCGTCCGCCACGAGGAAAACTGCGGCTATATCGCCCGCGACGTCGAGGGCGACCGCCGCTTCGGCCCGAACAGCGCGCTCTATGCCGGTTTCGGCTACATCCGCAAATCGGACCGCAAATACGGCCGCCGGAAAGTCTCGAAAGCGAACAACGACGGTTAACGAAACGGGCGGGATGAGACCCGCGAACGGATAAATTACAATTTAATCAAAACCAAATAACCCGTCCTGAAAAAACGGGATGATAGTTTTAGGACTTACGCAAGACGCATTTTAACAGATGGACTTTTCAGTTGTTGGATCAAATAATCTGAAAGTTGTCCGAACTTGATTTGATAAACTGTTTTTCCTGTTTCGTACATTAGTTCTTTGAACCGACACCAGACCAGGAAA
>JAFDVJ010000061.1 GCA_018269075.1 Acidobacteriota bacterium
GCGTCGCCAGCAGCGAGTAGATGTTGTATGACGGCAGCTTCGTTCCGTCAGGCGGCACGTACTGCTCGAAAGTGACGCCGTCGAAGCGAAACAATCCGAGCGCCGAACCGATCCACAAAAAACCGTCTTCGGTTTGTGTGATGGCGCTGATCTGACTCGGCGCGCCGTCTTTAGCCGTCCAGGCCGTATGGTAAAACTGATTGATGGCGCGGTTTCGGTCGAGCCCGCTAACCGCGGCGCAGAGTATAATGCCGGCGAGGGATATGAAAAAAGCCTCCCCCAAAAACCTCCGGAATGTTTTAATCGGATTTTTAGCCGTATTCATCATTACCTCAATCAATTAAAGCAATAATTCCGGTTTCCAAAGCACGAAAGTCCGGAAAATGACTCCGAAATGTTCATCGTGGGACACAGAAAAAATCCCGCCGGACGATCGACTGAAAAGAAATTGAAACTAATTTGAGCGGTACGGCTTTCATCGCTCGCCGCGCTGCGCCTAAAAAGCAGTAAAGATCAGAACTATAAATCTAAAAAAACAAACACTGCGCCCGATGCATTATAATCCAAGCGATCTCCAAACTTTAACCAACCGGTTTCAAGCGATGCGCCATAATCCGGTTCCCGTTTATTTCTTAGGATATTTCGGAGACAGTTGGAAAAGCGGATCATTTTGCGCCGACGATCGATTTTTAGCCGCAGTATTCCGCCTCTTTCCCGAACAACGATTTAATCGCCCGTCTTTCGTTCTCGCGCTTTTGCCGCAATTCGACAATCCAGGATTTAACCGTCGTCGCGGTCGCGGCTTGCGCGTCCGCTTTTTTCAATTCATCGACGCCTTCCGGAACCGACTTTGCAATTTGTTTGCGATCAACCCGTTTGATGACTCTCACATTCATAAATAATTTTCTCCATTAGAAATGTTTGTTTAAGATCGAATCAATTCTCATTCCCAAAACGGGCGGATTGTATTTTGGGAGGATAACTCATTTGAATCAAAACGTTTTTGGCCGATCGAACCGGTTTTCAGCCAGGCGGGTAAAAGCCGGATTGACGTTATTACATTATCTTAGCGTCGGTATTTCGTCGCGGGTTAGCGGTTTTTCGTTTCGGAGCCGGCGGCGAAGAAAAATTCGCGCTCTGTGACAGCGGAATCGGCTCTCATAGAAAAATTTGTATTTTTTGCGTTAGACTGTTAAGTACACTTTCAGATTTTTGCGGCATCGGAAAGCTTTTCTTCGGTCTTTCAGGATTTTCTCCGATTATCTAATCGATCGGAACGATTTTTGCTCGCGATAAAAACTAAGGAGGCGAAAAATGAGCGAACAGACCGGACAGATTCGCGTTTTGAGCGTTGACGACCATCCGCTTCTGCGCGAGGGGCTCGGAGCGATTATCGGCAGCCAGAGCGATATGACGCTCGTTGCGGAAGCGTCGAGCGGTACGGACGGCATCGAACAATTTCGCAAACATCTGCCGGACGTTACTCTGATGGATTTGCGGCTTCCGGATATGAGCGGCATCGACGCCGTGCTCGCTATCTTAAGCGAATTCCCGAAAGCGCGAATCATTATCTTAACGACGTTTGAAGGCGACGCGGAAGTCGGTCGGGCGCTCGCCGCGGGCGCCAAAGGCTATCTTTTAAAAAGCATGGTGCGCAAAGAGCTGCTCGACGTCATCCGGATCGTTCACGCGGGGAAAACGCGGCTTTCTGCGGAAATCGCCGAACAGATCGCCGAACATTACGGCGACGATTTATTGACGAGCCGCGAAATCGAGGTCTTGAAGTTGGCGGCGACCGGACACCGAAACAAACAGATCGCCCACAAACTCGACATCTCGGAAGAAACCGTCAAATTCCACATTAAGAACACTCTTTCCAAACTCGAAGCCAATGACCGCACCCACGCGGTCACGATCGCCGTCAAGCGCGGGATTATCCAAATCTAAATACCGAACCGAAACCCGTTACCCTTTAACCTTACCTCCCCTAAAGAGTAGTCTCTCCGATACCCTGTTTAGTGATTTTAGCTCGCCGAAAAACGTTTATCATCATATTGGTCGAAAAACTTCTTAACGATTTCCTATTAATAATGAGGACGATTTTGCGTAAAAATTACACAACGTTTCCCGACGGCATAACCGGTGTCGGGCTGCTGCTCTTAAGAATCGCCGCCGGGGTCGCGACGATTCTTTACGGCGGCATTCTTCTGATGAGCCTCGATTCGGTCAAGCACTCTCAATATTCGTACTTGAGCTGCCTCGTTTTGAGTCTGGCGCTGATTTTCGGCGGCGGACTGCTGATTCTGGGGGGCATAATGCCTTTTGCGGCCATCGGAATTGCCGTTTGTATGGTCATCGAAGTGTATTTCAGGTTCGTCCGGATGAGTCCCCTTCAGGTGAACGGATTCGGCTTGACCGGACTGCTTTTGTTATTGAGCATTTTGATTGCCCTCGCGCTTTTGGGACCCGGCGCCTATTCGATCGACGCACGGCTTTTCGGGAGGAGAAGGATTTTCATTCCGGCGTCAAAAAAGGAAGACCAGCAGCAATTATGAGTTAAGAAAATATTTTACCAACATAAAATGTAAAGGCTGAAAACAAGGGGCTTAAGAGGAATTGGTTCAGCATTAAGGTTAATTTTGTTTGTGAAAAGATGGAGAAGTATTATGTCGGCAAGAATGCAAATAAATGAGTTTAACAGCGATTTTTATAGTCCGGAAGTCAGAATCGGCAGCGCGAGCGGCGGCACTGCTTTCGCCCAAAAAACTTTTACTCCTGAATCAAAATTTACCGAAATCGTCGGCGTCAGCGCGCCGCTCAAAAGGCTGCTTCAATTAATCGAACAAGTCGCACCGACCGACGCGACCGTGCTGATTATGGGCGAAACCGGAACGGGAAAGGAACTCGTCGCCAAAGCGATCCACCGCCACAGCCGTCGCTCCAGCCGCGCTTACGTGAAGATGAACAGCGCGGCGATACCTTCGAGCCTGCTCGAAGCGGAACTTTTCGGTCACGAACGCGGTGCTTTCACCGGCGCGAACGCGCAGCGTACCGGTCGGTTCGAGCTGGCGCATCAGGGGACGCTGTTTTTGGACGAAATCGGCGAAATGCCGCTCGAACTCCAGCCGAAACTGCTGCGTGTTTTGCAGGAACAGGAATTCGAGCGTTTGGGCAGTTCACGCACGCAAAAGGTCGATGTCCGAATCGTGGCGGCGACCAATCAGGACTTGCTCGACCGCGCCGAGACGGGTGAGTTCCGCCGCGACTTGTATTACCGCTTAAACGTGTTCCCGATCAGAATCCCGTCCCTCAGAGAGCGGCTCGACGACATACCGCTTCTGGCGAATCATTTCGCGCAGAAAATCGCCGCGAAGATGAACAAGGAAGTCTTGCCGCTTCAAAAAGAAGCCGTCAATTCGCTGCAGGATTACGACTATCCGGGCAATGTGCGCGAGCTGGAAAACATTATCGAACGCGCCGTGATCTTGTCGCGCGGCGGCGTTTTGAAGCCGGAGTTTACCGAACTTAAGACGAACGAGCAGACCCGCCCGGCTCAGACTTTTGAAGAATTTGAACGGGGATTCATCGTTCGGACATTAAGCCAGACCGACTGGCGCATCGGCGGAGAGCGCGGAGCAGCTGCCAGGCTGGGATTAAAACGGACGACGCTGATATCCAAAATGATCAAGCTCGGCATTTCACGTCCGGAGCAAATAAGTTACGCCTGATACGAAGCATTTCGGCGATAAATCTATCCTTGAGCGATTTGTTGCTTAACCGGACAGGCGAAATCGAAGAAAAGGCTTTCGAGGGAAACGGNNCCGTTTCCCTCGAAAGCCTTTTCTGCTGCCGGCGTCGTGTCGGCGGGGGAGTGCGAATCTTATTTACGAAGCTTTCGGACAGAACTTTTTTCGGGGTAATCGAATAAAAAATTAATTTTGAGGCTGTCGAAATAGCGACCCGCAGCGTCCGTATTTCGGCAAGGATATGTTTTTATGCACTTCAGGCAATACCGGTCAAGGCAAGTAATTACTTGTGTTTAGGACGCTTTTCCGACCTCGCGCCCTCACCCGCCGGCGCGGCATAACAATTGTTAAAGTAATTCTCGCCGGAAACGGTTCGGGCTTTGGAACCACAACACGAGACCGACCGGTAGATAAGGCATTGGGCTGCTCGCCGCGGCTGCTCAAAAAAATTTGCCCGTGCGGGTTTGTTTTGATAATTTTCCGTTGGGAAAACTGGCGCCCGTCGCGTGAAAAAAAACTGGGAAACGTCGCGCTTCCAAACGCAGTTTCGAGCAAGTTGCTTCCAAACGTGCGACGTTTTTTGTAATTTCCTGTTTTTAACAGCATAAATGAGCAACCGTTCAGCGAAACAGGCAGCAAACCGTAAAAAAAAGATTGTTTTTGACAACCCGCCCCTTCAACCCGACCGTTTGCCGGATCGATTGACCTTATCGGTAAGTATCAGTGTTCAAACCGGTCGGTTAATAGTTTTCAACTGGGGTGAATTCTAAGTTATCCACCGCTTCAGTTACATTTAATACCCGGGGCGAAAATCTGAAACGTTTGTGATTGATTTCAATAACATATGTTTGACCGGAAGCTATCCCGTCAAAACGAAAATAACCGAAAGTATTCGATTTGGCGGAATAAGATCGATTCTCGCCGATCAGTCGGATATCGGCCCGGCTTATCGGCGACTGATCTGAAACAATTCTTCCGGAAACTGACACCTCCGCCGCAGTCGGGCCGACCGGTGCCAAAGCCGTCACAAACGGCGAAAAGCTGGTAACATCGGCACAAATTTCCAAAGAGCTGAAATCTTTCGAAATCGTTCGATCAACATACGATCCGTTTTCGAAATGAAGTAACTTCATTCGGTTGAAGGTTGCCTCGTCGGCGATCGAGGGAAGATTAAAACAGACCCGATTGGTTCCCGTAAAGGTGGCCGAAGTGCTGATATCATAGGCCAGACTACTGCCCGTTAACAGATAATTATTGGGAAGCTGCGAAGACGGGGGAAGCGGCAAGGGCCCCACAAAGGTCTGCCCTTCGCCCGTAATCTGAGAAAATGATATTGCAACGCTTCCGGTTTGAACCTGAACGGAATTTCCGGCCGGGGTTTGTTGGGAAGGGATAAGCAGAACCGCACTGGTCGTACTATTCGGAAAACGCGCGTCTGCAATAATTTGGCCGGAATTGTTGATTCCCCAGGTTCGCGTAATGGTATATCCCAGACTGGGGTCGATCATATTCGTCAGGAATCTGCGTCCGTTGATTCGATCGTAAACAAAACCCCCGCCGCCTAAAATACTTTCGGTGTAGCCAACCGCCGTTCCTTCATCGTTAATATCGATGCAAATATTGGTAAAACCTTCGGATGAGGCCGGTGTGATGCTATAGCCCCCATAACGGCTGTAAATGAAACAGCGGTCAAACGGGTCGTCGCCGACCGTTACGCGGCCGACTGCCAAACCGGTATTATTTAACGCCCATATTCGCGGGCCGTATCCGGCATTCGGCAGCTCAATCGAAGAGTCCGTGCGTGAATTATAAACAAATGAACGTCGCGGAGAGGTGGCCTGATAAATTGCGATTTCACCAAAATTGTTAATATCATCCGCCGATCCGGAAATCGGCAGAACATTGATGGAACCGTCGAGATTCCGAATTGCCGGACCGGTCGTCGTTGAACCGATGATTTGGCCTGCATTATTCATTCCGTTGATCAGGGAAAACTGACTGAACTGAATAAGGCCGGTATCGGGCCTGTAAAGAAATCCGGGCTGGTTTACTCCCACTTCGCCGGCCACCCAGCCGGCATCGTTAATCGCCCTTCCTTCGGTTCCGATCCCGTTATCCGGAGTGAAAACCAGCCCGGAATCAGTGGTAAAAGTATAAGAACGACGGGGAACCATAGCGAAAATCGTTCCGGTTACCTGACCGTAATTGTTGATGTCCCGGGCATCGACCTTAAAAGTGCCGTTGGGTTTGGGAAGCACGACAACGGAATAGTAACTCGTATTCGGTTCCTGAGCGCAGCTTCGCAAAGATCGATAAACATTTAATCGCCCGCCGGTAATCGTTTTACCGGATAGACTCGACCATTGATCGACGTTATCAAGAATGGCCGCCTTTAAGGCCTGAGTATCCAAATTGCATTTGGAAAGTAACAAGGCCGCGCTGCCGCTAACCATCGGTGCGGCCTGCGAAGTACCGGATAGATATCCCCAACTCTCCAACGGCAAGGTAGAATAGATGCTTTGGCCGGGAGCGGCCAGATGGACCGTGGCGGCACCGAAATTTGAAAAACCCGTTAATTCTCCCGTATTGTTGACGGCGGCCACGGAAACGACATTGGCGACTGAATAGTTGGCAGGATAATCGGGCACGTTATCGTTATTATCCCCGATCTGATCTTCTCCGCCGTTTCCGGCGGCCACGACAAATAACATGTTTGAATTATTCAACTCCTGAACATGCTCGAAAAACGCCTGATCGAAACCACCCGGATGATGGTAGCTGTTGTTTAAAATTCGAACATTGGCCTGGTTTCCGAAGATCTGTTTCAGCTGCAAAACATAATCTATGCCATATATTATTTGCTGGGTTGTCCCGTTGCCGTTTTCGTCGAATACTTTTACGGCCAGCAATTGAGCGGTCCAGTTTATTCCGGCGGAACCGACATTATTGTTTCCTTTGGCGCCGATAATTCCCGCAACGTGAGTGCCATGGCTATTATCGTCATAAGGCGAACAGCTGTCGTTAATGAGATTTATCCCGTGGGTGCCGGCATCGCACATAATCTGATTTCCGCCGATCGTCACGGTGTAGGAAGCCGGGGCCGACCACATGTTTTCCGCGAGATCCTGGTGAAAATAATCGATACCCGTATCTACTACGGCCACCACCTGAGCGGTATTTCCCGTTGAAATGTTCCAGGCGGATACTGCTTTAATATCAACCCCGGGATTCCCGACCTGATTAGGAAATACCGGGTCGTCCTGAATAGTTAGCCCCGTGTTTCTCAAACCCCACTGTTGGGAAAAATGGCTGTCGTTGGGAATTTTATCAATTTCATAAATGTAATCGGGCTGTACCCATTCGACGTCTGGAATTCGTTTGTAAAGACCGATTAATTCGGAAACGGTTTTGGTTTTGGAAGTTAAAATGAATACGGGTAAGATTTTCGTATTTTCAATCCTGGCATCACCGGCCAGTCTTAATAATTTATGAGCAACTGATTGGGTTGTGTACTTTTTGAATTTCAACAGGACACGGTTAGGGGTTACCTTATCTCTGCCAAAATATTCAAAATCTGGCTTATTTTCATTAAGAATCGATTTGGAGGAAGTAAATTGAGGGTGCGAAGCAACACTTAACGATAAAATTAACAACGTAAGGCCGAAAATTATTTTCATAAATAACTCCTTCGAACAAGCAAAGTAAAAGACGGGGCAGTTTCGAATGGGGGTAAAGGGTAGTTTTGTTTGGGCCATTGTAGCAGAGAATCGCTATTTATCACAATTCAAGTAATTTGCGGGTCTTTGATATTAATTTGAGGGAAATGAAAAATGGTAAATTTCCTTTAAATTCCAATGGCTGAACCCGCTAGATTAATACGTTTTGAAGATCTTTCTTCGAAATTATGTCTTGTTGTTCGGCCCGATCATAATCGCCATAAAATACAGCGATTATGAAGGGAGAAAATTGAATCGTTATTTTTATCTCATTGCCGGCACTGAGCTGGTCGAAAATATACTTCGAACCCTCCGCCGTGTTGATCCATTCCTTGTAGGACGCGATCCATTCCTGGAGTTTCGCGACGTCGAGTTTGTTCTGCGCGCCGTAAAGATTTTTGTTAAGTTCTTCCGGAACGACAATGGTTTCGCCAGGCGATTTTTTCCAACTTTCGACGAGCGATTCCTGCTGTTTGATCCTGTTTTCGAGATCTTCGAGCAGAATTTTTTTGGTTGGCGAATCCTCCTCTTTCAGCAGGTTTGCGCGTTGGTTAAACAATACCTTCGCAAAATTAAAGAGATGAACCAGAATCTCATAGCGATGTATGCTGCCGATCCGGCCGATCGCTTCTTTGACGGTGTCAATTAATATCTCTTTTGCAGCCGGTTGAAGCAATTTTATTTGATTGTGAGAGGCGATTGAAAAAGACGAACCGAACTCAATTAAAGATTTGACTGCTCTTATTAACTCTTCTTTTATTACCTCTTACGAGCATTTTGAGATGCACCCGAAGGGCATTTTGCCGGTTATTAATCAAGGGAAATAAAGGAAATTGCTCAAAATTTCCTGAGAACAGTCAAAATAGGGGAATTCGGAGGGGAAATGGCAAAATGTCGCTATTTTTCTGTTACACTTGTTTCAAAAAAATGGCTCGAAGATAAAGGCTTTTTCAAAACACAATCTGGAAAAGGACGTACGAAATTATGCTTAAAAATAATTCAAAAAAATCTCATAAAACAAATTTGGGTCAAAATCGGCGAAAGTCCTTCTTTTTGATCTTGCTGGTTATTCTACCGCTCAGTGCCCTGATTTTCGCCGCGGGCACTTTTGCCGGATTTGGAGATAAGCCCGAAAGAATGACTCCCGAACGTGAAGTTACAGCAAAGAATTCAGACCTCAAAATAAACGGTAATAACGGTGAGTCGGCCGTTTCTTTGACGAGGCCCGACAATTTTTACCTGAAATTTCCGGTTCCGAACCGAACGGCGGCTTCGGTTGTTATCAATTCCGTTATGGACCATCACAATGCGAGTCCGGAGCTTTTTTACCGGCCCGATAATCAGGTTGTCGGATTTACGGGAGAAATGGGGGACCTGCAAAACGGAGGAGCGTTTGTGGCAAATTTCGGCCATGGCAATCTTTATCAGGTCAGAAATCTGCAGCATTCTGATTTTGTACTCAACGGAAGCGTGGGAGATTCCCCGTCGTATTTGGCCTATGACGGTCATCAGGGACTCGATTTCAAAACAACCGACCAGACAAACACCGCTGCCAACCCGCTCCGAATGCTGGCGGCCGAAAGCGGGACCCTGACCTGCGCGTCCGATTCGGTTAAAACGGCGGTCATCGATCACGGAAACGGTTTCAGGACCCGGTATCTTCATATGACCGATCGGTTATGTGAAAACGGTCAGTCGATTTCGGTGAGCGCGGGGCAGCCGATCGGGAGAATCTTCAATTCCGGAACCGGCGGAATCCATGCGCATTTTGAGGTCCAGACCCTGATCGGCGGTCAATGGAAAACCATCGACCCTTACGGATGGCAGGGGCAGTACCCGGATCCCCGCGGAAACGGTTCAAGCACGAATTTATGGAAGCCCGTCACTTCGACGTCCGACAGAGCCACCCGCTGGCATCCCGACGGAACGCTGATAACCGATGTCACGGACGGAAACCATACTGTTTATCTTGTCGAGGGCGGTCAGCGCTGGGGTATTCCCAGCGAAAGCGTCTTTTACGCTTACGGCTTTGATTTTTCGAACGTCGTTAAGGTTTCGCATGCGGAATTTCTCAACCTTCCGGCCGGGGGAATTATGAATCCGCCGCCGTCGGGCAGACTTCGAAATTCCGGATCGACCGTATACGAGATCGTCTCGCGCGGCAGCCAGCTGTATAAACGCGGTTTCCCGTCTCTGGCAGCGTTTTACGGGCAGGGCTTCCAATGGTCGGATGTGGTTAATCAAAGCGTTGCCGGCATTCCCGACGATCCGTTCATACCCGTTTACAGCTCGCCGTTTCGGGACGGCACGCTGGTCGCGGAACTGGACGAGACCGTGACGCCGGCAGTCAGAAGGATCAAACCGAATACGCCGGTTTATATCATCAGCAACTCTAAAAAAAGAGCCTTCACGAATGAAAATTCGTTCCTCAACCTGATGGGCTCGTCGCGGGCCTTCGACGACGTTCTGCTGATCAAGCGAAACGTTCTTAATGCCATTGCCTCGGGCCCGAATATATGCGAATCGACGACGACCAGCGGGGTGGCATGCGGCGGCGGTTTTACGAATGACGTTTACCCGCCGAGCGTGCTGATTAATAACTGGCTTTTCGGGACGAATTTTGATCAGACGAATTCCTCATTTGTCGTCACCTCCGGCACGATAGTATTGACGGGCACGGGAACCGATGCGGAATCCGGCGATAACGGAATTCAGACGGTTACCGTAAACGGCGTCCGCGCCGGCAACGATACGTCGACCGGATCGGGTACGGCGAACTGGACAAAAAACCTTCAGCTCGTTCCCGGGACGAATACCATCGTCGTCGAGGTGACGGACAACAGTGCGAATCACAATCGGTCTCAGCAAACCATTTCGATTGATTACCAGCCGCCGAACAACGATGTGATCGGACCGATCCTGGCAATTTCTTCACCCGGTGACGGCGCGACGGTCGATACGCAGCAGCTGACCGTAACGGGAATCGCGACGGACGGCGGTGTCGGAGATAACGGGGTTTCTTCCGTGACTGTCAACGGCGTTCCGGCAACCGGCGGGACGGTACAGGGCAGCGATGTCGCCTACTGGACGGCCACCGTCAACCTAAATATCGGTACCAACAATATCACCGTCGTCGCCCGGGACAACAGTCCGAACCAGAATTCGAACAGCCAAATCATCAGCGTCAACGTCACCAATCCCGGTCAGACCACGATTCCGGTCGACTATACCTGGAGCGGCCGCCAGCCGCTGCCTGCCAGTTTGTACGATTCGGCAACCGTCACGTTAAACGGAAAAATTCATATCCTTGGAGGGCGGGGGCCGGCTGCCAACTCCGCCAATAAACATTTCAGATATGATCCGGCTACAAACCAATGGGAAACACTCGCCGATATTCCGCTCTGGGGGATTACGGAAGGCGGGGCCACGGTCCTTAACGGAAAAATATACGCTTTTCGGAGCGCATTGAATCCTACGCCGGGAGGAGGCTCCGATTACGCGATGAAGATTTACGACCCGGCCACTAACTCGTGGACGGTGGGAGCGAGCCTTGCTCTTGGCAACATCTACGGAACATCGCTGGTGACGGTCGGCGACAGAATATTTGAAATAGGCGGAACCAATCAGTTTCTCACTGGTTTCAATGCGGTTAACGAGTACGATGCGGCCAATAATGTCTGGATACCACGGTCGCCGCTGCCGCGGGCCCGGGGGTACAGCGTCGTCAAAGTCATCCGGGGCTTTGTTTATGTGATGGGCGGAATCGGTTATTCACCAAACGATTACGGGTCGACTTTCGTGGACATTTATAACCCGCAGACGGACAGCTGGACTACCGGAAATCCGGCGCCCTACAATTTTTGGGATGCCGCCTCGACCGTTATTTCAATCGGGAATCGTCCGCCCTTTACTTCCTACAGAATAATCATTATGGGAGGCAAGGACAACACCCATACGATTATGCCGTTTGTTTTCGAATACGATCCGGATACCGAAAACTGGCGGCAGTTGAATTCACTGCCCGTCGCCGTGACGGGCGGGGTCGGCTCGGTGATAAACAGCAATTTATATCTTTGCGGCGGGGACATCGGCTCCGGAGCCGTGAATACGACCTATCAGGGAACGCCTTTGCAATGGGCGCCGGATCTGACCATAACGGCTTCATCAAACACGATTGATTCGAATACGAACGCTTCATTATTCGTCAGACTGGGAACGCCGGCGGCGGCATCGTCCACGGTCACGTTATCAAGCTCCGATCCGTCAATCCTGCCGGTACCCGCTTCCGTCACATTCAACGCAGGCGAAACCCTGAAGACGGTTCCGGTTCACTCGACTCAGCTTAACACGGGCAGCGTTGTAATAACGGCCCAGCTGCCGCCCGCCCTCGGCAGCGGCGTGGCCGCGACCAGCGTCAGCGTGGTGGCGGTGGCCCCGTCGGTTTTTATGAATCCGGCCAGTGAGATTACCGGAACGACCGCCGTCATCAGCGGGCTCGTCAATCCGAATTCTGCGGCCACCAACGCCTGGTTCGAATGGTCGCCCGATATCGATTTTTCGCAGACGAACTTCGCGAATTTTCAAAATCTCGGATCCGGAAACGCCGCCGTTCCGATTTCATTCAGATTGGATGGTCTGCTGCCGAATACGACTTATTATTATCGGATTGTCGCGGCGAACAATGGAGGCTGGAATCGGCCGCCCGGTGTAATTAGTTTCACCACGACCGCTTCTTCAATCGTGAGCCGTCCGCCTTTTGATTTCGACGGCGACGGTAAAACGGATATTGCCGTTTTCCGGCCGTCGGACGGGTCCTGGTGGTACAGCCGCAGTCTCGATTCGCAGTACCGCGTTTACAGTTTCGGAAACGCGGCCGATCGGATCGTGCCCGGCGATTATACCGGCGATCATAAAACCGATATCGCCGTTTTCCGGCCCGCCACGGGATTCTGGTTCATCCAGCGGTCCGAGGACAATTCCTACTTTTCCTTCCCGTTCGGCGCGAGCGGCGACATTCCCGCCCCTTCGGACTATGACGGCGACGGCCGAACGGATCCGGCCGTATTCAGGCCGTCGACGGCGACCTGGTACATCTCGCAGTCGACGGGCGGGACGGCCATCATCAATTTCGGAGGGACGGCCGACAAACCGGTGCCGGCCGATTACGACGGCGACGGAAAAGCCGACATTGCGATCTTCCGGCCGTCGGACGGCTCGTGGTGGTATTTGAGATCGAGCGACAGCACCTATCGCGTTTACAGTTTCGGAACCGGAACGGACAGCGCCGTGCCGGGCGATTATACGGGAGACGGAAAAGCCGACATCGCCGTTTTCCGGGCGTCGACCGGCACCTGGTTCGTCCAGCGAAGCGAGGACGGATCATATTTCTCGTTCCCGTTCGGCGCGAACGGCGATCTGCCGGCCCCGGGAGATTATGACGGCGACGGACGGTTCGATTCGGCCGTGTTTCGGCCTTCGACGGCCACCTGGTATCTGAACCGGACGACGGCGGGTGTCGGAATAACCGCGTTTGGGGCGACGGGCGATCTGCCCGTTCCGAATGCGTTTATTCGCTGAGGCGATAAATCTTCTCAACATTCAGATCCGTCAGAACCGCAGGCGTCGCCTTGTTGCGGCTCTCGAAGGGTATGGGCTGACGATGTCGGGTAAGAATACGAGACGAACGCGAAGAATTGTTGCGGTAAGATCGGCACGCTTTGCGGCGAAACGGTGGTCCCGAAAAATCATAGGGCTCGCCGATTTATCGCGCCAAGGACCCACGGGGCTTTGATTGAATGAGATGCCGGAGCAAATAAAACGAATTGGTTCCAGTGACGATGAATTTAGGAAGACATCTGTTTCCCCGACCTCCAACGTCCCGAACGTCTTCGAGAACGAATCTCGACGAGTGTCTGCGGAAACAGATGCCAAAGAAGATTCTACCGCAGGCCTGGAAGTTAATTAAGCCCACCAGAAAGAATCGAAAACAAACCGGTTTAAGTTTTGCGACTTGAATGGGAATTGTTTTTTAAGCCATCCCGATTCCTCCAAAATCAACTGTCAAAAGTGGCGGAGAGACTCCGTCACTGAATAATTCTCTGAGCCATCGCAGCCGGCGCCGGCGGTTTATGATGCGGGTAAATTTGATTGCCGGATTGTACAACTATGCGCTTGAACATTAATTTTCTTTTGCAAGAGGTCTAATGTAAGGTGAACCGATGACATTACTGCTTGAAAAAGAAGAGCGCCGCCGTCTCTGGCAAACTTTGACCGCGACGATCGAGAAATATTTCGAAGAGGTCGGCGGGCTGCCGGTCGCGCCGCCGACCGACATCGGGGAAATCCGCGCCCGGCTGGCCGCCTGCGATTTCCGGAGAACCGCGGAACCGGTCGAAGCGCTCGATTTCGCGGCGCGCAACCTTTACGAATTTCAGGTCCATACGCCGCATCCGCGATATTTCGAGTTGTTCAATCCGGCGCCGGCCGCGATGAGCGTCGCCGCCGACGCGCTCGGCGCGGCTTTCAACCCGCAGATCGCCGCCTGGAGCCACAGCCCGTTCGCGGCGGCGGTCGGACGCCATCTGATCGGGGCTTTCGGCGCGCGTTTCGGGTTCGCGCCGGGAAACAAATTGCGTCGCTCGCCGGTCGCCTGAAAAGCTTTAAAAATCAGCAATATATCAGCAGACTTTGACGATCACCCGGCGTTCGCGGGGGCCGTCGAATTCGCAGAGATAAATGCCCTGCCAGCGGCCGAGCAGCAGGCGGCCGTTTTCATACGGGACGGTCAGGCTCGCGCCGACGAGCGACGATTTGAGATGCGCGTCGGAATTATGCTCGAAATGCCGGAAGCCACGGTAAAACTGCGGGATCGTTTCGCGCAGAAAGAGCAGGATGTCGTGTTTAACGTCCGGGTCGGCGTTCTCGTTGATCGTCAGACCGCAGGTCGTGTGCTGCGTGAAAAGCACGCAGACGCCCTCGCCCTGTTCGGGCAGCAGCCGCGCGACCTCGCGCGTGATGTCGATCATTTCCTCGCGCTCGTTCGAGCGCACCGCGATTGTTTTCATAAACTTAGAAACCTCGAAAAACTTAGGCTGCCGGTCGATTTTATTGTAGCGAAAAATCGCGCTCCGGGAAATTCTTATCCGAAACCGGGCCCGGCGTGATACAATCGGGTCGTGATCGGACGAGGGATTAAGACCCGATTATTCGAGGATAAAAAGAATTTCAAGCCTATGAACGACGACGATTTCCCAAACGAAAAACACCGGCCGACCGCTTTCGACGACCGCCCGCGCTATCGGTTCGAAGATTACGAGGACGACGATCAGACGCCGGCCGAACTGCAGCCGAAGCCGTGGAAGCCGGCGCGGGATCGGGAAACAACCGAGGACGAAAAACATCTCGACCAGCTTTCGCTCGGATTTAAGATTTATGCGGCGATCAGCGCATTGTTCGCCTGCTTTCCGTTTATCCACCTGTTTATCGGCATTATGATACTGACCGGCGGAATGGACGGCGGAAGAGACGCGCCGCCGCCGGCGGTCGGCTGGTTTTTTATCGGCATCGCATCGGTATTTATCCTGTTGGGCTGGACGTTCGCGGCCTGCAATTTTTTCGCCGGCCGGTTTTTAAAGGAGCGCCGGAATTATATTTTCTGTTTCGTGATGAGCTGTCTCAACTGCGCCTTTATGCCGCTCGGCACGGTTCTCGGCGTTTTCAGCATCATCGTCCTGATCCGCGATTCGGTAAAAAAGCTGTTCGAGGAAAATTCGGAAGCCGGCCCCCTCCGGTAAAATTCCGGCAAAGACTCCGGGTAGAATAAAAAATACAAAGTTTGAAAACGGCGCAAGAACGAACCTCGACGATGCGAAACGCAGCCTCGACGATCCGAAAACGCTTTTTCGCCGGACGAAATCGAAGAAGGAAAAAGGGAGCAGGCGCGTCGTTCGCCCGCTCCCCGAATGATTTTCGAAAAAATCAGATGAAAAACGGCGCGAGCACGAGCGTGATCGTCGCGAGCAGCTTGATCAGCACGTGAAGCGACGGGCCGGCCGTGTCCTTGAACGGATCGCCGACCGTATCGCCGACGACCGACGCCTTATGCGGCTCCGAGCCCTTGCCGCCGTGATGTCCGGCCTCGATATATTTCTTGGCGTTGTCCCACGCCCCGCCGGCGTTGTTCAGAAACAGCGCCATCAGAATGCCGACGATCGTCGCGACCATCAGAAAACCGGCGACGCCCTCCGCGCCGGAGGCCGAGCTCGCCGTCCGGTTCGTTCCCAGCGAGTTATAAAGCGTTCGAAAGACGAGACCGACGACGACCGGCATACAAACGGCGAGAAGGCCGGGCAGAACCATTTCGCGCAGCGCCGATTTCGTGACGATGTCGACGGTCCGCCCGTAATTCGGCTTCGAAGTGCCGGCCAGGATTCCCTTATCCTTCTTGAACTGATCGCGAACGTCCTCGATGACGACCTGCGCCGTCTTGCCGACCGCGCGAATCGCGAGCGAAGCGAACAAAAGAACGAGCATCGCGCCGAGCATCGCGCTCACGAAGACGACGGGTTTCGTCAGATCGACGGCCTTGAGCGACGCGCCGTAGTGACGGACTTCGTCGAGATACGCGGAAAAGAGCAGAAACGCGGCGAGCGCGGCCGAACCGACCGCGTAGCCTTTGGTCAGCGCCTTGGTCGTGTTGCCGATCGCGTCGAGCTTGTCGGTTTTTTCGCGAATCTCGTCCGGCTGCGCCGACATCTCGATGATGCCGCCGGCGTTGTCGGTGATCGGTCCGAAGGCATCCATCGCGAGCACGTAGGCGGCCGTGCCGAGCATTCCGATCGTCGCGACGGCCGTCCCGAAAAGGCCGGCGTCCCTGAGACCCGAGGCTTCGCCGAGCGAGTAGGACGTGATCAGCGCGACGGCGATCACGAGAATCGGCATCGCGACGCATTCGAGCCCGACGGCAAACCCGCTGATGATGTTGGTCGCCGGGCCGGTCACCGAAGAATCGGCGATCGTCCGGACGGGCCGGTAGCTCGATTCGGTGTAATACTGCGTGATGAACAAAAAGGCGATCGACGTCAGCAGGCCGATCACGCCGCACGCCCAGAAATAGATCCACGCGACCGGGGCCGTCGCTTCGCCGTTGCCGTCGTGCGGGTTGAGCAGCCAGTAACACGCGCCGCCGAACGCGACGGCGGCGCACGCGGCCGTCACGTAATAGCCGAGATTGAGCGCGTTCATCGGATTTTCGGTGTCTTCCTTCGTTCTGACGACCATCACGCCGATGATCGAGGCGATGATGCAGAGCGCCGACGCGACGAGCGGGAAAAGAATCACGCCCAACTGCTGCGACGGCGCGAAGAGCTTGGCGTTGGCGGCGAACAGCGACGCGCCGAGGATCAGCGCGCCGATGTTTTCGGCGGCCGTCGATTCGAACAGATCGGCCCCGCGGCCCGCGCAGTCGCCGACGTTGTCGCCGACGAGATCCGCGATCACCGCCGGGTTGCGCGGGTCGTCTTCCGGAATGCCGGCCTCGACCTTGCCGACGAGATCCGCGCCGACGTCGGCCGCTTTCGTGTAGATGCCGCCGCCGAGCTGCGCGAAGAGCGCGACGAACGACGCGCCGAAACCGAAACCGGCGATCACGAGCGGGATGTTTTCCGGCGGCACGCGGCTGAAAGTCTTGACGAGATAAAACAGGATCGTGATGCCGAGCAGGCACATCCCGACGACGAACAGACCGACGACCGCGCCGCCGCGGAGCGCCGTCTGGAGCGCGCCGTTCAATGTTTTCGTGGCGGCCGAAGCCGTCCGGATGTTGGTCCGGATCGAGATCCACATCCCCGTGTAGCCGGCGACGACCGAACAGGTCGCGCCGAAGATGAACGAGGCCATCGTCCACGCGGCGAGCGGGTAAGGTTTCAGCGGATCGAACTTGCTTTCCGGTCTGACGAACGCGTAAAGCAAGCCGATCAGCGCGGCGACGACGATCGCGAAAATTCCGATCGTCTTGTTCTGCCGCGCCAGAAAAGCCTCCGCGCCTTCTTTGATGGCGTTTGAAATCGTCTGCATTTCGGGCGTTCCGGCGTCGCGGCCGAGCACGTTTTTGATCAAAAAGAACGCGAACCCGATCGCCAGAACACCAATGATAAGAACCAACCAGATTGGCAGCTGTTCCACGATAATTTATTCCTCTCTATGTTTATTTATATCGAAAAATAACGACCTTTTCCGTTTAAGGAAAGATGAATTGCATACCCAAAGGACTGAATCAATTATGACCGAACTCGCGGCCCCGACACAAGAAGTCTGAAAAAATCGTTCACAACAACATTAAATTATAAAAGAATGCCGGGCAAGTAGAGTTCGGGAAGTTCGGGAAGAAAACGAACAACAGTCTGTCAGACTGTTGACAGGCGAGACAGACTGTCAAAACGCTTTATACCGGTTACGCTTCACACCGGAGAAACATTCGACACCGCCGGCGCGGCGCTGGCCGGCTGACAGCCCGCCGTCCAAAAAAAGGAAGTTCGGAAAGAAGACTTCTTCCCGAACTTCCCGAATTTCCACAACTTCCCGAACTTTCTAAACTTTAGGAACCGTCACGGTTCTTTCGATCTGCGTTTTCGGCGCCGGTTTCGGCTGGGAGTTGTGATTCGAGCCGACGGCGATGTGCGGCGCGATGATCAGCGCGACGATGCTCATCAGCTTGATCAGAATATTCATCGACGGGCCCGACGTGTCCTTGAACGGATCGCCGACGGTGTCGCCGGTGACGCTCGCCTTGTGCGCGTCGCTGCCCTTGAACTCCATCTTGCCGCCGATCTCGACGCCCGCTTCGAAGGACTTCTTGGCGTTGTCCCACGCGCCGCCGGCGTTGTTCTGGAACATTCCGAGCAGGACGCCCGAGACGGTCACGCCGGCGAGCATTCCGCCGAGCACTTCCGGCCCGAACGCGAAGCCGACGATCAGCGGCGTGACGAGCGCGATCGCGCCCGGCAGCATCATTTCCTTGATCGACGCCTTGGTCGAAATCTCGACGCATTTATCGTATTCCGGCTTTGCTTCGTATTCCATAATGCCCGGAATTTCGCGGAACTGCCGGCGCACTTCCTGGACCATCGCCATCGCCGCGCGGCCGACCGCCGCGATCGCGAGCGACGAGAAGATGAACGGGATCATTCCGCCGACGAAGAGGCCGGCCAGAACGTCCGCCTTGTAGATGTCGATCGAGTTGATGCCGGCGAGCCCGACGTAGGCGGCAAAGAGCGCGAGCGCCGTCAGCGCGGCCGACGCGATCGCGAAGCCCTTGCCGGTCGCGGCCGTCGTGTTGCCGACGGCGTCGAGAATATCGGTGCGGCCGCGGACTTCCTTCGGCAGCCGGCTCATCTCGGCGATGCCGCCGGCGTTGTCGGCGATCGGGCCGAACGCATCGATCGCGAGCTGCATCGCGGTCGTCGCCATCATTCCGGCGGCGGCGATCGCGACGCCGTAGAGACCGGCGAAATAATGCGATAAGAAGATTCCCGACGCGAGAATGATCGTCGGCACGAGCGTCGATTCCATCCCGACCGAAAGACCGCCGATGATGTTGGTCGCCGCACCGGTGCTCGACTGCTGGACGATCGATTTGACCGGCCGCTTGCCCATCGCCGTGTAGAACTCGGTGACGATGCTCATCAGCGCGCCGACGATCGAGCCGACGAGGATCGCGAGAAAGACGCCGGTGTTCGTGAAATCGTGGCCGCGGAGCGTCATCTTCGCCGGCAGCATCCACATCACGATGAAGTAGCAGGCGACGGTCGTGATCACGACCGACGTCCAGTTGCCGATATTCAATGCTTTCTGCACGTTGCCCTTGTCGTCGGAAATCCGGACGAGCGAGCAGCCGATGATCGAAAAGATGATGCCGAGACCGGCGATCAGCATCGGCAGGATCATCGGCGAAAGACCGCCGAATTTATCGGTGACGGCGATTTCGCGCCCGAGGACCATCGTCGCGAGGATCGTCGCGACGTAGGAACCGAAAAGGTCGGCGCCCATCCCGGCGACGTCGCCGACGTTGTCGCCGACGTTATCGGCGATCGTCGCCGGATTGCGGACGTCGTCCTCGGGAATGCCGGCCTCGACCTTGCCGACGAGGTCGGCGCCGACGTCGGCCGCTTTCGTGTAGATGCCGCCGCCGACGCGCGCGAAAAGCGCGATCGATTCCGCGCCGAGCGAAAAGCCGGCGAGCACTTCGATGGCTTTTTCCATCGCCGCGCCGTTGACCGAACCGCCGGTTTTGACGACGTAGAGCTGATAGAAAAGGATGAACAAACCGCTCAGCCCGAGAACGGCGAGCCCGGCGACGCCGAGTCCCATCACCGTGCCGCCGGTAAAAGCGACTTTCAATGCGCCTTTGAGATCGGTGCGGGCGGCCTGCGTCGTTCTGACATTGGCTTTGGTCGCGATGTTCATTCCGAAGTAGCCGGCCGTCGCGCTGAAGACCGCGCCGATCACGAAGGACAGGGCGATCACCGGCGAGGACGTTTCGACCAGCGTTCCCGACCAGCCGAGCACGATGGCCGCGACGATCGCGAAATAGGTCAGAATTTTCCACTCCGCTTTCAGAAAAGCCATCGCGCCTTCGGCGATGTGGGACGCCAGCTCGACCATATTCTCTTCGCCGGTCGCCTGGCGGCTGACCCACGAAGACTTGAATGCCATTACGATTAATCCGAAGACCCCCAACACGGGAATCAGGTAAAGAATTGTAGATTCCATTAAAAAATCACCTGTTTTTATAAAGTACTAAAAATTTTCGTCCCTCGATCGGGCCGCATAAAATTCTGTTAAATCAAACGAAACGGCAAAAACGTAAATCGTTCGCCGGACATAAGGAGTAAAACCGGCCGAGTCATCGGCGGCCGCGCGATGGGTTTTCGTTCCTTTTTTTCGTTGTGCCGAATTTATGACGGCCTTGTCCGGTTAAGGAAAAAACAACCGGATAAGGCAAAAGGGTAATTATTGCCGATTTTATGGAGAAGATTCAAATAGACGCGACGATTCGTCCGGAATTTCGCCGGATTTTTTTTCGAAACGGCGGTTTTTTCGGTGATTTTAAGTTTCGCGGAGGCAAGTTCGGAAAGTTCGGGAATAAACCGTACAACAGTCTGTCAGACTGTTGACAGGCGAAAGCCTGTAAATACGCTTCACACCAATGAAACGTTCGACGCCGCCTGCGCGGCTGTCGGCCGGCTGGCAGCCCGCCGGACAAAAAAAGGAAGTTCGGAAAGAAGACCTCTTCCCGAACTTCCCGAACTTCCCGAACTTCCCCAACTCATTTCTTCCGCACGTATTTGAGATCGTAGGTGATCGACCACGTTTTGCCGTCATCGTTCGAGGCCTCGAAAAGCTGGCGGACGGTGTTTTCGTCGATTTTGGTAAAGGTCAGTTTTTGGAGCGTCTTTTGGCCGCCGGAGATCGTTTCGCCTTCAAAACGCATCGCGCCGTCGCGGAAATTTCCGGCGTAGCGCAGCGCGCCGCCGCCCGTGCCGATCCACGACTGATACCATTTGCCCGTTCCCGGATCGTAGAAATTGATGCTCTTGCCGTCGCCGGCGACCGCGCTCGTCCAGTTTTCCAGAATCCCGCAGCCGTCCGAAAACAGCTGCACCGAATTCGTGCCCGCCTTTTGTCCCGCCGGGTTGAAAACGTCCCATTCGCCGACCCAGAAATCGAACTGCCGTGCTTCCGGAGAATATTTGCACGGATATTTTTGATGTTCGGCCAATTCCCGCATTTTGGCGAAGCGCGCGTCTTTGCGGAGGCTTTCGAGATCGCTGTCCTTGTCGAGATCGACCGTGTAGGCCGCGCCGTTGTTAAGCGATTTTTCGAGCCATTCGAAGGCCTTGTCGGGTTTGTTCAAATGCGCGTAGCCGCAGGCGATGTTGTACATCGCGATCGGATTGCCGACGATCGCGACATTTTTTTCGAAGGCGGCGATCGCCGGCTCCCATTGGCCGAGCGAATGCCGCGACATCCCGAGCAGATACCACGCGCGGCCGTTTTGCGGCTCGGTTTTCAGAACCGCTTCGAAAGCCGCCGCCGCTTCCGGAAAACTTTTCCGGTTGTAAAGCTCGACGGCCGCCGTCATCGCGGGCGCCGGATTCGCCGGCTGGGCGTATAATTCCTCGTCGAAAAATCCGATAAAAATAAAAAGCAAAAGGGCGGTCAAAATAGTTTTCATTGTCTTTTCTCCTCAAAAAATCATTTCGCCGGCAGTCTGACCGGCGTGCTTTCGGACGCGACGATCTTCCAGCCGTCGGCGAATTTTCTCCAGACGTTCATAAACCGCAGGCTGAACGTAAAAGGCTTTTTGTCGGCGGTTTCCGCCTCGATTTCCATCAGCGCCGTGACGACCGCCGTCTCGCCGTAAACGCGCACGATCATCTCCGACATCTTCATCGCTTTCGGCGGCGCGAAACCGGCGCCGAGGTTCAGTCCCTTCTTATAGATCGTGACCTTGCCCGTGACGTCGACGAGATGGGCGTCTTCGGCCCATAATCCGTCCCAGTCGGCGTCGCCCCGGAGCGATTTCGTGCGGCCCAGCTCTTCGAGCCGCCGGATTTCGGTTTCGACGTCTTTCGAATCCGGGATTTTCTGCGCGACGGCGAACGAAGCGCCGAGTAATAAACAACATAAAAATAAAATGGCTTTTTTCATTTCGATTTCCTCCGAATTTCGGCTTCGAGCAACTAACCGCGAGTTTGAAACATCCTTTCCAACGTCAGATCGAACACAGCGACGGCAGGCAGATAAACGGCGTCCGGTCGTCGAAAAAACGAAAATGGACGCGGTTTTCGTCGATCAGCGAATAGATCGCGTCCGGTTCGCGGAAGATCAGCAGCGCCGCTTCGGCCGGCGGGACGAGACTCGTTTCGCGGCCGCAGTCCTCGCACCACGCGCGGACGAAACGCCGCTGCTGCCGGATGATGTAGACCTCGGTCGTTTCGATCACGACCTCGGTGCGGGTCTTTCGCATAAGATTTCTGGCCCGATTTATTAACGGATCGTTTGAAACATCCCGATCGATCGACGTCTCGGGTTTCGTGGATTCGAGCGGCAATTTTTCCGGCGTTTCAAACGATCCGCGTCCGCGTTCCGGGTCGCGAGCCCCGAGCCGTTGATTTTGAAATCGTCTTTTGGAATTCGACTTACCTGTTTCCGGTTCGAATTTTCGCTTCGAATCCGAAAATCCAAAACGACTCAAGGCTCAGAGTTTTTAACCCGGGCCGCGGATTGTTTTATAATGAAACGAGTCCGCGCTGCTTCACGTTGCTGTCTGTCCTGTTCCTGCGTTACGGAATCTCGCCTCATCGAAATCGAATTTACAGAAATCGCTTTCGATAAGTCTTGAAAGATTTTTGAAATTTTCTTGAAAGATTTATCAAACCTTTTATGAGCAACAAAACATTGACTTTATACGAATTCGAAGAGTTTCGCGTGGACGTCGCGAGAAAATGCCTGTGGCACGCGGACGAGCTCGTTTCGCTGACGCCGAAGGCTTTCGAGACGCTGCTGGTGCTGATCCGGCACCGCGGCGAGATCGTCGGCAAGGACGTCATTCTCGACGAGGTCTGGGCCGACACCTTCGTCGAGGAATCGACGCTCTCGCAGAATATCCTGACGCTGCGGAAGACGCTCGCGGCGTATGAAAAGGACAAACCGTTTATCGTGACCGTGCCGCGGCGCGGTTTCCGGTTCGTCGGCGAGGTCCGCGAGGTCGTCCGCGACGAGGATTTTCTGGTCGTCGAAAAACGGACGCGGACGCACATCGTCGCCGAGCAGATTCACGAATCGAAGGACGCGCCGAAGGCCGAAACGGGACGCGCCGCCGGCAGTTCGCGGGCGAAAACGATCGGCGCGGCGCTCGCGCTCGTCGCGCTCGTCGCGGCCGCCGGATTTTTCGGGTGGCGGTATTTTGGGAAAACGGCATCGTTCGTCGAAACGAAATTTCAGAAATTCAAAGCGGCGAACCTCGTTTCCGACGCCGACATCGTTCGCGCCGTCATCTCGCCGAACGGAAAATATCTCGCGCTCGTCAAAAAAACGGGCGCGGCCGAGTCGCTGCTCGTCCGGCAGATCGACGAGGCGAACGCGCTCGAGATCGTGCCGCCGTTCGAGGGCCGTCTGATCGGCGCGACGTTCGCGCCGGAGAGCGACTATGTTTTTTACGCTTATTATCCGAAGGATTCGCGGCTCGGCGAGCTTTATAAAGTCCCGATCCTCGGCGGCCCGCCGCAGCTCGTCGCGAGGGACGTCGACAGCCCGGTTTCGCTTTCTTCCGACGGCCGCCGGATCGCGTTCATCCGCCGCAACCACGACGAAAAGCAAACCGTGCTGATCGTCGCCGGCGCGGACGGCGCGAACGAGCGCAAGGCGGCCGCGCGCCCGTTCGGCGAGGGTTTTCAGAACGCCGCGTTTTCGCCCGACGGGAAACTCATCGCCTGCGCCGCGTTTTCGAAGAATCTCGAAAAACCGATGGAAGTAATTCTTATCGATCCGGAAAACGGCGCGCAGAATTCGCTGACGCCGCACGGCTGGACGTGGATCGGTCAGCTCGCGTGGCTCCGCGACGGCAGCGGCCTCGCGCTCGCCGCGTTCGACAAGGAAACGCCGAATCTGACCGACGAGGTCTGGTTCGTGTCCTACCCGAAAGGCGAAACGCGGCTTTTGGAAAACGGCGTCAACGGCCTGTTCGGCGTCAGCCTGACCGACGACGGAAATTCGCTCGTCACCGTCGGCTCGAACAAGATCACGAGCTTTGCGGTCGCGCCGCTCGACGCGCCGGCCGAAAGCCGCACGCTGATGACGAAAAACGGCGACGAAAGCCTGCTGCCGCTCGGCGCGGACTGGGCGGGCGACGGGAAAATCGCGTATTCGACGGTCAGCAACGGCAACGCCGACATCTGGACGATGAACGCCGACGGCTCGGGGCAAAAACAGCTGACGACCGACCCGCGCGCCGACACGCAGCCGAAGTTCACGCCCGACGGGAAGTTTATTTATTTTCTCTCGAACCGTTCGGGCCTGATGAGCGTCTGGCGGATGAGCGCCGACGGCCGCGACCCGCGGCAGCTCACGGTCGATCAGGACGTTTTCGCGCTCGAGCTCGCGCCGGACGGCGCGGCGATTTACTACACGGCGCGCGCCGAAAATATTTATGTCCAGAAACTCTGGAAATGCGCGGCCGACGGCACCGGCGTGCGGCAGTTGACCGAAAAAGCGGCGTTTCTGCCGAAAATCGCGCCCGACGGCCGGACGCTCGCCGCCTATTATCCGGACGCGGCGACCGGCGAATTGAAGCTGACGCTGATCGCGGCGGACGACGGCGCGGTTCTCAAGCAGCTCGACACGCCCGAAAACGACGGCTCGCCGGTCTTCGACTGGCAGCCGGACGGCAAAAATATATTGCTGGCGACGACCCGCAGCGCCGCGACGACGCTCTGGCTCGTGCCGGTCGACGGGCGGCCGCCGGTTAAAATTAAGGATTGGCCGAACGAGAACCTGTTCCGGTTGAATGTTTCGAAGGACGGCAAAAATCTCTTTTACGAAAAAGGCGTCGCGACCAACAACGTGATGCTGCTGCGCGATTCGAAATAACGCGAATTCGGGAAAAAGCAGCCGGGCGGATAAATCAGTACAGCGAGCGGCAGCGAGACGCGGCTCATCACAAACAAGGCTCAGGTGATGAAACGCGTCTCGCTGCCGCTCGCTGTACTGATTTTGTTATTCAACACGAACAATCCGAAATCCGAAATCCGAAATCCGAAATCACGATCGGTTTTCCATCAATTCGACGAAGCGCCGGAAGAGATATTCCGAATCGTGCGGGCCGGGCGCGCTTTCGGGGTGATACTGGACGGAAAAGACCGGCAGGGATTTGTGCCGGAGGCCGGCGACCGTGCGGTCGTTGAGATTGACGTGCGTGACCTCGACCGATTCGGGCAGGCTCTCGGCCTCGACCGCGAAGCCGTGATTATGCGACGCGATCTCGACCTTGCCGGTCGTCAGGTCCATAATCGGCTGGTTGCCGCCGCGGTGGCCGAATTTGAGCTTGTAGGTCTGGCCGCCGAAGACCTGGCCGAGAATCTGGTGGCCGAGACAGATGCCGAACATCGGAACACTCGATTCGGTCAGCTTTTTGATCTCGGCGACGGTTTTTTTCATCGACGCCGGATCGCCGGGGCCGTTCGAGAGAAAGATTCCGTCGGGTTTGAGCGCGAGCACGTCGGCGGCCGGCGTCGCGGCCGGGACGACCGTCACGCGGCAGCCGAATTTCGCGAATTCGCGCAGGGAATTGGTCTTGACGCCGAAATCGTAGGCGACGACGTGGAATTTTTCCGCCGCCGCGGCCGGAAATTCGTAGGTTTCGTCGACGGTCACGCTGCTCGCGAGCTCGCGGTTGTTCATTCCGGGCGAGGCGAGAACCTTCTGCAAAAGGCTTTCCTCGTTGAGATCGACCGTCGAGATCGCCGCCCGCATCGCGCCCTTGTCGCGGATATGGCGGACGAGCGCGCGCGTGTCGATATGTTCGATGCCGACGATCCGGTGGCGCTTGAGATAAGAATCGAGCGTTTCGGTCGAGCGCCAGTTCGACGCGACGCGGCTCGCTTCGCGGACGACGAAGCCTTCGACCCACGGCCGCCGCGATTCGGTGTCTTCCTCGTTGACGCCGTAGTTGCCGATCAGCGGATAGGTCATACAGACGATCTGACCGGCGTAGGACGGATCGGTCAGGATCTCCTGATAGCCCGACATCGACGTGTTGAAGACGATCTCGCCGAACGTTTCGCCCTCAGCGCCAAAAGACGCACCGCGAAAGGTGCGTCCGGTTTCAAGTACCAAAATCGCTTTTTTTGCCAGATTCATTTACTGTCGCTTTCGTCGTCGCTTTCGCTTTCGGCGCGAAAGTCGTCCGGTTTTTTCTGATCTTCGATATTGTATTTGCCGTGCTGCAGGAATCCGATGTTGCCCGGCTGCCAGTAGCGGAAAAAGGCTTTTCCGTAGATATATTTTTCGGGCACCAGCCCCCAGTAGCGCGAATCCGATGAATTGTCGCGGTTGTCGCCCATCACGAAATAATGATGGAGCTCGACGCGTTTCGGCTGAAACGACGGGAGCGATTTGTTGTGCTCGGTGTCGAGATAGCTTTCGTTGAGCTCGGTTCCGTCGATCAGGACCTTGCCGTTGCGAATCTCGACCATCTCGCCGGGCAGTCCGATGACGCGTTTGACATAGGATTTGTCGGGATCGTTCGGGAACCAGAAGACGACGATGTCGCCGCGTTCGATATGGCCCCAGCTGACGCTCTGGATCTTGTAATAGATCAGTTTGTTGACGAGCAGCCGCTCGCCGTCGTGGAGCTGCGGAACCATCGACGTGCCTTCGACGACGACGGGCTGCGCGACGAAAACGCCGAAGAGGATGAAGACGACGATGATCAGGAAGACGTCGCGGACGAGCTTGAGGCTTTCCGACCAAAGTCCCTGACGCGTTTCGCGCTTGAGCTGCTGAACTTCGATGTCGCGGTCGTCATCGGCCGCGACAAAGCCGAACTCGTATTGGTTTTTTCGCTGAAAATCGAACATAATTTAACTGCTTTGATGCAATCTCTGAGGCATTTTCAAATGAATTTTCTTCGCCGTCATTAAAAATTATCGGCTTTTTATCTGGTTTGTCAAAAAATTAAAGTGTAAAAGTGTAAAAGTGTAAAAGTGTAAAAGTCAGTCCCGTTATCGTGCCGACTTTTTCACTTTTTCACTTTTTCACCTTTTCACTTTAACACATTTACGCTTTGGAAATTTATGAACGAAAACATCCGCAAACTGTTTCCGGCCACGCAAAAATACGTTTATTTAAACAGCGCCGCCGTTTCGCCGATGCCGCGGCCGGCGGTCGAGGCCGTCGAGCGCCAGCTGCGCGACGTTTCCGAAAACGGGACCGTCAATTATCAGGAATGGATCGCGACCAAGGACCGCGCCCGCGCGCTCGTCGCCGAACTGCTCGGCGTCGAACCGGAACAGATCGCTTTTCTGCGCAACACGTCGGACGGTTTTTCGGCGGTCGCGAACGGGCTCGACTGGCGCAGCGGCGACAACATCGTCAGTTTCGAACAGGAATTTCCGGCGAATTTTTACGCGTGGCGGTATGTCCGCGACCGTTACGGCGTCGAGCTGCGGCTGTGTCCGGAACGCGGCGGGCGGATCGATCCGGACGAGCTGATCGGGATGATCGACGGACGGACGAAGCTCGTCTCGATCAGCGCCGTCCAGTTCGCCTCGGGATTTCGCGCCGATCTCGAACGGATCGGCGAAGCGACGCGCAAAGCGGACGCGCTGTTCGCGGTCGACATCATCCAGAGATTCGGCGCGGGCGGCTTCGATCTGCCGGCGCAGTACGTCGACATCGCGGCCGGCGCGAGCCACAAATGGCTTTTTTCGCCCGAGGGCTGCGGCATTCTTTATCTTTCCGAGCGCGCGCGCGAGCGCGTCGAGCCGGCGCTCGTCGGCTGGATCAGCGTCGAAACGCCGTGGAATTTCGACGACACCGAGCAGCCGTTCAAATCGACCGCGCTCGCGTGGGAATCGGGCACCGGCTGCGCGTCGCTTTTTTACGGGCTCGAACAGAGCCTGACGATCCTTCGCGAGACGGGGCTCGACCGGATCGAGCAGTATCTCGACGAGTTGACCGATTATTTATGCGAGCGGCTCGGTGAAAAGGATTACGAGCTCGTGAGCTCGCGCGCGCCGGGCGAAAAGTCGCAGATCGTCTGCGTCCGGCATCGAAACGGCCGGTCGTCGAACGAGATCGCCCGGCATCTCGAAGAGAATAAAATCATCGTTTCGCCGCGCGGCGACCGCCTCCGGATCGCGCCGCATTTTTTCAACAACCGCGAAGACATCGACGAATTGATAAAGTATTTGCCCTGATTTTCAGCGGCTTTGACCGGTTTGCGGTAAATTTTTGGCGGACGCGGCCGTTTACCTCGCGGCGAGGGTCGAAAATGGCGGAATTTAAAGGTAAAATACAGAAGAAATCGATCAACTCTTTTCACAAGAGCGGCATCATAAAAAAGCGTTTCCTGAATGTTTATTCAACACAATTTGGAGGAATCAAATGTTTCGCAAAAATTATATTATCAGCTTTTTAACAATCGCTTTATTCTTACTGGGCGCGGCGGCGGTCTTTGCCCAGAACGCTCCGCTTCGCGGCCGTGTCGAACTGACGAAGGCCGACGGCTCGAAAGCACCGGCGGCCAAAATGCTGGTCGAAATTTACCGGATCGACGTCAAGGGAGTTCTTCCGTCGGCCAAGACCGACGATAAAGGCGGTTTCTCATTCGTTTCGATTCCGTCCGGCGGACAGTACGTGCTGGTCGTCAGCGGGCCCGGAATCGCGCCCGTGATGCAGGGCGGAATCAAGGCCGGAATGGCCGACGTGCTGATTCCGGTCAGCGAGGGCGACGGCAGCCGGTACACGGAAGAACAGGTCCGTCAGGCGGTCGCCGATTCGGGCAGCGGCAGCAGCGAGGAAGACAAGAAAAAACGCGAGGAAGAATTGAAGCGAAGAGCCGAGATCGAGGCGAAGAACAAAAAGATTCAGGAAGCCGACGCGATCGCGCAGAAATCGCTCGAAGAAGGCGCGAAGCTGTTTGCCGCGAAAAGCTACGACGCGGCGATCGCGAAATTCACCGAAGGCATCACGGCAGTTCCCGATTACGTCGGCAGCACGCCGGTTCTGCTGAATTACAAAGGCGTTTCGCTGAAGGATCGCGGCTTCGGCTATTACGTCGAGGGCGCGAAGGACAAGACGATTCAGAAGGATAAATGGGAGCTCGCCAAAAAGGACTGGAACGAAGCGATCGATTCGTTCACCCGGGGGCTCGAAATCATCAAGACCGCGCCGCCGGCCGCCGATGCGAACGATCAGAAGAATCGCGATGCGAACAAAGGGTTTCTGCTGTCGAACGCCGCCGAAGTTCATCGCCTGATGGTGCAGTCGGGCATCGACGTCAGCCGCACCAAGGAAGCGGTCGCGATCTATGACGAATATCTGCCGCTCGAGGTCGATCCGGCGAAAAAACTCAAATCGCAGATCGCTTACGGCGACATTCTGCGCGAGGGCCAGGACTTCGACAATGCCGTTATTCAATACCGCAAGGCTTTGGAGCTGGAAGCCGATAATCCGGATGCGCTGGCCGGTTTGGGTCTGACGCTCTTCAACGTCGGCGTCAGCAACAACAACAAAGAGCAGATGCAGGAAGGCCTCAACATTCTGGAACGGTTTACGACCGTCGCGCCGGACACGCATCGGCTGAAGGCGAGCGTCAAGGACGCGATCGATTACCTGAAAACCGAACAGAAACTGACGCCCCAGAAGACGACGGGCAAAGGCACCACGACGCCGAAGAAAAAGAATTAACCGGGAAGACTCTCAATTTATGAAAAGCCGCGTTCGAAATCGCTTTCGGACGCGGCTTTTTCGCATCGTAATCCCTTTAAAACCACGAGTTATTTAAAAGATTTCTTGACACCGTAATTATTAACCTTTATTATTTAAATTCAACGGTGTTTATCATCGTTGAATTTGTCATCTCCAGACAAAGGATTCAACAGCAAAAACTTCTCGTAGCTCCTCCGAACTGGAACACAAAAGGGTTATTTCCGAAAGCAAATGTCAGCAAAACTTGGGGAAATTCTTGTCCGCGAAAACCTGATAACTTCGCAACAACTGCGTGAAGCGTTGGAATATCAACGTACGAACGGCGGTCGGCTGGGCTCCAATCTGATCAAATTGGGCATTATTTCGGACGACGTCATCACCGCGGTTTTGTCGCGGCAGTACGGCGTGCCCTCAATCAACCTCGAACTCTTTCAGATCGAGGACGAAACGATCAAACTGATATCTCACGAAGTCGCTCTCAAATACACGGTGCTGCCGATCTCGAAAGTCGGCGCGACGCTGACGCTGGCGATGGCCGATCCGACCAACGTCTTCGCGATGGACGACATCAAGTTTATGACCGGGCTTAATGTCGAGCCCGTGATCGCTTCGGAAGCCTCGCTGCAGATCGCGATCACCAAGTATTACAGCTCGTCCAAAGCGATCGAGGTCGTGATGGCCGGTCAGGACGATTTCGGAAAAATCGCCGCCAAGCTCGCGCGCAGCAGCAGCAGCAGCAGCAACGGCAACGGCAACGGGGCGAAACCGGCGGTCAACCACGAGCGGCTGTCGGAATCGGATCTCAACGTTTCGCTCGACAAATTCACGTTCGAGCATAACGAAGCGGGCGAGGAATTCGAGGTCGTCGAGGAAAACGAGGAAATCGATCTGGCCGCACTCGCGCAGGCGAGCGAAGACGCGCCGGTCGTTCGGCTCGTCAACGTGCTGCTCGTCGACAGTCTGCGCCGCGGCGCGTCGGACATCCACGTCGAGCCCTATGAAAAAGATTTTCGGATCCGGTTCCGCATCGACGGCGTGCTCTACGACGTGATGCACCCGCCGATGAAGATGCGCGACGCGCTCATTTCGCGTCTGAAGATTATGTCGAAACTCGACATTTCCGAAAAGCGCCTGCCGCAGGACGGCCGCATCAAGATCAAGGTCAAGATCGACAACCGCTCGCGCGAACTGGATTTCCGCGTTTCGACGCTGCCGACGCTGTTCGGCGAAAAGGTCGTGCTCCGTCTGCTCGATAAGGACAAACTGATGCTCGATATGACGAAACTCGGTTTCGAAGAAGAGAGCCTCAAGCTTTTCCAGCGCAACATCAACAAACCTTACGGAATGGTGCTGGTGACCGGGCCGACCGGTTCGGGTAAAACGAACACGCTCTATTCGGCGCTGCAGGCGCTGAACACGCCCGAAACCAACATTATGACGGCCGAAGACCCGGTCGAATTCAACCT
>JAFDVJ010000062.1:0-6712 GCA_018269075.1 Acidobacteriota bacterium
CCGGCGCACATCGCGCAGGGCTCGATCGTCGTGTAGAGCGTCGTCCCGAGCAAACGGTAGTTGCCCAGCCGAGCCGCCGCCGCCCGCAGCACGAGGATCTCGGCGTGCGCCGTCGGGTCGCTGCCGGTGATCGTCCGGTTGCCGGCCGCCGCCAGCAGCTCGCCCCGCGCGTCGATCAGGCACGCGCCGATCGGGACCTCGTCGAGGGCTTCGGCCGCGACGGCCGCACGGAGCGCCTCGCGCATCCAGAATTCGTCGGTTTCGCTCATCGACGGCCATTTTACCCGAGTCCGTCCGCAAAAGAAAAACCCGCACGCCGGGGATTTCGACAGAAAAAAGCCAACCCGCCGAAAATTCTTGCATCGAAAGGACTAAAGTGGTTAAATCTTAAATTGGCAGAATAAGCGCCCGGCAGATACTAATTTTTTTCAGAACGCGTTATGAGAGACGAGACTCGGTACGATGATTTTTCGGCCGACGATGAAATACATATCAGCAGAGTCCCGCCTTCCTTTCAGTCGCTCGCCGAAGAGGTTCGCGCGCGGAGCCAGAAGCCCAAATCGACGCCGATCGCCATCGCCCAGAAGCTCTCACCGTCCGAATTCAACACGGCGATGGTCCATTTTTACCGCGGCGAGGTCCAGCGGTCGAACGTCTGGCGCGGGCGGCTCGACGCGACCACCAACTGGGCGGTGATCACCGCCGGCGCGACGCTTTCGTTCGTCTTCAGCTCGCCCGACAACCCGCATTTCGCGATCCCGATCAATTCGATCCTGGTGACGATCTTCCTTTTTATGGAGGCCCGCCGCTACCGCTATTACGAGGTCTGGGCGAGCCGCGTCCGGGTGCTCGAAACCGGCTATTTCGCGCCGATGCTCTCGCAGCGGACGATTCCGCCCGACAAGGAATGGGCCGATCATATCTCGACCGATCTGATCAATCCGCATTTCACGATCAGCATCTGGGAGGCGCTCGGCCGCCGTTTGCGGAGCAATTACCTGTGGATCTTCATCCTGCTCGCGCTCAGCTGGACGCTCAAGGTTTATATCCATCCGTACCCGATCGATATGTCGCATCTCGCCCAGACCGTGACCGACGTCGCCGCCGGCATCAAGCCGAAATCGCCGACCGAGATCTTTCTCGACCGGGCGTCGGTCGGTCTCGCTTCGGGCTGGCTCGTCGTGATGATCGGCTTTTTGTTCAACGCGACGATCTTTTTCATCGCTTTCGGGACTTTGAAATTAAAAGACGCTTCGAGCGAGGTGCTGCCGCTCGAGGAGTTCGAATGGCACCCGCTCCGACAGGTCTCCGACTGGGCCGAGAGCAACCTCAAGAAACGCAACACGATCCGCCGCGCCAAGAAAGCCCGCCAGCGTGTTCGCTCGATTCACAAAACCGATTCGTAAAACGAACCGTTACGCGATTTAAGGCCGGCCCGGGAGAAGCCCGCGCCGGTCTTTTCGTTCTTTCGCTTTTTCACTTTTTCCGATTTTTTGCTAAATTTTCAACTAAAGAACTCTGACGATTTCGGATTTCGGAGGTCGGATTTCGGATTGCCTGACATTAAAAGAACAAGCCTTATCGCCCTGATTAAAGAAATCGAGCAGGCGATCCGGGCGTCCGGCGTATTTATTCAGAACGGTATTAATAACAATAATTATAGGGAGAATCATTGACGATGGCACTTGAATTTGACGAGCGGGGACGGGCCCGCGAAAACGAATATTTCAGACGAAAGGAAGTCGAGCTGCTCGCTAAAATGAAGGCGAAGCTCGAATCCGGCGACTCGGCGCCGACCGAGCTCGACTGTCCGAAATGTGAAGGCAAGCTTCACGAAACAAATTTTGAGAACATTACGATCGATGTCTGCAATCGGTGTCACGGCGTCTGGCTCGACGCCGGCGAATTGGCGCAGGTCACGCAGCGCGACGAGGGCGGCTGGATCGGCCGCATCTTCGGTTGATTTGAGGAGAATTGAAATGAAGTTTTTGAAAAATGTCCGGATCCTGTTTCTCGTCCTGCTGCTGGCCGCGGCGGCCTTCGCCCAGAATCCGCCGACGATGTCGGCGGACAAAAAGCCGGTCGCTCAGCAAACCGCCGGCAATTCGCAGGACCTCAAGCTCGCCAGCAAGCTGATGGCCCGCGAGATGCCCTACCGCGTCATCCTGCCGGTCAATTACGCCGCCGAGAAAGACCGGAAATACGCCGTGCTTTACCTGCTTCACGGATTGACCGGGCATTTCGACAACTGGGGCGATAAGACGAAGATCGGCCAGTACGCGGCCGGCTACGATTACATCGTCGTGATGCCCGAGGGCAACAACGGCTGGTACGTCGACAGCGCGACCGTCCCGACCGATAAATACGAAAGCTATATCCTGCAGGAGCTGATCCCCGAGATCGACGCCAAATTCCGGACGCTCGCCGACCGCGAACACCGCGTCGTCGCCGGGCTTTCGATGGGCGGCTACGGCTCGCTGAAATTCGGCCTCAAGTTTCCCGACAAGTTCGTCCTCGCCGGCTCGTTCAGCGGCGCGCTCGTCGCCGGCGGCTGGACGACGAAATCGTTCGAGGCCACCGGGATGAAGGGCCCGATCCCGGATTCGATCAAGATCGCGTTCGGCGCCGACGACAGCACGACGCGCGCCGACAACGACATTTTCAAAATGGTCCGCGAAACGACGCCCGAAAAGGCGAAAACGCTGCCTTTTCTGTATGTCGACTGCGGAACCGAGGATTTTCTGATCGCCCCCAACAGGGAATTCGCCGGTCTCCTGCTCGAAAAGAAGATCCCCCACGAATTTCGCGAGCGGCCCGGAATGCACGACTGGAAGTTTTGGGACGCCTCGATTTACGAGTTTCTCGCGCTGACGAAGAAATATGTCAGGTGATTGCGGATTTCGGATTTCGGATTTCGGATTTTTTGAGTTGAGTCTTAAGTCCTGAGTCTTAAGTCTTGAGTCTTAAGTCGCGACTCGATTTCGCGGGTTTTTCGCTTCAGGCAAAGATTTTACGATGTAAAAATGAACGGATTGCAAAATCGTTACGATCACTGAACGACTTAAGACTCAAGACTTAAGACTCGGGACTCGGTTTAAATTATGAGAAGAATTTGGTTGTTGGGCGGACTGGTACTGGTTTTGGGGTTTTCGGCGTTTGGTCAAAAGACGGTCGTTAACGACGCGAAGGCGAAGGCGATGCTCGTCGGGCGGCACCGGTTTTCGCTGCAGTGGGTCAGCTGGGATTATTTCGGGACCGCGACCGTCACGCTGAAGGGCGGCGTGCTGTATCTCAAGGGCGAGCAGAAACAGCGCGGCGGCACCGATTTCGTGCGGATCGACGGGCGGATCGTCGAGATCAACGCGAAGAATTTCGTTTTCGACGGCACCGTCACGACGCAGGTCAGCCACATCAACGGCGGCGCGCCCTGCGAGCGCAGCGGACAGATGACGTTCAAAATCACCGGCTCGCGCCGCTACTGGCGGCTCGCCGAGATGAACAACCCGTGCGAGGCGGTGACCGATTACGTCGATATCTTTTTCCGCTGAAATTTGTGAAACAGGCAAAAGCGAAAAATGAATACCCATTACGTGACAAACTAGTTGGAGCAATGAGCTTTAACCCCGCGAGCGGTTTTTTAAACGATCCACTAAAAACACGAAATTACACGAAATAATTTAGTGTTTTTAGTGTTTTTAGCGGATCGTAAAAAAAAGCGAACGCGACCGGAATAGCGGCTTTTCCGCTTTACTTTTCCGCTTTTACCATTCGACTTTTTTATGCTTAACTTTGCGATCGAAACGGCCCGCGCGGCCGGCCGGATACTGCTCGAAAAATACGGGCGCAAGCTGAACGTCTCGAAAAAGGGCGACATCAACCTCGTCACCGAGGCCGATCTCGCCTCCGAACAGCTGATCATCGAACGAATCCGGAGCCATTTTCCGAAACACGCGATCCTCGCCGAGGAATCGGGCGACGCCGTTCTGCTTTCGGGCGACAACAAATTCAAATGGATCATCGACCCTTTGGACGGGACGACGAATTTCGCGCACGGCTACCCGTGTTTCGCGGTCAATCTCGCGGTCGAGCACGACGGCGAGCTGGTCGTCGCGGTGACCTTCGACCCGACGCGCGACGAATTGTTTGCGGCCGAACGCGGGCGCGGCGCGACGATGAACGGCAAGCCGATCCGCGTCTCGGAAACCGAAAAGCTCTCGGAATCGCTGATCGTCACCGGCTTTCCCTACAATTTCAAAGAGAAAAAGGATTTCGCGCGTCATCTGACCGAGTTTCTTTTATATTCGCGCGGCGTCCGCCGCGACGGCTCGGCCGCGCTCGATATGGCCTACGTCGCCTGCGGCCGCTTCGACGGCTTCTGGGAAGAAGGCCTCAACCCGTGGGACGTCGCCCCCGGCTGTCTCCTGATCGAAGAAGCGGGCGGCGTCGTGACGACCTACACGGGCGACAAAATCAACATCTATCAACCGCCGATCTGCGCCTCGAACGGCCTCATCCACCGCGAAATGCTCGCCGTGCTGAAATGATTGCCGGGGCGGAAAAATAACTGACGGACGGCGAAACGACCGGCGTCGGCGTTTCGGCCGGCAATTCGGGAACTGTCGGTTTCGTGGTCGCTATTCCTGGCATAATTGAACGGAATTCACGGTTTTCAATCATAGAAAATCGGGAAAATTTATTGTGCGGGCTCTGGCCGGGACGTTTCCGCGTCCTACCTGGTCGGCGCGGACGACGAGCCGCTGCCGAAACGAAAGAAGACCGGACCGGTTTCGCCGCTTGAACGCAAGTTTCAGGAAGTGAAAAAGCTGCCGAAGAAAAAGCAGGATTTCATTTTGCAGTTTTTAGATGCGATTTTAGAGAGCAGTCGGCAAAAGCAAAAGGCGTGATTGTACAATCACGCCTTTTCAATTTGTAAAAAGATTGAAAAAACTGTTATGAGAAATAAGAGAGTTCAATCAATAGTTTTTGATTTTCTTTCCATTTTATCCAGCCAGAACCAGCATTATCTCCCTGCTTTGCGACATCCCAACTAACTTTTAACCAGTCTCCTTCCATTTTGACGGGATGAAAAGTTACTTCACTTGGCAACTCGCCGGTTTTTATTTTTCCTTGCGGCGTTTCTCGTAAATGATTTTCATTTCGGTTGAAATCAACGGCAAAAGCCTTTGTAATATGGTCTTCCCAAGTTTGAAATTTCAAAGTCGGATCATTTTTTTTGACAAATTTTTTCAGTCCCGTTTCTTCATTTACAATTACTTCGTAACGATTTTTATCTTCGCCCACGCATTTGAGAGCTAAACTAAAATAATCTGGATGAAATGCAAATGGCAGAAAGTTTTCATTTTCATAATCGAATTTCCCATCGCTATCATCATAAAAGAATGTGAATTCATACCAAAGGCTTTCATCTTCATTGTAAAAACGAACAAATTCATTCTTCCGGTATCGATCACTTAGAACAATCAAGCCTTTCGTACCTTTAATCGAAGTCTTATCGGTTTGCACGACTTGTTGTTCTTTATCAGCATTGGTTTCAGTTAGATTTTCATTAACTTCTCGACGTTCGCTGTTTCGATTCGTCTGCTGACCATTCAATGTTAAGACCTGAGTGTTTGCAACTTCGGTAGAACAAGCCTGAGAAGTTAGCAAAATTAAGACTAAACAAATAATTGCCATCCTTTTCATAAATATTACTCCTCCTGAAAACCTAATTCTTAAAAAATGGCTTGACAATTCCACGAGTTACGATAATTTTTGGCCGCCTGCTTAGCAGTCACCGCTTCGTTTTCGTCGGTGTTGATTCTCGGTGTTCCAAGATTATCATTAGTCAAATAACTGACTTCCGGCGTCGGCGCGGGCTGCGTTGAATATTCCGCCGCCATCTTCCCTGATTCATCATACACGAAAATCGTTTCCTCGGGCTGATTATTTCGCAATCCGATTTTCTTAACGCGTTTCCCGTCGCCGTCGTACCAGTATTTGCCGATCGTCACAATCGATGAGTTTTTGACCTCGATCTGCTTGTTTTCGCCGTCATAGATGAATGTGTTGCTATCCGCCGATTTGGTCGTGTTGCCGGCGCTGTCGAAATCGTAGTCGTTCGTCGAATCGCCGTCCTGATCCTTGACGATTTGATTATCGGAAGCCGAGCTCGTCGGGTTGAATTTCTTCTTATTACAGATGCCGTTTGCCTTGTAGCTCGACGTCGTGCAGCCGCGCTTCAGGTTGGTGCCGGGGAATGAAAAATAGATCGTGTAATCGAAGGGAAAAGCGGCGACAGCCGCGTGAGGTCAGCAGCGTCGGCGGCAGCCGATGCACCGCTGCGCCGGTGCGACTTGACGAGAAAGCTAAAACCATTGTTGTCGAACGGTTTGAGATGCAAGGTTCCGACCGGCGGACGGTGCATCGGCTGCATCGGACGCTAATGACACGAGCGCGGCTCTCGCCGCTTTTTCGAGTTTCGTCGAGAACGGATTACACAATTAATTTTACAGTCCCTGGTGCCGCGAGGCATCAGAATTCAACGAAACTCGTTACGAATTCTATTAAACTCGTTACGAATTCTACTAAAGTCGTTGCGAATTCTACTAAAGTCGTTACGAATTCCAGGAAAGTCGTTACGGAAACTAGGAAACTCGTTACGAATTCCAGGAAAGTCGTTACGGAAACCAGGAAACTCGTTACGAATTGTAGG
>JAFDVJ010000062.1:6786-22575 GCA_018269075.1 Acidobacteriota bacterium
AACTCGTTACGGATTCCGGAAAACACTAATTCAATCCTGGGAAACCCGAATTGAATTCAGGAAAAGTCGATCTGAATTCAGGGGAACTCGAATTGAATTCAGGGAATGCGGGGTCGTAATTTCGGGCGGGGAGGTTGTCTTGTTTTATAGTTATGTTTTATTTAGTGTGTGACAAAACTTGTGGGACTGTAAAAGCAATTGCGTAATCTAAGGAAGCAAGCGGCGCAGCGGCGCGAGGTCAGTAGCGTCGGCGAGAGCCGATGCACCGCTGCGCCGGTGCGACTTGACGAGAAAGCTAAAACCATTGTTGTCGAACGGTTTGAGATGCAAGGTTCCGACCGGCGGACGGTGCATCGGCTGCATCGGACGCTACTGACACGAGCGCGGCTCTCGCCGCTTTTTCGGGTTTCGTCGAGCAGGGATTTCACAATTTGTTTGCCAGTCTCTTTTCCGGGTTTGGTCGATCAAGAATTCCCCGATTTGTTTGCCAGTCTTCCGTTACACAATTTCTTTGCCATTCTCCAGATTTCGATTTCTTCGAAACTCGTTACAAATTCCAGGAAACCCTAATTAAATTCAAGGAAACCCTAATTGAATTCCGGGAAACCCTAATTGAATTCAAGGAAACCCTAATTGAATTCAAGGAAACCCTAATTCAAAACTGGAAAACCCTAATTGAATTCTGGAAAACCCTAATTGAATTCTGGGAAACCCTAATTCAAAATTGGAAAACCCTAATTGAATTCAAGAAAAGTCGATATGAATTCAGGGAATGCGTGGTCGGATTTTCGGGCGGGGCTCATAATTATTGAGAATGTTTGAGCCATATTTCAGGGTCTAAATAACATTCAAACGGGATCGGGTTCGATTTCGTAAAATCCTGATACTTACGTTGAATTACAAACTCACCTTACGCAGTCGATTCGTCATCGACCGTTCTGTTTTTCAGGAAATTTGAGTCGCCGCATCTCCAGCGTCCTATTAAAACCGCAGCTGCTTTCAGGTTTTGGTAAACAAATGGCGGTCCGGCAGAAAACCCGGAAAAATCAATTAGCGCGTCAGGTGAGTTACAAATTATGATCATTGAAAAATAAATGCCCTCTTCAATTAGGCTTCGCGCCCGGAGTTGTCCGCGGCCCCGAGCGCACCGTTTCGCCGAAATTAAAGTGTGTGACCGAACTCATCGGAAAAGCGGCGGTTTAGGCCGCGTTCGCTGTTTTGATCTTCCACTAAAAACACTAAAAACACTAAATTTCTTTCGTGTTTTTTCGTGTTTTTAGTGGATCGTTTAAAAGCCGCTCGCGGGTTTAACGCTCATTATTCCGTCAAGTTTTGTCACACTCGATAAATCCGAAAAATCCGACTTCGAGCTATGGAACATAGGCCGACGGGATCGACTGATCGCCGGTCTGGCCGAAATTGGTCGAGCCGACGGTCGCGTTCGAGCTGCGGAGCCAGTACCAGTCGTGCGACGAAGACCGGAAGATGCCGACGTCGGTCTTGCCGTCGCCGTCGTAATCGCCGAGCATCGGGACGTCGTTCGGGAGACCCCACGAAACGTAGAGCGGCTGCGAATCGGAGCTTTTCAGGATAAAGAAATCCGGCTGGGCGGGGTCGGCCGTTCCGCGAAAGACGCACGGGTCGGTCTTGCCGTCGCCGTCGTAATCGGCGGCGCAGGGCCGGTCGGTCGCGATCCCGAACGGAAACGCGACGTAGGTGCTCGTCGCGCTCATCCATAAATGCCAGACGCCGCCGGTCGGCCGGTAGACGGCGAGATCGCCGATCCCGTCGCCGTCGAAATCGCCCATCAGCGGCTGGTCGCCGTTCTGCCCGAAGCCCTGCGCGAAGAACTGGCTGCCGAGGCTCCGCAATTCGTACCAGACGCCGTCGGACGGCCGCCAGACGGCGATGTCGGCGCGGCCGTCGCCGTCGAAATCGTTCGGGACGGGCAGATCGCCCGGCAGACCGAACTGCTGCGACGTGACCGTGCCGGTCGCGCTGTTCAGAATCCACCAGACGCCGTTGCGAAAGACGGCGAGGTCGGTCTTGTTGTCGCCGTCGTAATCGGCCGGCGCGAGCCGGTCGCCGGCGAGTCCCCACGCGGTCGCGAGAGTGCCGCCGCCGGTCAGCGCGGCGTTCCACGTGCCGTTCGACGGGCGAAAGGCCGAGGCTTCGCTGCGGCCGTCGCCGTCGAAATCGAAGCCCGCGCGGTTGACGCGCGTGATCACGACGTCGTTGCCGTCGCCGCCGTGATAGGTGATCCGAAAGGCCGTGTTGAGCGTCCCGCCGAAGATCGCGCCTTCCGGGGCGTTGAGGAACGTCCCGCTGACCGGATCGGTCCCGTCGTTTTTGAGGATCGTGTAGGAATCGCCGAGGACCGGGCGATAGCCGTTCCACGGGACGGGCGCGAGCCGCGCGTTGTTGAGATTGACGGTGCCGGTCACGTTCAGCTGATCGTGACCGCTCGCGCCGGCCGTCGTCCCGCCGATCTTGACGGCGTAGACGCCGTTCGCGGTGAAAGTCAGATTGCCGGTGTTCAGGATCCCGATCGGCGAGGTCAATGTGCCGGCGCTGATCGCGCCCTGCGTGACGTTGACCGTTCCGACCGTGCCGGTCCCGCCGAAGCCGCTGACGCCGAGCGTGCCGCTCCCGATGTTCGGATTGTTGACCGTGACGGCGCTGTTCGGGATGTTCGCGTCGACGACGAAGACGCCGTTGTTGACGGTGATCGCGCCGTTGTAGCCGCTCGCGCCGGCGAGCAGCGACGCGCCCGCCCCGTTTTTGACGATCCCGCCCGCGCCCGAGATGAAGCCGATCCCGAAGCTGCCCGCGCCGTCGAGCGTGACGGCGTTGCCGTTGGTGATCAGGATCGCGACGGTCGTCGTCGTGCCCTGCGCGGCCGAAAAGGTCTGCGGGCCGGTCATATTGATGCCGACGTTGATCGCCTGCGTGCCGGCGTTGACCGTCAGGCCGGCCGACAGCGAGATGAAGCTGCCGCCGACGGTGTAGTTTCCGCCCTCGATCGTCATCGAATGAAAGTTCGGCGAGAAGAGAAAGCCGTTGGTCGTCGCATACTGCGCGGCCGTCGCCGGAAAGACGAGATCGTCGCCGGCGACCGGCAGCACGTCGCCGGCCCAGTTGGCGGCCGTCGTCCAGTTGGCGTCGACTCCGCCGCCGTCCCACGTCTTGACCGCCGAATAGGCGTTGGCCGCGAAAAGGAGAAACAACAAGGACAGCGCGCAAAGGAATTTTTTCATAACTTTTTTGCTCGAATATTACCGGATTCGTAAGCAATGTAGCACAGAAAACAAAAGACCGACAACAAACTTCGGGGTTTTCGAAAGGTTGGCGGCTTTCAGGGAGTTTGACCTTGTGATAACCTTGTCATTCGAAATAAAATTTATATTGAAATAATAAAATCAAAATGACCTGGTTTCGTAGAAACAAACCGAAAATCGAAGAGACGACCGACGACGAAGAGCGCAAGGTCAAGACCGAGGGCATTTTCGTCAAATGCCCGGAATGCGAGAATCCGCTCTACAACCGCGAGCTGATCGAATCGCTCCACGTCTGCACCCACTGCGCGCATCATTTCCGGCTCGGCGCGCGCGAACGTCTCGACACATTGTTCGACGACGGCCGCTACGAAAAGCTCGACGAGGACGTGATGAGCTGCGACCCGCTCGATTTCGTCGATTCCAAACCCTACACCGAACGCATCGAAGCCGCGAAAAAGGCTTCGGGGCTGCCCGAGGCGCTCGTTTCCGGCAAGGGCTTCGTCGGCGGCCATCTGGTTTACGCGGGCGCGATGGATATGTCGTTTATCGGCGGTTCGATGGGCTCGGCGGTCGGCGAAAAGATCACGCGGCTGATCGAGCGGGCGATCGACACCAACGGCGCGGTCATCATCTTCGCGGCCTCGGGCGGCGCGCGGATGCAGGAAGGGACTTTTTCGCTGATGCAGATGGCCAAGATCTCGGCCGCGCTCGGTCTGCTCCACGAAGCCAAGCTGCCGTTTCTCTCGGTGCTGACCGACCCGACGACCGGCGGCGTGACGGCGAGCTTCGCGATGCTCGGCGACTGCATCCTCGCCGAACCGAAGGCGCTGATCGGTTTCGCCGGCCCGCGCGTGATCGAGCAGACGATCCGCCAAAAGCTGCCGAAAGGCTTTCAGCGCAGCGAATTCCTCCTCGAACACGGAATGCTCGATATGGTCGTCGACCGCCGCCAGATGCGCGAAACCCTGATCCGCCTCCTCGACTTTATGATGAAAGACAGGTGATTTCGGATTATGCCGATTTCGGATTTCGGATTTCGGATTTCGGATTGGTCTGCTGCGGTCGGTTTTCGATTTTCGGGTGAAATTCGAGCTTCGACCACAGACCAATCCGAAATCCGAAATCCGAAATCCGAAATCATTTCTGTTTGTGCAGCCGGTCGATCAGCGCGATGACGATGTCTTCGCGCCAGGGGCGGGCGGCGATCTGGACGGCGAGCGGGAGGCCGGCGGATAATGCTTCGGCTTTGGCGGCGGTGCGGTCGCGCAGGTCGAGACCGGCGTCGCGGCCGACGGCCTCTTCTTTTCCGACTTCCGAAACGCGCGCGATGCCGGCCGGGAAGCCGAGCACGTTGTAGAGCAGCGAATAGTTGCCGCCGAGCCCGACCTTGTCGACCGTGTTGTGCAGAAACGCCGGCACCGCCGCGATCGGGCTGACGAGCGCGTCGATCCGCGCCCGGTCCATCTCCGCCAGAAACTCATCGCGATACGCCGCCTGTTTTTCCGCCCAGATTTTTAAGAATTCCGCGCCGCGGCCGCCGAAATAATCGAGCAGCCGGACGACGCTCCGCTGGCCGAACAGTTTTAATAGCGTTTTCAGCAGCGCCCGCGTCGACGGCCCGGTTTTGTTGAGCATAATCAGATTTTTGAGCTGCGGCAGCGGCTTTTCGTCTTCCAGCACGTCGGTGAAGATGCGGCCCTCGTCGACGGTCATCAAACGGTAGAAAATCTCCTCCGCCAATTGAAAGCGCGGCGGCCGGAATTCGACGGTCTCGACGCCCGCCGACCGCAGATTTTCGACCGCTTCGAGGACCGCGCGTTTGACGGCCGGCATCGGCTCGAAAAAATCGTCCGACAGAAAATAGCCGACGCGGAGCCGTTCGACGTCGACCGCGCGATAATCGCCGAGCGGCCGCCCGTCGAACATTTGCGCCGCCCGCTCGTTGATGATTTCGAGAAAAAGCTGGAGATCGGCCGCGTGATTGCCGAGCACGCCGGCGACCGAGTTGATCGCGCCCTCGAGCCGTTCCGCGCCGTAGCGCGTCAGGTCGGGCGTCCGCCACATCGTCGGCTTGATCGAGCAGATGCCGCAGAACGCGGCCGGAAAACGGACGCTCCCGCCGATGTCCGAGCCGATCCCGACGGGCGAAGCCTTCGCGCCGATGATCGCGCCCTCGCCGCCGCTCGAACCGCCGCAGGTGAAGGCCGGGTTGACCGGGTTGTTGGTCCGGCCGTAAACGCGGTTCTCGCTCTCGATAAAGATCAAAAGCTGCGGGACGTTGGTCTTGCCGAGGACGATCCCGCCCTCGTTCATCAGGGCGTCGACGTAGGCGTCGGTCGCGGGCGGCCGGTCGTCGCGGCGGGCGAGGACGCCGAGCGTGCTCGGCGTGTCCGGGTAATCGAAACATTCCTTGATCGTGAACGGCAGGCCGTGGAGCCGGCCGGTTTTTTCGCCGCCGGCGAGCACGGCGTCGGCCCTGTCGGCCCGATCGAGCGCTTCGTCGTAGAATTTCAGGACGACGGCGTTGAGCAGCGGGTTGACGGTCTCGATGCGGTCGATGAAATGCCGCGTCACCTCGCGGCTCGATACGGCTTTCGTTTCGATCAGCCGCAGTATCTCGACCGCGGATTTTTCGTGTAAATCGTTCATAATCAGTCCTCGATCGGCGGCCGGCCGTGCCATTCGTGAAAGCGGCCGGCGGAATCCCGTGTTTGGCGGATCTCGTCCAATTTTCGCAGATTTTCGGCCGCCAGAAAACGCGCCGGCCGGTTGTTCAGATTTTCGTCGGCGAGCTGGATGCCGCTCCCGAGATGCGCGTATTTTTTGAGCAGGTCGGTCGCCCAGCTCCCGTAGCGGGCGGTGTCGGCGGCCGCTTTCCAGCCGGCGTAAAGCGAGATGTAGATCCTGTCCTCGACCGAAAACGACATCTCGGTCCGGCGGACCGGCGGCTGCCAGTTGAGCCACAGAACGTGCGACGGCGCGGGCGGCAGCGCGGCGGCGATCTCGCGGTGAAACTCGATCAGCTCGTCGACCGGCGCGCTCGTCCACATATTGTCGACGTTCCAGCAGTGGCCCGCCGGGTAATGCGACATCGCGAACCGGTAGAGCGTCTTCATCCCCATCCTGACGAACGGCGTCCGGAAAAAGGCCTTGTGGCGGATCGGGCTCTCGTCCAAAAAGGCGCGGGCCTCGTCGAGCTCGGCTTTCGATTCGGCGAAGATCGGCGCGGCGACCTCGATCCCGGGCGCGAGAAATTTCAGCGTCCGCGGCGTCATCAGCATCTGAAACTCGACCGCCCGCGGAACCCGCGGGCCGATCTCGTAGGCCCAGCGATAGACCTCTTCGAGATGTTTGAGCCGGAAGACCTGACCGATCATCCCGTAATATTTCGGCCGCCGGTAGAGCTTCAGGTGAAACCGGACGACGACCCCGAAAAAACCGGGGCCCGCGCCGCGCGCCGCCCAGAACAGATCGGCGTTTTCCCGCTCGTCGCAGTGCAGATATTCGCCGTCGGCCGTGACGACGTCGATCCCGATCACGCTTTCGCAGGCGAGGCCGAGCTTCGGCCCGTTCCATGCGAAACCGCCCTGCAGCAGATAGCCGCCGAGACAGACGCCCCGGCAGTGACCGGCCGGAAAGAACAATTCGCGTTTGAAAAGCTCGGTCATCAGGACGCTGCCGCCGACCGCCGGGCCGGCCGTCGCGGTCATTTTTGCGGCGTCGATCGCGTATTCGTTGAAATTCGAGAGGTCGATCAGCACCGCGTCGTCGCGGACGTGGTTGGCCGACCAGCTGTGGCCGCCCGAGCAGATGCTGATCTTTTTTTCGAGCGATTTTGCATACAGCACGAGGTCGCGGACGTCGGCGACGGTTCGCGGGTAGCAGATCATCGCCGGCCAGCGGTCGAGCGGGCGTTTGTTGAACAGCGTGCCGGTGACGGCTTGGCGAAAGCCGGGATCTTCGCGGCGGATGATGCGACAGTCGGGTTTCATTCAGTTTGTTCCGAATTCCGCGTGGAGCTCGGGTAAAAAACGCGCCAGGTGATTCATCTCTTCGGCGCAGTGAACCAGCAGGTCGTGCGCCCGGCGTTCGGGCACGGGAACGATTTTGCGGAGCAGGCCGGCGAGCGGTTTCCCGAAAACGCCGCCGCCGCGGATTTCGATCCCGTCGCCGCCGAACCAGAACCGCGAGCGCATCTCGGCGCCGTCGGCGGTCCGCCGCACCTGATGGAGCAGCCAGCCGAAATCGACCGGAAAATTCGTGTAGCCGACGCGGGCGCAGACGAAAACCTGTTCGCCGGCGAGTTCGAGGGTGTCCGGCCCGAAACCCATCTCGAGCGGGGAAACGAAGCGGATCGAGGCCTTTTCGAGACTTTCGCCGATGTATTCCTCGATCATCGAAGTCCGCCCGACGTAGGCGTCGTCGTCGCGGCCGTCGGCCCAGCGCGCGTGTTTGTGCGCGAGCGGGTGCCAGAGCTTGTAGCGGTCGGCGCGGCAGCCGTGCCAGCCGAACCACCAGTCCCACATCGCCGGCGCGACGCGCGGCATTTTCGTGAGGATCGCGAGCCGGATCGAACCGTCGTTTTCCATCGCGTAGCCGTTTTCGACCTCGGCGTAACCGGCCGCGGCGAGCGCCGGGGCTTCGGTGATTGGCGGGATCGTTCCGGGCGGAAACGGCGAGCGCTCCAGGCCTTCGCGGGCCGGCGTCTGGATCGGCGCCATCTTCTCGTCGAAGTATTTGGCCCACGGCGTTTCGAAATCCGCGGCCCGGTAGCCCATATATTTCGCCGGCGGCTTATTCATCGTCCCGTCCCAGATTGCGAAGCGTCGCGCGGCGGTGATGGTCGGCGTGATAGATCGTGAAATACAGCATTTCGCGGATCGTCAGCCGTCCGAGGATCGGATGCGGCAGCCGGAGCGCGTCGAGCTCTTCTTCGGAAAATTTTTCGAGCTTCCGGTTGAGCTCGCCGATCTTTCCGAGCAGCTTTTCGGCCAAAGCTCTGCCTTCGTCGAACCGCACCGGCGGGGGGATGAACCGGCCGCTCGCCCGGCCGCCGGCGGCGAGCCTTTGCCGGTAATCCCCGACGACCGTCTCGAAGTCGCGCGACGCGCGGCCGGATTTTCCGAACAGCAGGCGCGGCACGAATTTCGGCAAGCCGAGCCCCGTCAGGACGGCCGAGACGCCGCGCAGGATATGTTCGAGCTGCTGGCCGGCCATCCATTTTCCGGCGGTCGAAAGCGAGAACTCGCGTTCGTCGAGGCCGCCGGTCAAAGCGGCCAGCTTTTCGTGGCTCTCGACCAATCGCCGGGCTATTTCTTGCTTGTTCATCAGGATTTTTTTAAACTGGGGCTTTGTCAAAAATAATGAATTTCAGGGAATCGGTCAAATATCTTTACGGTCTCGGCAACGAAGTCCTCGCGATGAAGCTCGGGCTCGAGAACATCGCGAGGCTCCTCGACGCGCTCGGCAACCCGCAGAACGAGTATTTCAAAGTCCAGATCGCCGGCACCAACGGCAAGGGCTCGACGGTCGCGTTTCTCGAATCGATCTGTCTGGCCGCCGGCATTCCGACCGGGGCGACGACCTCGCCGCATCTCGTTTCGGTCACCGAGCGCGTCCGGATCGCCGGCCGGGATATTTCGGCAAAGGATTTCGCCCGCCACGCGACGCTCGTCCGCGAAACGTCGGAAAAACTGGTCGCGGCCGGTGCGCTCGAAACCGTGCCGACGTTTTTCGAACAGGCGACGGCGATCGCGCTTTCCGCGTTCGCCGAGGCCGGCGTCGCGCTCGCGATTCTCGAAACCGGGCTCGGCGGCCGGTTCGACGCGACGACCGCCGCGCGGGCCGAAATCGTTGGGATCACGCCGGTCGATTACGATCACCAGCGGATTCTCGGCGACAGTCTGGCCGCGATCGCGGCCGAAAAAGCGGCGATCATCCGCCCGGACACGCCGGTCGTCGTCGCGCCGCAGGAAAGCGAAGCGTTCGCGGTGATTGCCGGCAGATGCCGCGAGCTGAAGGTCGAGCCGGTGCCGGTCGGTCACGAATACGAATTCGAAAAGACGGGCGAAGGGCTGATCGCGGTCGGTTTCGCGACCCGCAGCGATCATTACGGCGGCGTCGTTCCCGGCCTTCCGGGCCGTCATCAGATCGTCAACGCGAAGGTCGCCGTCAATCTCGCCGAGCTTTTGCGCGACGCGGGCTTTGAAATCAAAAAACAGGCGATTTTGACGGGCCTTGAAACCGCGCGGCATCGCGGGCGGCTCGAATATTTTCGGGGAATGCTGTTCGACGGCGCGCACAACGCGGGCGGCGCGCGCGCCCTGCGGGCCTATCTCGACGAGTTCGTCGACCGGCCGCTGACGCTCGTTTTCGGGTCGATGCGCGACAAGGATCTAACCGAAATCACGGCCGAGCTGTTCCCGAGAGCCGAAACGATCGTCCTGACGGCGGCCGCCAATCCGCGTTCGATGCCGGCCGCCGAATTGATAAATCGGCTGCCGGAAGGACTGGACCGCGAGCGGGTTCGGGTCGCCGAAACGGTCGCCGCGGCTTTGGCGCTTGCCCGCAGGCTGACGCCGGCCGACGGCCTGATCTGCGTCACCGGCTCGCTCTATCTCGTCGGCGAAGCGCAGAAATTGCTGGCGGCCGACGATGAAATTTGAGGCCGTTCGCGCCGAAAAAAAATATCCAAATCACAGAACTGTTCGGCACGATCATTGCTCAACCGCAGTTTTAATGATTTTTGCGACAAACCGCCGCCAAATTTGCCGGTAAATGAAAAGACCGGCCGGCGAGCGGTTGGTTTTGATCCACGAAAGACACTAAAAACACTAAAAAGACACGAAAGAAATTTAGTGTTTTTGGTGTTTTTGGTGGATCAAAACAGGCTCTTCGCGGTGCTGCCGGTTCCGATTAAATCGAAAACGCGGTTCCCGAACGAATCGCCGGCCCGGTCAATTGCCGTGCCGAACAACTCTGTCCAAATCATTCGTTTTCGGAATAGTAGCCGGCGCGGCGGTAGGATTCGTCGAGCAGTTCGACCGGGTGACAGACCTCGAGATCGGTTTTTTCGAGCTGTTTCATCCCGGCGGCGATCTGCAGGTGACAGCCCGGATTGCCGGTCGCGAGCACTCCGACGCCGGTCTTTTTGATGTTTTCGAGCTTTTCGCCCAAAATTTGCGCCGACAGCTCCGGTTCGAGCAGGTTGTAGATGCCCGCGCCGCCGCAGCAGACGTCGGCCCCGTTGAGCGGGACGAAATCGACGCCCGCCGCCCGCAGCATCGCGAGCGAATCCTCGCCGGCGTGCTGACCGTTTTGAAGATGACAGGAAACGTCGCAGGTCACGCGCGTTTCCGAGGGCGCGCCTTTTTTCGGGCGGCCGGTTTGCGCGAGCGCCTGCCCGACGTCGCGGACGCGGGCGCTGAAGGCTTTGGCGCGGGCGGCGAATTCCGCGTCGTCGGCGAGCAGATGGCCGTATTCGCAGAGCATCGCGCCGCAGCCGCCGGCGTTCGTGACGATCGGCGCGGCGCCGTCGCCGAAGGCCTCGATGTTGCGGCGGGCCAGATTTCGCGCCGATTCGAGATCGCCGGAATGCGCGTGGAGCGCGCCGCAGCAGACCTGATCGGCGGGAATTTCGGCCGCGAACCCGTTGACCGCCAGCACGCGCGCGGTCGCGTCGTTGATCCGCCCGAAAAGCCCTTCCATCACGCAGCCCCTGAAGATCAGCGCCGGCTGTTTCGGGTTTTCTTCGACCGGTTCCGGACTGGTTTGGGCCTTCGCGGCGGGAGCCGTTTTCGGGCGTCGCGGGCCTGAGCATTCGAGGAGCGCGAGCCCGAAGCCGAGCCGCGGCGAAAGCCGCTGCAAAAGCCCGGTTTTGAGGATCAGCGCGGGCAGCTTCGAATCGCGGAAGACGCGGCCGAGAGCGAACAAAAACCGCAGGCGGCCGGGAAAAATCCAAATCCGCCGAAGAACCGTCTTCAATAAGAAACCGACCGGCCCGCGCCGTTCCTTTTTCGTCCATAATTCGGCGCGGCCGGCTTCGAGCAGGTGGCCGTATTCGACGCCCGACGGGCAGACCTGCTCGCAGGCGCGGCAGCCGAGACACCGGTTGAGATGATTTTCGAAGGTCGGGGAAAGCAGGTCGAGCCGGCCCTCGTCGACCGCGCGCATCAGGTAGACGCGCCCGCGCGGGCTGTCGTTTTCGTCGCCGGTGGCGAGATACGTCGGGCAGGCTTCGAGACACAGGCCGCAGTGGACGCAGGCCAGAATCTTGTCGTCCTGCGCGGCCAGCAAACCTTGATTTGGCGAATCGTCTTTCTTCATTTTATTCTTGCCGTCAAAATTGTTTAACCGATCAGATGCCGGCCGCGAAACGGCCCGGGCCGAAACGGTTTTCGGCGTCGAGCCGGGCCTTGATCCGCCGCATAATTTCCGCGCCGCCGCCGGCGTCGCCCCAGGCGTCGAACTTTTCACGGATCGCCGCCGGCGCGTGTTCGAGCACCAGACAGCCGCCCGCTTCGACCGCCCGATCGCGGCGTTTGCCGAGCGCCGCGATCGGATCGTCGATGTCCGAGACGGCTTCGTCGAAGCGCAGGCGGCCGTCGCCGAGACCGGCCCGCCAGCGCGGCCGGTTCGTTCCGGCGGCGATAAATTCGAGATATTCGCCGACGCGCGTTCGCGGCAGTTCGACCCGCCAGACGAGCGGCTCATCGGCGGGCTCCGGCCGCGACCAGATCAGCCGGTCGTCGTCGATCAGCAAAGTTTTGAGCGCGCCGGCGATCGCGAGCGACCGTTCGACCTGATAGGCGACGGTTTCGGCCGCGCCGGCGAAACGGATCAGCAGGACGTGTTCGCCGGCATCCGTTTCGAGCTCGTCCGGCAGCGAATGGCCGGGCGAAAAAAGCTCGACGGCCGCCGGCAGCAGCTCCGAATTGAGAACCGCCCGCGCCGCGTCGAGAAGCGGCGCCAAGCCGGCCGCGCGGACGGCGACGGTTGTCTCGGTTTCGGGCCGCGGCCGGAGCTTGAAGGTCAGCTCGGCGATCAGGCCGAGCGTCCCGTAGCTGCCGGTGAACAGTTTGCACAGATCGTAGCCGGCGACGTTCTTGACGACCCGGCCGCCGGCCCGGACGATCCGCCCGTCGGCGAGCACGACGCGCATCCCGATCACGTGATGACGCGGCGCGCCGTAGCCGAACCCTTGCGGCCCGGAAAGTCCGGTCGCGACGATCCCGCCGAGCGTCGCCGTCCGGCCGCCCGGCGGATCGACCGGCAGCCACTGCGATTTCAAACCGTCGTTCAAAGCGCCGAGCGTCATTCCGGCCTCGGCCGTGACCACGAGATCGGCCGGTTCGTGGTCGATCAAACGGTCGAGCCGCCGCGTCGAGATCGCCAGAAACGGCGTTTTCACGGGATTGCCGGCGTCAAGCCAGCCGCCCGCGCCGGCCGGCACGACCGCCCAGTTTTGTTTTTGGGCGAGCCGGACGAGCTCGGCCGCTTCTTCGACCGACGCCGGAAAGGCGGCGAGCGGCGCCGGAAACGGTTCGGTTTCGACGTTTTCGTCGCCGACGATCGCGGCGACCGCCGCGCGGGCCTTTTCCGGGTCGAAGCCCGAGGGCGCGGATTTGAGTATGACCGGCGGGATCATTTCCGTGAACGACGGCGCGGGCGTGTCGACAAGCGTTTCCTTTTCCGGCAATGCGATCGCGCGTTTTTCGCCGCAGCCGCGCCGGACGGGAATGATCTTGCCCGGATTGCAGAGACCGCGCGGGTCGAAGGCCGCGCGCACGCCGAGCATCGCCGCCATTTCGTCGTCGGAAAAGATCAGCGGCAGATAGTTCATCTTGTCGAGCCCGACGCCGTGTTCGCCGGTGATCGTGCCGCCGGCGCGGACGCAGGTCTCCATAATCTCGCGGCCCGCCTCCTTGATCCGCGCGACCTCGTCCGGATCGCGCGAATTGAAGGAGATCAGCGGGTGGAGATTGCCGTCGCCCGCGTGAAAGACGTTGGCGAGCGGCAAACGGTAACGGTCGGCGATCCGGTAGGTCTCGGCGAGCACCGCCGGCAGCTTCGAGCGCGGCACGACCGCGTCCTGGATCATCACGTCGGGGCTGATCCGGCCGACCGCCCCGAACGCGCCCTTGCGCGCCTTCCAGATTTTCTGGCGCTCCTTTTCGTCGCCGGCCCGCCGGACCTCGCGCGCGCCGTGGGCGAGGCAGATTTCGCGGGCCTTTCGCATTTCGGAATCGAGCCCGGCTTCGAGCCCGTCGAGCTCGATGATCAGCGCCGCGCCGGCGTCGGTCGGCAGGCCGGCCGCGTAAACGCTCGCCTCGACCGCGCGGATCATCGCGCCGTCCATCATCTCGAGCGCGGCCGGCACGAGCCCGGCGGCGATGATCGCGGAGACGGCGCGGCTCGCGTCGTTGACGTCGAGAAAATCGGCGAGCAGCGTCCGGACGGCGGGCGGCACGGGCAGCAGCCGGAGCGTCGCTTCGGTCGCGATCCCGAACGTCCCCTCGGAGCCGACGAAAAGTCCGATCAGATCGTAGCCCGGCGTCGTCGTCCCGGTTCCGAGATCGACGATTTCGCCGTCGGCGAGGACGACCCGCGCGCCGATCACGTGATCGACCGTCACGCCGTATTTGAGACAATGGCTGCCGCCGGCGTTTTCGGCCAGATTGCCGCCGATCGTGCAGGTCGGCTGGCTCGACGGGTCAGGCGCGTAGTAAAGCCCGTGGGCGGCGGCGGCCTTCGAGAGATTGAGGTTGATGAGCCCGGTCTGGACGACGGCCGTCCGCGTTTCAGGATCGATCCGGAGAATTTGGCGCATCCGGGCGAATTCGATGATCACGCTCTCGCCGAGCGCGAGCGCGCCGCCCGAAAGTCCGGTGCCCGCGCCGCGGGCGGTGAACGGCACGCCGTCGGCCGCGAGCCGCCGGACGACGGCCGCGACCTCCTCGGTCGAGGTCGGGAAGACGACCGCCCGCGGCCGGAATTTATGCTGCGGCAGGCCGTCGCATTCGTAGACGAGCAGCTCGTCCGGGTCGGCGAGAACGGCGCCCGGGCCGAGCATTCTGGTTAATTCCGCGATCAATCGATCAGCCATAAATCCATCCCTCAGATTCTTTATTGAACAATTTCGGCGGTTCGTCAAGCGGCCGTGATTATCAAAGCCCGGTCATCAATTCAAAACCGTTTTATTTATCAAGTTAGGAAATATTACATTCGCGAAACTTAACAATTGACCCGCGCTCGACTAAACTAAAACTTATTTTTTTCGAAACCCTGAATTTTGAAATCGAACACCGAAAAATATGTATAAACTAGTTTTGATCAGACACGGCGAAAGCGAATGGAACAAGGAAAACCGTTTTACGGGCTGGAAGGACGTCGATCTTTCCGACAAGGGCCTGACCGAGGCGCACGCCGCCGGGCTGCTTCTCAAGGCCGAGGGCTACGTTTTCGACGAGGCCTTCACGTCGGTTCTCAAACGGGCCATCAAAACGCTCTGGATCGTGCTCGAGGAAATGGACCAGATGTGGATTCCCGAAACCAAGTCGTGGCGGCTCAACGAACGACACTACGGCGGGCTGCAGGGGCTCAACAAGGCCGAGACGGCGGCCGAGTACGGCGACGAGCAGGTGCTGATCTGGCGGCGCAGCTACGACGTTCCGCCGCCGCCGCTCGAAGAAAACGACGAGCGCTGGCTCGGCGGCGATCCGCGCTACGCGGGACTCGCGCCGGGAGAGTTTCCGAAGGCCGAGGCGCTCAAACAGACGGTCGAGCGGGTCGTGCCGTTTTACGAGGAGGCGATCGCGCCGAAGATCCGCGCCGGCCGCCGGATCATCATCGCCGCTCACGGCAACAGCCTGCGGGCGCTCGTCAAATATCTCGATTCGATTTCGGACGAGGACATCGTCAGCCGCAACATCCCGACCGGCATTCCGCTCGTCTACGAGCTCGACGCGGACCTGAAACCGATCCGCAGCTACTATCTCGGCGATCAGGATTCCGTCAAAGCCGCGCAGGAAGCCGTCGCCAATCAGGGCAAGGCGAAATAACGCCGGTCATTCAGTTCGGTCACTCCGGAACGACAGAACGGAAAAGCGGAAAGCGGTTTGTTGAAAAACCGTTTTCCGCTTTTTCGGGGGCTCTTTGGGGTAGCCTGTTCCGAAGATTTGGACCCTTCTGACTAAACAAAATCGACCTTGTCGGATTTTCCGGAGCAGTTTTACCGGCCCGGGGCAGATTTTTCCCTGGTATTACGCCTGTCCGTTCTTGCCCGAGATCGAACCGCCGCTGCCTTCGGGCCGGTAAAAATGAAACTTTCTTTCGCGAAAAGCGAAGATTTTTTCCCTTAAACCGGCTTTTCCGGAAAATCCGGAAGATCGCATTCAATTAGTAAATCGGAAAAACGAAACGAATCCGCTCACGCCGAACGAAAAAAAATCAAAATTTTTTTTCGTGAAAGCCGTGAAATTTGGTATATTTTTTCATTACTGAGCGGTCTAAA
>JAFDVJ010000063.1 GCA_018269075.1 Acidobacteriota bacterium
GCCGCCGACGCTACTGACCTCGCGTGGCTGCGCCGCTTTTTCCCTTCAATTACACAATTACTTTTACAGTCCCGTTGAAATCGAACCGTATGATGTTGAAATCGAACCGTATGATGTTGAAACGCGACCGTGACGTGTTGACACGCAGCCGTGACCTGTTGAAACGCGATCCGACGATGTTGAAACGTAACCGTGAGATGTTGACAAGCGATCCGACGATGTTGACACGCGACCGTGATGTGTTGACACGCAACCGTGAGATGTTGAAACGTAACCGTGAGGTGTTGACACGTAACCGTGAGGTGTTGACACGTAACCGTTTGACTTTGGAAAAAGAGCGGGCGGCGTTTTTCGGACAACGCGGGTCTTGCCGTTTGTCTCTATATCGCTGTAAAGTCTTTCTGTCCGCAAATTTTTCGTTCGCGAGGGATAAATGATGAAAAAGCTTCCGGTTTTACTGTTGACGGTGCTGCTGTTCGGGTCGCTGGCGCGGGCGCAGACGGCCGAGGTCTCGATCCGGCTCGACGAGCCGTTTTTCGACGCGCTGCTCGACGCGCTGTTTAAGAACCCGAACCCGCCGGAATTTCCGCTCTCGCAGACGGACGCGAAACCGTCCGCGCCGTCGCCGAACGCCCTCGCGCCCGATACGGATAAAGACCGAAGTCCCAAGACCAAAGATCAGCCGCAGTCGGCCCGCTGCAACGAGTCGATCCGCCTCCAGCGCGAGATCGACGGCACGCGGACCGCGGTCCGTTTTCGCGACGGCAAAATTTACGCGCCGATCGCTTTTACCGGCAGCTATAACCCGCCGCTGATCGGCTGCGTCGATTTCGCGGGCTATGCCGAAACGATCATCGACCTCGACTTCGACGCGCAGAAACAGGCGCTCGTCGGGCGGGCGCGCGTGCTTTCGGTCAACCTCAGCGGGACCGGCGGGATCGGCAGTCAGCTGCTCGCGCGGATGGTCCAGTCGTCGATCGACCGCCGGATCAACCCGATCCAGATCCTGTCGCTCGACCGCGTCTCGTTCGTCGTCCCGATCCAGAACTCCGGCACGCTCAGAATGAAGGCGACGGGCATCCGCCACGAGATCGCGAACGGCGCGCTCGATGTGCGGATTTCGTACGAATTCCAGTAGGACGCCCCGCGTTCGCGCTATCCGATAAGGTCTACACCTATTGGAGCGGATTACCGAAATCGTATAGCCGCGGGCCTAAAACCTCGTATTTATTACTCTTTCGATAATGGCACGACGATTGCAATTTTACCTGTCAGGAAACAAATCCGAGTTCTTCGGAGAAGATATTTGGGGGTTAATATGCAATCGAAATATTTCAAAAAAACCGCGCTCTCGCTGATGGCCGGCGGCCTCCTGGTGTTCGGCGCGGCCGACGTCGCGAACGCCCAGCGCAACCGTGACCGCCGCGACGAGCAGCGTCAGGAAAACAAACAGGACCAGTCGCAGGATCAGAACCGCGGCTGGCAGAACCAGCAGCGCGACGACCAGCGCCGCAACGAACAGCGGCAGCAGGAAGAAGCCCGCCGCCAGCAGGACCAGCAGCGTCAGCAGCAGGAAGAAGCCCGGCGTCAGCAGGATCAGCAGCGCCGCCAGCAGCAGGACGAACAGCGCCGCCAGCAGGACCAGTGGCGTCAGCAGCAGGAGCAGCAGCGCCGGCAGGACGAGGCGCGCCGCCAGAACCAGCAACGCGACGAGGAAAACCGCCGCAAGCAGGATGAGGCCCGCCGTCAGCAGGAAGAATGGCAGCGCCGGCAGCGCGACGACCAGCGGAACCGCGACTGGCAGAACCAGCAGCGCGACAACCAGCGCCGCGCGGAAGAGCAGCGCCGGATCGACGAAATGAGACGGCGTCAGGAGCAGGATCGGAACAACGGCGACCGTGACCGCAACAACGGCAACTGGGACCGCCGCAACAACAACGATTCGACGCCGCGCCGGGGCATCGACGATATGCGGAACCGGCAGTATCAGCAGTACAATCGCGAGCAGCAGGAAAAGATGCAGCGCGAACGCTGGAACAACTACCAGAATCAGTGGCGCAACCAGCAGCGGTGGGAAGAACAGCGCCGCCGCGAGCTCGAACGGCAGCGCCGGATGTATCAGCTGCGCTACCAGCAGCGCTATCTCGAACAGCTCCGCCGCGACCAGGAACGGCTCCGGCAGGCCCGTTACTACGATAATATGATCTATAATTATCGTTACTACCGGGGCGGCAACTACTACTACACGAGCCAGTACGGCGCCCAGATGCTGCGCGACGCGGTCAACAACGGTTACGCCGAAGGCTTCCGCGCCGGTCAGGCCGACCGCGAGGACGGCTGGGACTACGACTACCAGGCTTCGTTCGGCTACGAGGACGCGTCCTACGGCTACGACAGCTATTACGTCGGGCTCGACGAGTATCAGTACTACTTCCGCGAGGGCTTCCGCCGCGGCTACGAGGACGGCTATTACAGCCGCTACCGCTACGGCAGCTACAACAACGGCCGCTATTCGATCCTCGGCTCGATCATCGGCGAGATCCTCGACGTCGTCCTCTTCTAAGAGTTTTGGAAGTCAGGGAAGTTTAGGAAGTTCGGGAAGTTTGGGAAGTTGGGGAAGTCCGGGAAGAAAGTTGTTTCTTCCCGGACTTTTTTTGTTTGTTCAGGAATGAATGGGGTTCTCGAACATCCCCAACTTCCCGAACTTCCCGAACTACACGAACTTATTTTATTGTTTCAGGATCGATAGATACTCTTTCCACGGGCCGACGTTCGGCGCGTATTTGCGGGCGAGGACGACGGCGAGCTGGCGCAGGTGCGTCAGGTCGTGAACGACCCAGGTCGAGAGCAGCTGGCGGAGCGTGACCTCGCCGAGCGCCGGGTGGGCGGCTTTGAGGTCGAGCTGTTCCTCGGTCAGGTTCCACGCGCCGAGCGTTTCGAGATTTTTTTGACGCAGCTCGGCGAAGGTGTCGAGCAGCTCGTCGAGCGTTTTGTTTTTCGAGTTCTCGAACTGCGCCAGCCGGTCGAAGGGCTCGAAGGTTCGATCCGGGCCCTGCGCCAGAATCAGCTCGGCGCGCGCGATCCAGTCGTTCTGCTCGCCCTCGATCAGATGGCCGACGATGTCGAACGGCTCCCAGTCGTCCGGATTCTCGCGGCTCTCGGTCCATTCGTCCGAGAGAAAGCCGAGCAGCGCGTGCAGGACGAGCGGCGTCCGGTGGAGAATTTCGATGGCTTTGGCGGTTTCGAATTTCATAGTTTCGGCAATTATATAATTTTTTTGGTAGAATCTTACATTTGAATTTATGAATCTACCTTTAGTTGCCATCATCGGCCGGCCGAACGTCGGCAAATCGACGTTGTTCAATCGCCTGACGGGGACGCGCAAGTCGATCGTCGGCGACGAGCCGGGCATCACGCGCGACCGCATCTACGGCGAGGTCGAGTGGAAGGCGCGCACGTTCGAGCTCGTCGACACGGGCGGCATCGTGCCCGACGACGAGGCGATCATCCCGGCGAACATCTTCAAACAGGCGTCGTTCGCGATCTCGAAAGCCGAGGCGATCATCTGGGTCGTCGACGCCCGCGCCGGCGTCACGCCGCTCGACGAGGAGATCGGCGTTTATCTCAGAAACATCGGGAAACCCGTGTTCATCGCCGCCAACAAGTCCGAATCGCGCAAGGTCGAGGAAGAAGCCGGCGAGTTTTACCAGTTCGGCTTCGAGCTGACGCCGGTTTCGGCCGAGCACGGCCACGGCGTCGGCGATCTGCTCGACCACGTCTTCGACGTCCTGATTTTCGAGGAAGAGACCGAGGAAGAGCCGTCCGACGAGATCAAGCTCGCGATCATCGGCCGGCCGAACGTCGGCAAGTCGTCGCTGCTCAACCAGATTCTCGGCGAGGAACGGGTCATCGTCTCGCCGATCGCCGGCACGACGCGCGACGCGATCGACACGCATCTGACGGTCGACGAACAGAAATTCCTGCTGATCGACACGGCCGGCATCCGCCGCAAAGGGAAAACGACGGAGATGGCCGAGAAGCTCTCGGTGATTATGGCGCGCAAGTCGCTCGAACGCGCCGACGTCGCGCTGATGGTGATCGACGCCGTCGAGGGCGTCACGAACCTCGACGCCAACATCGCCGGCTACGCGGTCGAGGCCGGGTGCTCGGTGATCCTCGTCGTCAATAAGTGGGACGCGCTCGAGGGCAAGGAGACCAACACGATCTACCGCTTCGAGGACGATCTGCGCCAGAAGATGAAGTTTTTGGACTGGGCGCCGATGGTCACGATCTCGGCGCTGACGGGCCAGCGCGTGACGAACATTCTGCCGCTCGTCGTCAAGGCCGCGGCCGCCCGTAATCTGCGGATCCAGACGTCGAAGCTCAACCGCTTTTTCGAGGACAACGTCTCGCAGCCGAAGGGCGGCACCGCGCCGGCGCCGGTCAAGGGCGGCTTTTCGCGGCTCAAGGTGCAGTTCATCACGCAGGGCGGCACGCGGCCGCCGCTGTTTATTTTATTCACTTCGGGCGGCTCGAACGCGGGGCTCCATTTTTCGTATCTGCGCTATATCGAGAACCGTTTGCGCGAGGAGTTCGACTTTTTCGCCACGCCGGTGCGTCTCAAGGAACGGCATAAATCGAAGAATAAGAAAGATTAACAAACGATGGAAGTGATTTTGCTGCTGGTTAGAATTTTTCTGTTCGGGGTTTTCGCGCTCGCCGGGATCGGGAAGCTGCTCGACCCGGAAGGCGCCGAGCGGGCCGCGCGCGAGTTCGGCGTGCCGAACGATCTGGCGAAGCCGTTCGCCTATTTGCTGCCCGCGGTCGAGCTGCTCGTCGCGCTGTTGCTGCTGCCGGCGACGACCGCCTGGTTCGGCGCGCTCGGCGCGCTGCTGCTGCTCGCCGTCTTTATCGGCGGGATGATCTGGCAGATGGCGCAGGGCAACGCGCCCGACTGTCATTGTTTCGGCGCGATCCATTCGGAGCCGGTGTCGACCAAGAGCCTGATCCGCAACGTCGTCTTCGCTTTGCTGGCGCTGTTCGCGGTCGGGCAGGGTTACGGCCGGCCGGGGCTGAGCCTCGTCGGGCTCGACGATCAGACGACCGTTCAGCTCTTTCTCGGGCTCGCGATCATCGGCCTGCTCGGGGCGGTCGTTTTCTATCTCAAAAAGATCTCCGAACAGCAGTCGCAGATTATGCGGCGGATCGAGGTGCTCGAGATCGTGATGCACGAGGACGGCCGGGAGGTAAAGCGCGAGGAAGCCGGCAACATCACCGACAGCCTGCCGATCGGGGCGGTCGCGCCGGATTTCGAGCTGCCCGGTCTCGACGGCCGAATCGTCGCCTTCGAACATCTGCTGGCGCGCGCGAAGCCGCTTTTGTTCTTTTACGTCAGCCCGGGCTGTCTGCCGTGCCAGTCGCTGCTGCCGGAAATCGAGGAATGGCGCCGGGATCTCGGCGAAAACGTCGAGTTCGTCTTCCTTTCGAGCGGCACGAGCGAAGCCAACCGCGAAAAATTCGGCGACGGTCTGCCGAACGTCCTGCTGCAGGAAGACAAGGAGATCGCCGCGCTCTTTCACGCGCGCTGGACGCCGACCGCGATCTTCGTCAACGCCGACGGCGTCGTCGCCAGTCATCCGGCGGTCGGCGACGTCGCGATCCGCGATCTCGTCGCGAAGGTCAAGGCGATCGATTTCACCCGGCGGACCGTCTTCATCGCCAACGGCGAACAGGTCAAGATCGGTCAGGAAGTGCCCGAGTTCGCGCTCAAAGACGTTCACGGCCGCGAGATCACGGCCGACTTTCTGAAAGGCCGGAAAACGCTCGTCACGTTCTGGAGCACGACCTGCCCGCACTGCCTGAATATGATCCGCGACCTGCAGGAATGGGACCGCCAGAAGGGAATGGACGAACCGAACCTGCTCGTGTTTTCGGACGGCGACGTCGAGGAGCACCGGGAAATCGGGCTGCAGTCGCCGATCGTGCTCGACAAGGGCTACCGGACGGCCGAAAAACTCGGGATGTTCGGCACGCCGTCGGCGGTTTTGATCAATGAAAACGGCAAGATCATCTCGGAAACCGCTGTCGGCGCGGCGAACATCTGGTCGCTGATCGGCAAGCGAAAATGAGGGCGATTTCGGATTTCGGAATTCGGATTTCGGATTTGTCCGGCGGCCGGGGCTTCAGATTTATTATTATACGAGTTTGGCGGAAGGTCCGGTCGGCAATGGTCCGACTCAAGACTTAAGACTCAGGACTCAGGACTCGATTCATCAATGAAACCGATCGATTGGAAAGTGATCGCCCGCGAGGGCGAGGCGCGCGCCGGGCAGTTGCGGACGCGGCGTTCGGTGATCGAAACGCCGGTCTTTATGCCGGTCGGCACGCAGGGCACGGTCAAGGGCGTCCGTTACGAATGGCTCGAAACGGAGCTCGACGCGCGGATCATTCTCGGCAACACCTATCATCTTTTTCTGCGGCCGGGCGCGGAGATCATCCGCGAAATGGGCGGTCTGCACCGTTTTTCGACGTGGAGCCGCTCGCTGCTCACGGATTCGGGCGGCTTTCAGGTCTTCAGTCTGACCGATCTGCGCAAGCTGACCGAGGACGGCGTCGAGTTTCGCTCGCACATCGACGGCAGTAAAAAGTTTCTCTCGCCGGAAATCTCGATGGAGATGCAGGCCGCGCTCGGGTCGGAGATCGTGATGGTCTTCGACGAATGCCCGCCCGGCGACGCCGGCTTCGAGCAGACCCGCAAAAGCCTTCAGATGACGGCGCGCTGGGCGCAGCGTTCGAAGGACCGGTTTAATCAACTCCAGGACGAGGGCGCGGACACCGGATTTCTGGAAGCGCCCGATTTGAGCGGGCGGCAGGCGCTCTTCGGCATCGTCCAGGGCGCGGGCCATCTGCCGCTGCGGCGCGAGAGCCTCGACCTGACGACGGCGGTCGGCTTCGACGGCTACGCGATCGGCGGCTTGAGCGTCGGCGAGGAAAAGCCGGTGATGTACGAGGTGCTCGAATTTCTCGCGCCGCAGATGCCGGCCGACGCGCCGCGCTACCTGATGGGCGTCGGTACGCCCGAGGACCTGATCGAGGCGGTCTACCGCGGCGTCGATATGTTCGACTGTGTGATGCCGACGCGCAACGGCCGGACCGGGAGCGCCTTTACCGCGCGCGGCCGGCTCAACATCCGGAACGCGAAATTCGCCCGCGATCCCGAACCGCTCGACGCCGAATGCCCGTGCTCGGTGTGCCGCCGCTACTCGAAGGCCTATCTGCGGCATCTCTACCAGACCGGCGAGATGCTCGCGGCGATATTAATTTCTCATCATAATCTCGCGTTCTTCCTTGACTTGATGCGCAAGGTGCGAGATTCTATCAAACTTGGCGAATTCGGCCTTTTCAGAAAAGAGTTTCTCGAAAAATTGCAGGAGAATGCGCAGGCAGACGTTTGATAAACCGTGTGTCAATTGTATATGATTGTATTTTTCTTTTCTGCAATAAAAACAAATGAGTATATTTCTATTATTTTTCCAGGATAACGGCGGCGGCGGAAGCAGCCTTTTCACGATGCTTCCGCTGCTCGCGATCATTTTCGCGATTTTCTATTTTCTGGTCATCCGGCCGCAGCAGAAGCAGCAGCAGCAGCTGCAGGAAATGATTTCCAACCTGAAGATCAACGACGAGGTCGTCACGAACGGCGGGATCATCGGTAAGATCAAGGAAATCAGGGAAACGAGTTTCATCATTCAGAGCGCGGAAAAGACGTTTCTGGAAGTCGGCAAGAGCGCCGTCATCGGCCGCAAAGCCGAAGAAAAAAAATAGTTGTCAAAAGTCGGTGGACCGCGGACGGATTTCTGTTTGGAATGACCGGCCGCCGGCCGCCGATTTAGCGACGGAAGTAAAAGTAAGCAATGAAGAACACAACTTTGTGGATTAGAACGTCGATCATTGTCGTCATTTTGGTGGTCGGAATTTATCTCGTTTTCGGGCCTCGCCGGATGCCGACCTCGAACGATTTTACCTGGTCGGGCATCAAGCAGAATCTCGCCGACAACATCCATCTCGGACTCGATCTGAAGGGCGGCTCGCATCTTTTGATGCGCGTCAAACTGGACGATTACCTGCAAAAGCTCACCGAAAACAACGAAAGCGCGGCTCTCAATGCCGCCAAGGAGGCCAAAGACGAAAACGGCAATCCGTTTTCGGTCGGCCAGCCGACGCATACGGCGCAGAACGGCACTTATCAGATCAACCTGCCGGTCAACGAAGGGACGAGCCCGCAGGCCGTGCTCGACGCGGTCAATAAAAAGGTCGACTTTAAGAACTCGGGCTGGAATGAGAGCGTCAGCGGCAACACGATCACGTGGTCGCTGCCGACCCAGGCGCAGAACCAGCTCAAAACGCAGGCTGTCGATCAGGCATTGAAGATCATCGAAAGCCGGATCAACGCGTTCGGCGTCAAGGAACCGACCCTTCAACGAGTCGGCGCTCCGACTACGGGCCAGATCCTGCTGCAGATGCCGGGCCTCGAAGACCCGCAGCGCGTCAAGGATCTGATCAAATCGGAATCGCATCTTTATCTGATGAAGGTCGCCGAGGGCCAGTACAGCTTCCCGTCGAAGGAAGCCGCGATTCAGTCGCTCGGCGGAACCGTTCCGCCCAACAAACGCGTCTTTAAGCTCAACGAGCGCGACGACGCGGCGCCGGGTGCGGCGCCGAAACCGAACCAGCCCGACAAATGGATGGTCGTCGATTATCCGGCAATTATTGACGGCAGCGAGCTGCGCGACGCGAAAACATATACGCGCGGCGGCAACGACTACAACATCGAGTTTTTCCTCAAACCGGCCGGCGCGCAGACGTTCGGCGACTGGACCGGAAAAAATATCGGTAAATATCTGGCGGTCGTTTTGAACGACGAAGTCAAATCCGCGCCGGTCATCAAAGGACAGATCTTCGACACCGGGACGATCGAGGGCCGTTTCACCAAGCAGTCGGCCGAGGATCTCGCGCTGACGCTGAAATCCGGCTCGCTGCCGGCCTCGATCGAGTATCAGGAAGAGCGCACGGTCGGCCCGAGCCTCGGAGCGGATTCGATTCGCGCCGGGATCGAGGCGTCGCTCGGCGGACTGGCCTTCGTGATCGTCTTTATGCTGTTTTATTACCGCGGTTCGGGAATCAACGCCGTGCTGGCTTTGATCCTGAATATGATCCTGACGGTCGCCGCGCTCGTGATGATCGATTCGACGCTGACGCTGCCCGGCATCGNNCGGTCGATTCGAACGTGCTGATCTTCGAGCGGATCCGTGAGGAACTGCGGCTCGGCATTTCGGTGCCGGAATCGATCAGCCTCGGTTTCGACCGCGCGTTCATCACGATCATCGACACGCATATCACGACGATCATCTCGTCGGTCATCCTGTATATGTACGGTTCGGGCCCGATTCGCGGTTTTGCCGTGACCCTGATCCTCGGATTGCTGATCAACCTGTTTACGGCCGTCTTCGTTTCGCGGACGATCTTCAAATGGGAGCTGGCCTACAATCCGAACAAGGAAAAACTCAGTATTTAACGAGCGGAGAGCCGGGATTCGCGAACTGGTTTTCGCGGCTCCCGGCTCTCGACTCTCGACTCTCGACTAACTTGAAAGATGTTTAATTTATTTCATAACGTTCATATAGACTGGCTGGGAAAACGTCAGATTTTCATCGGCATTTCGATTTTCATTATGCTGGCCGGGCTGGTTTCGGCGATCGGCCGGCAGTTTACGCCGGGCGGGACCGACGCCTTCAATCTGGGCGTCGACTTCAAGGGCGGATCGGTGGTCACGGTGAAGTTTCGAAACCGTCCGACGGACGATGAGATCCGCGGCGCGCTCAACAAGGCCGGCGTCGCCGATCCGGTCATTCAGGCGACCAATAAAACCGACGAGGTTTTGATCAAGATCCCGCTCGAAGAAAGCCCGGCGGCCGTCGCCGATCCGAACAATCCGTCGTCTTCGGCCGAACAGGAGCAGGCCCAGAAATCGCAGGTCGAACGCGGCCGCAACACCGTCAAGAGCGCGCTCGACGCGTTCGGTAAGGAAGCCGAGGGACAAAGCACGCTCGATTCCGCTCCGGATTCCGCGTACAAGATCATCGGGACTGATTCGGTCGGCGCGATCGCCGGTTCGCAGCTCCGCAACCAGGCCGTCACGGCGACGCTGCTCGGTCTGGCCGGCATTCTTTTCTACATCGCGTTCCGGTATGACTGGACCTATGCCGCGGGCGCGGTCATCGCCGTGTTCCACGACGTCATTATGGTGCTCGCGTTCTTTTCGGTGTTTCAGTGGGAAGTCAACCTGACGGTGATCGCGGCGATCCTCACGATCGTCGGATTTTCGGTCAACGACTCGATCGTGATCTTTGACCGGATTCGCGAAAATCTGGTCGAAAACCGTCACGATTCGCTCTTTAAGATCACCAACGACTCGATCAACCAGACGCTCTCGCGGACGGTCATCACGGCCGGTCTGGTTCTGCTTTCGGTGCTCTCGCTGGTGCTCTTCGGCGGCGAGGTTCTGCGGAGCTTCTCGCTGGCGCTGCTCGTCGGCGTGACGCTCGGAACCTATTCGACGATCGCCATCGCGAGCCCGATCGCGATCTGGTGGCAGGGCAAGATCGGTTCGGCCAAGGTGAAGGAAAAAGAACTGCCCAAAGAGCAGAAGCTCGCCTCGGCGGCCCGCCGCTCGGTGGCCCGCCGGCCGGTCACAAGATAATTTTATCGAGAGACGGAAAGTGATAATAAAATCTTTGAGATGGAGATTGTCGCTTTCCGTTTTGATTTGATACAAAAAAATTCATATTTCTTGAAAATTTGCGAAAAAAGCCCTGCTTAATCTTGACTTTCTCGGCGTAAAATTTTAGACTTCCATCGTTGCTGGTCAATTAAAAGTTTTAGCTGCTAGGCTTCCGTCGTCTCTGTGAAGGTACAGTTGCGGATTTGTCAGCGGTTTTGTCTGGAAGACCGGCAAAAGTTCCGTCTGTCCCGCATTTGCAGTAAGAAGAAGAACAAGTCAGTGGTTGTTTTCAGGTGAAATCGTCTGCGGTTATACGATTACAACTGGGATTTAATGGTTATCATCATATAAGCAATAATAAATTTCGTAACCCTTGACCAAAACTGGCACCGGAAAAAGGGAGATAAAATAAGATGTTAGATCAATTAGTTGAATCGAAAAATAATTCGGCAGAAAACACCCGACGCAGCGAGTTTATTTTAGGCACGCTGGTCGTTCTGGTTTCCGTCCTTCTCGGCGGATGGACCTGGAGCCTGTTCCACAAGGAATACGGAATGGGCACCGGCGATCTGGATATTTCGAGCCTCGTCGCGCCGGTCGCGCTGCCTGAAGAAGCGCCGCCGCCGGCACCCGAGCCGGAAAAACAGGAGTCGAAACCGAGCGCGAGCGACAAACCGACCGTCGTCGAAAAGATCGCCACGATGGAAGAGACCACGACCCCGCCCAAAGATACGCGCGGCGAAACCCTGAAAGCTCCGCCGCTCAAGAAGTCGGAAGCTTCCAATTACGACGTCGGCGAAAAGAACGAAGGCCGTTTTGACCCGAACAAGACTTATAACGAGACTCCGAAGGGGATTACCACCGACGGCGGCGGCGGAAAAGGCAACGACGATGATCTGGATAAGGACCTGGCCATCAAGACTCCGACCCCGAAAACGCCTGAAAAAACTCCGCCCCCTCCGCCGAAGATCATTTCCGGCGGCGTCGTCAACGGTAAGGCCACGAATCTTGTCAAGCCGCCCTATCCGCCGGCCGCGCGGGCCGTCCGGGCGAGCGGCGCGGTGAACGTTCAGGTGACGATCGACGAAAGCGGAAGCGTGATCTCGGCGACGGCCGTCAGCGGCCATCCGCTGCTGCGCGCCGCGGCCGTGCAGGCCGCCCGTTCGTCGAAGTTCTCGCCGACGATGCTTTCCGGTCAGGCCGTGAAGGTGACGGGTGTGATCGTTTACAATTTTGTTCCCTAAACGGGAGAAACTGGCGGTGAGCGGGGCTTTCCGGCTCACCGCCGGCAATTTGCAATCATAAAATTTTTTTGATTTCTTTGGAGGAAAAATCATGACTTTTTTTGTTAGCCTTATGGGCTTCTTTTTAATGTTCGCGGAGAACGAAGCTATTTCTTTCGGCATTTACGACATTGCCAAAAGTTTGACCATCCCGGGTTGGGTCGTTATCTTTACCCTGCTGATCGAAGCGGTGTATATGATCGCCGTCGGTATCGAACGCTGGCTGACCTACAACAAGGCCAAACAGCAGTCGCGTCAGTATGCGCCGAAAGTCGCGCAGGCGCTCAAGAACAGCAATATCGACGAAGCGATCAGCATCAGCGACAAGCACAAGGATTCGCACCTCGCGATGGTCGTCTCTTCGGGACTTAAAGAGTTCCAGGCTCATCAGGGCAACGCCAACATTTCGGCTGACGAAATGGAAGCTTCGAAGCGCGCTTTGGAACGGGCGATCGCGGTCAAAACGGCCGAGCTCAAACGTGGTCTCGCCGGATTGGCAACGGTCGGTTCGACGGCGCCGTTCGTCGGTCTGTTCGGAACGGTCGTCGGCATCATCGGCGCGTTTCAGGCCCTCAGAACCAACCAGACGGCCGGTATCGGCGCGGTCGGCGGTGCGATCGCGGAAGCGCTCGTCGCGACGGCTTTCGGTATCGCGGTGGCGGTTCCGGCGGTGTGGCTGTTCAACTACTTTACCAACAAGGTGACGAGCTTCAGCGTGGAAATGGAAAACTCCGCCTCGGAACTGGTTGACTATTTCATCAAACAGAGAACCCGTCAGCTCAACGGATAATTTTTGAAAATCTAATTTTTATTAGATAGGGAGATTTAAGCTATGGGAATGGCAGTCGGGGGAACCAACGAATACAACTCGGAAATTAACGTAACTCCGATGGTGGATGTGATGTTGGTGTTATTGATCATCTTTATGATCGTCACACCGCTTCTGCAGCAGGGAGTTTCGGTGAATTTGCCCCGTGAAATGAACAGTCCCGATGAGGATCAGGACATCAACAAAGAAGACGCGGTTATTGTCGCTATTCCCGACAATAACAACTTTTACTTAGGAAAAAACCCGTTTCCGTTAGAAGAATTAGGGGAAAAAATCAAGAACCTAATGAAAGACAAAGCTCCTGAAAAGCGTATCGTGTATATCAAAAGCGGGATCGAGGTCGAATACGGCACGGTAGTCAAGGCCATCGACCAGATTCGCAAACAGGATATCGACAAAATTGGTTTGATCGCCGACCGGAAGAAGGGAACGCAGTCTCAGGGCGGTAAATAAACCAAGATAAATAATTAGGGAGTAAAAAAACTATGGGAATGTCAACAGGCAGTTCATCAGGTGCAGTACCGAACATCAACGTGACCCCGTTGATCGACGTTTTGCTGGTGCTTTTGATCATCTTTATGGTTATTACGCCTTCGAAACCGAGTCGTTTCGAGGCCAAAGTGCCGGCCGAACCGAAAGAGCAGGACAAGAACGTCATTTTAAAACCCAATCCGAACACCCTGATCGTGTTTATCAGTAAAGACGGGGGCAAGCTCAGATTGAATCAGGATGACATCGGCGACGTTTCGGATACCGCTCCGCTGACCGGAAAATTAACGGAAGTCTTCAAAGACCGGGAAAGCCGCGGCGTGATGCGTGAAAATTCGAACGAGGTCGAAAAAACGGTCTTTGTCAAAGCGCCGAAGTCCGTCAAATACGGCGAAGTCGTCAAAATCATCGACGCCGTAAAAATGGCCGGGGCGCAGCCCATCGGATTGCAGATTGATGATTTGGAACAATAATGTGACCGGCAGCGGCGGAAATTGAGAATCGAGTTTGATTTCCGCCCTGACCGGCGTTAAATGGAGTCGAAAAATGAGATTTTCTCGTTTAGGTATAATCGTTTTAATTGCATTTACAATTTTAACGGGAGCAAACTGCTCCTATTACAATCGGATCATTGCCCGAAAGAATTTGGTTGACGGCGCGACCGCTTACAAGGATCGGAAGTTTCAGGTTGCCGAACAACTGTTCCGCAAAACGGTCGACATCGATCCGAACGGCGAAACGATGGAAGGTAAAACCGCCCAGTTGTTTTTAGCCAGAACTTTGCATTCCGAATTCATCTCTGACCGTAAAAGAACCGATCTGGCCGAGCAGGCCGTCCAGGCGTATGAAAAAGTCTTGCAAAGGGACGTCAACGATCAGGGATCATTCAAGGCCCTGGCCAGTTTGATGGAGGTCCTCGATCGGAAGGACGAGGCTCTGCAAAGAATCACCGAACGCGCGGGCAACGAAAAAGTGAACCCCGCTTATCGGGCCGAGGCCTACACTTCGCTGGCCGCGCGCAAATATTCCTGTGCCAACGATATCAGCGATAACGATCCGGTCAAGAAAACCGTCAAAAAGGACGGAAAGGACGTTTATCAGTACAACAAGCCGGAAAAACAGGAAGATTTCGATAAATTGAAAGGCTGTGCTCAGGACGGTTTGGATCTCGTCGAAAAAGCTCTCGCGATGGAACCGCCGGAGGTCAAACAGATGAAGGATCTTAACCTGAAATCGATGACGCCCGCGGATATCGACGCCAAGGAAGAGCTCCTGAAAATTTTCTCTTCGGCCTGGTCCTACAAAGCGAACCTGCTCTATCAGAAAATGCGGATCGCCGAAATGGACAAAAATGAAACCGATAAAGCCTCTTTCAAGTCGAAGGGCGACGAGGCCCGTTCCGTCTTTACCGGTTTGAACGAAGTCGAAAAGAATATGGATGCTGAAAAAGACGCCCGGAAGAAAGCCGAGGAAGAAAAGAACAGCAATAAGAAGTAGTTTTTCCAAAAAACACTTTTAAGTTAAGTGATGCTCAATTACAATTATGATTGAGCATCACTTTTTTATTTAACAAATTGCCTCCCGGAATGTTAAATAGTTTATAGATATGATTCGCATCGAGGACATTATCGAAAAGGTCGAGAACAATCGACCCAATGCCGATGTCGATTTGATTCGGCGGGCCTATTTTTTTTCCGCGATGCACCACCGCGGCCAAAAACGCGCGTCCGGCGAGCCATATCTGGTTCACCCGCTTGAAGTTGCCAATATCCTCGCGGATATGCGGCTCGACGAGGTCAGCGTTTCCACCGGTCTTTTGCACGACGTCGTCGAGGACACGCTGGTGGAACTCGATATGCTGCGCTCGTATTTCGGCGACGAGATCGCCCGGCTCGTCGACGGCCTCACCAAAATCGCCCATATCTCAAATCTGTCGAAAGAAAAGCAGCAGGCCGAAAACGTCCGGAAAATGGTGCTCGCGATGATCACGGATGTCCGCGTGGTGCTCATCAAGCTCGCCGACCGCCTGCATAATATGCGGACGATGCAGTTTCTGAAACCCGAAAAGCGGGCCCGCATTTCGCAGGAGACGCTCGACATCTATGCGCCGATCGCGCATCGGCTGGGTATGGGTAAATTTCGGAGCGAGCTCGAGGATCTGTCGTTTCAGAACATCTATCCGCAGGAATACAAAAGGCTTGCCAAAGAAGTCGAGGCGCGCCGGCCGGAACTCGAAGCGATTCTCGGTAAAATCAAGGAAACCATCAAAACGAGGCTCGAGGAAAACGACGTTCCGTTCGTCGAGATCCAGAGCCGCGTCAAGCGTCTTTACTCGCTCTGGCGCAAGCTCAAAAAGCAGAAAATCTCGATCGGGCAGGTTTACGACCTGATCGCCGTCCGGATCATCACGCCGAACGACAAAAAGCTGCCCTACGTCGCCCTGAGCGTCATTCACGACATCTGGACGCCGATCCCCGAGCGTTTCAAGGACTGGATCGCGATCCCGCGCGACAACCTGTACCAGTCGCTTCATACGTCGGTCATCGGCGAGGGCGGGCAGCCGTTCGAGGTTCAGATCCGCACCGAGGAGATGCACCATATCGCCGAAGAAGGCGTCGCCGCCCACTGGAAATACAAGGAGAGCAAGCTCGGTAAGAAGGACGACGACGAGAATCTCGACGAGCTCCGCAAAACGGTCGAAAAACTGCTCCTGCCGCTTGTCGAAAATACCAATCCGAACGAGGATTCCGAGGATTTTATCGAATCCTTAAAGCTCGACCTGTATCCGAAGGACGTCTACGCCTTCACGCCGATGGGCAAGGTCATCCAGCTGCCGCGCGGCGCGACGCCGATCGATTTCGCCTACGCGATCCATTCCGAGGTCGGCGACACCTGCACGGGCGCGAAGATCGGCGGCCGGATCGTGCCGCTCCGCACCGAGCTCCAGAACGGCGACGTCGTCGAGATTCTGACGACCGCCAATTCGAAGCCCTCGCGCGATTGGCTGAACCACGTCGTGACGGCCAAGGCGCGCAACCGGATCCGGCACTGGATCGCCGAACAGCAGCGCGCCGAATCGATCGAGCTCGGGCGCAAGCTGCTCGAAAAGGAATCTGATAAATTCCGCATCTCGCCCAAAAAACTGCTCAACAACGAAGACGAGCTCAAACGGATCGCCAACGAATACGGGCTCAGCCGCGGCGAAGATCTGCTGGCCTCGATCGGCTACGGCAAAACGCTGCCGCGCAACGTCCTCGGGAAATTCCTCGGGGCCGAGAAATTCGCCGAGCTCGATCCCGAAAAGAAAAAGGAAACCACTCTGCAGTCCGGCTTCAAGGCCGTCAAGCGCCTGATCGGGCTCGGCGAGGACGCGATCATCGTGAAGGGCGTCGACAACCTGCTGACGACCCGCGCGCGCTGCTGCAATCCGCTGCGCGGCGAGCCGATCATCGGCTACATCTCGCTCGGCAAGGGCATCGTCGTCCACAACAAAAACTGCAAGAACGTCAGTTCCCTGATGGTCAACCGCGACCGCATCGTCGATGTCGAATGGGCGAAATCCGAAAAGGAAGAGATCCAGTCCGTCCGGCTGCTGGCGACGACCGAGAACCGCACCGGAATGCTCGCCGGCATCACCAACGCGATCGCCGAAATCAAAACCGGCATCCGCGACGCGCGGGCCAACGTCTCAAAGGACGACATCGGTCTGATCGAGGTGACGGTCGAGGTCTTCGACAAAAAACACCTCGACAAGGTCGTCAGCTCGATCGAACAGGTGCCGGGCGTGATCGACGTCGAACGGGTCAACTCCTGAATTTGCATTTCATCAGTCAAACCGCCGCTAATCACGGTTTCTAATTTGGATTTTCGCCCCGCATCTGGTAAAATCAGCGTTTTGTTTGGATAAACGAAAAAAGGGGAAAGGTAAACCGTGAAAGAGATAATTTCGACCGAAAATGCGCCGGGCGCGATCGGCCCGTATTCACAAGCCGTCAAAACCGGCGGGTTCGTTTTTTGTTCGGGACAGATTCCGATCGATCCCGCGACCGGCGATTTCGTTTCGGATAATGTGGCGGAACAGACCGAACAGGTTCTGAAAAACCTGAGCGCGGTGTTGGAGGCCGCCGGTTCGAGTCTGAACAACGTCGTCAAAACGACGGTTTTTCTGGCCGATATGGCGGATTTTGCGGCGATGAACGAGGTTTACGCGAGATATTTCAGCGAGAACAAGCCGGCGCGGGCGACCGTTCAGGCGGCCCGCTTGCCGCGCGACGCGCGCGTCGAGATCGAATGCGTAGCGGTCGTCTAGTGTTCGAAGCCGGCCGTTTTCCCGGCGTTCAGCCCGAAACGGCCGCAAAGAGAAAAGCCAAACGCGAAAAAAACTTCACGTTTGGCAACCTAATTAACGGGTTAAATCTCAAAGATTTACGCAGCTTTGACAATTTTGCCGGATTTAATACAGCGAGTGCAAACTTTCTTGCGACCGTTGCCACCCGAAGGGAGCTGGACGCGGATCGATTGCAGATTCGGATTAAAGCGACGACGTGTTTTGTTGTTCGCGTGCGAAACATTGTTTCCGAATTGCGGCCCTTTGCCGCAGACATCGCATCGTTTTGCCATAAAATTAAAAGCCTCCAAAAAAAATTTATTATAACGAGGTATAAAACCGAGAGTTTTGTAAAACTCGAAATTTAATTTTATAACAGAGAGTTTTAGGTTTAGTCAAGCAATGATAAAGATTGTTAATTTTAGAGGAGTAAAAGCCACAGTGCGAAAAGCTAATTTTACTATTTGGGGCGCGGCCTTGCTGGCGTTCGCCTTATTGATGATGGGCGGTTGCTCGGGTTCCGGAGGCGGAAGTAACTCGAGCCAGCCGAATGCGAACGAAGCCGCCGCGACCGTCAACGGAAAAGTGATCAAGATGGAAGAGGTCGAGCGGGCGCTCAAACAGCAGGCGCAGGGACAGGAAGGGAAGCTCTCGCCGCTCGAACTGGCCGCCGCCCGGCTGCAGATTCTCGAACAGCTGATCCAGAACGAGGTGATGTATCAGAAGGCCGAAAAAGCGGGCACGGTGCCGACGGACGACGAAGTGACGGCCGAATACAACAAGACCCGGACGCAGAGCAATATGTCGCAGGAGCAGTGGGACAAATTGATGAAGGACAGCGGCCAGACGGAAGCCTCGGCCCGCGAGTCGATCAAGAAGTCGCTCGCCATCAAAAAACTCATCGACAGCGTGACCGGCAAGGTCGAGCCGCCGAAAGACAGCGAGGTCGAAGCCTTTTTCAACAGCAACAAGGACGCCTTCGTCAAGAAAAAGGGCGTCAAGCTGGCGGCGATCGTGATCGACCCGGCCAACAACGGCGAGGGCGATACGACGGTCGACGAACAATCGGCGGTGCTCGCCGGCAACGATATCATCAAGCAGCTTAATGCGGGAGCGGACTTCACGCAGCTGGCGCGCGAAAAGAGCGAGGATCAGAGCCGCTTTCAGGGCGGAGATCTCGGCTACATCTCCGAGGAAGATATGAAGCAGTCTTTTCCGGAACAGGTTGTCGCGAGTCTGATGAACCCGCAGACCAGGATCGGTCAGATCGTGCCGGCCCGGATTCAGGGCAAGTTCTATATTCTCAAGCTGCAGGAACGCAGCGACCGCGACGAGGTTCCGACGCTCGAAAGTCCGGGCGTTCGTGAATCGGCCACCAACCAGCTGATCAATTCGCGCAAACAGCTGCTCGCGGCGTCCTTTCAGGCGATCGCGATGAACGAGGCGAAGATCGTCAACAACCTGGCGCAGAAGGTCGTCGACAATCCGAACGATCTGAGCGGCGCGCGTCCGGCGAGCTCGGAAACGCCGGCGGCCAACACGAACGCCAACACGGCGGCCAACGCGCCGGCCAATTCGAACGCGAACACGAAACCGGCCAACGCGCCCGCCAAACCGGAAACCAAACCGGCGGCGAACACGGCCAAATCGAACACCAAATAATCGGCGTTCGATACCGTTTCGGATCGATTACGGTTCCCGGGAAAAAAACTCTCTGAACCGTAATTCATCGAAATCGGCCGGCCTGTCCGGATGTCCGAACATCCGACATCCGACATCCGGCATCGCAAATCCGATAACACGGCAGCGAGTAACGAAATTTTCGTTGCTCGCTGCTTTTTTGGGAAAACCGGCGAGATGCTTTTCAGACTTTCCGACATCTATAAATCCTACAGCGGCCACGAGATCCTGCGCGGCGTGACCTTTCAGGTCAATCCGAACGAAAAGATCGGGCTCGTCGGCCGCAACGGCGCGGGCAAAACGACCGTTTTCCGGCTCGTCACCGGCGAGGAATCAGCCGATTCCGGCGACGTCATCCGGATCAACAATCTCAAACTCGGCCTGCTCCAGCAGCACGTCGATTTTTCGGAAAACGAAACCGTTCACACGGCCGCGCTCTCGGCCTTCAAGCGGATTCACGACATCGAGGCGGAAATGCGCCGGCTCGAAATCGAGATGGCGCGCGACGCGTCCGACGCGGTGCTCGAACGATACGCCGAGCTCCAGCTCGAATTCGAGCACGAGGACGGTTTTTCCTACGCGGCCCGGGCCGAAGCGATCCTGCTCGGGCTCGGCTTTGCGAGAGATAACTGGACGCTCGAAACGAAAAAGCTGTCGGGCGGCCAGAAAAACCGGCTCGGGATGGCGCGGCTGCTGCTTTCCGCGCCGGACGTGCTGCTGCTCGACGAGCCGACCAACCACCTCGACGTGCAGGCCGTCGAATGGCTCGAAAACTTTCTCGCGAACTACGACAAGACCTACGTCATCATCAGCCACGACCGTTATTTTCTCGACCGCACGACCAACCGGATCGTCGAGATCGAAAACGGCCGCGCTTTTTCCTACAAGGGAAATTATTCGGCTTTTCTCGTCGAGCGCGAGGAGCGCCGCGAACAGCAGCGGCGCGAATACGAAAACCAGCAGGCGTTCATCGCCAAGACCGAGGAATTCGTTCGCCGCAATCTCGAGGGCCAGAAGACCAAACAGGCCAAATCGCGCCGGAATATGCTCGAACGGCTCGAACGGCTCGACGCCGTCGCGGCCGACCGGCCGCAGGGCAATTTCAATTTGAAGAAAGTCGAACGCGCCGGTCAGAACATTCTGACGGTCGAGGAATTGGCGATCGGCTACGGCTCGAAGACTCTGGCCGAAAATCTCAATTTCACGCTCACGCGCGGCGAGGCGCTCGGCGTGATCGGCGCGAACGGCACCGGCAAGACGACGTTTCTCAAAACGATCCTCGGCGAGCTGCGCGAAATCTCGGGCCGGATCAGTTGGGGAACGAAAACCGACATCGGCTATTACGCGCAGAATCTCGAAGATCTCGAACCGCGCAACGAGGTCATCCAGGAACTGCGCCGCGTCGCGCCGGCGGCCGAAAACGGCGAGCTGCGGTCGTTTCTGGCGCGGTTTCTGTTTACCGGCGAGGACGTCTTCAAAGCGGTCAAATCGCTTTCGGGCGGCGAAAAAGGGCGGCTGGCGCTGGCGAAACTGATCTTTTCCAACAAAAACGTTCTCGTGCTCGACGAACCGACCAACCATCTCGACATACCGTCGCGCGAGGCGCTCGAGGCCGCGCTCGACGCCTATCAGGGAACGATCATCACCGTCAGCCACGACCGCTATTTTCTCGACCGGATCGCAACTCAGATTATGGCTTTCGATGCCGGGGGCGGGGTCGAAGTCTTCGACGGAAATTACACCGAGTTTCACGATTGGAAAATCAGATCCGTCGATTCGGAGAAATCGACCGGGCGGGAAGCGTCGGTGCCCGGAAACGGCGAGAATGTTCGCGACGAGGGCCCGAAACCGAAGGCCGAGACTTTGAGTAAAAATCAGCGCCAGCGGCTCGAAAAAAGAATCGGCGAGATCGAAGTCGAGATTCCCGAGTCGGAAGAAGAGCTGGCGCATATTTCCTTCCGGATGAGCCTCCCGGAAATCGCCTCGGATCACGCCAAAATACAGACGCTTACCGAACAGTTTCGAAAAAAGGAAAAACAGATTCAGGCGCTCTATGAAGAATGGGAACGGCTTTCCGAAGAACTGGGCAATTAAAGTCTGAAAGCCCGGCGAGAGCGGCCGCCAAAACCTATTTCGACCGGCGCGGGATCAGGCGTTTCGTGGTTCGGGAAAGATTCTGATAGGTCGCGACCCGTTTGGAGAGGGTGTTGCGATGGATGCCGAGCGCGATGGCCGTCTGCGAAAGACGTTCGCTGTGGCGGGCGAGCGCCTTCTGAATATAAAGCTTTTCGAATTCCGACAAGGCCTCGTTGAGCATAATCCGCCCGTCGAGCATTTCGTCGATCAAAAGTTCCATTTGCCGTCTAAGTTGCATAGTTTCGGATTCCGGTTTTCGGAGCGGTTCCCGGAGAACCGCCCCGGCGCGCGAGGCCGGCTGAAAACCGCGGACATCTAAATTTCTTTTCCAGTCAATAAGCGATAAGCCGCCAGGTAACGCTCGGTGGTGGCCTCGACGATTTCGTTCGGTAAAGCCGGGGCAGGGGGTTGTTTGTTCCAGCTCAAAGTTTCCAGGTACTCGCGCAAAAACTGTTTGTCGAACGAGGCCTGGGCCTTTCCGGGAGAATAGCTTGCGGCCGACCAGAACCGCGACGAATCCGGGGTCAGGACTTCGTCGATCAGCAGGATGCGGCCGTTTTCATCGAGGCCGAATTCGAACTTGGTGTCGGCGATGATGATGCCGCGGTCCAAAGCGTATTCGCTCGCCGCCCGGTAGATGTTCAGCGAAAGGGAAATCAGCCGGTCGGCGGTTTCGGCTCCGACGATGTCGGCGAATTCCGCTTCGCCGATATTTTCGTCGTGCCCCTCGGCGGCTTTGGTCGCCGGCGTGAAGAGCGGTTCCGGCAGTTTGTCGCACTGGCGGAGCCCGGCCGGGAGCTCGTGTCCGCAGATCTTACCCGTCGCCCGGTAATCTTTCCAGCCGGAGCCTTCGAGATAACCGCGAACGACGCATTCGACCGGGAAAACGCGTGTTTTTCTGACCAGCATCGATCGCCCGCGGAGCTCTTCGTGGCGGCGGACGATTTCGGGCATTTCCGCGAAATCGGCGGTGATCAGATGATGCCCGGTCAGCTCGGCGAGAAAACCGAACCAGAATTCGGAAAGCGCCGTCAGGATCGAACCTTTGCGCGGAATCGGCGTCGGCATTACGCAGTCGAAAGCCGAAATCCGGTCCGTCGCGACCAGTAGAATCCGCGTCTCGTCAATTTCGTAAACGTCGCGGACCTTGCCGCGATGAAGAAGTTTTAAACCGTTAATGCTGGTTTCCGAAACCGTTTTAACTGCCGACATTTTTTTTGCTGCGCTTCGAATTTGCTGAACATCCTAACTTTATTAGGAAAGTCGGAAGTTGTAAAGGTAGCAGAATTCTTTTTTCGGACGAAAGGTAAAAAAACAAAAAATATGCCAACATTGTTAAAAAGTAGATGACAATTGATAAAAAAAGAGTCATAATAATGTCGGCGTAGTTTCAAAGTTTGAAGAAACGCGCCGCCCTTGCGCTCAAACCCAACCTTTTCTGAGAATTCGAAAGCTATTAAGATCATGAACAATCATTACGGATCCCCGTTTCAATCCATCAGCCATAAAATGAAAATCTACGGTTTTTTCTCATTACTTTTTTTCGCCGCGCTTCGGGTCTCGGCCCAGATGTCGCAGGTTAAGGTTCCGGCGGTGCAGCCTCCGGCCGAGGACAATACCTGGTGGTACGTCACGCTCTTCGTGCTCGCCGTCGGGCTGGTCGGAGCGGTCATCTGGATGCTCAAAACCCGGAAGGCCGAAAAACAGGCCCGGACCGACAAAAAGGAAAAGATAATGTCCGAGGATAATGCGTGGGACGCCAATTCGGTCGATGCCGACAAGGAACTGGAGTGGTACCGCCGCCATAAAAAAGCCGTCGGCAAATCCTCGCCGAAAACGAAAAAGAAAAATCTCGCCGACGAGCTGCCGAAAACGAGCAAGATCTTCAACAAGAGCGCGGCGGCCGAGGAACCCGGGCTCAGATATTCCGACAAGGAGTTTAAGGAAAAGCTCCAGACGCTGCATTTCAACCAGCTGCCGATCTTCAAGTTTCAGAAGATCGAGATGGCCCGGCCTTTCGCCAATCTCTCGATCTCCAACGACGAAGCGCTGATGAGCGCGATCGAGCAGACCCACGACGAATACGAGGAGGACGAGGAAGTCCGCGATCTGGCCGTTCGGATCCTGACGCGTTTCCGGACCCGTAATTCGGTCGAAGCGCTCTCGCAGGTCGCGCTCTACGACATTTCATCGAACCTGCGTTCGAAAGCCGTCTCGATTCTCGCCGATTTCGATCACGAATCGGTTTTCGAGACGATTCTTTTGTGCTGTGCCGATCCGACCCGCGAAGTTCGGGCGGCCGCCGCGCGCGGTCTGTTCCGTTTGAGCTTCGACCGCGCCGACGCCTGGTCGCGGATCGCCGAAACCAACGACGAATTCCGGATGCGGCAGGCCGCGCTCGCCGCGATGGAAGCCGATCTCGTCACGCGCTCGTTCGACCGGCTGACCCATCAGGACCGGAAAATCGCCTATGAAGCGGTCGCGCTGCTCGCGCTGATGATCCGGGCCGGCGAAACGAAACAGATATTCCAATCGATCCAGACACACAACGACAGCAACGTCAAGCTTGCCCTCCTACACGTGATCGGTCTCACGAAAGACGAGAACACGCTGCCGGAGCTTTACGAGATCCTCGAAAAGAACACGATCTCGAAGGAGCTCAAGGACAAGATCGACGAGGTCATCAAGCGGTTCGATATGATTCCTGCGTGAAACTGAAATTCACGTGTGACAAGAGCGGGAGTTACGAAGTAAAATAAAAGAAAACTTCGTAACTTTTTGCTTTTTAAAATGCAGTTCAAACTCATATCGGAAAATCAGCCCAAAGGCGACCAGCCGGCCGCCATCGAACAACTCGTCAACGGCCTCAACGAAGGCGCTCAGCATCAGGTTTTGTTGGGCATCACCGGATCGGGAAAGACCTACTCGATAGCCTGTGTGATCGAACAGGTGCAGCGGCCGACGCTCGTGCTCGCCCATAACAAGACGCTCGCCGCCCAGCTTTATCAGGAATTCAAGAACTTTTTTCCCGAGAACGCGGTCGAGTATTTCGTCTCGTACTACGATTATTACCAACCCGAGGCCTACGTGCCGGCTTCGGACCTCTACATCGAAAAGGAAGCGACGATCAACGACGAGATCGACCGCCTGCGGCTGAGCGCGACCCGCGCGCTCTTCGAGCGGCGCGACGTGATCGTCGTCGCGAGCGTTTCGTGCATCTACGGGCTCGGCGACCCGGACGCCTATTTCGGGATGATCGCGTTTCTCGAACCCGGTCAGAAGATGAAGCGCGAGGAATTGCTTCAAAAACTCGTCGAACTGCAGTACGAACGCTCGAACATCGAATTCGAGCGCGGCAATTTTCGGGTTCGCGGCGACATCGTCGAGATTTATCCGAGCTATCAGGACGAGGCCTACCGGATCGAATTCTGGGGCGACGAGATCGACGGCATCTACACGATCGACCCGCTGCTCGGCGAGGTCCGGAAAAAGCACGATTCGCGGCTCCCGATCTATCCGAAAAGCCATTACGTGATGTCGAAGCCGACGATCAAGCGCGCGATCAAGACCATCAAGGAAGAACTCGACTGGTGGGAAGAAGAACTCATCAAACAGGGCAAGATCGTCGAATCGCAGCGGCTCCACCAGCGGACGATGTACGATCTCGAGATGATCAAGGAGATGGGATTCTGCCGCGGCATCGAGAATTATTCGCGGCATCTGACGGGCAAAAAGGCGGGCGAGGCGCCGCCGACGCTGCTCGATTATCTGCCCGATAATTCGCTGCTCGTGATCGACGAATCGCACCAGACGATCCCGCAGCTCGGCGCGATGTTCAAGGGCGATCAATCGCGCAAGGGCACGCTCGTCGAGTACGGTTTCCGGCTGCCGAGCGCGAAGGACAACCGGCCGCTGAATTTCGGCGAATTCGAAGAGCGCGTCGGCCAGCGAATCTACGTTTCGGCGACGCCCGGCCCGTATGAGCTGACGCAGGCCGAGGGCGAGGTGATCGAACAGATCATCCGGCCGACCGGCCTGCTCGACCCGATCGTCGAGGTGCGACCCGTCCGCGGTCAGATCGACGATCTTTTAGGAGAAGTCCGCAACCGCTCGGAAAAGAACGAGCGCGTGCTCGTGACGACGCTGACGAAAAAGATGGCCGAAAACCTCAGCGAATATTTCGCCGAGGTCGGCGTCAAGGTCAATTATCTGCATTCGGACATCGACACGCTCGAACGGATTCGCATTCTGCGCGACCTGCGGCGCGGCGAATTCGACGTGCTCGTCGGC
>JAFDVJ010000064.1:0-19559 GCA_018269075.1 Acidobacteriota bacterium
CATTCCTTCGAGCGAGAGATAGCCGAGAGAATCGGCCTCGATGTAGCGGCAGACCTCGGCGACCGACATCTGCGCGGCGATCAGGTCGGCCTTGCGCGGCGTGTCGACGCCGTAGTAGCACGGGCTGATCGTCGGCGGGCACGAGATCCGCAGATGGACCTCTTTCGCGCCGGCCTCGCGGACCATCTGGACGATCTTTTTCGAGGTCGTTCCCCGCACGATCGAATCGTCGACGAGGATGATCTTGCGGCCGCTGATGAGGTCCTTGATCGGGTTGAGCTTGAGCCGCACGCCGAACGAGCGGATGTTCTGCGTCGGTTCGATGAACGTCCGGCCGACGTAGTGGTTGCGGATGATCGCCTGCCGGAAATTGATGCCCGACTGGCGCGCGTAGCCGATCGCGGCGGCGACGCCCGAATCCGGGACGGGGACGACGAGCGCGTCTTCCGGGTCGTCGATCGGCTGTTCGACGGCCAAACGCTTGCCCATCAGATGACGTGACTGGTTGACCGAGCGCCCGAAGATCGTCGAATCGGGCCGCGAAAAATAGACGTGCTCGAAGGCGCAGACCGAAGACGGTTTTTCGGCGAACGGAAACGACGAGTGGAGGCCGTTGCGGTCGATCACGAGCAGCTCGCCGGCGCGGATCTCGCGGACGTATTCGGCGTCGATCAGGTCGAACGCGCAGGTCTCCGACGCGACGCACCACGCGTCCGTCAGTTTGCCTAAGACGAGCGGCCGGAAACCGCGCGGGTCGCGGACGGCGACCAGCGCGTCGGGCGTCAGAAAGAGCAGCGAAAATGCGCCCTCGGTTTCCTTCAAAACGTTTTCGACGGCCTCGATCGCGTTCGCCGAATGGTCGCGCGCGATCGAATGAAGGATCGTCTCGGTGTCCGAGGTCGACGAAAAGATCGCGCCCGCCCGTTCGAGTTCCTTGCGTTTTTCGTTGGCGAACGGCAGATTCCCGTTGTGGCAGACGGCGAGCTGCCCGTGCTGGCAGGTGACGGAAAACGGCTGCACTTCCTTGATCGTGTTCTTGCCGGCGGTCGAGTAGCGCGTGTGGCCGATCGCGGCGTGGCCGGTCAGCTTTTCGAGCTCTTCTTCGACGAGCACGTCGGCGACGAGACCCTGCGAACGAAACTGATGAAGGTCTTCGCCGTCCGACGAAACGATCCCGCACGCCTCCTGCCCGCGATGCTGGAGCGCGAACAGCCCGAGCTGCGTCAGGGTCGAGGCTTCCGGATGCCCGTAGATGCCGAAAATCCCGCATTCTTCGTGAAATTTGTCGAGAATCAATTCACTCATTCAATCTATTGTAGCGAAATAATCGTGTAACCTGAATCGGGATCGGCGAAATCGGCGTCGCCGAGCGGCTGCGGCAGGTTTTCGAGGCGGTATTCGGTTTCGGTCAGCATCAAGCGTGATTTACAGTGTGTGACCAAACTTGTTGGAATAATGGGCGTTAAACCCGCGTTCGCTTTTAATCTATCCACTAAAAACACGAAAGAAATTTANNGTGTTTTTAGTGGAAGAAAAAAAAGCGAACGCGACCGGAATGGACGCTTTTTCCAATAAGTTCCGGCACTGATTATAATCGTTATTATCCGAAAAATAACAGGCTTTACCGGACGAAATCGGCCGTCTCCTTCGACAGCGAGCCGAGCGCGTGACCGAGCCGGTTGAGCAGAATCAGAAAATGCGCGTCGCCGATCCGGCCGGCGTGCGCGAGCAGCTCGTCCAAACGGAAAAACCGGAGCTCGCCGGCGGCCGCGCCGCGCGCCGCGTCGAGCTCGACGGCGAACGGGTAGACGACTTCGGGCGTGACGCCGGCCGATGTGAAATAACTGCCGCCGAGCTCCCACGCCCGCCGAACCGCGGCGCCGAAGTCCTTCGGAAATCTTTCGCGCAGAAATTCTTCGAGCCCGAATTTATGCGCGAGCCCGCGCGGCAGCCGCCACGCCGGCGCGCAGCGGAGCCGCGAGCTGCCGGTAAACGTCTGCGGCGCGGGCAGATCGCGCGTCTCGACGCCGACGAAGATCGCGTTTTCCGTCTTGACGAACGGAATCGCCGCGACCGTGTTTTTGCTGAATTTTCGCGGGACGACGTATTCGAAAACGGCGCTGGCGAGCCGCCGGCCGGCCGCGTCGGTTTCGACGAATTCCGACCGGACGACGTCGAGAAAGCGGTTTTCCGCCGCTTCGACCGGCTCGAACGCGGCGAACGGCGGCGGCGATAATTCCCCGATCGCGGCGATCTCGAAATTCGCCGGCAATTTTTGCGCGGCCGGCGCGAGCGCCGCGCCGATCCACGCGCCGGCCGAGCGGTTCAGATGCCGCAAAAGCCGGTAGATGTTGATCTCGAGCCGCGCGTCGAACATCCCGCCGACGTGCGACGCGCGCAAAACCTGAAGCGCGTCGAGCTCGCGCACCGTGCCGGCGCTCGTAAACGGCGTGTAGTTTTCGATTTCGCGCGGCGGCCGCGCGAACGGCGCGATCCGGACGAGAAACGATTCGACCCGCTCGTCGATCCCGCCCGGCGACGTGAAATAAAACCGCGGCTCGCCGATTTCGAGAACCTCGTCCGCGCCCAACCCGGCCCGCTCCCCGAGAATCTCGCGAATCACCGGCGCCGCCTCATCGACGGAAGAATCCGGATTCCGAAATCCGAAATCCGAAATCGCACTGATCGGCTCGGTCAGATAACCCGAATAGGCGGCGCGGTTGAGCTGCGGAGACTGGCTCTGCGCGTTGACGAGCGGGCGCGGGAAGTCTTTTTTGGCGAGGACGAAAAGCTGGCCGCCGGCGGTTTCGAACCACGGCAGCAGATCGATCGTCCGGTTGGGCCGCGTCACGAGCTCGTAAATCTGCCCGGTCGCGCGGTGGCGGTAGGCCGTCAGCCGGAGAAAAGCGGGCGGCGCGCTGGCGCCCTTCGCTTCGCCGATCCGGCAGCCGTCTTTTTCGCCGATCTTTTCGCCGACGATCAGAAAATTGGTCGGCGGAAAGACGAGCGGGTTTTCTTCCGCGTCCGAGAGGAAAAATTTCCCCGCGAAGCGATTCGAAACGATCCACGGGTTCCAGAGCGGCATCGAGACGACGATCCGCAGGCCGTTTTTCCGGAACAATTCCTCGAAATCCCGCTGGCTGCAATAGGTGTATTCTTCCAGTAATTCCGGCGTCCAATGGTCGCGGTAGTCTTTTCGCAGGACGAACTCGGCGGCCGTCCGGAGCGTGACGGCGAAGCGAACGAACCCGTCGCGCGGGCTCGAAAGCTTTCGATATTCGACCGGCCCGTTCAGATTGACGCTGCTCCGGAAATCGCGCGCGAAAACATCGAAGAGCGCGGCGGTCGACAATTCGGGAATCGCGCCCGAATCTTTGCCGTCGGTCGTCGGCAGATCGAGAAAGACCTGCTTTCCGGCGTCGTCCGGGACGACGAAATCGCGGATGATCAAAACGCCGCCGGCGCGCAGCTGGGCGACCTGATTCTCGATCGTGCGCGCGATCTGCCGGACGTCGAACCCGTTAAAGCTCGTCACGTGATGGAGGACGGACGAATCGAGAATCCCGTCGAGCGAGGCTTCCGGAAAGACGCGGTCGGCGATGTCGCCCGTCTCGAAGAAAAGATTTTCGGCTCGGTAATGGCTGCGGGAATATTCGACCGTCACCGGGTTGATGTCGACGCCGACGATCTCCAGCCCGCGGTAGAGCCGCGCCAGATCGAACGTCCCCGAGCCCGAGCCCGAGCCCATATCGGCGATCCGCCCGCGCACCGGAAAATGCGCGGTCGTGAGCGCGATCTTCTGCTGCATCGACGCGTCCATCCCGGCGAAATATTCCTCGTATGCGGAAAGATCGCCGCGGTCCTGTTTGGCGTATTCGTTCATCGGTTTAATTTAACGCAAAGACGCGGAGACGCCAAGACGCGAAGGTTTTTCGAACGATTTTGAGGCGGAACCGACGACGCTTTTCCGGCCGGGGCGGCCGGAATTCGGGCGACGCCCGCGCGAGCTTCGGTAATCGATCCGCAACATTGCGGATTCGATTCCGGATGTTTCGGATCGATTACGGAATGTTCCGTATCGAATACGCAATATTCTGTATCGGATACACGATGTTCCGTATCCGATACACAATGTTCCGTATTCGATACGGAATGTTCCGTATCGAATACACGATGTTCCGTATCGAATACACGATGTTCTGTATCGAGTTCACGATGTTCCGGATCGAGTTCACAATGTTCCGTATCGAGTTCACAATGTTCCGTATCGGATACACGATGTTCCGGATCGAGTACGGAATTTAGCAAACCTGATCCGGAACATCGCGTATCGATCGGGCAATGTTCCGTGATCGATCCCGGAAGCCGCGCGGCCGCTTCGGGATGTCGGGCGAGGCCGAACAATCGAGCCGCAGACAAAAAAAGAGCGAAGAGTAAAGAGCCGGTCACAAATCGGGCTCCTTACTCTCCACTCTCCACTCTCCACTCTTTTATTCCGCCGGCAGAATCCGCCCGCGGCATTCGCCGAAGCCGATCCGGCGGAAGCCTTCGCGTTCGCAGAAGGCTTTCATAATGACCTCGTCGCCGTCTTCGAGAAACCGGCGCTGTTCGCCCGACGGCAGCTCGATCGGCTCGGTGCCGCGCCACGTCAGTTCGAGCAGACAGCCGCGCTCGTGCTTTTCGCGGCCCGAGACGGTGCCGGTCGCCATCAAATCGCCGGTCTGCAGATTGCAGCCGTTCGACGCGTGATGCGCGAGCATCTGGCCGATCGTCCAGTAAAGGTCTTTCATATTCGAGCGCGACAAAAGATGCGGCGCGATGTTCTCGGCGCGCATTTTTTCGGTCTGGATATAGACTTCGAGATTGATGTCGAGACCGCCGCGTTTTTGATTTTCCTCGCCGCTCAGATAATCGAGCGGCGCGGGATCGCCGTCGGGCCGCTCGAACGCCGGCGCGCGAAACGGCGCGAGCGCTTCCATCGTGACGACGAACGGCGAGACGGTCGTCGCGAAGTTCTTCGCGAGAAACGGCCCCAGCGGCTGGTATTCCCACGACTGGATGTCGCGCGCCGACCAGTCGTTGACCAGACACAGCCCGAAAATGTGATCCTCGGCCTCGGCGAGCGGGATCGATTCGCCTAAGTTGTTGCCCTTGCCGACGAAAAAGCCGACCTCCATCTCGTAATCGAGATTTTTGCACGGGATAAAGACCGGCGGCGCGTTTTGGTCAGCGCGGTTCTGGCCCTTCGGCCGTTTGACGTCCGTTCCCGAGACGACGATGCTTGAGGCGCGGCCGTGATAACCGATCGGGATGTATTTGTAATTCGGCAGCAGCGGATTGTCCGGCCGGAACATCGACCCGACGTTCGTCGCGTGAAAGATCGAGCAGTAGAAATCGGTGTAGTCGCCGATTTCGAAAGGAAGATCAAAAGTGCAATTAGTAATCGGATATAGATGACGCGAAACTTTCTGTTGAAGTTCCTGAGATACGCCTTCGCGAAGCAAATCTATAAGTTGGCGTCGAAATTTGAATAACGTGTCAGCAGCTTCCGATTGATAGTAAATCAAGTTTTCGAGGAATATTTCTACCTCTCCAAGTTTTTCGAATTTATCAAATAATCCGTCTTCAGCACAGCCGAACAAATTAAGTATCTGATTACCAATGGCAACTCCAACACTCCAAACTGCACTCCAAGCGTAACCTTCTTTATTCGTTTCATAAACAAAATGACAAAAAGGCAAATTCTGGATCGGAAAATCCGTGTCGGGCGCGTTCGCCGAATCGATCCAGCTCCGCAGGTTCGGGTCGTGTGTTTCGTTGATCTCAAACATAATTTATTTCAAAAAAGGATTGACGCGCGGTTTTTGCCACTCGGCGACCATTTTCCGGAACTCGTCGATCTGCCCGTCGGTGAAGAACTGCCGCGAAACCGTCCAGATGCGCTCCCAGTCGATCTCGTAATTGACCGTCAGAAAACGCAGGTCGCTTTCGTAGCGCAAAATCTTGTTGAAGTTGCCTTTCTGATAAAGGTCGACGATCGCGTCGAAGCGCATCAGCACGAGCCCGGCGACGGTCGCGATCGGATAGCGGCCCTCGCTGAATTCGTAAAGGGCGGTTTCGTGATGCTTGACATAATCGAAAAGCGCGTTCGAGGTCTTCAGAAAATCGATCCGCATTCCCTCGAATTCGGCGTTCGTGAAATTGGCGTCCTCGTCGACGATCGTCAGCCGGTTTCGGATTCTTTCGAGCTCCGTCACCGAGATCAGAATGTCGAGATCCTTCGTGTTGCGGTCCTGAATGTAGGCGAGATAGGCGATGCCGCCGACGATGCAGAAGTCGATCTGCAATTCGTCGAGCAGCTTCAGGAATCCGGTGACCAGTTCGGGCAGCATCTCGTAATCCGCGGCGCGGTTGTTTTTCCAGTTTCGGATATTGAAAGCGTTCGCGTCGTAGATCGACTGGCAGATGGCGAGCCGGTGGTTTCTGACGCCGAACGTCGGTTCGATAAACTGATAATTTCGCATCGACATCGATGATTTTAGCAGTTTTTCAGCCTAAAGTAACGCAGGCCCGGAGCGCCGTCATCTCGGACGGCAATAAACGCGAAAGCGCTCAAACGAAATTTCTCCGACTCGGATTTTCGGGTTTGTGAAACGCGGTTAGATTGCTTGCGCAATCTTTGCCGGCCGAGATGCCGGTGCTCCGGTTACAAAAGCCCGATTTCCTGCAGATCGTGGATCGGCTCGTCGAACGAGCAGCTGCCGAAGGCGACGATGCTTTTCTGGCGGACGAAGCTCAGCTGCCAGGTCGAGAGAAAATAATCGCCGTGCCACGCGACGCCGTTGTCGGTGAATTCGAAGCTTTCCTCGAACTCGTCCTCGAGGATCTCTTCGAGGATGATCGGCTTGAAGCCGGCGCGCGCAAATCCGGTCGCTAAGAAAAGATTCAGAAAACCGTTCATCGTGCCCTTCGGCGCGTTCGCGTCGTAGGTCAGCGGGCGGAAACAGCGGAGCGGGTGATGGAGGCCGGCCGTCGCCTTGAACGGCACGTTGCCGGCGAGACAGGTGCGGATAAAACGGATGATGGTCCGCGTCGAGGGAAATTCGTCGGCCGTGATGCCGCCGGTGCGGAGCTTGGCGCGCTGCCGGTGAATGGCGAGCGCCGTCACGAGATCGGCGAGCCGGTCGTCGGTCGGGATCTCGAAATAGGCCGTCAGCCCGGGCGGCAGCGAGCGGACCGTGTTTTCGATCTTCGATTCGGTGTTGGCGCGTACTTCGAGCACGTCGCAGACGGCGCGCGACGCATACTGCGCGTTAAAGTCCTCGATCCGCCGGAGCGTTTCGTAGATGTCCTCGCTCGCGAGCACGGCGAGCCGCCAGACGCTTTTGCCGTCGCGCGAGATAAAGTCGTGCGCGCTTTCGAAAAACTCGTCGAGCCGGGCGACCGGGACGACGAAGCGGCCGAGCATCCAGTGATAATTGCTGTTGCGATAGGTCGCGTAATTGAGCACGGCTTCGGGCATCGAAATCTGCGAGGGCGGGAAGAGCCCGGCGTAATCGACGATTTCGGTCAGCAGCGTGCGCACCGATTCTTTTGGGGTTTCAGTCATTTTCGGCAATTAATCTAAAGCGGTCTTGTATTTCGGTAAACTGCACTCCTTCGTAAAGTTCCGATAATTCGAGCTCACAGTCAAGCGACGCGAGGCGGAATTTTTCCCCCATTGAATTAAATTCGCGGTTGAGCCAGTTGTTTTCGTCCTGCCTGACATACTGCGTGACGTGCGGCCGGTCATCGGCGATCAGGACGTATTCGGTAAAGCTCGCGATCGATTTGTAATACGTGAATTTATCGCCGCGGTCGAATTCGGCGGTCGAGTCCGAAAGAATCTCGACGATCAATTGCGGGTTCGTCAAAACCTCCTGTCTGCCGAGCGTCTCGAAGACCGGATCGCCGCAGAGCGCCGACAGGTCGGGGTAGCGATACGGCGGGCAGGCCGGCACGCCGATCCGCATATCGGACAGAAAAACGTGGCCGCCGCGCCCGCGAAGCCTGGTTTCGAGCGCCAGAATCGTATTGACCTGAATCCGATTGTGGCTGACGCTCGTGCCGGCCCGCGGATAGATCCGACCGTCCCGAAATTCGATCTTTTCCTCACAGGCGTGATCGAGTTCGAGATACTCTTCGAGCGTGTAATTTCGTTTTTCCAGCGGCAGCATACCGACTTCTATCTTAAAATTCTTTCCGGATTTTGCCAAACTTCCGATAGTTCGGGAAGGAAACGGACAACCGGCTGTCAGCCGGTTGACAGGCGACAGCCTGTAATGCGGCTTCATACCAGTGAAACGTTCGACGCCGCCGGCGCGGCGTGGGCCGGCTGACAGCCCGCCCTACAAAACTTCCCAAACTTTAAAAGTTTCTCTTCAGCTTCTGCCAGACCTTGAAATAATCGGCCTGCAGCGCGTCGGTTTCCATCGCAAAGCGGGTCGGGCGGATGACGTAGCGCGATTCGAGCATAAAGGCCATCGTGCCGGAGAGCTTCTGCGGGGCGAGATCGGCATTCGACGCCTTTTCGAACGCGTCGAGATCGGGGCCGTGCGCCGACATACAGTTATGGAGCGAGCCGCCGCCGGGGACGAAGCCTTCTTCCTTCGCGTCGTACTGGCCGTAGCAGAGGCCCATAAATTCCGACATATAATTGCGGTGATACCACGGCGGCCGGAACGTGTTTTCGGCGACGAGCCAGCGGTCGGGAAAGATCACGAAATCGCAGTTGGCGACGCCCGCTTCGCCCGACGGGCTTGTCAGCACGGTGAAGATCGACGGGTCCGGGTGATCGTAAGAGATCGAGCCGATCGTGTTGAAGCGCCGCAGGTCGTAGCGATACGGCGCGTAGTTGCCGTGCCAGCCGACGACGTCGAGCGGCGACGCGTCGATCTCGGCCGACCAGAGATTGCCGCCGAATTTCGCGACCAGCTCGAAATCGCCCTCGCGGTCCTCGAACCACGCTTCGGGCGTCTCGAAATCGCGCGGGTTGGCGAGCCCGTTCGCGCCGATCGGCCCGAGATCGGGAATCCGGAAGAGCGCGCCGTAGTTTTCACACAGATAGCCGCGCGCCGCGCCGTCGGGCAGCTCGACGCGGAACTTGAGCCCGCGCGGGATGACGGCGATCTCGCCCGCGCCGATCTCGAGCACGCCGAGCTCGGTCAGAAACCGGACGCGGTTCAGCTCGCCGATGACGAGCATCTCGGCGTCGGCGTTGTAGAAGAACCGGTCGGTCATATTCTTATTGGCCGCGAAGACGTGGATCGCGATGCCGGCCTGCGCGAAGAGATCGCCGTTGCCGGCGATCGTCGTCACGCCGTCGACGAAATCCGTCTCGTTTTCGGGCAGCGGCAGCGGGTTCCAGCGGAGCTGGTTCGGCGTCACCGGCAGCTCGGCGAACGAGCTCTGCCAGCGGCCGTTTTCGATCTGCGCGAACGGCTTATGAAGCACCGACGGCCGGATCCGGTAGGCCCACGTCCGCTTGTTTCCGCTGCGCGGCACGGTAAAAGCCGTCCCCGAAAGCTGTTCGGCGTAAAGTCCGAGCGGCGCCTTCTGCGGCGAGTTCATCCCGACCGGCAGCGCGCCCGCGACCGCCTCGGTCGCGAAATTGTTGCCGAATCCGCTGATATATTTCAATTTCTCTTCACTTGCTGCTGGTTTCATAAATTTATCTTCTCACTAATGCCGTTTTGAATAATCGATCGTGTCTTAAAACCGCTTTCCCGATGCCGCCGATTTTTTGGTCGTCGGCGAATCCTTGGGGGCGAGAAAATCCGTCACGAGCCGGTTGAATTCCTCGGGCTTTTCCAGATTCAGATGATGGCTCGCGCCGGCGACGACGATTTTTCGCGCGCCGGCGATCTTCTGATTGAGCGTCTCGGCGATCGACCGGATGTGCGGCGCGTCGCGGTCGCCGACGACGACGAGCGACGGCGCTTTGATCTCCGCCAGATGATCGATCGTCAGCTCTTTCGGCCAGCGCACCGGCACCGGCTTTTCGACGGCCGCCCAGTATTTGTAGTTGTCGGCGAGCATCAGACGGGTTTTCGCGGCGAGCGCCGGATCGGCTTTGACGGTCGAAAAAAGCGGGTTGTCGAGCCAGAGGTCGATCGCCTTTTCGCGTTCGCCGGCCTGCACCGCCTTGTAAACCGCGATCGTTTCGGCGTCGACCGGCGACCGGTCGCCGCGCAGGCCGGCCGAAACGAAGATCAGTTTATCGACCATCTCCGGGTGCGCGAGCGCGAAGTCGGCCGCGATCACGCCGCCGATCGAGAGCCCGACGAGCGAGGCCTTTTCGATCTTCAGGAACTTGAGCAGCGCGTAGAGATCGTCGACGTGCGAGAACTCCCGCTGCGGAAAATCCGATTTCCCGTAACCGCGCAGATCGTAGCGCAGGACGCGAAACCGTTTGGCGAGCGGCTTGAACTGCTCGTCCCAGACGCGGCTGTCGGCGAGCCCGCCGTGAATCAGGACCACCGTCCGGCCCCGGCCGCGAAGCTCGTAGGAAATCTTCGCGCCGCCGACGTCCGCCGTCTTCTGCGCGAAAATTTGCGCTCCGAGCAGCAGGCCGAGCGCGAGAACGAGAATGATCGAAAAGTGTTTTTTCATATCCTCAATGCCGCCGTCATTTCGCCCAGATTCCCAGTTTGTTCTTCCGGGCTTTTTTTTCGAGCTGCCGGTCGACGCAAAGCTCCCACGGCGACCTCCACGGCATTTCCTTAAAGCGGGCGATGCCGTTTTCCAGAAAATAACCGTTGATCTCGATGAGCGAACCGTTTTGGACCAGCACCCTGCCGATCAGCTTTTCGGGTTTGTCCTCGCCGAGCCCGACGATCACCCGGATTTCCTTGCCGAGAATCATCTTCGCCAGCTTTTCGCGGGCGAACGGCTCGTTGTCCGAAGCGTCGTTCGCCAGCAGCGTGACCTGTTTCCTTTCGCCCCGACCGGTCGTCATCACGAACGAGCTGCCGCTCAAAATCTCGACGACCGACCCGGAGAGCTCCGTCCAGCCGCCGTTTTCCGCAAACGGGCTGCCGCATTCACTTTCGTAAATGCCTCCGAATTTCGGCATCTTTTTAAGCCGCGGCAGCTTATTTATCTCGTCTTCGGAAATATTTTTTGAAGGATCGGTTTGCGCGCTGACGCCGGTCAGTGCCGATAAAATCACGAAAACCGTCAGGATCAGTTTCATATCCGTCATTTCGCCCAGATTCCCAGTTTGTCCGCTTTGGCCCTGGCTTCGAGCTGCCGGTAAACGCAGAGCGTGTAACGGGAAACGCTGTAAAAATAAGCCGGCTCGGAAAAGACGGCCATTCCTTTTTCGAACAGGAAACGGTTGACGTCCGGGAACTTTATGTCTTGGGTTTCAATGATTCCGAAAAACTCCCGGTCTTCGTTCTTCGCCGTGTTTCCGATTATTACCACATTTCGGCCGAGGACGTTTTTGACCAGAAAGGATCTGATTTCCGCCTCGTTTTTGCCGACGTCGATGCCGGCCGGCCGGACGACGTATTTTTCCGGCGGGGAATTTTTGTCATCGGGCGACTCCTCGAAAACTATCGCGGCCGCGCCGCGGATTTCGACGACTCGGCCGCTTCGGCGATCGAAAGTCTGGCTTTCGGCGACCGGGCTGCCGCACTCCTTTTGATATTCGACCTCGACGTTCGCGTCCGACAGGACATTTTTCAGGATCGAATTCTGGGCGCAGGCGGGCCCGAACGTCGAGAACAAAATCAGGATGCCGAGCGCGAATTTCATAAGTTGCCGCGCCGCCGCTGTTCTTCCTCGATCGAGACGAAGAGCGCCTTGAAATTGCCCTTGCCGAAGCCCTTGCAGCCCTTGCGCTGGAGAATCTCGTAAAAGACCGTCGGGCGATCCTCGACCGGTTTCGTGAAGATCTGCAGCAGATAGCCCTCGTCGTCGCGGTCGACGAGCAGGCCGAGCCGTTTGAGGTCTTCGATGTTCTCGTCGATCTCGCCGACGCGGGCCGGAATCTCGTCGTAGTATTCGTCCGGCACGCGGAGAAATTCGACGCCGTTTTCCTGCAGTTTTTCGACCGTGTAAAGCACGTTCTTGCACAAAAGCGCGACGTGCTGCGCGCCGGCCGAGCGGTAGAAATCGATGTATTCCTGGATCTGCGATTTGCCGCCCTTGCCTTCCGCCGGCTCGTTGATCGGGAACTTGATGTTGTGGCCGCCGTCCGACATCACGATCGACATCAGCGCCGAATATTCGGTCGAGATGTCGTTGTCGTCGAACGTGATGTAGCGCGTAAAGCCCATCACGTCGCGGTAGAAATCGCACCAGTAATGCATCTGGCCCAATTCGACGTTGCCGACGATGTGATCGACGAGCTGGAGGCCGACGTCCTCGCCCGCGACTTCCTGCGCCGTAAAGCCGGGCAGAAACGCGCCCGAGTAGTTATGGCCGTTGTTGTTGTTGTACGAGATCAGCGAATGGATCGTGTCGCCGTAGGTATGGATCGCGGCCCGGCGCACCGTTCCGTTTTCGTCCTGCCAGTCGTGCGGCTCGATAAACGCCCGCGCGCCGCGTTTGACGGCTTCGTTGAACGCGGCGTCGGCGTCTTCGACCAGGAAGGCGATGTCGCGGACGCCGTCGCCGTGGATTTTGATATGCTCGGCCGCCGGATGATCCGGCGAGAGCGGCGTCGTCAAAATGAAATTGACGCGGTTCTGCCGGACGACGTAGCTCGTCGTCTCGCGGTTGCCGGTTTCAAGGCCGGAATAAGCGACGCGCGAAAACCCGAACGCTTTCCGGTAATAAAACTCCGCCTGCTTGGCGTTGCCGACGTAAAACTCGACGTGGTGTATCTTTTTCAGTCCTAACGGATTTTTTTCGTCTATCATAAATTGCCTCAAATTATCTTAAAGTAAAATTTTCCTTCGGGAGCAGGACTCGAACCTGCGTCCACTCGGAAATCGAGCCGAGCGTTCTGCCGCTGAACTATCCCGAAGGCGTAAACGAGGGCAGGGCTCGAACCTGCGTCCAATCGGTTAAGAGCCGACCGTTCTGCCGCTGAACTACCTCGCTTAATTGTTTTCGGGCGGAACGCGGACGGCGTTCTTTCCCGAAAAGTATTTGTGCTTTTTCAAAACGGTCGCCAAAAACGGATTGGAAACCGTCACCCCGTGAACGAGCTCGGGCGTCGGTCTGAATTCGACCACGCCGTGCGGGCGCGGCGCGATCCAGCCCGATTTTTCGGCATCCAAACCGGCCTTTCGGCAGGCTTCGAGCACCGTTTCTTTCGTGCAGATCCGGGTTCCGCCGAAAACCTCCCACGGCAGGGGCAGCTCGCTCCAAACGAGCGTATTCGGATCGAGCGTGTTTCCCGCGCTTCGGTGCCACGCGACGACGTCCGCCGCCATCAGCCGCATCAGTTTACCGAAACACATTTCGTCCAGAACGAAATCCGCGCCCATTGCATAAATCAGGTTCATCCAGTTATCGCGGGCCTTGTTCCAGGCCGCGGCCGTGTTGTTCCAGGTCGAAGAGTCGTCGCCGCGTTTGACGACCATCGAATCCCGGCGGAAAGTGTTGGCGTCCCAGATTTCTTTCAGAAAAACGGCCAGATCCTGTAAAAGGCTCGTCCATTTCCCCAAAAGCCCGCCTTTTTCCGCACCGCTCAAAAAATTCAGGACCCGCTGATTCGGATAAACCTGAGCGATCATCGGCCAGTTTGTTTCGCGATCCCGTTCCAGACATTTCCGGAACAAAACATCGGCGATCTCGTCGAAAGGCCGCTGCTGACCGTCAATCGTGAATTCGCTTCGCAGGTTGCACCGCGCCGTGTAGTAAGCGACGAAACAAGCCGCATAAACATCTCTGGAAAACTCGTCGAAACCGATATGATGAGCAAATCCGTGCTTGCCGATTTGCTGAAATTCGAACTTTTTATATTCGGCCGTCAACCGGTCGAGTTTTTTTTCCAGATGCCGTAAAACCCGAAAAAATTTGTTGTATTTTCTTCTCGACAAATCGAGGCCGGCGGCTTTTCTTTTTTCGCGATTCAAGCGGTCGGCCCGATAGCTGTTCCGGCCGAATTCCTTGTTTATCGTCGGGCCGATTCGTTTGATAAATCCTTCGACTTCCGCCGGATTGTCGAAGGCAGTCCCGTCCGCGTTCTCGATTTCGAAAATCTCAATCGCTTTTCGGACTTGTTTCGCCGCGCCGATCGGCCCGACGAATTCCTGAAGCATCGAGGTGTAACCCAAAACGATATTTTTCAGCGAGCCTTTCGCCGCTTTTTCCAGTTTTCCCCGGTCGGCAGCCGACAGGCTTTCTCCCAAAACAGGCAAAATCATTTCCGCCACATCTTCGGGCCGCTTTCTTTGTTTGAGTGTCCTGTAAAGTCGTTCCAGCGCCATAAATCGCTTCTTTGTAAAATTTACTATTTTGTCGGTTGCCGAATCCCCTGGCCGGCGATCTGTAAAAACGGGTCGCCGGATTCTTCTGCCTTAAAACGGCTTTCAATAATCTTATTCGCTGAAAACGACTCCGTCGTTCGTCCGGCCGTAACGATTATTGAGATCGACGACCGCGACGAACAGTCCGGCGATCATCAGCAGCGTCAGCAGACCGACGAGCGCACTCGTTTTGAACGCCCGCCGCGCGGTCGGCGCTTTCAGGTCGCGAAATTCGAAGGTCAGCGCGCAGCCGCGCCGCCAGAGCACGATGCCGAGAATCAATGTGTCGGCCGCCAGCAGCGCCGCGGCCGTGACGAGGGCGACGGTCCGGCCGCTGATATATAAAAACTGCGCTTCGAACCACAAACTGCCGAAATAAACGACGCCCGCCGTCAGCAGCCACGCGAGATAAACGAACCAGCTGTCGGAAAAAAGGTTTCTTCGATCGCTCCATCCGACCGCCGCCAGAACCAGATAAATAATTCCGAAGGGAAACGCGGCGAGCGCCAGAAAAAGCGGAATCATCAGTAAATTTTCCATTTCGCAATTTTCCTGATCTATAAATTATCGGTTAAAAGGGAGAACGATACCGGCTTCAGCCAAATTCTGAAAAATAAATCATTAAAAGCTCGCGGCGCGAGCGCCAGATAATAGCGGCGGGTGAACCTATGGGCACGATCCGATATTGATCCGAGCCCGTGAAGTGCGGCGTATTCGTTTTCTGTCGCTGTCTTCGACAGCTTGGAATCCGGTTTCGGCCGCACCCCGGGTTTTCACCCGGGGCTTTACGCTGTCGCCATCTCCGATGGCTTAATACAATACCACTGAGGATGACAACCATTCTCTCCCAAACCGCGCGATCTGAATTATCAAAGACCAAACAACCCTTTTCCTTCTAAAAACTCTCGATATAGCGCCGCGTCTGCTCCTTCAAATCCTTGTAGCTCGGGATCACGTACAGGATCTTCTGCATATCCGAATAGGTGAATTCGTGATTGATGACTTCCTCGAGATCGAACGGCCGGCGCTCGACCTTGTCGGAAAACGCGTGTTCGATCTCGCCGAAGCTCGACAGCAGTCCCGCGCCGTAGGCCTTGATGTCGCCCTCGTGTTCGACGAGGCCGAATTCGACCGTGAACCAATACAAACGGCCGAGCTCTTCCAATTGCCGGTCCGAAGCGATCCGCGCGCCGTGGCCGATGAACTGCGAAAAATCGGCGAAATTCGGGTTCGTGAACATCGGGATATGGCCGATCGCCTCGTGGACGATGTCCGGCTCGGGCGTGTAGGCGGGCTGCGAATGATGGCGGATATACTGCGTGCAGAGCATCACGCGATACGAGAGCCACGACAGAAAGCCGCGCGTTTCGACGAGCCCTTCGATCGGCGCGAGCCGGAAGCCGGTCAGCTCCTTCAAACGACGGTTCATCTCGGTCAATTGCGGGATCCGGTCGGTGCGGATGCCGAGGTCCTTTTTCGCGCGCAGGTAAAACGGCGACGCGTATTTCTGCTGCAGCTCTTCCAATTCTTCGGCGACGTAGCGCCAGACGCGCTGCTCGCGCGGCGTGTATTCGACGTCGGTGATCCGGCCGGTCTCGCGGAAGCCGCGGGCGAGCGAGGCGATGAAATCGCGGCGCTCGCGGTAGGCCGGATCGTTCGCGCCCGGATGATCGAGATGCAGTTCGTTGATATGCTCGAATTCGAGGTCGGTAAAGCCGGGCAGCTCGTCGTCGCGGATCTGGTAATTCGAAATTTCAAAAGCGGGCTCGGCGGTCGTGGTTGTCGAAACGGTTTCTGTCAGCATTTTTGGACTCCTTATCAAGACTTACGATGCAGGCGAAAAATAAAAAGTTATCTCTAAATAAACAAGTGTAATCAAAAACGCCTTTTTGTTGAATGGCCGATCTGCGTTTTTCGGCAAACTGAGCTTTATATTTTTCGATAATTTCAACAATCGGCTTAACGATTTAAACCGATAATCGTTCCGGAGCGCAAAAGCCGTCATCTTAACCGATTCGCCGCCCGCCTCCGCCGATCGCCCGACCCGCCGCCGATTTCCCAAAAACTGTCGCAACAGACCAATCCGAAATCCGAAATCCGAAATCCGAAATCCACATCATTGCCAGTTGCCGATCAGCACGAACGACGCCCAGAAGACCGGATGGGCGAACGGGCGCGTCCGGTCGTAGCGAAACTTCGCGCCCGCGGGTTTCGCCGCCGGCGGCGGCGTCGCGCCGCCGTAGAGGAGGAGTTTTTGCGCCGACTGGAGCGCGGCCGCCTTCGTGATCTGCGGGCTTTCGCGGCGCAGACGGTAGAAATCGCCCATCAGCGCGGCCGTCGCGGCGTCGTCGACCTCCCAGAGCGTCGCGAGCACCGCGCGCCCGCGCCGCATCTGGATGACTCCGGCGAGACCGTCGATCTCGGCCCCGTTCGATTCTGCGCCGAGCCCGGTGTTGCAGGCCGAGAGCGTCACGAGATCGACGCCCGCGAAATCGACGAGCGGCGTCCGGCCCAGTTCTTCGAGCGTCAGGACCTGCCCGCCGCCGAGCACGAGAAAGGAATCCGACCAGTTTTTCGCGAGCCGGAAATGGCTCGCCAGATGGACGACCGAAAACTCCGGTTTTCCGTCGGGGCGCTTTTGCGCGAGCGCGCCGGCGAGATTTTTGAGCGTGAAATCGTCGTTCAGATAGCGCCGCCCGGGCAGAATGCCGGTTTCGTCCGGCCGGTCGGGCTCGCGGATGATCGTTTTCAGCTCCTCTTCGACCGCCGGCAGCGCTTCGAGCGTGACCGCTTCGTCGGGCGCTTCCGGGTAAAAGACGCGGGCCGTCTGCGAAAGGCCCATCCCGAGCGCGTTCCACGCCGAATCGGCCGCGCCGAGCCGTTCGCGCGTCGGCGTCGTGAGGACGACGTTTCGATATTTTTCGACGAGATAGCTTTCGCCGTCGGGCGAGAGCGCGGCGAGCGGGATGTAGCGCAGATTCCCGTCGAGCGACCAGACGAGCGTCTCGGCCTTGCTCGCCCGGAGCACGTTCTCGACCGGTTTGACGAGGATGTCGTAGAGCTCTTTCCCGTAACCGCGCGGTTCGGCGGCCGGGTTTTTGAGCGCCTCGCGAAAGGCGAGGATTTTCCGGTCGAGCGCGGCCGCCGGAATCTCGGTCAGGGCGGCGACCTGGAGGTTCGGCGTCGTGACGATCACGCGGTAGCGGTCCTTTGTGACGACGGTCGTCAGCGCGACCGTTCCGGGCCCGGCGCGGCGCAGGTTTTCCTGCAGCGCGCGGTCGGCCGCCGCGCGCCGCGCGCCGCCCGCGCCGAGCTCTTTGACGAGCGTCTTTTCGAGAAAGAGCCGGAACGCCGCCGCCGCTTCGTCGAGCGTCGCGGCCAGTTTGCGATATTCCGCTTCCTCGTCGGGCGCGAGCGCTTCGCCGTTCGCCGCGAGCCGTTTTTTCCGGTCGTCGAGCGCGCGAAGCTTTTCGGCCGCGGCGGCCGTGAGCTCCGCCTGCCGCGTGTATTCGGCGAGAATTTGTTTTTCCTTCGCGGTCAGCCCGGCGCGCCGTTCGAGCGCCTTCGTTGCGGCCGCGTCGCGCCGCACGAAGGCCGCGTATTCCTCGTCCTTGAGCATCGCGAGCACTTCCTCGGCCTCGGCGAAACGGCCGCTTTCGATGAGCAGATCGGCGAGCGTCCGGTACTGGTTCTCGATCGTCTCGAGATAAGCGCGCCGCGCCGGCCGGTCGAGTTCGCTGATCGCGCCGCGCAGCTCCTGGTAGAGATTGATCGCCTGCTTGCCGAAAAAGACGGCCGCGTTCGGGTTTCCGAGCTGGCGGTAGACGAGCATCAGATTGCCGAGCACGCTCGCTTCGAGCGGTTTTTCGCCGATGCTCCGGGCGAGCGCGAGCGCCTCGTTGAAGTTTTTGAGCGCGGCCGGAACGTCCTTTCGCCGGATGTCGGAAAAGGCGAGATTGTTGAGCGCCGTCGCCTCGCCGCTCCGGTTGCCCGCCGCCCGGTAGAGCGTGAGCGCCTGCCGCGCGTAGTCGTCGGTCTTCGCGGCGTCGCCGAGCCGCCGGTAAACTTCGCCGATGTTGTTGAAAACGGCCGCCTTGCGGTTTTCAAAGCCGAGCTCGGAAAAGATCTCGGCGGCCTTTTCGTAGGCCTCGAGCGCGGCCTGCGTCTCGCCCCCGTCGTCGAGCGCCATCCCGAGATTGTTGAGCGTCACGGCCTCGCCGGCGCGGTCGTCGACCACGCGCCGCAGGAGCAGCGAGAAATTGAAATGCTCGACCGCCTTTTTCCGGTCGCCGAGCGCGTTGTAGAGCAGGCCGAGATTGTTGAGCGTGATCGCCTGTTCGGCGGTTTCGTCGAGCCGGCGGCGAATGGCGAGCGCCGCGTTCAGACAGTCGAGCGCTTTTTTTCGCTCGCCGAGCTCGGCGTAGAGCACGCCGAGACTGTTGAGCGTGCGGCCCTCGCCCTCCTCGTCGGCGGTTGCCCGCCGCAGCTCGAGCGCGCGTTCGTGATACTCGCGCGCCTTCTGCCGGTCGCCGAGTTCGGCGACGGCAAGGCCGAGATTATTGAGCGCGCGGGCTTCGGAAACCTGATCGTCGAGCTCGCGGAAAACGGCGAGCGCCCGCTCGTAATATTCGACGGCCGTTTTTTTATCGTCGAGAAAGTCCTTCATCAGACCGGCGGCGAGCAGCGATTTCCCGAAGTACGACCGGTCGCCGAGCGCCTCGAAGAGCGCCGCCGCTTCGGTGAATTTCGCGAACGCGCGCTCGCACGAGCGGTAGGTGTTTTCCTCGCGGAGCCGCTGCGCCTCGCTGAAGGCCGCCGTCGCCGCCTTCCGCCGCGGGTCGTCCGTGTGCTGGCCGTCGGCAATCGCCGGCAGCACAGCGAGCACGGCGAGCGCGGCGAGCGCGGCTTTGATAAAAAATTGGCGGACCGGAATTCTGTTCATTTCGAAAGTCGTCTTAAGAACGCGGCGCGCGGCGAAAATTGCGCCGCCAATATTCTACCAGAAAGACGCGCCGGCTTTTGCTGCTTCGGGTTTTAAGCTTCCGGATGTTTTTCAGGTCAATGCGGTTTTTGGTCTTTGGTCTTCGATCTTTG
>JAFDVJ010000064.1:19564-102908 GCA_018269075.1 Acidobacteriota bacterium
CAAAGATCGAAGACCAAAGACCGAAAATCAAATTATCAGGCAATTTAGACCACCAAGTATTTATACAGCCTGCCGACAAAATGTTAGAATCGAAAAGATTCGGATGCCGCTTCCGACATCCGACATCCGACATCCGACATCGGTTGATGGTTTTTTCGCAAAATGGGAATGGATTCTGAAATTTCGCTCGACCGGATCGGCTGGAAGATCCTTCGCGAGCTGCAGCGCGACGCGCGTCTGTCCTACGCCGAGCTCGGCCGCCGCGTCGGGCTGACGACGCCGGCCGTCATCGAGCGCGTCCGCAAGCTCGAAGACGCGGGCGTCATCAGGGGCTACCGCGTCGAGATCGACCCGGCGAAGGTCGGCCTGCCGATCACCGCCTTTATCCGGATGAGCATCAGCGGCATCGATTATTCGGAGATCATCAAGGTCGCCGAGGAATCGAACGAGATTCTCGAATGTCACCGCGCGACGGGCGGCGATTCGTTCATTATGAAGGTCGCGGTCGCCGACGTCGGCCATCTCCAGACCCTGATCGACCGGCTCACGCCCTACGGCATCACGACCACTTCGATCGTGCTCTCGTCGCCGGTTCCGCGGAAAATCATCGAGTTCAGCGAGTAGGGTCGGCAAAACGCGTCTTGTCGGAGCGTCTTTAAATATTTGAGGGCAAAAATAAAAATTCGAAATTTATAACACAGGAGCGAAACAAAAATTATGGGCGAAACATCGATGTGGGCCGAGCGCACGGTCAAGAATACGCTGACCGATTCGGACACGCTGAAAATCAAACCCTTCTCGTTCAGCGGGATCGGGTTCGACATCCGGACCTTTCCGGTTCTGAAGACCTATATCGACAGCGGCAAGATCAAGGTCGAATACGATTCGGCGAAAAACGGAATGGCCGAATACGACTACAAGACGAACACGATCATTATGGGATTCCGGTTCGCGTCGACCTACACGGAAACGGCGCTCGTCGTTCACGAATGCGTCCACGCGGTTTACGACGTCGTGAGCCAGAAGATGACGACCGCGATTTCCGAGGCGATCGCCTATATCGTGCAGTGCCAGTATGTCTACGCCAACGCCGGCCCCGGCAAGCGGCTGTCGAGCAAAGACCCGAAAAAAGACTCGGTTTTCCAGAAAGCCTGGATGATCGCGGCCGCCATTCAGGAGGGCAAGACGTTCACCAAGCTCGATAAAAGCAACCTGATCGCGGCCGTTTCCGAGCATCCCTACTATGCGAAAAACGCGACCGCCGACGCCGGTTTCGACGGCGTTTGACGACCACGGAGCGCCGGCAAACGTCGCTGCAGGCGGCGTCAAACGGTTGGTTTTTCTTTGAGAGTCTGTTTAAATCTATAGTTCGAGGCCGCGAACGCTTTTTAAGCGCTCCACTAAAAACACTAAAAACACGAAATATTTTTAGTGTTTTTAGTGTTTTTAGTGAATCAAAAAGCAACCGCTCGCTGTTCGGACAGTTGATTCCTTCAACCGATTTTGTCATAAACGGCGCCTTTTCGGCGGATATTTCGAAAATTTAAACACACTCTGATCTTCGAGGAAATGAAAGGCTGTTTGCGTTTTGCAAACGCATTGCCGTCAGGATGACGGCGCTCCGGCTTTCTCCGACAGATAAAAATGCCACAACAGCCGCGCGGCGACGGCGCGGTGCGGCTGCCAGCTTTCGGCGATCCGCTGAAATTCGTCGGCGTGCGGCGCGTGCGCGAGGCCTTTCAGCTTTTTGTAGGCGACGTGGAGCGCGAGATCGCCTTTCGGCATCACGTCGGCGCGCCGGAGCGCCATCAGCAGATAGATGTCGGCCGTCCAGTCGCCGATGCCCTTGACGCGTTTGAGCGCGTGTCTGGCGTCGGCGTCGGACATCGTTTCGAGCGCCCGCAGATCCAGACTTTTTTCGACGAGCGCCCGCGCCAGCCCGCGCGCGTAGACGGTCTTCTGGCGCGAAAAATAACACGCCCGGAGCTCGTCGTCGGTCAGCCGCAGCAGATTTTCGGGCGTCACCTCGCCGGTTTTTTCGCGCAGTTTATTGAACGCCGCCGCGGCCGAGGCGAGCGAGACCTGCTGTTCGAGAATGATCTGGACGAGCGTCGCGAACGACGCGGCCCGCGCCCACAGCGGCGGCGCGCCGTATTTCCCGAAAATAAAAGCGAGATCGGCGTCCTTCGCCGCCAGCTCCGCGCAGATCGGGGCGAGATCCTGCTCGCCGATGGTGTGAATGTTCATTTTTGGAGTCTTGAGTCCTGAGTCTGAAGTCTTGAGTCTTCGGTCTTCGGTCTTTGGTCTTTGACTCAAGACTCAAGACTTAAGACTCAGGACTATTTCACGATTTCGGCCGTTTCGCTCGCCCTTCGCCGGCATTGTTCGCAAAGATCTCCGGCGATCTCGACGGTCGCCGTCAGCGTTCCGGTCGCGCCGGGTTTCGTTTTGACGGTGATTTCCGCCGTGCCCTGACCGACGACGATCGCGCCCTGCGAAACCGTCCAGTTGTATTTGATCTCGGTGATAGTGCCGCCCGAGACCTCGGCCCTGAACCTGACCGCTGCACCCGCTTTGGTGCGTCCGCCGCCGCTGACGGCAAGGGTCGGACAGGAACAGGGTAAATCGCATACCGGGCATTGCCTGATCCTGACATTGCGCGAGACGGTTTCCCCGTAACCGTCGCCGTAATCGATTGCCGCCGTGACCGTGTATTCTCCGGGCCGCACGCCTTCAAGGTTCCAGAAAACCTTTTCGCCCTGCCCGACGATGCGCCCGCCGGAGACCGTGTAGCTGTATAGAAGCGGCAGCTTTTTCGGATTATCGACGATCGTTTTGACTTCCACCGAAAACTTATCACTTCCGCAGTCAGGGTTGGTGGGACAAAACAGGATCAACTCATTCTGATCCGTTTCGACATTAACGATCCTGGCCGCCGCAGGCGTCGGCGTCGGGGCCGGAAGACGCGGCCGGCGCGCTTCGGTCGCGGCGGCGGACAGGAGCGGAACGAGGGCGCAGATTCCGGTCAGGAAGACGAGCAGGATTTTGTTCATAACGGTTCCCCGACGTGATTTTAACACAGCTTTTCGGGCGGGCTGTTATACAATAAAAACCGTTTCCGAAAATTATCGTTATGCTGAAAATCCGTCGGGCGGCATCGGTTTATTTCGTCCTGCAGGGAATCGCGGTCGGTCTCTGGTGGGCGCTCTTGTTTTTCGTGCCGGCGTCGCGGCCGTTTTTTCGGATGGGCGCGTCGGACGAAGTGCTGCTCGCGTTCTGGCTGCCGGATCTGCTGCTGCTCGCGGGCGGTTCGCTCGCCGCCGGCCTGCTCTGCCGCCGCGATTCGCCGCTCGTCGCGGCCGCCGTCTGGACGGTCGTCGGCGCAATCGCCTACGCGACGCTTTACTGTCTGGCCTTCGCGCTTTTGACCGACGCCGGCTGGCTCGGCGTGACGCTGATGTTTCCGGCGATGATCCTCAGCGGAAACTTCGCCGTCGGGCTGACGCCGGCTTTGACCGGCGCGATGTTCCGGCGGTCGGCGGCGGCGCGGACGAACTGGCTGCTGGCGAAGACGTTTCTTCAGATCGTCGTCGTCTGGACGCTGATCCTGCTGGTTTTCCCGCTGCTGATCGTCCGCGTCGAAGCCCGGCTCGGCCTGCCGCGGTTCGCGTTTCCGCTGCAGTCGGTTATTTCTCCGATTTTGTTCGCCGCGATCAGCCTCGTCGGCGTGGCCGGTGCCTACACGATGGCGAAAACGGGACGCGGCACGCCGCTGCCGATGGACACCGCGAGCCGGCTGGTCGTCGGCGGCGTTTACGCGTTCGTCCGCAATCCGATGGCGATTTCGGGAATCGGGCAGGGAATCGTGGTCGGGATCTGGCTCGGGTCGCCGCTCGTCGTGCTCTACGCGCTGCTCGGCGCGGCGGTCTGGCAGCTCGTCTTCCGGCCGCTCGAAGAGGCCGATCTGCTCGCTAATTTCGGCGCGGATTACGAAAATTACCGGAAAAAAGTGCGGTGCTGGATTCCGCGCCCGACGCCCTACGATGCGGCCGCGGAATGAGTGTTGACGATCGGCGGTCAGACGAGCGCGGCGCGCAGCTTTTCGATAAAGCCGTCGGCCTGCCACCGGCTCCAGAGACGGACCGCGCCGCGATAGTTTTTCGTGCGGTCCTTGATGAATTCCGTGAGCAGCCAGAGCTCGGTCTGATCGCCGGGATTATGTTTTAGCCGGCGGGCGCAGTCTGCGAGCCACGCGTCGGCGTCGTGGACCTCGCCGAGATAGGTCTGCATCGCGGCGACTTCTTCGGCGAACGCCGCGATTTGTTCGCCCCAGCGGGCGACGAAGAGCTCGACCGTGTAGCGCAGGCGTTTGGCCGTGATCCGCAGCTCGTGCAGCGGTTTGACGCGAAACGGCTCGCAGAGCGCGCCGCTCCGGTCGCAGAATTCTGTGAGCCGCGCTTCGATCAGCTCGCGTCCGGCGACGTTGACCGGCGCGTCTTCCGCGTCCGTCGCGAGCGCGAAGGCCCGGTCGAGCGCTTTTTCGAAACGCGTTTTCAGACGGTCGAAATTTTCTTCGGTGAGCGCTTCGACGAGTCCGGGCTGCGCCGCTTCGCGCTGTGCGCGATGCTCGTCGATGAGGCGGCCGAGGCCTTCCCGGACGACCGCGTCCCGGGCTTTTTTCCGGAGTTTTTCGAGCGCGGCGATGGCGACGTCCTGATCGCGGGCGGCGCCGAGCGCGTCGGCGATGGATTTCAGATCTTTCTGCGAATTTTTGAAGGCTTTTTTCGGGAGCAGCGGCGCGAAGCTGCGGAGGGCGCTGCGGAGGCGGCGCGTCGCGACGCGCAGCGCGTGAACGGCTTCGATGTCGTCGGAGGTCAGCGCGGGCTCGCGCCGGGCGATGATTTCCGCGAAACGCGCCCGCAGAACTTCGCCGGCCCATTGACGCGCGCCGGCATCGTCAACTTCCACGATTTCACCAGCTTTCGCCATACTTTCATTCTAGCACAAAAAAGCCGCCGGTTTAACGCTAAACGCCGATTTCCGTTCGCCTTCCTGCACAAAAACGTCCAACAATCCGCAATCCGCAATCCGAAATCCGAAATCGTCTCAGGTTCGGTAGGAATACGTCCGGCGGAGGTTGAATTCGAAGATTTTCGCGGGCAGCAGGTTCGTCACGAGCTCGCGGCTTTTGACGATGAACGGGTTTTCCCACTGGGCGATGCTGCCCATCAGCCGCGAACGCTGCTGGATGTGGCGCGTCCGCACGGTCCGGCGTTTTTCGTAGATCCGGAGCGCCTCCTCGACCGATTTTTCGGCGCGCAGGCTTTTCGCGAGGACCATCGCATCCTCGACCGCCATCCCGCCGCCCTGACCGAGATTCGGCGTGCAGGCGTGCGCCGAATCGCCGAGCAGCGCGACGCGGCCCGCGACCCAGCGGCGCATCGGATTATGGTCGCACGCGCCGTTCTTCAAAATCTCCGCGTCGGGCGTCGTCGCGATCAGCTCCTCGACCGGCGCGTGCCAGTCCCTGAAGATGTCGAGCAGCTCGGCCTTGCGGCCGGCCGGCGCGTCCGGGTGATCCTGCGGGACGTTGACGGCCGCGTACCACGTGTAGCGGCCGCCGCCGGTATTCAAAATGCCGAAGCGCCGGCCGCGGCCCCACGTTTCGCTGCTCGTCTCGGGCGGCATCGCGCCGGCGGTGTCGACGCCGATCCCGCGCCAGATGATGTAGCCGCGATAAACCGGCTCGCGCGGGCCGAAAACCTGCGTCCGGACGGGCGAGCGGAGGCCGTCGGCCCCGAGCACGAGGTCGTGCTCGGCCGTCTGCCCGCCCGCGAACCGGACGCGGACCTTGTTTCGGGTCTGTTCGAGCCGCACGAATTCGTGGCCCGTGCGGACGCGTTCCGCCGGATGGGCGGCGGCGAGAATCGAGAGAAAATCCGAGCGCGGGATGCAGATCGAGGGCACTTCGAAATCGCCCGTCGCGATGTCCATCAATTTGTCGCCCCGGCTGTTGCGGACGAGAAAATTCTCGGTCGGGCCGCTCGCGGCGACGACCCGTCCGAGCAGACCGAGCTCGTCGAGCACGCGCGTCGCGTTGGCCCAGAGCATCATTCCCGCGCCCTGCTCGCGGAGCCGCTCCGCCTTTTCGTAGACCGTCGTCTCGAAACCGAAATGATTGAGCGCGGCGGCCGCCGAAAAACCGCCGATGCCGCCGCCGATGATGCCGATCGAAAGCTTTGCCATTAACAGAGTTATCCTGCCTGATTCTGAATTTTAATTTACGGGTTAAAACTTCGAGGGTATCAAAATTTAATCTTAAATCGATGAAAGTTTCAAGACCGTAGACGAGCCGAAAACGCGAAAAGTTGCCTTGCCCTTCGTTTTCTTTTTCTCCATCCGAACAGTCCCGCCGGGCGGCCTGAAAATACACGGCGCGAGGCTTTAAAGATCGACGGCGTAAACGTGGTTGATGAATTCGTTCGCGCCGTCGGAAAAATCGGTTTCGCCGACGCATTTCATCCCCATTCGTTCGTAAAATCTCTGCGCGCCGACGTTTTTCTCCCAGACGCCGAGCCACAGCGCGGCGTAGCCTTTGGCGCGGCCGAGCTCGCGGCAGCGTTCGAGCAACAGACGGCCGAAACCGCGGCCCTTGACCTTTTCGAGCAGGTAGATGCGCTGGACCTCGATCGCGTGCCGGCCGGCGAGACACTCGACCGTTTTGCCCTCGCGGAGCTTGGCGTAGCCGACGGCGCGGCCCCGTGTCTCGGCGATCAGAAAGGTCGCGGCCGGATCGTCGAGCTCCGTTTTCAGCTGCTCGAGATTAAAAGCGAGCGCGCAGTAAGCGGCGAGCGCGTCCGACGGGTCGAGCTCGAAATAGGCCTCGTAACAGGTCGTCACGCCGAGCGCCGCGAGAAGCTTGAGATCGCCGCGACCGGCCGTTCGAATTTGCAGATCGTTTTCTCTCATCGTATCGCTCCGGATATTTTACCAGTTTCGGTAAGTTTGGGAAGTTTGGGAAGCTGGCGGAGAAAAAACTCGCTTCCCGAACTTTCCGAACTTCCTAAACTGTAGAAAACTATAGGAATGGAAAACGAGTATTTTATCGAAACGATTCGCGCGTTCGAAAAATTCGACGAGGTCGACGCGCTCGTGCTCGGCGGTTCGCGGGCGGCGGGCCGCGCCGACGAGGGGTCGGATTACGACGTTTACGTTTACCTGAACCGCGCGCTCGACGTCGCGAAGCGCCGCGCCGCGCTCGCGGCGACCTGTTCCTATCTGGAAATCGACAACAATTACTGGGAATGCGAGGACGACTGCGTGCTCAACGACGGGACGGGGATCGAGCTGATCTACCGCGATCTCAAAAACACCGACGCCAATCTCGCGTGGACGCTGCTCGGGCATCACGCTTCGAACGGCTACACGACCTGCGTCGCCGACAACGTCCTCGGCGCGAAGATCCTCCACGACCCGCGCGGGCTCTACCGCGCGCTCGTCGAAAAATACTCGTTTCCGTACCCGCCGGAGCTCAGGAAAAACATCGTCGCGAAAAACCGCGCGCTGCTCGACGGGAAGATGCCGTCGTATTCCGGGCAGATCGAAAAAGCCTTCAAACGCGGCGATCTCGTCAGCGTCAACCACCGGAGCGCGGAATTTCTGGCGAGTTATTTCGACATCGTTTTCGCGCTCAACGAACGCTATCATCCCGGCGAAAAACGGCTCGTCGAGCTGTGTCTGAAACTGTGCCCGCAGCTGCCCGCCGATTTCGAGGCCGGCGTCACGGCCCTGCTCGACCGCCGCGCCGACGCCGATCCGCGCCCGATCCTGCGCCGGATGATCGAAAATCTCGACCGGCTGATCAATCGGCTGGCGGTTTTTTAACGCAACGGCGCAAAGACGCGAAGACGCCAGGGATTTTAATGGCTTTCCAATCGAAAAGGGTCTTGTAAACGACGTTCGGTCAGCGTTTACAGGACCTTTTTCGATGTCGGATTGCTCGTAATTCAGCCGGTTCGCCGTCCGATGACGGTTAAGGGCATCGGGTAAAAAAATCCCTGTTCGATTACCAGGCCGCGGCGTAGAAGTCGAGGTCGGCGATGTTGTCGTCGACGTCGACGACCCGCGGCGCGAAGGTGAAGCGTTTCGAGACGACCGTCACGGTCACCGTTTGACCGGCCCGGAGGTTGTCGAACGAGTAGTAGCCGAACGAGTTGGTCCGCCGCGACCGGGTGCTGCCGGACGCGTCGGTCAGATAGACGATCGCGTTCGCGAGCCCGCCGCCGGCCGTCGAGACGCGGCCCGCGACCGTCACGCCGGCCGCCGTCGGCGAGAGCGCGCAGACGCTGCCGTTGATGACGAGCGAAAAGCGGTTGACGGTGCCCGTGTCGCCGGCGAAGATGTCGGCGACGTGCAGCGTCCAGTTGCCGTTCGGGTCCTCGCCGTCGAACGCCGACAGCGGGCTCTCCGGCCGGAAATCCCCGCTGACGCCGCCGGTCGCGAGCATGCCCGAAAGCGGGTTGGCGCTTTCGTCGTCGAGCGTGATCGTGCAGAAGTTGACGCCGACTGAGCCGCGGTTGAGCATCAGTTGGACGGTCGTTCCGGCCGGCGAGCGCAGCGTGAACTGCAGGTCGCTGACGAATGTGTGGGTCACCGAAGCGTTCGTGTTGCCGATGGTCGCATCGCAGCCGGCGAGCGCGTCGAGCCGGAAATTCACGTCGCTGATCCGGCTGGCGAACCCGCTCACCGGGAGGACGATGTCGATGCCGGTCGGATCGTTGTCGGCGGGCCCGACCGGCGGGCCCGTGTAGCTCGTCGTCGCGGCCCCCGCCGGCGTGCCGGTCGGCAGGCGATAGGTCAGACTGCCGAGATCGGTCGCGCCGTCCTGGTGCCGGATCGTCGCGGTGACCGGCGTGCCGCAGACGAGCGACGGGCTCGCCTTGAAGGTGAAGGTTTTGGCCGTCGGCGTGCTCGTCCCGACGACGCCGTAATTCTGGGCGGCCCCGGCGAGCGTCACGCCGCCCGTGTTCTGGAGCGTCCCGACGTCGTTGACGGTATCGACGAAGCCCTGATTGAGAGCCGGGAAGGCGACCGTCACGGTCTCGCCCGGATCGATCACGCCGTTTGCCGGCGTAAAGCTTTCGGAAAGCAGCGTCGCCGTCCGCGCGGCCAGCCGGACCGGCTGCGAGGGCACACTGATCTGCCAGAAGCCGCGTCCGTGGGTGGCGATCCGGAGCAGGTTGTCGGCGGTCTGCGCCAGATCGAAAACGGCGACGCGCGGCAGTCCCGTGCCGAGCGGGTTCCAGCTCGCGCCGGCGTCGGACGAGTAATAAACGCCGATGTCGGTACCCGCGTAAAGAAAGTTCGAGTCGGTCCGGTCGACCAGAAAGGCGGTCACCGGCACCTGCGGCAGACCCGTCGCGGCGGCCGTCCACGCCGGCGCGAGACTGCCCGAGCCGGCGAAGCTGCTGAAGTTCGTCGTCTTCCAGACGTTCGTGACGCCGAACGCCGCGAGCGTCACGTAGGCCGTGTCGACGTTGTTCGGGTCGATGACGGCGCGGCCGACGAAATTATCCGGTATGACGTTAGACGGGTCGAGATCGGTCATCGTCGCGGAACCGGTCGCGGTGCCGAAGATCCGGCCGTTGTTCGTCCCGACGATCCGGACGCTGTCGTTCTGCGGCGAGATGCCGATCGCGCTGATCGGATTGACGAAGTCCTGGCTCGCGGCCGTGTGATTGACGCCGCCGTCCGCCGAGCGAAAGAGGACGTTGGCGCCGTAATAGGTCGTGTTCGGATTGCCCGGCCCCTGTTCGAGCGGGGCGTAGAAGAGCACCGCGCCGCCGCACGGGATGCCGTTCGCGGTCGCGCCCGCACAGCCGCGAAAGGCGCTGTTGACGGGAGTGCCGTTCTGGATCGTATAGGATAGGTAGCCTTTCTGGCTCGACGCGCTGTTGAAAAACGTGCTGTAGGCATTGACCAAAACGGTGCCGGACGCGTTCTGATCGATCAGGCTGAAGCCGCCGTCGCCGCCCTGCGCGAGCTTCCAGTTTCCCGCCGTATCGTAGAGCATCGTGCCGTTGTCCTGAGTGCCGCCGATCGAGAAGTTCGGGTCGGTCGGATGGACCGCGATGCTTTCGAACTGGGTCGCGCGGAAGGTCGCGTTGTTGAGCGAGGTCCAGCTCGCGCCGCTGTTGGTCGATTTCCAGATGCCGCCGTCCGAACCGAAATAAACTGTCGCCGGGAAAGACGGCGCGACCGCGAGCGCCTGCGTGTCGGTATGCAGACCGGTGGTGCTGGAGGTAAACGAAGTCCCGCCGTTGGTCGAGAAAAGAAAAGTATTGGCGCCGGTGCCGCCGCCGAGATAAACCTTGCCCGTGTTGGTCGGGTCGACCGCGACGGCGATGTCGTAGAAACACTGCGAACCGCAGAATCCGCTGCCGCCGCCCGGCGTCGTCCAGTTGACGCCGCCGTCCGTCGACCGGAAGAGCGTGCCGGGAGCCCCCGTGGCCGCGAAAACCGTGACGGTCCCGGCGATATTGGCGATCGCGAGCTCGGTGCGGGCCGTCGAGGGCGTCGTCCCGGCGATCGCGAGCTGCCGCGTAAAGGTCGCCGCGCCGAGCGCGTTGGTCGACAGCCAGACGCCGCTCTGCCCGGCGCCGCCGATGACCGCGACGAGCAGCCGGTTGCCGTTCGCCGGATCGATCGCGAGGTCCGTCATGTTGAAGTCCTCGCCGGCGGTCACGACCGGCAGCTTGGTGAAGACGGGCGACGCGCCGGTCGCGTTGGTCGAGCGGAAAAGCCCGCGCGCCGGCGGGGACGGAGCGCCTGCTCCGTCGCCGCCGACGCCGCTCGTCGTGGTCGCGAAAATATTGGCGGCGTTGGCCGGATCGACGACGATCTCGCTGACCGCGCGGCCGCTCATTTCGGCGCTGCCGAACGGGCCGGAGAGCGTCGGCGAGACGCCCGAGGCGTTGGTGATCCGGTAGATGCCGACGCCGAAAAAGGTATCCTGAGCGAATCCCGGCTCGCCCGTGCCGACGTAAACCGTGTCGGGATCGGTCGGCGCGATCGCGACCGCGCCGATCGCGAGGCTCAAAGCGCTGTCCATCAGCGGCGTCCACGTTGCGCCGCCGTCCGTTGTGCGGAAAAGGCCGCCCTGCGCGGTGCCGACATAGACGATGTTCGCGTTCGCCGGATGCACCGCGATCGCGCTGACGCGGCCGCTGACCGGCGTCGTCACGTTGATTGTCTGTCCCTCCGGCTGCGGGTTCGGGCCGATCTCCTGCCACACCGGCGTCGGGCCCGGCAGGTTCGCGAGCCGCGCCGCGCGCGCGTCCTCCTCGCGGATCGCCGCGATGCGCAGCTGCGGGTCGAAGGGCTTATCTTTTTCGACGCCGCGATAGTATCCGATGTTTTCCGCGCGGCTCAGCAGGTAGGCTTCCTTGTCGACGCCCTCCTCTTCTTCTTCCGCGTTCGCTTCCTTAATGCCTTTGGGGTTGACGCTGACCGGCAGGTCCGGATCGTCGCCGAAAATCCGTTTTTTGATGCCGGCCGCCAGCTGCGGATTGAGAAACAAACCCAAAGCGATCCCGCCGATTACGAGGATCGAGATTCCGACTACGATTGATCTTTTCATCTTTTTCTCCGAAGTTGATTTCAAGGGCTCTTTTCCGTCAACCGGCTTCAAACGCTCGTCAACACGAACTACCGTTCGTTTGCCGGCGTCCGCAGGGCTTGAAAGCCGCTCGCCCGTCGCGGGACGAGTGACCGAACCGGCCGTTTAATCCCTGCACGGGATTCTGCTTAAATGCTTCGCATTTAGATAAACGTCAGACGCGGGCGAAAAGGGTCATTCCCCTCGGGAAAAAACTGAATCGACCGAAAAATCGCGGTTTCATTCCGGAGCCGTTCGCCGCGAAATTTGACGGATCGGCAAGATTCACCTCGGCGCGAAACGGACTTTCTAAAAATACTACTCGAAATTTACGGCACGAAAGCGTTCGGAACGGGTTTGTCACCGGTCGTCCCGAAGGTCGCGATCTGCGTGCCGGCGGTCGTTTCCTGAATAAACCACGTCGATGTCGACGGACGGAAAACCGCGACGTCCGTCTTGCCGTCGCCGTCTTTACTGCAAACTGGTATCAGCAGAAAAAAAGCTGCCCGAAAGCAGCTTTTTTTCCGGGGAACGGGGCCGGCGCTCGTCTTACCAGATGCGGCAGATGTCGGTGCGGACCATCGACGCGTTTTGTTTGCAGCCGAAGGCTTTCGCGAATTCGGGCATATTCGAGAGCGGGCCGTTGACGCGGAAGCGGGCGATCGCGTGCGGGTCGTTCTGCGCCTGAAAAGCTTCGCCTTCGGGCGTCGAAACCTCGGCCCACGCCTGCGCCCAGCCGAGGAAGAAGCGCTGCTCGGGCGTCAGGTTGTCGATGTTCGCCGGGCGCGGGCGTCCTTCGAGCGATTTTTCGAAGGCCGCGTAGGCCATCGTCAGACCGCCGAGATCGGCGATGTTCTCGCCCAATGTGAGCTTGCCGTTCATAAAGACGTCGCCGCCGACCTTGAACTTGTCGAACTGGCCGACGACGCAGCTCGTCCGCTCGTCGAACGCCTTGCGGTCGGCGTCCGTCCACCACGATTTGAGATTGCCGGCGGCGTCGTATTTGCTGCCCTCGTCGTCGAAGCCGTGCGTGATCTCGTGGCCGATGACCGCGCCGATCCCGCCGTAATTGATCGCGTCGTCGGCGTCGAAGCTGAAGAACGGCGGCTGGAGGATGCCGGCCGGGAAGACGATCTCGTTGAACTGCGGGTTGTTGTAGGCGTTGACGGTCGGCGGCGTCATTCCCCATTCGGAGCGGTCGACCGGCTCGGTCGCCTTTTCGAGATTGCGCTTGATCTGAAACTCGCTCGCGCGCAGATTGTTCTCGAAATAGGACGCGCGCGCGATTTCGAGGCCCTTGTAACCCTTGAGCTTATCGGGATAACCGATCTTGCGCGTGTAGGCGGCGAGCTTTTCGAGCGCGCGCTTTTTGGTCGCGTCGCTCATCCAGTCGAGTTTGCTGAGCCGCTCGCGGTAAGCCGCGAAAAGGTTGTCGATGAGCTCGTTCATCCGCTTTTTGGCGGCCGGCGGAAAGGCTTTTTTGACGAATTCGGTGCCGAGCGATTCGCCGAGCACCGCGTCGACCTCGGCCGTGCAGGTCTTCCAGCGCGCCTGCTGTTCCTGGATGCCGAAGAGATATTTCGACGAAAAGTTGAAGTCCTCGTCGCGGAACGCCTTCGGCAGCTGCGAGGCCGACGCGCGGATCACGGCCCAGCGCAGATAGGTCTGCCAGTCCTTGACCGGCACGTCCGTCATCATCCGGCTGACTTCCTCGAAAAACTTCGGCTGGCCGACGTTGATCTCTTTAACGCCGTCGAGGCCGCGGGCCTTGAGATATTCCGGCCACGAAAAATTCGGCGTCAGCTGAGCCAGCTCGGCGAGCGACTTCTTGTTGTAGTTGGCTTCGGAATCGCGCAGATCGACCGGCGATTTGGCGGCCGAAGCGAAGCGTTTCTGGAGGGTCGCGACGGTTTGCGCGGCGGCGGCGGCGGTCGCCGCGTCGTCGCCCGCGAGCTTGAACATATTCGTCACAAAGGCGAGATATTTCTGCCGCGTTTCCTCGGATTTCGCGTCGGTGTTGAACCAGTAGTCGCGGTTCGGCAGACCGATCCCGCCCTGCGTCGCGACGGCGAGATTGGCGCTGCTGTTCTTGTCGTCGGTGTTGACGAAAAAGCCGAAGACGCCGCCGAAGCCGCGGTTGTGAAACGCGGCCAGCGTCCGCTGGACGTCGGCCGGCGTTTTGATCTTCTCGATCTCGGCGAAATAGGGTTTGAGCGGCGTGAGACCGGCTTTTTCGATCGCCGCTTCGTCCATACAGCTCGCGTAGTAATCGCCGACGAGCTGCGCGTCCGAGCCCTTCGGCCCGCTCGTTTTGGCGGCCGCCTCGACGACGTCTTTGAGCACTTTCTGGTTGTTCTCGTAGACGATCAGAAAGCTGCCCCAGCTCGGATATTCGGCCGGGATCTTCGTGTTTTTGAGCCAGTTGCCGTTGGCGTACTGGTAAAAATTGTCGCAGGCGTCGACCGACGTATCCATCCGGCTCGTGTCGAAGCCCTTACTCTGCCCGAGCGTGACGGCCGTGATCGAAAACAATATCACCAGTCCTGTCAGCGCTTTCGTAAAATAACGCATCGTGAAAATAAAACTCCTTTTTCGATAAAAATTGATTCAAAAACAGATGCGCTATTTTACGCAGCCGGAGGCCGCAGAGTTTCATCATTGATAGTTTGGGAAGTTTGGGAAGTTTAGGAAGTTTAGGAAGTTTAGGAAGTTTGGGAAGTTCGGGGAAGTTTAGGAAGTTGCGGAAGAAGACAACCTGCTTCCCAAACTTCCCAAACTTCCCAAACTTCCCAAACTTTTATGGTGTGGCGGCGAAATCGACATCCGTCAGATCGTTCTGCACGCTGACGACGCGCGGGCTGTTCGGGAAGAGATATTTTTTGCTGCCGGCGGCGACGATGTAGGTATCGCCGGTCGGAACGTCGTCGAATTTATAATAGCCGAACGAGTTGGTCGTCGCGCTGCGCGAAACGCCGTTCGAGCCCGTCATCGTGACCGTCACGCGCGCGAGGCCCGTGCCGTCGGCGGAGGAAACGCGCCCGCCGACCGATGCGTTCGCGGCGGTCGGCGTCAGCGTCTGCACGCTGACGGCGTCGACCTCGAGCTGGCCGGGACCGGCGAACGTGACGGTGACGCTCGCCCGGAATCTGATCCGGATGGTCTGTCCGCCATAGAGCGACAAATTGGCGGTGTGGTTGACGTAACCGGTGTTCGTGTTCGTGTTCGTGAGGGTCGTCACCGTGTAGAGCGTTTGCAGCAGCACGTTCGAGGTATTGAGAATCTCGACCGCGTAGGTCGCCGTTCCGCAGGTCGTCGAGCAAAACTGCGTATAATTCAACTGGTAGCGGTCGATCCACGTCATCCGCACGTTAAATCCGGCCGGGATCGCGACGTCCTGCGAGAGCAGAAACGGCGAGCCGGCGCTGCCGGCGATGCCGTTATAGGCGACGCGCGTGCCCTGCTGCACGATCATCGTCGTCGGTACCGGCGTAAAGCTGCCGTCGTTCGTGGTCTGGCCCGTCGTGCCGATCGACCACGGTATCCAGTAGCCGGAGTTGTTGACGACCGTCCAGCCCGTAAAGCTGCCCGTTTCGAAGCCGCCGTTGGTAATCAGTTCGGCGGCGTGTGCGTTAAGTGGAAGGAGAAGGAGCAGCAACCCGTATAACAGAAATATTTTTTTCATCATTCTTCTCCAATTTTTGAATTCGAGCGCAACGCTCACGCCGGGCTTTACGCGAAAGCCGCGGGGTTTGCGCGAGAAACGGGGTAGTTTTCGAACGTTGATAAAAGCCGGAACGGCAGCGCGCTCAGGCGGGCGAAATTAGTTGAACGCGCCGACGAAAAATGAGCGAAATGAGCCTCGGCCGCCGATGCTCGTTCCGGCGACGGCCGCCGTCGCCGGGCGACAGTTTCCGTTTTTTTTCAACCTTCGCTGATATATGAGAAATCGCGGCGAAATCTTACAAAGTTTTTTTATTTTATTGATGGGTTCGGCGAATCTCCTCGACCGCCTGCGGGTTTTCGAGCGCCGAGAGATCGCCCGGGTCTTCGCCGAGGTAAGCGGCGCGGATGACGCGGCGCATTACTTTGGCGTTGCGGGTTTTCGGAACAGGTTTACACTAATTCGTTGAATTCATTATTATCGTTTAAGCTATGGAAGAAAAAATGCTCATCGACAAATTAAACGAACTTCGCAGTTTACCCTCCGAAAATGAAGTTTTCGAATTCAAGGAAGCAAAGAATACTTTTGATTCCAGGAAACTGGGCGAATATTTTTCGGCCTTGTCGAACGAAGCAAATCTAAAGGGAGCAGACTGTGCCTGGCTTATTTTCGGAGTTGAGGACAAAAAGAAAACAATTGTCGGTTCCAATTACAGAAATCACCGCAAAGATTTACACAATCTAAAAAAAGAAATCGCCGATCACACAACTAACCGCATTACTTTTATTGAAATTTACGAGCTTAAATTGCCTGAAGGACGGGTCGTAATGTTCCGGATTCCGCCGGCCCCTCGCGGAATTCCGGTTGCTTTTCAAGGTCATTATTTTGCGAGAGACAATGAAAGTTTAGTCGCCTTAAATATCCATAAAATCGAACGTATCAGAAAAGAGGATATTGAAGAAGACTGGAGTGCGGAGATCTGTCCGGAAGCGACGCTTGAAGACCTCGATCCGTCAGCGATTTTTACTGCCCGACGGAATTACAAAAATAAATTTCCCGCCAAGACGGCCGAAGTCGATTCCTGGGACGACATAACCTTTTTGAACAAAGCCAAGCTCACCATCAAAGGAAAAATAACCAGAACCGCCATTATTCTGTTAGGCCGGGACGAATCGGAACATTTCGTCAGTCCGGCCGATATAAAAATTCGTTGGATCTTAAAGGATTCGAAAGGGATTGAAAAGGATTACCTGATCGAAAGCTGTCCGTTTATTTTGGCCGTTGACCGGATTTATGCGAAAATTCGCAACCTGCGATACCGTTACATCAAAGTCGGAACTCTTTTCCCCGACGAAGTCGATCGCTACGAGCCGTTTGTCATCCGCGAAGCGATAAACAACTGTATTGCCCATCAGGATTACACCTTGGGCGGAAGGATAAACGTCATCGAAGAAGAGGATCAGCTTATCTTTACGAATGTCGGGGCTTTTATTCCGGGGTCGGTTGAAAACGTGATCAAAGACGATGCGCCGGAAGAAAAATACCGCAACAGGTTTTTGGCGGCGGCGATGGTCAATCTGAATATGGTCGAGACAATCGGCAGCGGCATCAGAAGAATGTTCAATTATCAGCGGGTCAGATTTTTCCCTTTGCCTGAATACGATCTTTCGAATAACCGCGTCAAGGTTACCGTCATCGGAAAAGTCTTGGACATGGACTACGCAAGCGTTCTGGCAAGGGATGAATCGCTCACTCTCGAAGAAATTATGATGCTCGATAAGGTTCAAAAAAGAAAAGCTTTATCATCGGAAGAGGCGAAACATCTTAGAAGGAAGAAACTGATCGAAGGAATCAGACCGAACTATATTATTTCGGCCGCAGTCGCTCAAAAAACCGGACAGAAAGCTGAATACTCCAAGTTCAGAGCCTTTGATAAGCAGTATTATTTGGATTTGATTACTAAAGCCATAAAAGAACATAAGTATCTGGATAGGAAAGATGTCGATGAGCTTCTTTGGGATAAACTCCCCGAATGGATGGATGAAAAGAAGAAAAAAATCAAGATAAATCATCTTTTAACTGAATTAAGCGGCAATAAAATTATAAAGAATTCGGGCACTCGCAGTAATTCTAAATGGATTCTTTTTAACGACTGATTTGGTTAAAGAGTTGTTAAAGGATCTGTTAAAGCGAAAATAGTAAAGTCCAGTATTTGCAGTAATTAGCCTTTAACAGATTTATCTTTCCACAAATTGATTTGTTAAAGATATTATTCGTAATAGCTTTCAGATCTTTACCCTGCGGTTTTTCGAGCGCCGAAAGATCGCCGGCGGCAGATTCTTTCTACTTGTGCGGTCTCGGCGCGGAAAGGAATTCTGCTGCCGGAACGACCAGCAGGGAATCTTCGTATACGAAAAGAAAATTGTCGCCGATCCGCTCGAAGAACCGCAGGTCGGTGCATAGCTCATCGACGTAGCGCGACGGGTAATAGATGCGGGGGACCGGCCGCGGCGGGTGGTTTTCGATGACGATCTCGTCGGCGATCGTCATTGTCGGCACGTCGAGCAGGAACGTGCGGCCGTTGTTCGAAATGACGATCGCCGAAGTCTGGTCGATATAAGCCATGTACCCGGCAAAGCAATCTTCATCGCCGAACGGCCAGGGGCAGTCCGCGATCTTCGCGGTCGGGTAACGGTACCGGGCGATCCGGCCTTCGCCGTCGAGGATCAGAAACTCGCTGCCGTCCGGCGCGAAGGCGGGCGGCGTCGTTTCGAGGAAAGCGTCTTCCGGTCGATGGATTATCCGCCCGCCGTCGCTTTCGAGCCAGTGAATCGTCTGCCCGTCCTGTCCGGCCGCGATCCAGAGCGCGACGAGGTTCTCGTTGTTGGTCGGATGAAAAGAAAATAAAGAATCGCCGAACGGGTCTTCGGTCTCGATCCGGTCGAGCACGGTTCGGGCGTCGGCCGCCCGCAATTGAATTTCGAACTTTTCGTTATGGGTCCTGATTACGCACCAGAAAACGCTTTCGGACCGGTCGAAGTAAACGGCGGGAAAGCCTCTCTCAAAGATCGTCGAATGATCCCATCCGAAGCGCGGCGGTTCTTCTTCGTGCAAAACATTTCCCTCGAAATCCAAAAGGATGAGATGGCCGTTGATTCCTCCGGCCAGGGCGATGATGTTTTGCGAAACGGAAAATGAAACGTCGGAGATGGGCTTTTCGATCGAAAGCCCGGACTTTTGCCCGCTTTGCAGACCGATCGTCGCGATTCGACCCTCCTTGGATGAGACGAGAATCAGCGAATTGTTACCGCACAGCCAATACGGGCGGAAACCGAAGGAGTAGACACAGTTACCGGAAATCAGCATTGTTTATCCGTGCGCCCTGCGGACTTCGTCGACCGCCTGCGGGTTTTCGAGCGCCGAGAGATCGCCGGGGTCTTCGCCGAGGTAAGCGGCGCGGATCACGCGGCGCATTACTTTGGCGTTGCGGGTTTTCGGCAGCGCGCCGACGAAATGGATTCGAGACGGCGCGAGCGGTTTGCCCATATCTTTGACGACCAGCTCGTTGAGCGCGGTGCGGAGCTCGAAGAGGGAATTCGGCAGCTCGCCGAGGACGCAGAAGGCGATCATCGCCGTCCCCTTCAGTTCATCGGGGACGCCGATCACGGCGGCTTCGGTGACGAGCGGGTGCGCGACGAGCAGGCTTTCGACCTCGGCCGGCCCGACGCGTTTGCCGGCGACCTTCAGCGTATCGTCCGAGCGTCCCAAAATGTACCAGTGACCGTCGGCGTCCTCGATCGCCCAGTCGCCGTGGACCCAGATGCCCGGAAAACGCGACCAGTAAGTTTCGAGATAGCGCGCGGGCTCCTGCCAGAAGCCGCGCGCCATCCCGATCCACGGCTTGCGGATCGCCAGTTCGCCGACGCGCCCGCGCTCGACCGGTTCGCCGGTTTCGCCGAGAATCGCGGCGTCGATGCCCGGACACGGCGCCGGAAACGAGCACGGCTTGATCGGGAGCAGCGGATTGCCCATCAGGATGCCGCCCGAAATCTCGGTGCCGCCGGAATAATTGATGATCGGGAGCTCCGAGCTGCCGACCGTTTCGAAGAGCCACCACCACGGCGCGGGGTTCCACGGCTCGCCGGTCGAGGCGAACGCGCGCAAATGCGAGAGGTCGTGTCTTTTCGGGAGATCGTCGCCCTTCGCCGCCAATGCGCGCACCAGCGTCGGCGAGATGCCGAGGATCTCGACCTGATGCCGCGCGCAGAATTCCCACATTCGATCGGCGTGCGGGTAGTCGGGCGCGCCGTCGTAAAGACAAACGGTCGCGCCGTTGATGAGCGCGCCGTAGATCAGCCACGGGCCCATCATCCAGCCGATGTCGGTGACCCACGAAATCCGCGTGCCTGCGCCGACGTCGGTCCCGAACGCCATATCCTGCGCCGCCTTGATCGGAAACCCGCAGTGCGTGTGCGCGATGCCTTTCGGTTTGCCGGTCGTGCCGGAAGTGTAAAGAATGATCAGCGGGTCTTCGGCCGCGGTCGGCTCGACGCCCGCGAGCCGGTCGAGATTTTCCGCGCCGGATTGCAGCAGCAACTGCCACGAGGAGGCTCTGCACTTAAAGCCGGTCGGCGTGCTTTTGACGTCGTAAACCCCGAACGAAACAGCGCCGAAGCCGGCTCCTCGCGTATTCTGCTCCATCTCTCGGCGGATTTTCTCGATCACTTCGCGCGGCACGTTGTCCCGTTCCATCTGCTCGAAAAAATGGGCCTGTCGTTTTTCGCTTTCCGCGCGCTGTTTTTCGATGAAGTCGGCTCTTTCCGCGTCCGTCATCCCGGCGAGCCGCGCCCGCATCTGCTCTATTTGCTCGCGCGCCTGCCGCTCCAATTCTTCGCGGTCGGGGACACGTTTTTTGTGTTGGACGATATAAAGCCTTTCGAGCGTCGGGCATTCCGTGGCGGCTTCGGCGGCGACTTGACACGCCTCGACGGGCTTCCCGCGCCGCGGAAAGCTGCGAATCGTGAACAGCGCCTTCGCGCCGACCGCCTGCATCCGGCTCGCGATCGCGTCGACGCCGTAGCCCGAAAAGACCGGGACGGCAATCGCGCCGATCCGGGCGAGCGCGATCAGCAGAACGACGGTTTCGGGGATCATCGGCAGGTGAATCCCGATCGCGTCGCCCTTTCCGAAGCCTTCGGCGCGCAGGCCGGCCGCGCAGAGCCTGACCTGTTCGAGCAATTCGGCGTAAGACAGGGTTTCGGTGAGCCCGTCCTCGCCTTCCCAGATCACCGCCGGCCGGTCTTTCGTTTCCGGGTTTTCCGCCCAGCGGTCGACGCACATTTCCGAGATGTTGAGGCCGCCGCCCGCGCACCACGTCGCCCATTCGATGCCGCGCGAGGTGTCGAGCAGCTTTTCGTAGGGCGGGTCGAAGCGGATGTCGAGAAATTTCAAAACCTCGCCGGTAAAGCCTTCGACGTCCTCGATCGAGCGGCGGTAAAGCTCGTCGAAATCGGCCGCGCCGGTTTGGCGCATAAACTCGGTCAAACGGGCGCGCTCGACGACTTCCGGCGAAGGCGTCCACGCAACCGGCTGCTGTTCGAAAGGGTTCGGCTCGTTCATAGTTTTTTCGGAGTCTTGAGTCCTGAGTCTGAAGTCTTGAGTCCTCGCGGCGGCGGCTCTCTTTTATCGGTCGCCGGCATCGAAATGCTTCCGCCATCATCAATCGACTTAAGACTTAAGACTCAGGACTCAGGACTTTAACTTCAAGTCAAAGCTTAACAAAAAAGACGAGTTCGTTGAACTCGTCTTTTTCGATTATGCGGGGAGAGGACGGCTTTTTTATTACAGCCGCCGGCGCGGATAAGAGCGGTCGCGGCGGTAGTTCTGGCGATCGTGTTTCTGGCGCCAGATGCTCCGGCTCGAACGGTTCAGACGCCGCTGCAAGGCATAACGCTCGCGCCACGTCAGGCGGCCGCCCGAACGGCGGTAGCGCGACTCGGCGCGGCGGATCTGATACTGCCGTCTTTCGAGCCGATAGGCTTCGCGCCGGTTGAGCCGGCCCGTCCGGATGCCCTGATAGATCCGCTGCTGCTGACGGCGTTCGCGGCCGTCGATCGTGCGCGACCCCGAGCGCCGCTGCGCGGAAGCGTCGACCGCCAGCCCGGCGACGACGAGGAGAGAGGCGAAAACCAAACCGATTATTTTCTTCATAATTTTTTACTCCTTGTTCTTCAAACTAACCCTTCCGTAAGAATGAGACGGCCGAATCCGGCAAAGGGTTGATCGCTTTTTTCCCGACGGTTCGTCGGCGCGCCCGGCCGTTCGGCATAAGTACAGGCAAAATAAAGTGTTGAAGAAACCGGCGCAAATTTATTATGATATTTAAAGGGAAACCTGCTTGCCGCCCAATCCGAAAGCGAAAGCCTTCGGGTCTTCTCCGATAAAAAATCAAACCGAAACCGATCGATCCCCGTTCGCCGCGATAATTTATGAAATACTGCCCCGCTTGCCGCAGTCAATACACCGACCCGACGCTTCGTTTCTGCCTCCAGGACGGCTCGGTGCTGCAAACGCCCGAGCTCAAACAGAGCCAGATCGACACGGTCGCCTTCAGCAATCCGGCGACCGCGCCGCACATCCGGCTGACCGAAGAGATGAATCTCTACGCGCCGCCCGCGCCGGAGCCCGCGCCCGCCGCCGCGCCCGTGCCGCCGCCCGTTCAGCATCCGGAGCCGCCGTCGATGCCGACCGCCGTCCCGCCGTGGGAAACCAACAAAAACGGCGCGCCGGCGCGGCTCTGGCTGACCGTCGGGCCGGTCCTGCTGGCCGTCGCGGCGGCCGCGTTCGGCGGCTGGTATTATTTCAAAAATCAGGAAAAACGGCCCGCCCAGTCCGAAAACCTCGCCGTCGTCTCGACGCCCGCGGCCGCGCCGTCGCCGTCCGCCGAGCCTTCGAAACCGGCGACCAAGGGCGGCTGGACCGAGTCCGATTCGCCGGCGAACGCCGGTTCGGAAGACGCCAAAAAAGAGATCGCCGCGCTCGTCGAATCGTGGCGCAAGGCGGCCGAAGCGCGTAAAGTAACGGATTATCTCGGCCATTACGCCGACAAGATCGATTATTTCGACAAGGAAACGGCGACGCCGGCCGACGTCCGCGCCGAGATGCAGAAGGTTTTCGACAAATACAAAAGCGTCGAGGTCACGCTGACCGACGTCCGCGTCGCGGTCAACGCCGACGACACCGCGGCGACGGCCGTTTTCGATAAAGAATGGTCGTATGAGACCGATAAGGATCTCAGCGAGGGTAAGGCGCATACGCGGCTCCAGTTCGAGAAGAAAGGTACGGAATGGAAGATCGTCGGCGAAACCTACCAGCGCGTTTACTATATGGAAAATTAAGCGGGAGCGAACGGATCGATGAGGGGGACGACATTCGAAAAGCGGGTTGCGCGGGCCGTCGACGCGTTTTTCGCCGAAGAAGACGACGGCGAAACTTCGCTGACGCGCGCGGGCGAAACGGCGCTGCTCAGAACCGAAACGGCCGCCCGGATCGATGCGAAAGGCGCGCTGTTGGTGAAGATCCTCAAGCGCGGTTTTCTCTTTTTTCCGGGCGCGCTTTATCTTTTCTTTTTCACGTTCACGGTGCTCGCGTTCGATTTTCTGCGGACGCCGTTCGCGATTATCGCGATGCTGATCGGCTCTTTTCTGACGATCTTCGGGCTCGGCAGTCTGAAGAACCCGAAGCATCTCGTGATTCCGGCGTCGATCGTTTCCGTCGCGGCGGTCGCCTTCGCGATTTTCGCGAGCGTCGGCGGGCTGAAGTTCGTGTTCGAATACGGCGTTTATTTCTTCCCGCTCGCTTTGGTCGCGCCGGTGCTCGCGCGGAACCTCGTCGACCGGACGGACCGCGCGCCGGAAAATTGAATTCGCAAAAAAACGTTTCGGCGGCCGCGATTTTGTGATTTCAAACAAATTGAGGCAGAATTTTAGAACACAAAGTTTTTGAGCGCAGTTTCATCTTAAGCTTTGCGGCGCGAAAACGCCGGGAAGAATTTATGGCCGAACTACCTGTCGACATCAAGCTGCCCGCCAATCTGTTCGCCGGCCGGACCGCGATCGTCACCGGCGCGTCGCGCGGCGTCGGGCGGGCGACCGCGCTCAGGCTCGCCGAAGCCGGCGCGAACGTCGTCGTCAATTATCTCAAAGAAGAGGAAAAAGCGAACAACGTCGTCGCGCTCTGCAAGGAAAAGGGCCGGGACGCGGTCGCCGTTCAGGGCGACGTTTCCGAATGGCAGGCCGCGCATAATCTGGCCCACGCGGCGCTCGACAAGTTCGGCCGGATCGACCTGCTCGTCCTCAACGCCGGCATCTGGGAAGGCGCGCCGATCGAGGAGATGTCGGAAGAGACGTGGAACAAGGTCATCAACACCAATCTCAAGGCCGCGTGGGCGATGACCAAGGCCTGCGTGCCGGCGATGAAGCGGCAGGAATCCGGCGCGATCGTGCTCGTCTCGTCGACCGCCGGCCAGCGCGGCGAGGCCAATTATTCCAACTACGCCGCGTCGAAGGGCGGCCAGATCAGCTTTACGAAGGCGCTCGCCGCCGAGCTCTGCCCGAAGATCCGCGTCAACGCGGTCGCGCCCGGCTGGATCGAAACCGCGATGGTGCGGCCGGTTTTTAAGGACGAAAACTACAGGCAGCAGGTCTTGAACTCGATCCCGCTCAAACGGATGGCGCTGACCGACGACGTCGCGCTCTCGATCTGTTTTCTGCTCTCCGACTGGTCGCGCCACATCACCGGCGAGATTCTCAACATCAACGGCGGCGCGGTCCTCTGCGGGTAAGAAAATTACGAATCGCAAATTTTCCGAAGCATTTCCTTGATAAACCCCACGCACCGAAAAACCGTCCGCGTACATACGCAACCGCCCCGTGTGCATTCGAAGCCGCCCACCTTACACACGCATCCGCCCCGCGTACATTTGAATCCGCCCCGCGTACATTTGAATCCGCCCCGCGTACATACGCAACCGCCCACCTTACATGCGTCTCCGCCCCGCGTACATACGCAACCGCCCCGCGTACATTCGTCCCCGCCCCGCGTACACATGCATCCGCCCCGCGTACATAAGCACCCGCCCCGCGTACATACGCAACCGCCCCGGCTTCGAACGAACGATCGATTAACCCGGAAAACGGCCGCACCGTGTTTGTCGAAACCCGTTTCTCCGATCGGGCCGTTCGCGGTTTGTCGTTTAAGCTCGCGGTTTGCGGCGCGGCCCGCGAAGGCTCAAGAAAATTCGGGAAATACCGATATGATTCAGTGTTTATAAAAACACGTAACTCTTATGAATCATCTATCGAAGGCATTCCTGATGCTCGGCTTCGGTCTTTTTCTGGCCGTCGCGGCCGAGGCGAAAACGCTGATTTTTTCGGGGTTCGAATGGACCGTGCGCGGCAGCGGCTACGGCGCGCCGGGTAAGAATTACTGGCGCAGCGACAACGTCTGGCTCGACGAGCTCGGCCGGCTCCATCTCGCGATCCGCAAGATCGACGGCAAATGGACCTGCGCCGAGCTTTCGACGACCAGAAAATTTCTCTACGGCAAATATTCGTTCAAGGTCATCGGCCGGCTCGACCAACTCGACCGCAACGTCGTCCTCGGGCTCTTCAACTACCCGGTCGAGCCCGCCAAACAGGGCCTCGGCGAGATCGACATCGAGTTCGCCCGCTGGGGCAATCCCGGCACCGGGAACGGGAATTTCACGGTCTGGTCGGACAAGGTCGCGGGGCGATCCGTGACGAAGAGCTTTCCGTTCGACCTGACCGGCACCTACACCCGGCACGATTTCACCCGGACGGCGCAGAGCGTTTTCTTTCAATCGTTTTACGGCCACACCGAAAAGAACGAGATCTTTCGCTGGAACTACACGGGAACCGACGTTTCGGCGACGCCGATGCCGATCTATCTCAATTTCTGGCTCTTTCGCGGGCTCGCGCCGAGCGACGGGCGGGATGCCGAGATCGTCGTCAGCGAGGTGAGCTATCTGCCCTGAGACGAAGCGAAGTTACGGCCGGCGCATCGGGCCTAATTTATCTGATTAAATAATTTCATTCGCGAAATCCGCCCTCAAACAGGCGTTTCGGAGTAAAATGTTCGCGGGAAAATTATGAACTTCGCCAACCTGATCGAATATCAAAACCATTTCGCGAGCGCCGGCAAATCGCTCTATGTCGAAAACCTGATCGGCAACACGCCGCTGCTCGCCGTCCATTTCAAGTTTCGCGGCGAGCGCCGGACGATCTTCGCCAAGGCCGAGCACCTGAACCTTTCGGGCAGCATCAAGGACCGGATGGCGCTCCATATCCTGAAGGAAGCCTACCGTGCGGGCCAGATCAAAAAGGGCGACACGATCGCCGAGGCGACGAGCGGCAACACCGGCATTTCGTTTGCCGCGCTCGGTCACGCCTTCGGCAATCCGGTCCGCATCTATATGCCGAACTGGATGAGCAGCGAGCGGATCTCGCTGATTCGCAGCTACGGCGCGGAAGTCTGTCTCGTGAGCCACGAGGAAGGCGGCTTTCTCGGGAGCATCGCGCTCTCGGACCGCTTCGCCGACGAGCACGCAAACGTCTTTCTCTCGCACCAGTTCTCGAACGAGGCCAACCCGCAGGCGCATTACCTGACGACCGCGCCGGAGATCGAAGCGCAGCTCGCCTCAGTCGGCCTCAAACCGGACGCCTTCGTCGCCGGCGTCGGCACCGGCGGCACGATTATGGGCGTCGCGCGCTACTTCCGCGAGCGCGATTCAAACATCCGGCTGCACCCGCTCGAACCGACGGAATCGCCGACGCTGACGACCGGCTGCAAGGTCGGCAGCCACCGCATTCAGGGCATTTCCGACGAATTTATCCCGGACATCTGCGAGCTCGAAAAGCTCGACGAGATCGTGATGGTCTCCGACGGCGATTCGATCCTGATGGCCCAGAAGCTCGCCGCCGAATTGGGCCTCGGCGTCGGCATCTCGTCGGGCGCGAATTTTCTCGGCGCGCTGACGGCGCAGGAAAAGCTCGGCCCGACGGCGGTCGTCGCGACCGTCTTCGCCGACGACAACAAGAAATATCTGAGCACCGATCTCGTCCGTCCGCAGCCGGTCGGGCCGGATTATCTCTCGCCCGACGTCGAGTTGTTCGGCTATCAGACGATCGGCCGCATCGATCGCGCGGGCGTCTGAAAACGCGGCGGCAAATTATTTCGTTCTTATGTGTTCCAGATGACAAACGGCCGCGGTTTCCGGTGCTAACCTGATGATTACGGTCAGCGATGATCGTACGAACATTTCGATTATATTTTTACTGAACTCGGGTCTTGTCGGCGGGCGTCCTCCGGCGGGGCCCGAAACTTTTTGCAAGCTTCGATAGCGGCGGTTTCGATTTCAACGCGAAGGCGCGAAGGCGCGAAGACGCGAAGATATTTTCGGGAAAATATTTCGTCAATGAAAAGGCTCGTCTGTTCGGAAAATTTTACGCCGTCGAAAACAAACCAATAAATCCCTGCGTCTGCGCGTCTTCGCGTTAAACCCGAAATCATAGGGAAAGCCGTGACCGGCCGCGAGCACGCCCCGGAGCAAGAAAACGTGAATTCGACGTAAGAATCGGCGACGGACGGAGCGCCGGCATCTCGGCCGGCAAACGCCGCGCCAGCGGCGTCAACCCGCTTCATATCCCTTAATATCTTTGAAAATGAAGCGCTGTTTGCGTTTTTCAAACGCATTGCCGGCAAGATGCCGGCGTTCCGTCCTTATGTCGAACTCAGGTAAGAAAAGGCCGCGTTCCTCGTCGAACGCGTATTTGTTGCGCGAATTTTTCGGCGTTTCGATGACGACGTTCAGATCGCGCCCGTTTCGGCGTCGAACGGAGCGAGCTTTTCGTAAATGTTCGGCGGATGCTTTTTTATGGTTTTTCGGCGGCGGGCGGCTTGGTTCCGGTTTGTGAATCTTTTTTCAAACGCCCGCTTGACAAACTTCTTTCGTCGGTTTAGTTTAAGCATTTCGCGCTGTCTGTCGGGCAGCCGACGGTTTTTTGGCAAATCGAGGTAGAGGCGCGGTTTTCATCAGTAGCCGGCGCGGAAGAGTTTTGAAGGCTCGTCCGACGCGCGCGGCGAAAGGGGCGAACCGCCGAAATCCGTCCCGGCGGCTTCAACGCGGGCGGGTTGGTTGTAACGGCTAAATCCGTTAAACTGTCGGCGAGCTTTCGCCGGCGCGCTACGACTGTTCCGAAAAGATTCTTTTCCCGAAAAGAAAGGCCGGTCGTGCGTTTTCCGCGGCCGGCTTTTTTGTTTTTTAACGCCAGGCCGCAAAGCCGCGAAGCCGCGAAAGATATTGATGTTTTCCCCGGCTCGGGACGGCCCGTAAAACCCTTTGCGCTTTTGCGTCTTCGCGCCTTTGCGTTAAAAACGGACGATTGTTATGAGTGAAATCAAACCAACGGTTATGAAGTTCGGCGGCACGAGCGTGCAGGACGCCGCCGCGTTCGCGCGCGTCGCCGAGATCGTCGCGGGCGAGGGCGAAAACGCGCCGGTCGTCGTCACGTCGGCGATGTCGAAGGTGACGGACGCGCTGCTTGCCGCGTTCGAGCTCGCCAAAAAGGGCGAGGTCGAAAACGCCGTCCTCTCGCTCGAACCGCATTTCGAGCGGCACCGCGCGGTCGCCCGCGAGCTGCTCGGCGAAGCGCACCGGAGGCTTTTCGCCGTCGAGATGGAGTTCGCCGAAAAAGAGCTCGCCGATCTGCTGATGCGCGTGTCGCGCCGGAGCCTGCCGCTCTCGATGCTCAAGGACGCGATCGTCTCCTACGGCGAGCAGCTCTCGTCGCGCCTGCTGACCTTCGTCTGCCAGTCGAAAAATCTGAACGCGCGCCACGCCGACGCGCGCCGGCTGATCGTCACCGACGACGAGTACGGCTCGGCCGCGCCCGTCTGGGACGAAACCGAAAAACTGATCCGTCTGGAATTGCGGCATCTGATCGAGGCCGGCGAGATTCCGGTGATGGGCGGTTTCATCGCTGCCAGCCGGAGCGGCGAGACGACGACGCTCGGGCGCGGCGGTTCGGATTATTCGGCGGCGCTCGTCGGCGCGGCGCTCGACGCCCGCGAGATCCAGATCTGGACGGACGTGACCGGCGTCCTGACGTCGGACCCGCGGATCTGTCCCGAAGCGCGAACTTTAAAAACACTTTCCTACGAAGAAGCCGCCGAGCTCGCCTATTTCGGCGCGAAGGTGCTGCATCCGAAAACGATCCAGCCGGCCGTCGATCTGCGGATTCCGGTCCGCGTCTGCAACTCGCACCGGCCGGCCGAACGCGGGACGATGATCCTGCCGTCGGCGCAGACGACGACCCGTCTCGTCAAATCGATCGCCTACAAAAAAGGCATCACGATCCTCCATATCAGCTCGGCGCGGATGCTCGGCGCGTACGGCTTTATGAGCGCGATCTTTCAGATCTTCGAGCGCCACCGGACGGTGATCGACGTCGTCACGACCTCGGAAGTCTCGGTTTCCCTGACGCTCGACAATACCGATTCGCTCGAAGCGGTCGTCAGGGATCTCCAGCGGATCGCGTCGGTCGAGATCGAACGCGACCAGGCCGTCGTCTGCGTCGTCGGCTCGGGCCTGCGCGACACGGCGGGCGTCGCCGGGCGGATCTTCACGGCGATCCGCGATTTCAACATCTCGCTCATCTCGCACGGCGCGTCGAGCGTCAATATGACGTTCGTCGTCGAAGAAACGGTCGTCAAAGACGTCATCAAACGCCTCCACGACGAGTTTTTCAGCGCCGATTAATCCGGATTTCCGGAGAAATTTCAAAGCCCCGGCTGGGTAATCGGCCGGGGCTTTTTCATCGAGAGCCGGACGAACTACGGCGCGCCCGCCGCCGGGGACAGCACGAAGTCGAGATCGCCGCGCGCGCCGTCGATGACGACCGTCTGCGGGACGAACGTGTAGCCTTTGCTGCGGATGTCGCAGGCGTAGGTCTGGCCGTCCGGCAGGCCGGGGATGGCGTAGCCGCCGAATGAATTTGTCCGCGCAGCGAAAGACTGGCCGTTCGCGGCGGTCAGCGTGACGACCGCGCCCGCGATGCCGCGGCCCGCCGGATCGGTCACACGGCCGCCGATCGTGAACTGATAAAACCGCACTTCGAGCGTATAGTCGGCGCTGACCGTCAAGCCGCCCGCGCTGGTCGCCGTGACGGTGAAATCGTAACTGCCCGGCGTCGTCGGCACGCCCGCGATCGCGAGCTGGGCCGGCTGGTTCGGGACGGGCGCGATCGTGAGACCCGGAACATCGAAGCCGGATGCGTTGACCGAGGCGACCGGAGTGCCGAAAAGGGCTGTGATCACGAGCGCGTAAGGCCGCGTGGTTTCGGCCGGCGTCAGCGCGCGGCGGCCGGAAGCGAGCCGCGCGCCGGGCGGCAGAAAATTGAATTCGGCCGCGCCGATGTCGACGCCGTCGCCCAGGTTTCGCGGCAGCAGCTGCGAGTCGGTGCCGGCCGCCTGCGGCGTGCAGCCGCCGGCGTCGGTCGCGCGCAGAACGCAGTCGCTGCCCGCGTCGATCGCCGGCGAATTCGACTGCAGCGGGATGAACGGGATCAGGCCGCCGTAGTTGCCGAACGCGCCGAGGCCGTGGTCGGGCGTCACGATGTCGGTCGGCAGCGCGCTGAAATTTCTGGGCCGCGAGACCAGATTATTGCCCGCCGAGACGACCGAATCGAGGTCGCAGGGATTGCCGGCGACGATCGTGTTGCGGATGGTGAAATCGGCGCTCGCCCCGTTGAGGGCGCAGCCGAAGATCGGATGATTGGCGGCAATCGTCGAATTGATCGCGGTCAGCCGGCTGGCCGCGAACGGCGTGCTGTCGACGATCGACGAAAGGCTGCTGTTGCCGGTAATCGTCGTGTTGATGAGCGTCAGAGCGCCCTGATCGATCGTCACGCCGCCGCCGCTGTCGCCCGCGAAATTGTCGAATATCGAGGATTCCCGGATGATCACGGCGCTCTGCGGGGCGAGCGCGAGTCCGCCGCCGGTCAGCGTCGCGGTCGAGAACCCGCTCTCCGGAATGACCCGGTTGTTGCGGATGATCGATCCGACGATCTCGACGGGCCGGGTTGCGGCCGGTCCGCGGCCGATGAAAATGCCCGCGCCGTTGGCGCGCTGCCGGTCGCTGACGAGATCGTTGTCCGCGACGGTCGTCGTCGTCATCTTCAGGTTCCCGAAGCTCACGATACCCGCGCCGGTGACCGGGGCCCCGCTGCTCACGATGCGGTTGCCGCGGACGACGCAGCCGTTGAGCGTGAGCGAGCCCCGGCTGAAAATCCCGGCGCCGGCGTTCGTCGCGACCCCGCCGCTGATGCCGATCCCGTTGAGCGTCAGATCGCCGGTCTCGGTGACGTTTAAGACACCGGTCGCGTTGTTGCCGGTGATGAAGACGCGCGGCCCGCCGCCGACCGTCCCGAAATCCGTGAACGTCAGTCTTTTATCGACGGTGATGGGATCCCTGGCGAGCACGACCGCGAACGGATTGACGCCCGGAAAAATGATCGTGCTGCCGTTCGTCGAGTATTTGACCGCCTCGCGCAGCGTGCAGTTGGCGGCGTCGCAGAAGCCGTCGTCGGTGTCGGCGAACGTCGTCACCTGCAGCGTTTCGGGCGTCTCGATCGTCAGCGACCAGCCGCGCGCGAGCCGCGAATTCGCGCCGTTGCCGCCGGCCGTGTCGTCCTCGACGAACAGCGTCCAGACGCCGTTCGGATCGATCCCGTCGAAAACGGAAGACAGCGTCTCGAACCCGCCCGGCCCGACTTCCGGCGGAAAGCCCGCAATTCCCGTGAACGTGTCGAAGCTTCCGTAGTTGGTCGGCTTGTAATCGACGAGCCCGTTGCCGATCGAAGCGTTCGCCGGCGCGAGCGTCGTGTTATAGTCCGAAAGCCGGATCACCGAATCCGACAGACCGAACGCGCCGCCGGCGTCCGAGAGGATGACGAGCTGCTCGCCGTGCGGGCCGACGAGCAGGAAGTCGAGGTCCGCCGGAGTCAGATGGACGACGCCGTTGAGCGTGACGGTCAACCGGCTGACCGGACCGCTCATGCCGGAAACGGTGACGGCCGACGCGGCGCCGCCGCTGCTCGGGATGTTGACCGGCGTCGTGTTGCTGAACGCGCGGACCGCCGCCGCGACATTGCCGGCCGGCACATCGGTTTTCTCCTGTTGGCCGTGCGTCGCCTGCACGAACGCCGCGCCTGAAAGAACCGTCATCAAAGCCGCCGAAACGCGCCGGCCGGCCGCTGTTTTAAGAAAGTTGTAAACCGAAACGAACATAATCCTGCTCCCTGATAAGAATCGATTTCTATTCTGGCAGGATGAAAGCCGCGCCGAACATCAGTTTGATTCGGTATTTTTCTACGTATATTTGGGTAGGAGCGCGGCAAAGAAAAGACCGGCTTCAAAAAAAACTTAAACGAACGAGGGGTTTTAGGGTAAAATACCGAAACGGCCGCTCGCTGACCGGAAGATTCGAATACCTCGTCGACTTTTTCCCGTCCTTAACGTTTATTTCGCGAACCGAAAAATTTTCACGAGCGGCGGCCCCGATTATAAAATACTCGGCAACCCGATAAAACTATGACGAAAACTGTGGAAGGCTCGGTCGCGGCGATCCGGACGGCGATCGCCGAGGCGAGCAAAAATCTGATCGAGCGCGAAACCCTCGTCGAACTCGTCGCGCTCGCGGCGGTCGCCGGCGAGCACGTTCTGATCATCGGCGCGCCCGGCACGGCCAAAAGCGAGGCCGTCCGACGGATCGCGCGCGCGACCGGCGGCGCGTATTTCGAATACCTGCTCGGGCGCTTTACCGAGCCGAGCGAGATCTTCGGCCCGGTCGATCTGCGCAAGCTGCGCGAGGGCGTCGTCGAAACCGAGACCTTCGGGATGCTGCCCGAGGCCGAGATCGCCTTTCTCGACGAGATCTTCTTAGGCTCGACGGCGATCCTCAACACGCTGCTCGGGATCTTGAACGAACGAATTTTCAGGCGCGGCCACACGCGGATTGAAGTGCCGCTGAGGGTCTGCGTCGGCGCGTCGAACGCGCTTCCGCACGACGACGCGCTCGCCGCTTTCGCCGACCGTTTTCTCGTCCGTCTGTTCGTCGAGCCGATCGCCGATCCGCTGCTCGAAAACCTGCTCGAAGGCGGTTGGGACCTCGCCAAAAAGGATTTTTCGCACGCCGCCGAGATGGGCGATTTCGATCATCTGGCGGAGCTCGTCGGCGCGGTCGATCTCGCCGCCGTCCGCCCGCGGATCGCGCAGGCCGTCCGCATTCTGCGCGGCATCGGCGTTAACATCTCGGACCGCCGCGCCGTCAGGATGCAGCGATTGATCGCGGCGGCCGCATTGCTCGACGGCCGACTGACGGCCGCGCCGGCCGATCTCTGGACGCTCGTTTACGCCGTGCCGACCGCCGAGCAGCAGTCGCTCGCGCGCGACGCGCTTCACGAGCTGTTCGCCGAAACGAGCAGCCGGACGCTGCCGTTCGCGGCCGAGGACGCCTCGCTCGGCGCGCTCGCCCGCGCGGGCCGGCTCGTCGCGTTCGCCGGCGAGATTCTCGAAAACCGGCCGATGGACGCGGCCGCGCAGGAAGGCTGGCGGCTCAAGGTCGAGGGTCTCGCGCGCGAGATCGACGCCGGCTTCAACCCGGAAACGATGCCGCCGGAGCTCGCCGCCGTCCGCGAACAAGCGGCCGCGATCCTCGGCGCGGAGCAGGAAAAAGATGACGCCGCCGTTTAAGATCGAATGGGAGAACCGTTTCGACGCGCTCGCGCCGGTCGCGGTCGTCGCGTTCGACGCGGCCGCCGAGCGGCTGCGCGCCCGGCTGCTCGACTTCGACGACGAAAAACTGTCGCGGCTGCAGGGCGTCCGCGGCGACCGGCTGATCTTCGTCGCGGGCGCGCCGGCCGAGCTGCCGTGGGCCGACGGCGTCGTCTATCTCGGCCGCGACCCGCTCGCGCCGTCCGTTTTTCTGCCGACGAACCGCCGTCCGTCGATGCCGCTCGATCTTTTCGAAAAAGCGCTGCTCGCGCGGTTCGCCGAACACCGGCCGTTCGCCGTCGTCGAAAAACGGATCGTCCCGGTCGGCGCGATGCGGCCGGTCTCGAGGAGAGTCTTGAGTCTTAAGTCTTGAGTCTTGAGTCGAAATCCCGGACTTCAGACTCAAGACTCAAGACTCAAGACTCAAGACTGATTTAAAACTATGAAGCTTCCCGTTCATCTCGCGCCGTGGGCCGAACAATTGCGGCTCTTTCCCGACGAGCTTTCGTTGACGCTCGGCGAATACGCGCGCCGCGTCGCGCCGCTGATCGGGCCGCTCAACGCGGCGGCCGACGACCCCGACGGCGAGCCGAACGGCTACGACGGCGTCGCGCGGCGCGGCATCTACGAGCGTCTTCTGCTCTCGGAATTCGCGCTCGCTGACGAGTTTCCCGAGGAATTTATCCGGCGCGCGGTGATGGGCGAGCATCTTTTTCTGCATCCGGCGCGCGTCTCGACCGGCACGAAGCGCGTCTCGATCGCGCTTTTCGACACCGGCGCGATGCAGCTCGGCGCGCCGCGGATCGCGCATCTCGCGGCCTTCATCGTGCTCGCGCGGCGGGCCGAAGCGGCCGGCGCGGCGTTTCTCTGGGGCGCGCTGCAGGACGCGCGGCAGCTCGTCTTGTCCGACGACACCGAAGCGAGCCTCAAGATCCTGCTCGAATCGCGGACCGCCCGCGAGGTCCGCGCCGAAGACCTCGAAGCGTGGCGCGAAAAGCTCGCCGGTCTCGACCGGACGGACGACGTCTGGCTCGTCGGCGACGACGCGGTTTTCGCGCTCGACGCGGCGCGCGGCTTTTCGCGGATCGGCGTCGGGGAATCGGTCGAGCTCGATAAACGCGAGCTTTATCTGCGGGTCAAGGGCGTTTCCGGCGCGCTCCGGCGGACGACGCTCGCGCTGCCCGCGCCGGAAATCTGCACGCGGCTCCTGCGCGATCCGTTCGAACGTCCGCCGCAGATCACGACGACGCACGCCCGGCTCGGCGGCGCGCTCAACGGCTTTTTTTTCGACGGCACCGGCTCGAAACTGTTCGCGCGGATCGACGGCCGCGGACTGCTGATGTTCTCCGTGCAGAACGTCAAGGGACCGGACGCGATCCATCCGGTCGCCTACAACGCTTTGCCGCACACATCCGAACCGCGCGATTTCATCGCCGTCGGCCGCCTGCGCAAAGCGCTCGTCGCCGCTTCGCGGTTCGACGAGCGGACGCTCCGGCTCGATTACCTGAAGTCCGGTTTCAATCTCAAAAAAGGGCTCTACCGGACACGGGGGGAGAAGATCGCGTTTCCCGAAAACGAAAGCGGGCTGCTTCAGATCTACAACGTCCGGCCGGACAATTTCTATTACGACGAGGCGGCGATTCTCGACGCGGCCGGGAATCTCTTTCTTCTCAACCCGTTCGGGCAGAACCCGGCAGGCCTGGAGCCGGTCGTCGGGACCCTGATGCCGATCGCGACCGATGTGCTCGCCGTCGTCCAGAGTATGAACAGATTCGTCTACATTGGCTGCGAGGACGGTCACGATTATCACCGGCTCATCGCGGCGTCCGGCCGGGTCGAGCGGCTGCCGCTCGCCGGTAAAAAATTGAAGCGCGCCTTTTTCGGGCGCGGCGAGATGGGCCGCAAGTCGATCGCGTTCGAGGACGAGGCCGGCAGCTGGACCGTTTCGGACGAGGACGGCAACCTGCGGATTATGCCGCGGCCGCGCGGCGCGGTCGTCGGCGTTTACGAGGACCGGCGATTCGCGCCCGTGGCCGGGCTTTTCGAGTTGATGGACGACCGCCGGACGCTCGAATTCTGCTGGCAGCACGGCCGCCGTCGGGAGATTCTGAAAACCGACGCCGAGATCGCGCGGATCGAATTCAGCCCGCGAAGCCCGGTTTTCGCCTACCAGACGGTCGACGGCGAGCTCGTGCTCTACTCGCTGACGCACCGCGCGGCGATCGGTCGTTATTCGAAATGAAAGAGCTGATTCTCAAAGATTTGACGCATCGCGGCACCGTTTCGGCGGAAGGCTTTCGGCTGTCCGCGCGGCTGCTCGGCGAAAGCGCGATGCGTCGCCGCGCGCTCGCGCTCTGGCGGCCCGGCGTGCGCGTTTACCGTTATGCGGGCGATCTGATCGTGCTGCTGCCGGCGATCGTCCGCGTCGACTGCCGCCGCGCGCCGGGCGCGCCCCTGGTGCGCGACGGCGAGCTGCTGACGGCCTTCCCGCTCGAAAAAAAGAACCGGGAATTTTTCGCCGGCGCCGGGCCGGCCGTCGTTTCGATGAACGAGGGCGCGGTCGAAATCGCGCCGCTCGGCGATCTGCGGCCGGAAGACGCTGCCGGCTGGTTCGACGTCGGTGATTTCGCGGCCGTCAAAACCGAAACGCTCGGCGAGATCGTCGTCAAACCGGTCGTGATCGAACAAAAAGAGGAGCTCGACCTTCGCGCGGAGCTCGCCGACGTGCCCGCAGCCGATCCGGAAATGGCCGAGTTTCTGCGGGCCCTGCAGCGGAAAAAGGAAGAAGCGGCCGGCGCGGGGCGCGGCGTCGGAACGGGCGGTTCCGGCTCTCCGGCCGGCGGCGCGTTCGACGGTCTGATCGGCAAACTGCTCGGCGGGCTGGCGAGCGGTCTGGCAATGCTCGGCGGCCTGTTCGGCGGATTGTTTTCGTCCGGCGCGGGCGGTTATTTGTCGGGCGGCGGCTACACGTCGTCGGGCGGCGGCGGCGCGTCCTCGACCGGCGGCTACACGTCCTCGGGCGGCGCGGCCGAACCGCCGTCGCCGGGCTGGCTGCGGCGCTTTTTCACGAAATTGATGTTCAGCCTGAGGATCGCCCAGCTGCTCGGACGGCGGCAGGCGCGGTATCTCGCGAAAATGATGGAGCTGTTCGAATCGGGCGATCTCGACGCGGCGCTCCGGCACGCGATCCCGCTCGCCGACCTCGAATCGCTCGGCAAATTCACCGAGTCGCTGCCGTTTCTCGGCCCGTTCGGCCCGCGCGACAGCCTCGCGATCGATCTCGGGCCGCAGACGGCGGGCTCGTCGGTCTTTCTCGAACACGACTGGTTCGCGACTCTGCAGCGGCTCTACCGGCAGAGCTTCGAGCGGCTCGTCCGCGAGGGCCGCATCGAAGAGGCGGCGTTCGTGCTCGCCGACCTTCTCAAAAGCAATGCCGAGGCGGTCGAATTTCTCGAAAAACACGAAAGGTTCCGGCTCGCCGCCGAGCTCGCCGAAGCGCGCGACCTGCCGAAGGAAACGATCGTCCGGCTCTGGTTTCTGGCCGGCGAAACCGATCGGGCGGCGCAGCTCGCCGCGCTGTACGGCTGTTTCGAGTACGTCGTCGCGAAGTTCGAGCAGCAGAACCACGCGCGCGCCGCCGACATCCGCGAGCTCTGGGCGCGGAGCCTCGCCGCAAGCGGCAATCTGGCGGCGGCCGTCAACACGATCTGGCGGCTCGCCGACCGGCGCGAGATCGCGCGCGGCTGGATCGACGAGACGATCGAGTTCGGCGGCGCGGCCGGCGCTTCGATGCTCGCCAAAAAGCTCGCGCTCGTGCCCGAAAGCTTCGACGACGTCAAAACGAAGCTGCTCGAAATCCTCGGCGAAAGCGGCGACGAGGCGGCCGAAAACCGCGCCGCCTTCGCGCGCGAGGCGCTCGCGCTCGCGCCGAACCGCGAGCTCCGGCTGCTCGCGCGCCCGCTCGTCCGCAAAATCCTCGCCGACATCGCCAACGACGGCCGCCGTTTTCCGCCGAAGGATTTTCAGCGGCTCGTCGAGCTCGGCGGCGACTACGCGCTCCGCACCGATCTGCCGAAGATTCCCGACAACCGCGCGACGGACGAAGCGTTCCGGCTCGAAATCGACGCGCGCGACGCGGGCGCGGGCCGCGTTTTCGACGCCTGTATTTTGCCCGACGGGAAGATCGCGCTCGCGCTTGGCGAGGCGGGCGTCAAGATCCTTTCGAAAAACGGCCGCGAGATCGCTTATTTCGACCAGCCGACCGAGCGGTTCGTCCCGTCCGATCACGGCACGAAGGCGATCGGCCTGATCCGGCGCGGCCCGCACGCGCGGCTCGCGAAATTCGATTTTATGAAGCGGACGGCGCGCTACTGGTGCGAGGCCGAGATCGGCATTCACGCGCCGACCTACGACGGAAACGTCTGGTTCATCGGCGTCCGCGACGAAATCTACGCGATCGACGCGAACGCCGACAGCTTCGAGGCCGTCTGGCGCGTTTCCGAGCTCGGCGGCAACGTCGTGCAGATCACGCGCTCGCCGTTGAAATTGATGCTGCTTATCATCGGCGCGAAGGGCTACGAAAAATGGTGGTACGATCTGCCCGCGCTCGTTCTGCGGAGTCGCAGCGAGCAGACGAAATGGCTCGCGATGGACAACGAGCGACAGAGCCTGGGTTCGGCCGCCTCGTTCTTCGCCTTTTCGGTAGTGCAGATCGCGGAGCAGGGGCCGGATCTGCCGAAATTCACGGCCCGCGTTTTCGACTACGAAACGAAAATCGCCGACATCGATTTTCCCGAGGGCTCTCTGTCGACGTCTCCGTCGCAGGTCGTCGATAAGAGGTTTGTTCTGGAAAGCCTGCTCGCGGACGGTGTGGCGGCTCGTCTCTACGAGGTGCCGAACCGCAGGATCGCCGAATTCACGCTGCGCGGCGAACTGGCCGCTCATATCCGGCTCGACGAGAAGAATCTGACGATCGCCGACGCGCGCGGCCGCGTCGTCGTCTTCGATCATAAGGAGCGGATCCTGCGAAAAAACATCCGCGTCTGACGTTTATGGACTGGCTGAAAAAAATACTCGGAACCGACAACCCGAAAATCCGCCCGGCGTCGCCCGGCGGGTTCGATCCGAAAAAGATCGAGCGGGTCAACGCGATCAACGACAAGCTGCTCGCCGACCGGATAATTTTTCTGGGCACGCCGATCAACGACGAAAACGCCCAACTGATCGTCGCGCAGCTGCTCTATCTCGAAGACCGCGCGCCGCGCAAGGACATCAGTTTCTACATCGACAGTTCGGGCGGGTCGGTCGCGGCGGCGATGGCGATCTACGACACGATGAAATCGATCAGACCGGACGTCGCGACCGTCTGCGTCGGCCAGGCCGGCGGAATGGCCGCGATCCTCGCGGGCGGCGGCCGCAAAGGCAAACGGTTTTCGACCGCCGCCGGCCGGTTCGTTTTCTTCCGGCCGCGTTTCGGCGGAGACGACGCGCTCATTTCGGCGGCCGAACGGCAGCGCCGCCGCGCCGAAATCAAAAAACTGAAGCGCCTGATCGTCGAAATATTCGTCCGCGAAACCGGCCGGCCGGCGAAAAAAATCCTTTCGCTGATGATAAACGACACGCTTTTAACCGCCGCCGAGGCTGTCGAGCTCGGGCTTGTTGATGATATCGTGGCGGATAAGCGATAATTTTAGGCTATGAATCTTTTTGAATTGACGACGAAGTTGATGAGCATCCCGTCGGTCTCGGGCGACGAGGAAGCGGTCGGATTTTTTCTGCGCGATTATCTGGAAAGCTTGGGCTGGACGGTCGAATTGCAGCCGGTTTCGGAGAACCAGAACAACGTCATCGCTTATCTCAACGACCGGCCGCGCGTCGTACTTTCGACGCATCTCGACACGGTGCCGCCGTTTATCGCGCCTTCGGAAGACGACGAAAAAATCTACGGGCGCGGCTCGTGCGACGCGAAGGGCATCATCGCCGCGCAGATCACGGCCGCCGAAGAGCTTCGAAAACAGGGAATTACGGACATCGGGCTGCTCTACACGGTCGAGGAAGAACGCTCGTCGACCGGCGCGCGGGCGGCGAACCGGCACCCGCTCGCGGCCCGATGCGAGTTTCTCGTCAACGGCGAGCCGACCGACAACGATCTCGCGACGGGGTCGAAGGGCACGTTTCGCCTGAACATCCTGACCGAAGGCAAAGCCGCGCATTCGGCCTATCCCGAGGAGGGCGAATCGGCCGTCGAAAAGCTGCTCGACATTCTCCGCGACGTCCGCGCGACCGAATTCCCGAACGACGATTTTTTCGGCGCGACGACCGTCAACATCGGCACGATCGAGGGCGGCGTCGCGCTCAACGTGATCCCGCCGCGCGCCGCCGCCGGTCTCGCCGTCCGGCTGACGACGCCGCGCGCGCCGGTCGAGGCCGCGCTCGAAGAGATCGTCGGGAACCGCGGCCGGATCGAAGTCCTCTCGTGCAGCGAACCGGTCCGGATGCTCGCCGTCGAGGGATTTCGCCAGAAAGCCGTCCGCTTTACCACCGACATCCCTTACTTAACGAACTGGGGGCAACCGCTGCTGCTCGGTCCGGGCTCGATCCTCGTCGCGCATACGAAGGACGAATTCGTGCTCAAAAAAGATCTCGAGGAAGCGGTCGAATTGTATGTTAATCTGGTGAAAAATCTATTGAACGGAATATGAAAATAGCATTGATCGGCTACGGCGCGATGGGGAAACTGATCGAAACGCTGGCCGTAAACAAAAATCACGAGATCTATTGCACGATCGACGACGCGGACGCCGGGCTTTCGGCCGACGAGCTGGCCGGGAAACTGCGCGGCGCGGACGCGGCGATCGATTTTTCGGTCGCCGAAGCCGTCGAGCGCAACGTCCGCGCGTGTCTCGCCGCGAAAGTTCCGCTCGTCGAGGGCACGACCGGCTGGAACGCGCGCAAAGACGCGATCCGAAAGCTCGTCGAAGCGGCCGACGGCGCGTTCGTCTTCGGCGCGAATTTTTCGGTCGGCGTCAATCTTTTCTACCGGATCGCCGATTTCGCGGCCGCGCTCTTCGCGCGGTTTCCCGATTACGAGACCTTTATCGAGGAACGCCACCACTCGCGCAAAAAGGACGCGCCGTCGGGCACCGCTTTGAAATTGAAGGACATCGTCGCAAAACATATCGCCAGGGATTTTTCGGTCGCGGCGACGCGCGCCGGCGCGATTCCCGGCACGCACACGGTCGGCTTCGACGCGGCGCCCGACACGATCGAGCTGACGCACACCGCGCGCTCGCGCGAAGGCTTCGCGCGCGGCGCGATCCTCGCCGCCGAATGGATCGCGGGGAAAAAGGGCTTTTACGAATTCACGGAAGTGATGGACGAGATTCTGAGTTGATATCTTCGGAGCTTTACATCGTCATCTTCGCCGTCTACGCGATGTTTTTCGGCGTGACCCGCAAATGGATTCTGAACAGCCGGAAAGATTTTCGCGCGAAAAAGCGGCTTTTTGCCGGGCTGCTCGTTTTCAGCGGCGTCTTTTTAGGGACGCTCGTGTGGTCGATGGCCGGCTTCCGGTTTTCGTGGGCCGTGTTCTTCGTCCTGCTTGTTCCGGTCGTCCTGATCACCGGGATCAACCTGATGACCACCGGCTTTTGCGAATCGTGCGCGGCGCCGTTCATCAACGCGAAGTTCTGGCAGCGCGCGAAACTTTGTCCGGTCTGCCGGCGAAGAGGCGAAATTTATGAACAGACCGGAGATTCGATAAAATGAAAGTCGAACCCGAAACGAATGAGTAAACCGCGCATTAAAATCTGCTGCATCTCGTCCGTCGACGAAGCCCGCGCGGCGGTCGCGGCGGGCGCGGCGGCGCTCGGGCTGGTCGGGCCGATGCCGTCGGGGCCGGGCGTCATCACCGACGACGAAATTTACGCGATCGCGAAGGAAGTCCCGCCGCCGGTCGCGACGTTTCTGCTGACGAGCGAGACGCAGGCGGCGGACGTCGTCGCGCATTACCGGCGCGTCGAAACGAACACGATCCAGCTCGTCGACGCGCTCGCCGATAAAGACTACAAAGCGATTCGCGCACAGCTTCCGGCCGTCAAACTGGTGCAGGTCGTTCACGTGCTCGACGACGCTTCCGTCGACGAGGCGTGCGAAGCGGCGGCCGAAGCGGACGCGGTCCTGCTCGATTCGGGCAATCCGAACCTCGCCGTCAAGGAGCTCGGCGGGACGGGCCGCGTGCATAACTGGGATTTGAGCCGCAAAATCGTCGAAACCTGCGGCAAGCCCGTATTTTTAGCCGGCGGCATCCGCGCCGGCAACGTCCGCGAAGCGTTCGAGAAGGTCGGCCCGTTCGGCTTCGATCTCTGTTCGAGCGTGCGCACCGGCGGCCGGCTCGATCCGGCGAAGCTCGACGCGTTTTTCGCGGAAGTCGAAAGATTGTAAGGCGCGCCGGCGCTCCCGCTCGCTACCGGCCGCGCCGCTGCCGGTCGATAAAGTCCGACGGATCGAGCCAGCCCCTGCGATCAGTTGAATAGCCCGGGCCGGCCTGACGCCACATCGGACAATCCTCGGTTCTCAATTCGAAATGCAGATGACAGAAATATTTTCCGTCGGCGTTGCCGACCTCGCCGAGCTGTTCGCGCAGGGCGACGTCGCCCGATGTTTTCGAGATCTTCCGCAGATGCCCGTAAAGCGATTCGATCTTCGTGCCGTCGGCCAGCACGTGCTCGACGATGACGACGCTGCCCCAGCCCGGGCCGGCGTTTTCGGCGAACACGATCCGGCCGGCGGCGATCGCGTAAACGGGCGCGCCGCAGTCGGTGTCGCCGCCGGAATTCTTGTTCCAGTCCTCGCCGAGATGATTGTTTTCGCCGAAATCCTGCGCGTTGTACCACTCGTCCTTTTTGTCCTTCGCCTGCGTCAGATTTTCGGCCGGCCCGAGCGGGTACGCGAACCGGTCGGCGACCGGCGGCGGCGCGGGCGACGCGGCGGGCGGCGCGTCGTTCGCCGGATTTCGCTGCGCTTCCGAAGACTGACAGGCGAAATGCAGGACCGAATAAATCACGATTAAAGAAACGCTTATCAATCTCATAAATATTTGCAATGCGTTTTTGTAACTTGACCGCCGATCAGAATATACTTTCTTTGACGAAGTTTGGGAAGTTTGGGAAGTTCCGGAAGTTGAGGAAGCAAGTCGTTTTTCTTCCTCAACTTCCGATACTTCCCAAACTTCCCGAACTTCCCGAACCAGCATTATGACGATGAAATTAGATTGGCTGCGCGGCTGCGGAACCGCGCTCGTAACGCCGTTTCACCGCGACGGCTCGATCGACGAGGAATGCTTTCAGCGGCTCGTCGAGCGGCAGGTCAAAAACGGCGTCAAAATACTGATCCCGTGCGGCACGACCGGCGAGGCCGTGACGATGTCGGACGCCGAAAAGCTCCGCGTCATCAAGCTCTGCATCGACGTCGCGCATAAACTTAAGGCGAAAGTGATCGCCGGCACCGGCAGCAACAACACGGCCGCGACGATCGCGCTGACGCGCAAGGTGCGCGAATTGGGCGCGGACGGCGCGCTCGTCGTCGCGCCGTATTACAACAAGCCGACGCAGGAAGGAATGTTCTGCCATTTCGCCGAGGTCGCGAAATCGGTCAAGAAGTTTCCGGTGATGCTCTACAACGTGCCGTCGCGCACGTCGTCGAACATCTCGGCCGAGACGACGCTGAGGCTCGCCGAAGCCTACGAGAACATTGTCGCGACGAAGGAAGCGTCGGGCAATTTCTCGCAGGTGATGCAGATCATCAAACACCGGCCGAAGGGCTTCGCCGTCTTTTCCGGCGACGACGCGACGACGCTGCCGCTGATCTCGGTCGGCGCGGACGGGCTTGTCTCGGTCGTCTCGAACGAGCTGCCGAAGGAAACGTCGGCGATGGTCGAAAAGGCGCTCGACGGCGCGTGGACGGCGGCCCGCAAGCTGCATTACAAGCTGCTGCCGCTGATGGAGGCGAACTTTATCGAAGCGAGCCCCGCGCCGTGCAAGTTCGTGATGAAGGAGATGAAGTTGCTCGAAGAAAACCTGCGCCTGCCGCTCGTCCCGGTCACCGAACCGACGGGCGAAAAGCTGCGCCGGATTCTCGGCGAGCTGAATTTCAAGTCCTGAGTCTGAAGTCCGAAGTCTAAGTCAAAGGCCAAAGACCAAAGACTCAAGACTTGAGACTTAAGACTCAGGACTCAAAAACCATGAAAATTCATTTCGACGGCGTCATCGGCATCCTTATCTTTCTGGCGGTCGCCGCCGGACTGCTGATCGTGTTCGCGGTCAGCGCGCTCGTTTCGTTCTTCGCCGCGCCGCCCGCTCCGCATTCGACGCGGTTCCCGTGGGCGTGGTGTTATTCGTATTCCTCGGCGATTCTGCTCGTCTTCGACGGCTTCGTCTTTCTGGTCTGGATGGCTCAGACGGATAAAACCATCACGGTCGCTCAGGGACAGGCGTTCGACCGCTGGATGTTTTATTACTGGCTGCCGCTCCATTTCGTCGTCTTTTTCGCCGTCGCCTACGCGTTTCGCGGCCGGCAGAAACGAAAGGCCGAGATCGATCGCTTGGTCGACAAACTCCGCTGACCGTCTTCGCCGTTCTGCAATTATCCGGCGGCCGGCGCGTTCAACCGGACGGGCGGCGGTTTTTTCGCCGTCATCGAAATCGAAGGAGAATCGCAAAATATGAACGGAAAAATCTCGATCTTCGGACTCGGCCTGCTGATCGCGCTCGCGGCGGCGCTTGCGGCGGCGCAGAGCAATCCGCCGCTTCTGACATTCAATGATCTGCAGAAATACGATTCGAAGAACGCGACGTTTCGGATCGAAGCCTACGTCTTCGACATCTACAAATGCCCGCCGTGTCCGCCGGGAATGATGTGCAAGCCCTGCATTCCGAACAATCTGACGGTCGTCGACCGGATCGACGAGAAAAACACGTCGGCGATGAAGCAGCTCCGCATCCTGACCGACGATACCGCTAAATTCACGCGCACCGAAAAATATCTCTTCACGGTGCACGTCAAAAGCCGGCTCGATGAAGGCAAACCGGTCTTCGAGGTCGAGCTCGTTTCGTTCGAAAAGGTCAAGCCGAAAAAGAACTAGCCGGCCGGAAAAAACGGCGCCGAAGCATATTCCTCAAAAACGAAATCGGGTTTATAATCTCTTTACGGAAAGGACTAGTTTAACGGAAAAACGCTGATTGCTAATGAGAGTTGCCGGTTCGATTCCGGCTCCTTTCCGCACCGTTTGAAAGGGATAGTTTAACGGAAAAGCGCCGCACTCCAACTGCGGAGTTAAAGGCTCGATTCCTTTTCCCTTTCGTCGAATTTTACGGAAGAGATAGTTTAAAGGAAAAACATCGGTCTCATAAACCGAAGTTAAAGGTTCGATTCCTTTTCTCTTCCGCACCGTGATCTGATGACCGATTTTACCGACGACGAGCTCGAAAAATGTCTCCGCGTGCTGCGCGTCGTCGCGCGCGCGCCGGAACGGGCCGACGAGCTGACCGAGCTCAAGACGCTCGTCGCGAAGATCTACACGAAGGCCCGCCGCGAGCGCCGTCGCGACGCGCGGGCGGCGCTCGCGGGCGAGCTCGGCGAGCTCCGGGAGTCGACGGTTCTATATCAGAAAAACAAGGCGCTCGACGCCGGCGCGCCGCTGCTCGTCGCGCCGCGCGACGAGGGTTACCGCACCTCGCCGAAGCCCGCGAACTGCTACATCTGCAAGACGCCCTACACCGCCGTTCATTTTTTCTATCACCTGCTCTGCCCGTCGTGCGCCGAGTTCAATTACGCGAAACGCTTTCAAAGAACGGATTTGCGCGGTCGCCGCGCGCTCGTCACCGGCGGGCGGATGAAGATCGGTTACGAGCTCGCGCTGCGAATGCTCCGTGACGGCGCGGAAGTCTTCGTGACGACGCGCTTTCCCCGAAACGCCGCCGCGAAGTTCGCGAAAGAAAACGATTTCGGCGAGTTTCAAGACCGGCTGCGGATTTACGGTCTCGACCTGCGCAATCTGCGCGCCGTCGAGGAATTCGCCGATAATCTCAGAGCCGAACTCGACTATCTCGACATTCTCGTCCACAACGCCGCGCAGACCGTCAAGCGGCCGGCCGGTTTCTACGCGCATCTGATCGAGCGCGAAAAATCGGCGCCGGAGCTGCTGCCGCCCGCGCTCGAAGATCTCGTCAAAACGAAGGAATTCGCGCTCGCCGAGCAGCACGCGCAGTATCCGCAGGTCTTCGCGCCCGAAAATCTGCTGATCGCGCAAGCGGAGTTCGACGGTCACGGCCAGCCGAAGGATTTTCGGGCCGTCAACAGTTGGACGGCGCGGCTCGAAGACGTCTCGACGCTCGAGCTCGTCGAGACGCAGCTCGTCAACGCCGTCGCGCCGTTCGTCCTGACCGGAAAACTCAAGCCTCTGCTCGAACGCTCGCCGCACGAACGAAAATTCGTCGTCAACGTCTCGGCGATGGAAGGCCAGTTCGCGCGCCGGAACAAGACCTGTTTCCACCCGCACACGAATATGGCGAAAGCCGCGCTCAATATGCTGACGCGGACCTCGGCGCAGGATTTCGCGCGGTCGGGCATCTATATGAACAGCGTCGACACGGGCTGGATCACCGAGGAAAACCCGTATCCGAAAAAGACGCGGATTCAGGAGCGGGGTTTTATCACGCCGCTCGACGAGATCGACGGCGCGGCCCGCGTCTACGATCCGGTCGCGCGCGGCCTCAACGAGGAGGAAACGCCGGTTTTCGGCTGTTTTCTCAAAGACTACGCGCCGTCGGAGTGGTGAGGAAAGTTTAAAAGTGAAAAAGTCTGAAAGTGAAAAAGTTTGAAAGTGAAAAAGTGAAAAAGTTTTGTCGCCATCGTGATGCCAGCTTTTCCACTTTTCCACTTTTACCCTTTTTCACCTTTACAACTTTATCAATATGAGAGAAGTAGTTTGTCCGGTTACGCATTCGTATCATTCGTCGGAAGATGTTCTGGCCGAGCTCGCGCCGCTCGTCGAATTTCTCGAAAGCGACCGCGCCGCCGCCGAACAGACGGTTTTCCCGCGCGGCGTCGTGACGCCGGACGGGCGTCTCGATCTCTGCAAGCAGAGCATCGGCATCGAGGGCTGCGCGCGGCTGACCGAAGCGCTGAAACATAACCGGAAGATCGGCGCGATACTGTTCGGCACCGACGGGATCGGCAGCGAGGGCGCGCGGCACGTGGCCGGCCTGATCGCCGAAAACGATACGCTCGAAACCGTCTATCTCGGCTGCAACGACATCGAAAGCGACGGCGTCGCGGCGCTCGCCGGCGCGCTCGGAGAAAATCGAACCGTCCGCGGATTATGGCTCAAGCGCAACCCGATCGGCGTCGACGGCGCGAAAAGTCTGGCCGCGATGCTCCGCGTCAACCGGACGCTCGAGATTCTCGATCTCGTCAACACCGTGCCCGGCCCCGAAGGGCTCGCCGCGCTGCTCGACGTGCTGATCGGCGAAAACCGCACGCTCCGGAAGCTTTATCTGAGCGGCAACGGGCTCGACGCGGCCGATGCCGAACGATTAAAGACGCTGCTGATCGAAAACGACGCGCTCGACACGCTGATGCTGAGCGTCAACCATCTCGGCGATGCGGGCGTCCGGACGCTGGCCGCCGGGCTCGGCCATAATAAGACTCTGCGAACGCTGAGTCTCGCGAGCAACGGGATTTCCGCGAGCGGCGCGGCGGCTCTGCTGGAAAGTCTCCCGGAAGACACGGCGCTCGAATATCTCGATCTCGGCTACGCGATCTCGACCCGCGTCCTGAACGCGCAAAACAACGCGCTCGGCGACGAGATCGCGCCGGCCGTCCGCGATTTTCTCAAACGAAACCGGACTTTGCGGCAGCTCGAAATGATCAACACGGGATTGACCGGCGTGGGGCTCGACGCGATTTTCGAAGGCGTTCTCGAAAATCCCGTGCTCTCGCGGCTCAGGGTCAACGGCCGCCTGCCCGAACGGGTTCTGAGCCGTCTGAAAGCGAACGGCGAAAAATCGGCGGTCGTCGTCAGCCCCGGCGTGCGGGCCATCAAAAGCGTGTACCGGACGGCGCGGAAAACGGCGGATTCGGCGGCCGTCTGATCGGTCGCGCCGCCGAGCGGGCGCAGGCCGTCGCGGCCGGCGGCGCGAAATATCAATCATCGAGGGGGAAGTGAATTATGAAAAACAAAACGATCACGCGGATCTGGCACGGGCGCGTGCGGGCGGCGGACGCCGACGCGTATCTCGAATACGTCGCGGCGACCGGCGTCGCCGATTATCAGAACACCGCCGGCAATCTCGGCGTCGAGATTCTGCGGCGCGTCGACGGCGACGTCTGTCATTTCTGGACGGTCACGAAATGGACGGACGTCGCGAGCATCAGGAAATTCGCCGGCGAGGATTACGAAAAGGCGCGCTATTACGACGAGGACGCGAAATACCTGCTCGAATTCGAGCCGTCGGTGATCCATTGCGAAACGTTCGAGTTTTAGCGGGCGCGGCCGGCTTTTTCGATTTATTGCCGGACCGCCGCCGCGAAAATATCGTTCGGCGCTTTGAAGAATCTTCGACGGTTATTTATAATCCGGCCAAACGGGTAAACTCCATCGATGAGCGAAAACAAAAATTACGAATTGCAGCTTGAACGGATCGTTTTTTTCTCGGACGCGGTTTTTGCGATCGCGATCACCCTGCTGATCATCGAGATCAAAGTCCCGCACCTCGAAGGCGAAAGACGCGGCGTCGAATTTCTGCAGGCGGTGCTCGACCTGCTGCCGAAATTCATCGGCTATTTTCTGAGCTTTTTCGTGATCGGCGCTTACTGGAGCGGGCATCACCGCATCTACGGCTATATCGAACGCTGGGACTACACGCTCGTTCGCCGCAACATCGTCTTTTTATCGGCGATCGCCTTTATCCCGTTCGCGACCGCGTTTCTCAGCGATTATTTCACCCAGTTCGTTCCGCTCGCGCTTTATTCGCTGACGCTGACCGCGGCCGGGCTGCTCGAATTATATCAATGGCGCTATGCGGTCAATAACTCGCTGACGTCCGTCGCCGCCGATTCGGCGATCGCCGGACAGCTCGGATGGCGGGCGCTCGCCGTGCCGCTCGCGAGCGTCGTCGTGATTCTCGTCTGGCTGGCCGCGCCGCGTTTCGCGACCGTCGGTTTCGCGCTGATCCCGGTGCTGCAGAGAATCATCGACCGCAGATATCGGGCGGCGGCGGCCGCCGAAACCGAAGATCGGCGTCCGGAACCGGCGAGCGAAAATTCTTCCGACATCTTTTAAATCGCGCGCAACGGTTTTATAATCACGAAAGGTTTTATGAAACAGTTCGCCGTCCTGCTCATCGTCGTCGTTTACGGTCTTTTTCTCGCGGCCTGCACTTACGTCGCCCGCTTCGGCGTCGCCAACCGTTCGGGCGAGCCGCTCGAAGTCGAATACGTCATCGCGCCGAACGCCGCCGCGCCCGACGACCCGGCGGTCGCGCCGTTCAAGATCAATCTCGTCGATTTCGATTCGTGGAACGGCCAGACCAACTGGCGCCGGATGCTGCCCGACGAATACGTTTACGACAAGGAATCGCGCCGTTTTCTGATCAGGCTGCAGCCGGACGAAGCCGTCCAGATCGTCGAGGAACCGGCGAGCGGCGAAGACCGTTACCCGAATTTCAAAATCGCCTCGCTCCGCATCCGCGGCGTCCACGGCGCGATCGAATACGCGGGCGCGGATTTTTACCGCCAGTTCGATAAATCCGGCTTCAACTATTTCGTCGGCTATCGCTGACCGGCGGCGTTTTCGCCGAATTCTCGCCGCGCGAGGGCCGAAATGCGGTCGCCGGCGTGATTAATTCATCGAACCGCCGTCATTACGAACGGCCCGGATTCGATCTCGGGCTCAGCCCGCGGAGCGGGTGACATCGTGGAGCCCGCCGCGACGGCTGCGGGAACGAATCGCGATCGATCGCCGAGCTGTCGTAGACAGCGACAGATAAAATCGATGCCGCATACATACACCAATTTTCTGTATCATCTCGTGTTTTCGACCAAAGAGCGGTATCCGTTTATTTCGAAAGATTCGAAACCGGAGCTGTACGATTATATGGGCGGCACGATTCGCGGTCTCGGCGGCGTTTGTCTGGAGATCGGCGGCGTCGAAGACCACGTCCATTTGCTCGTCAAGCTCAAACCGACGCTCGGCGTCCCGAAGTTTTTGCAGGAATTAAAGCCGGCCGCGACGAATTGGGCGAAACGCCGGCTCGATCCGAAATTCGAATGGCAGAACGGTTACGGCGGATTCACGGTCGGCGAATCGCAGGTCGCCGGGGTCCGGCGCTACATACGGAATCAGGAAGAGCATCACCGGAAAGTCGGTTTCGAAGAAGAATTCAGGAGTTTGCTGCAGCAGGCGGGCATCGAATTCGACGAGAAATATTTGTGGAAATAGCGGCGAAGTTCGTACAATGAGCGACGGCGGATAATGCCGCGCGTATTCTGTCGCCCGTTCCCGGGCTCAGATCATAATTGCGAGCGGACCACGGGCTCGCGCCCGTGGCTACACGCTGTCACCCGCTCCGCGGGCTGAAGAGCCTGTTTAAATTTTCAGTCGCAGGCCGCGGAACCGGCTGAAAGAAAGTCGCCGAAGGCAATGCGCCGGGTCGATCGACAATCGGTTTTCAGCCATCGGAGATGGCGGCATCGTGTAGCCCGCAGCGACGGCTGCGGGAACGAATCGCGATCAGTCGTCGAGCTGTCGTAGACAGCGATAGAAACGAACGCGGTGCGTATTCTGTCGCCCGTTCCCGGGCTCAGATCATAATTGCGATCGGACCACGGGCTTGCGCCCGTGGCTACACGATGTCACCCGCTCCGCGGGCTTAAAACGAATTGTATTGTTTATGAATCTACAGGAAAAAATCACCGGACTTTTAACGAAAAACGAATTCGACGCCGACGATCGCGCCGTCTTCGAGGAATTCAAGGGCGCGCTCCGGCGGGGCGAGATTCGGGCGGCCGAGCGCGACGCGTCGGGCGCGTGGCGGACCAACGCGTGGGTCAAGCAGGGCATTCTGCTCGGCTTTAAGATGGGCAGGATGGTCGAGATGTCGCAGCCGACCGAGACGTTTCGCTTTTTCGACAAGGAAACTTACCCGCTCCGGCCGGTCACGCTCGACGACCGGATCCGGATCGTCCCCGGCGGCTCGACGATCCGCGACGGCTCGTTCGTCGCCGCGAACGTCGTCCTGATGCCGCCGTGCTACGTCAACGTCGGGGCCTACGTCGACGAGGGGACGATGATCGACAGCCACGCGCTCGTCGGCTCGTGCGCGCAGATCGGCAAACGCGTCCATATCTCGGCCGCCGCGCAGATCGGCGGCGTCCTCGAACCGGTCAACGCGAACCCGGTCGTGATCGAAGACGACTGTCTCGTCGGCGGCAACACCGGCGTTTACGAGGGCGTCATCGTCCGCGAACGGTGCGTGCTCGCGTCGGGCGTGATCCTGACGCGCTCGACGCCGGTCTTCGACCTCGCGAACGGCGCGATCCTCAAATCGACGCCCGACGCGCCGCTCGAAATCCCGGCCGGCGCGGTCGTCGTTCAGGGCTCGCGCGCCGTCACGAGCGGCTTCGGCAAGGAGCACGGCCTCTCGCTCTACGCGCCGATGATCGTCAAATACCGCGACGCGCGGACCGACGCCGCGACGCGGCTCGAAGACTATCTGCGGTAGGAACGGCGGAGCGGCGGGGTTTTAACGCAAAGTCGCAGCGGCGCGGAGGCGCAAAGAGGATTTAACATCGGGTTTTCGGTTACGGAGACTTCGGTTTTTTATCGGCCGGCTGGAAAACGGGAAAAAAAACCGAAAAATCTTCGCGCCTCCGCGCCGCTGCGCCTTCGCGTTAAAACCGAACCGCGCCGTTTTCAAACCCGCCGGCGTCGAAATTCGTTGATCCAAATGCTTTTAGGCGTTGCGTTAACCGGGCGATTGCCTTTACTATAACCTCAATATCGGAGCGGCGGATTTATTAACGCAATGACGCAACGGCGCAGAGGCGCAAGGATTTTATTGACCGCTTTCCGGTCGCGAGAGATTTTCCCGGCCGGCGATCGATACTCAGCAGCAGAATATTATATAAAAAAAAACTTTGCGCCTCCGCGCCTTCGCGTCTTCGCGTTAACAAATCCGCCGCTCCAAAGCAGAAATTCCGAGTAAAAATGTCGATACCGATCGAAGTCATCGTCAACGCCGGTTCGGGCAGCGTCGCCGGCGCGGAGACGAAACGCGTGCTGGAGGAGCTGTTCGCGAAAAACGGCGTCGCGGCCGTCGTTCACGTCGCGCACGACGCGCTCGAACTGATCGGGTTTTCGCGGCGCGCGTCGCGGAGCGTCACCGAAACGCTCGTCGCGGCCGGCGGCGACGGGACGATCGGCGCCGTCGCGGGCGAAGTTTTCAAGACCGGCAAGGTCTTGGGCGTGATCCCGCTCGGGACGCTCAATAATTTTTCGAAGGATCTCGGCATCCCGCAGAATCTCGAGGACGCGGTCCGCGTGATCGCCGAAAACCATATTCGGAAGATCGACGCGGCCGAGGTCAACGGCCGGATCTTTATCAATAATTCGAGCATCGGCCTCTATCCGCAGCTCGTCCGCCGGCGGGAAAAGCGCCAGCGGCTCGGGTACGGCAAATGGCGCGCGGCGTTCTGGGCGGCGCTCCGCGTGCTGAATATCTCGCCGTTTTTCGCGGCGCGGCTCGAAACCGGCGACGAGCGCCGGATCGTCCGGACGCCGTTCGTCTTCGTCGGCAACAACGCCTACGAGATGGAGTTATTCAGGGTCGGCCGCCGCGCGCGGCTCGACGACGGCCGGCTGAGCGTTTATTTTCTCCATCGGAGCAGCCGCCGCGGCCTGCTCGCGCTCGCCCTGCGCGCGCTCTTCGGCCGCCTCCGGCAGACGAAGGATTTCGAGGAAATGGAAACGGCGGAGATCACGATCGAAACGCGTAAAGACCGCCTGCTCGTCGCCTTCGACGGCGAGGTCGAAAAGCTCGACACGCCGCTCGTCTATAAAATCCACCCGCAATCCCTGCGCGTGATCGCGCCGCGCCCGGGCGAAACCGAAAATTAATAATCAAAGCCGTTGACGAAACAATTCGGAAAAGACCGGAGCTTATCGAATAAAGAACCGGACGATTCGCTTCCGCCGGGTTCGAAGATTATCGACGATCCGACGAAAACCTTTCGGAATAGATGAAAGATGAAAGATGATAGATGATAGACGGAAAGCCGAATTATCTATCATCTGCCATCTATCATCTTTCATCTATTCCGATAGGTTTTCCGGTAGATTTGTCATCCCCTGAAAAAAATCGAGAATCGAAATCGCGGTCACGCGTTCTCGATTCTCGATTCTCGATCGGCAATTATTTGCAGGGGTTTTCTTCATCCCGCTTTTTCGACGATCGATCGCCGCTCGCGGATCGATGATCCGCGATGTCGATATTGAATTCCGCGGATGGAGATCTTTAATTCCCGGATGGAGATCTTTAATCCGCGTCGGCGAATCTTTAATCCGCGTCGGCGAATCTTTAATCCGCGTCGGCGAATCTTTAATCCGCGAATGGAGATCTTTAATTCGCGTCGGCGAATCTTTAATTCGCGAACCGGGAATCGAATTCCGCGCGGCCGGAACGATCGAGCGGCTGCGCGGCGGCTTCATTTTTCTGCGGGTTTTATTGAAAAGCATCGGCGGATCGTTCTCCGAACGCCTGGCCGCCCGCGTGCCGGCGCTCCGAATCGAATCCGCGGCCGAAAAAATATCTGGCTTTTTCCCGCGCCCGCGCATTAAAATAAAAAACATAAGGGATTTCGGATTTCGGATTTCGGATTTCGGATTTATTTTTTCTTTCGGTTCGAAAGGCTTCCGGTTCGGACCAATCCGAAATCCGAAATCCGAACTCCGAAATCGCCATGCGTCGACTGATTCATATATCCGACATTCATTTCGGGCGCGTCGATTACGAGATCGTCGAGCGTTTGCGCGAGAAGATCACGGAGCTCGCGCCGGATCTGATCATCGTTTCGGGCGATCTGACGCAGCGCGCGCGGTCGGCGCAGTTCGTCGAGGCGCGCAACTTTCTCAAATCGCTGAACGCGCCGCAGATCGTCGTGCCGGGCAATCACGACATCCCGATGCACAACGTCTTCGCGCGGTTCGTGACGCCGCTCGAAAAATACAAGCGCTACATTACCGAGAATCTCCAGCCGTTTTTCGCGGACGCGGAAATGGCCGTCATCGGCATCAACACCGCGCGCTCGCTGACGATCAAGGACGGCCGGATCAACCGCCGGCAGATCGCGGCGATCCGCGAGCGGATGTGCGCGCTCAACGAGCGGATGCTGAAGGCCGTCGTCACGCATCACCCGTTCGATCTGCCCGAGGGATTCGACGACTCGGACATCGTCGAGAACGCCGGCGAAGCGCTGCCGCTCTTAGCCGACTGCGGCGCCGACGTCTTTTTTTCGGGCCATCTCCATATCGGCGGCGTGACGCACACCGCGAACCGCTACCCGCTCCCGTCGGGCCGCAGCGCGCTCGTCATCCAGGCCGGGACGGCGACCTCGACGCGCGGCCGCGGCGAAGCCAATTCGTTCAACGTCGTCGAATACGATTTTCCTTCTCTGGCGGTCGGCCGCTGGGAATGCGCGCGCGCCGTCGAGGGCTTTCGCGAAACCGCCCGCGAAAACTTCGCGCAGGACGAAAACGGTTGGCGAGTGGAGAGTGGAGAGTGGAGAGTGGAGAGTTAAGAGTCGAGAGTCGGGAGCCGGGCGCGAAAGACGCGAAATAATGGCTTTATTTAGTGTTTTTAGTGTTTTTGGTGGACAATTCTTTCTTCCCGCCGCCGAACGCGTTCGAGCGTTTCGGGTTGTCGATTCGAATATTTCGTTAAGCTGAAAAAAAAATATCCACCAAAAACACCAAAAACACTAAATCAAATTTTTATTTTGCGGCTTTTCGCGTTTTTCGCGGGGCGTCGACAAACCGCGCGCCGGTCAGCTTTGAATTTTGAACGTAAAACGGTCGTCGGGCGCGAGATCGATTTCGAGACGCGCGTTTTCGAGCTCCGGGCGGGCGAGCAGAAACTCGGCGAGCGGCGCGGTCAGGAGCGTTTCGATCGTTCTTTGGAGCGGCCGCGCGCCGTAGCGCGGATCGAATCCTTTCGACGCGAGCCGGTCGACGACGGCCTTTGTCCAGGTAAGTTTTAAGCCCTTCGCGGCGAGGCCTTCGCGTTTCGCCACCTCGGAGAGCTCCTTCGCGGTGATCTGATCGAGCGACGGTTTGTCGAGCGGGCGAAACTGGACGACCGCATCGAGACGATTGAAAAATTCCGGCCGGAAAAACGCTTTGATGTCCTTTTCGCTCGAACCGCCGTCGGTTTCGCCGAAGCCGATCTCGCCGCGCGCGAACCGTTCCGCGCCGAGATTCGACGTCATAATGACGACCGCCGACGTGAAATCCGTGACGCGCCCGAAGCGGTCGGTCAGCCGGCCCTCGTCGAAGAGCCCGAGCAGCACGTCGAAGACCTGCGGGTCGGCTTTTTCGACCTCGTCGAAGAGGACGACCGAAAACGGCTTCTCGCGGACCTGCTGGATCAATTCCGAAGGCTCGCCGTCGGTTTTCATCAGCAGCCGCGCGGCCGCGCCGCCGAGATTATACTCGCTCATATCGAGCCGCACGAGCTTTTCCTTCGATCTTTCGTCGGCGCCGAAAAAGAACCGCGCGAGCGATTTCGCGAGCTCGGTCTTGCCGACGCCGGTCGGCCCGGCGAACAGAAAGACGCCGAGCGGCCGCCGCGGATCGTTGAGGCCGGCCTTGAAGGTCGTGACGATGTTCGCGACCTGCCGGCAGGCCGCGTCCTGCCCGATGACTTCGGATTCGAGCTCGGCGACGACGTCCGCGAGATCGAGCGTCACCTCGTCGCGCAGAAACAATTCGGGCAGACCGGTCAGCCGGACGAACGCGTCGATCACGTCGCCCGCGGTCAATTCCCGGCGCCGTTCTTTGGCCGCCTTTTCGAAGAGATCGATCAGAAAATGCGTCGTCTTGCCCGGAAATTTCCGGTACGGCATAAACCGCTTGAAGAAACGATAGGCGAGATCGACGACGTTCGCCGAATATTCGACCGAATGGTTGCGCCGGTGCGCGTCGGCGATCCGCGCGAGCACCGAAAGCGCCTTTTCGTCCGAAAATTCGGGCAGCCGGACGATCTGAAAAAGGTTCGCGAACGACGGAAGCAGCCGCCGGCAGGCGTCGAGCTCGGCCGCGGTCGCCTCGGCGACGATCCGCACTTCGCCGCGCCGGATATACGGAACGAGAAACGCGGCGAGGCTCTCGCCGGGATCGCGCCCGCCGTAGCGGACGAGATCGAGCAGATTTTCGACCGCGAGCACGCCGTCGATGTCGGAAAGTTCCGAAATGACTTGTTCGAGCCGCTCTTCCCATTGGCCGAGATATTTCATCCCGGCGATCAGACGGCCGCCGTTGGTCTGCCAGAAACGGTGGCGCGGGTTCTTCTCGTCGTAGACGGGATCGAAATCCTCGCCGGTGTCGGGATTCCGCAGCAGCTCCTTCTCGATCTGCCGCGCGGCTTCGGTCAAAACGGCCGTCTTGCCGGTCCCGCTTTCGCCGAGCAGGATGATGCTCGCCTTTTCCTTCGTGATCCGCGCGACGAGATCGGCGATCTCGGCCTCGCGCTCGTAGGGCTTGGCGAGCCGCCGCGTGAAATCCTTCGCGCCCAACGGTTCCGCGACGCGCTGAAGCGTCGGCGTTTCCTTGATATTTTCGGTCGCGCGCGGTTTGCGGCGCGCCTGAAAGGCGAGCTCTTCGAGCGCGATCTCGCGCGGCGGCAGATGTCTTAAAAGACCGAGCGGCGTCGAACCGCGCAGCGTTTCCTGGACTTTCAGATTGACGAGCTTTTTGAGCTCGCTTTCGCGCTCGAAAAAGAAATCGATGTCGAGCAGCGGGAGCGACGCCGCGTAATTGCCGCTCGCGGTCTTCCACGACAGGCAGGCGACGCGCAGCGGGACGAGCTCGTCGCTGGTAAAGGTCTTTTCCTTCGTCCGGCGGCGTTTTTTCGTTTTCTTCTGGTCGTCGTCGGCGTCCGCTTTCGTTTTATATTCGGGCCGCACTTCGACGCGGAATTCCGTCAGCTGCAGTTCCTCGAACTCGTCGGCGTCGCGCCACGTTTCGTTCTCGAAAAGCCACTGCAGATATTCCTTGACCTCGGCGAGCGCGGCGTCGCGCTTTTCCGCATAGGCGGCGGGCGGAAAATAATCCTCGCCGGTGACGGCCTGCGCCGTGTACGAGCCGTTGAAATCCTGCCAGATCAGAACCGGGATGCGAAAGGTTGCCATAACGATCGAAGTCTTGAGTCTTGAGTCCTGAGTCCTGAGTCCGGGTTCGATAAACGGATCGCGAAAGTCGCCGGCGGCCGATCGCGCCGGACTGCGGCTCCGAGACTCGGAACTTCAGGCTCAAAAGCCTGTGTAAATTTTTAGTTTCGGGCCGCGAAAGCCGCCGAAAGAAAACCGCCGGAGAAGATGCTTTCGGTCGATCTGAAATCCGAATTCAGCCATCGGAGATGGCGACAGCGTGCAGCCACGGGCGTCAGCCCGTGGAACGGTCGAATCCCGATGGCAAGCCATCGCAGATGGCGACAGAAACGAATGCGCCGCGCCGTCTGTCGCCCGTTCCCGGGCTCGGATCAATTTTGCGAGCTGACCACGGGCTCGCGCCCGTGGCAACACGCGGTCGCTCGCTCCGCGAGCTTTTAAGAAATGTTTTTATGACGGCCGTTAATTTTCAAACCGCATTTCTCTCCGGCGACTGTTGTCGGTTCTCTTTCGGCGCACGGATCGAAAATTCAAACCGACTCGAGACTTAAGACTTAAGACTCAAGACTCAAGACTTAAGCCTCGAAACCCCACCTATCTTAGATGATTTTTCCGTCGATATGAAGTCCGGCGCGGCGCGCGGGCGAAAAAAACTCGGCGGATCGGACAATCCGCGAAGACGCTCCGCAATATGTTTCTAAATCATTGAAAACGCTGCTTTAAATTCTTTTATTCGCCCGAAAAAAGGCTTGTGTTTCATCGGTGAAACAGGTATAATGATAATGCAAAAAACGTTCTTCCGAACCGTCTTTAAATTGTTATGAAAATTATCGTTAAAGCCAAACAGGCGGGACGCCGGCGGGCGCTGTTCGAGAATCGCGCGATCGAGATCGAGGAGCTCGGCCGCGCGCCGTCGCTCGAAACGCTGCTGCGGGCCGTCGTCCGCCAGCAGATGGAGGAATTCGCCGCCCGCGCCGGAACCGGAGAAAATCTGCTGCCCGTGCTCTCGAAGACCGAGATCGATTCGCAGGCCGACGGCGGCAAGGTCGGATTCGGCGCAATCTACAACGAAAACCGCGTGACGGTCGAAGAAGCGCAGGAAACGGCGCTGCTCGCGTTCGCGGACGGCCTCTTCGCCGTCTTCGCCGACGACCGCGAAATCCGCGGCCTGACCGATCCGGTCGAGCTCGACGAGACGACCGTCGTCACCTTCGTCCGGCTGACGTTTCTGGCCGGCAGCTTCTGGTAAGGGGAGATTTTGAGTCTGAAAAACTGAAAACCGGAGAAAATAAATGGAATTAGTCGAAATTCTGAAGGATCGCGAGATTCCCGATCCGCTCGAAAATTTTGCGCGCGAGCTGTGGAGCGTTTATCGGCACGGCGCGGCGCATCCGCTGCTGACGCGGGCGACGGCCGAGATCGGTCTGATGCTCGTCAACCGGCATCCCGAATGGAAGGTGCCGTCGAGCGTCTATTCGGTGGTGATTCCGATCGTTCAAAAAGACGCGCGCTACGAACAGCTCAAAGCGCGGATTCCCGCCGAAGGCTTCGAGACCGAAGAATTGAAGAACCTGCTCGTCTTCTTTTTCGGCCCGGAAAAAGCGCGCTGCGCGGCGCACGCGTGGCAGCGGCTCCGGTTCCGGATGTACCAGACCGATTCCGTCCGCCGCTCGTTTCGCGCGCCCGCCAACCGCGAGCTGTATTTCCGGCAGCAGCTCGATTTTCTGATCGGCGCGATCCCGCAGTTTTATCTCTGGACCGGCTACAACGAAAAGAAGCGCTTTTACGATCTGACGCTCGCCGAGCAGATGCGCTACGGTCATCACCCGCATTTCGGCGAGATGTTCCGGCTCTGGGCGGCGGCGCTCGATCTCGGCGACGGGGAAGTCTTCCGGCGGGCCGAGGACATCGTCTTCAACCGCGACGACGGCGGCAAGATCTCGCAGATGCTGATCCACGCGCTTTTGAGCAGCGAGAAGCCGGAAGCGTGGCAATTGGTCGAAAAGCTGCTCCTCGCCGCGCAGCGTCAGGAAGGACTGCGGCAGACGGTGCTCGAATGTCTCGACGAAACGAGCCGCGGCGCGCTCGAATATATGATCGGCATGATCCTCGACAACAGTCTCGCGCGGTTCTCGTCGGTCGTCCGCGCGGTCGACGTCTGGGCCGGTCTCGGCTGGGAAAGCGAGCGCGAGCGGACGGTCAACTCGTTTCTCGAAAAGGCGCGCGAATATCTCGCGGGTCCCGAAAAAATTCCCGAAGCCGTCGAAAGCGCGAACAATCTCGACGTTTATATGGCGCTCTGGGCGCGGGGCGTCGACGACGTCGAACGCTGCGCGCCGCTCCTCGACTGGCTTCTTGAAAACGGCGACGCCGAAAAACGCGCGCTCGCCCTGAAATTCGCGCTCGAGACGCAGCACGAAGCGCTCAGTCTGCCGCTTTTCTACCGCGCGCTCGACGACGCCGAGCCGCTCGTGCTCGCGTGGGCGCTCCGCGGCATCGAGACGCTGACCTATCGCGACGCCGACCGGTACCGCAGCGATCCGCGCTGCCCGGAGCTCTTCGACCGGCTGCACCGGATCGTCGAACGCGCCGGCGCGAAGGAGAAATCCTTTACCGGAAAGATCTTTTCGTGGACCGAGATCGCCTTCAAACGGAATTCGGCGCTCGCGCTGATGGTCGAGCTGATCGGCCGGAGCCGCCGGCGGCTCGAAGTCGTCCTCGAATATTTCGACGCGATGGACGTTTATCTGCGGCAGAGGGTGACGCGGCATATCCTGCCGGATTACACCGCTTACTCGTGGGAAAAGGAAAAAGAGCGCAAACCGCTGACCGCGTTCGAGCGCGATTTCGCGTTCGGGCTGCTGTCCGACCGCGGCGAATATATGGTGCGGGCCGCGTTCAACGCGCTGCGGGACGAAACGTTTTCGGACGCCGAGCTCGACGTTCTCCAGAACCTCTTAAAGCGCAGGGGCGCGGATTTTCGCGGGCGGATCATCAAGCTGCTGCTCGGTCAGCCGGACGAAAAGCTCGCGCCGGCGGCCGCGCGGCTGCTCGAAAAGGGCGACGGCGAACAGCGGCTCGCCGGGCTCGACATCCTGCTGCAGGCGAAAAAGGCGGAGCGTCTCGAAACCGACGGCGCGCGGCTCGTCGCGGCCTTCAAAACCCGCAGACAGATCTCGCCGAAAGAGGAGATCCTGCTCGCGCAGCTCGTCGAAGCGGACGCCGCGGCCGTCGATTATTCGGCGGCGAACGGCTACGGTCTCTACGATCCGTCGAAAAGCGTGTCGCCGCTCGTCGCGCCGCGCATCGATCCCGAAAACGTCTACGAGAAACGAAACGCGCGCCACGCTTACGGATTTTCCGTCCCGTTCGAAAAGGTCAGAGCGGAGCTCGAACGGCTCGAACGGCTCTATTCCGAAAACCGTCATTACGAGTACGAGGTTGAGAATTACTGGGGCCCGGTGCAGACCGTGCTGCTCGGCAATACTTTTCGAAGTAAACGGAAAGAGCACACGAAATTCGCGACGCCGCGCGAGCGGTTCGAAAGCTATCCGCTGTTTGAGGTCTGGGAAAAATGGTTTCTCGATTCGGGCCTCGACGCGGGCGATCTCGAGATCGTCCAGCTTTCGACCAAACCCAAGCCATTGAGCAAACATCTGATCCCGGCCTACGAAGAGCTGATGCCGCGGTCGGTCGTCAAAATGTATTCCTACAACAATCCGGTCTGTCTGATCACGGCGGCGCTCCAGACGGTTTACCCGTTCGCCGAGAAAAACGAGTTTATGCTCGGCGGCAGCGCGCGATTGTTCGCGGGGCTGACGCCCGAACAGCTTTTGTTCAAGCCGAAGGACAGCTATTACAACTACTACGGCGACGGCTGGCAGAACGAAACCGTCCATCACGCGTTTTATCACCTGATCGACGTCAACTCGCTCGACGCGCGGCACCTCGAACAGCTCTGGAATCTCGCCCACTGGCGGCAGTATTCGGGCCGACCGGAAAACATCCCGCACAGCTTCCCGACGCTGATCGTCTTCGCCCGCGCCTACGAACAGGGCCTGATCGGCACGGACGAATTTCTGCGCGGGCTCGTCCGCGGCGATAACCTGCAGCTGCTCTCGGCGAAGAAACCGCGCGAGTATGATTTCGATTACTTCGAACGATTCGATTTTCTGCGGCCGCTTTTCGAGCGCGTCCGCGAGCATCTGCTCGATATTGAATTAAAACGCGGCGACACGGCGACGCCGGTCACCGGCCTCGTCGGCAATCTGCAGGCGATTTACGGCGCGCGGCGCTTCACGGAAATTCTCGCCGGCCTCGGGAAAACGCCGCTCAACCGCGGTTATTACTACTATGCGCGCGGCGACGAGATCAACAAGCAGCGCAGCTTCAGCCGGCTGCTCAAGAACTGCTACCCGCTCGACACGGACACGCCGGCGGAATTCGACCGGCTCGTCAAAGCCGCGCGGATCACCGAAAAACAGCTCGTCGAAGCGGCCGTCTACGCGCCGCAGTGGAAGCGTTTCGTGAGCGAGAACCTCCGATGGAACGGGCTCGACTCGGCCGTCTGGTGGATGCACGCGCACACCCGGAACGCCTCGTACCGCGAGGAATCGGCCGAGGCCGAAAGCGAGATCGCCAAATGCTCGGCCGTCGATCTGCAGGACTTCAAAGACGGCGCGGTCGACCGCGACTGGTTTCTCGCGGCCTACCGGCAGCTCGGCCAGAAACGCTGGGAGATCGTCTACGACGCCGCCAAATACATCAGCGACGGCAGCGGCCACCGCCGCGCGCGGCTCTACGCCGACGTCATTCTCGGCCGCACGAAGATCAGGGAAATCGCCCAAAAGGTCAAGACCAAACGCGATCAGGACTGCCTGCGCGTGTACGGGCTCGTCCCCTTAAGCCGTTCGAACCCGGAAAAAGACGTGCTCGGCCGCTACGAATACATCCAGCAGTTCAAAAAGGAAAGCCGGCAGTTCGGCGCGCAGAAACAGTCGAGCGAGGCGCTCGCGATCCGCGTCGCGATGGAGAATCTCGCGCGCAACGCCGGCTACAGCGATCCGGTGCGGCTGACCTGGGCGATGGAAACGCGGCAGGTCCGGCGGATCTTCGCGGCCGAAACCGAGATCACCGCCGGCGGCGCGACCGTCCGGCTCGTCATCGACGACGAGGGGAAAGCCGAAATCGTCGTCGCGAAGGGCGGCAAAATGCTCAAATCGATCCCGCCGGCGCTCAGAAAAGACAAGCGCGTGATCGAGCTCGGCGAGTATAAAAAGACTCTGAAAGAGCAGTTCCGGCGCTCGCGTCGCGGGCTCGAAGAGGCGATGGTCCGCGGCGACGAATTCGAGCCGCCCGAGCTCGAAACTTTGTTCGCGCACCCGGTCATCTCGAAGCATCTCGAAAAGCTCGTCTTCACGGCCGGCGACGCGCACGGCTTTTACCGCGACGGCCGGCTCGTCTCGGCGAAAGGCGCGGAATTCGCGCTCGACGGCAAAGCGAAGCCGCGAATCGCGCACTGCGTCGATCTTTACCGCACCGGCGAGTGGAGCGATTACCAGCATTACTGCTTCGAGCACGAAATCAGACAGCCGTTCAAGCAGATCTTCCGCGAGCTTTACACGCCGACCGCCGACGAGCTCCGGGAAAAATCGGTCTCGCGCCGTTACGCCGGCCACCAGATCCAGCCGAAACAGACGCTCGCGCTGCTCAAGACGCGCGGCTGGAAGGTCGATTACGAGGAAGGCCTCCAGAAGGTCTTTCACCGGGAAGGCTTTACGGCGAAGATGTACGCGATGGCCGACTGGTTCTCGCCCGCCGAGGTCGAAAGCCCGACGCTCGAAACGGTCGTGTTCGAGAGCCTGAAGGACTTTCGCAGCGTCGATTTCGAGGCGATCGGGCCGCGCATTTTCAGCGAGGTGATGCGCGACGTCGATCTCGTCGTGAGCGTCGCCCACGCCGGCGGCGTCGACCCCGAGGCGAGCCAGTCGTCGATCGAGATGCGGACGGTTCTGTTGCAGGAAACGCTCCGGCTCTTCCGGCTCGACAACGTCGCGGTCGAAGGCTCGCACGCGCGGATCAAAGGCACGATGGGCGAATACAGCGTCCATCTCGGCAGCGCCGTCGTCCATAAAATGCCGGGCGGCTATCTCTCGATCCTGCCCGTCCATTCGCAGCACCGCGGCCGGATCTTCCTGCCGTTCGCCGACGACGACCCGAAATCGGCCGAGCTGATCTCGAAAGTCCTCCTGCTCGCGCGCGACGCCGAGATTCAGGACCCGACGATTCTCCGCCAGCTGGTTTGACGGCGGGTTTTAACGCGAAGGCGCGAAGGCGCGAAGGATTTTAGGGCTAATACTCCGTCGACGGATGTTTCCGTCGGTTCGGAAGAGATTCGCGGCCGGACACGGATATCATAACTTCCGTGTTTTCGGAAAACCGTTCATCGCCGAAAACCGCCCCTAAAATCCCTTTGCGCCTTCGCGCCTTCGCGCCTTCACGTTAAAAAAAAACTCAAATCTCCCCCGGCACCGAAAGCCCGCTCAGAACAAACGTCCGGAGCTCGCGGAACGTCAGGTTTTCGCGCGTCGCGAGGCCCGACCGGAAATCGAGCGCGAGCAGCCGTTCGTTGTAGACGCGAACGACGTTGAAATCCGACGGGCGTTTGACCCGCAGGCTTTCGAGATAAAGCCCCGGAAAATCCCCGAGCGTCTGATCCGCACTCAATTCGAAGACGCCGATCTCGACCGGCGTGAATTCGCCGCGCCGCGAGACGAAGACGTGATTGCCGCATTCGGCGCGCGCGAGCGCCGCGCCGAATGCGCCTTCGAGCACCAGAAACTCCTGGTGATAATCGGTCTGAATCGCTCCGGCGGCGGCGAACGGCGCGATATTCAGGCCGAGCTCCTGGTTAAAGAGGTTCCGGTAGTTGACGAGCAGCTCGGGGATCACCGTTTTGCCGAAATAGACGTCGGCCGAGCGGAAGACCAGCACGCATTTCGCCGCCGCCGGCCGGTCGAGATTTTCGACGACCGCTTCGAGCAGCGCCGTTTCGCGCCAGATGTCCTGCACGTAATCGGCCGCCGTCTCGCCGAACGCGCGGTTTTCCGCCGCCAGCTCCTTCATCTTCGCCGAGAGGTTCGCCGCCGTGAAAAATTCCGCGTAATCGATCGCGGCTTCCCGGAGCGAGACGAGCCGCCGCGTTTCGGTCTTCGGCTTCTGGGTTTTGATCTTCGATTTCCGCTCGTTCCAGCCGTCGGCGCGCTCGATCATCCGCTCGATCCGTTTGATGTATTCGAGCGCCAGAAAATAGCGGCGCTGACGGTCGTCGCCGGGCGCGATCTCGCCGCGCGGGCGGAGCGGCTCGATCGCGTCTTCGAGCCGGTTGAGCGCGTCCTCGATCCGGTCGAGCGCGGCATGCACGTCCGCGAAATCGCGCGTCTGCCAGACCGATTTTTCGGCGGCGAGCGGTTTTATCTCCTCGACCTCGGTGACGAACCGGTCGCCGTCGCGCCCGATCTTGACGATCGTCGGCGCAATCGTCCGGATCGACGCGAGCCGCGCCGCGACCGGCTGCGTCAGGTTGCGCTCGATCGCCCGTTTGAGCGCGCGCGCGCCGAGCTCCGGATGATAGCCCTCGTCGACGATCCGTTCGAGCGCCGACGGTTCGAGCTCCAAACGGCAGCTCCGCCGCGCGAAGCCGTCGCGCGCGAAGAGGTTCTGTAATTGAATCCGCGCGATCCGCCCGACGTCCTCGCGGCGCAGATTCTCGAACGGGATGATCCGGTCGAGGCGGTTGAAGAATTCCGGCCGGAAAAACTTTTCGGCGGCCTGCCGGTAGACGCTCGCGTTCGATTCGTTGGTCTCGCGAAAGCCGAGGCGGACGCTCGCCTCGCGCGCGCCGAGGTTCGACGTCAGAATCACGATCGCGTTCGAGAAATCGGCCGTCCGCCCGTGCGCGTCCGTCAAACGGCCGTCGCCCAAAACCTGCAATAGAAGATTGAAAACGTCCGGGTGCGCCTTTTCGACCTCGTCCAAAAGGACGACCGCGAACGGTTGGCGGCGAATCGCGCCCGTCAGCAGACCCTCGGGCTGGTCGAACGTGCCGACGAGCCGCGCGACGTCGTAGGGCGCGACGAATTCGTTCATATCGAACCGCAGGAGCTTGTCCGCGCCGCCGTAGAGATAGGCCGCGATCTGTTTGGCGGCCTCGGTCTTGCCGACGCCGGTCGCCCCGAGAAAAAGAAACGAGGCGAGCGGCCGGTCGGGATCGTTGAGCCGCGACTTGGCGACCGAGATGACGTCGGCCGCCGCTTCGACCGCTGCCGTCTGCCCGACGACGCCCTCGGCGATCCTTCGGGTGATCTCGGCGCGGTCGAGTTTGGCGCGGTCGTCGAGAAACGCGACCTGCATCCCGCTTTTCGCCTCGAATTCGCGCAGCACCTCGGCGCGGCCGATCGTTTGCCGCTCGTATTTATTGGCGAGCTGTTTGAGAAAGCTCGCCGCCTTGCCGGGAAACGACGCCTCGCGGTGATAGCGCCGCTGAAGATCGAGGACGGTCGGCAGCGCGTCGATCGAGAATTCGAGCCGGTGCCGGAATTCGAGCTCGCGGCGCACGGCGAGCATAATCCTGAGCGTCTCGTCGGCGGTCGTCTCCGGGAGCCGGAAAACGTGGAAAAGCTCGCTGAAGCCGCGGTCTTTTTCCTGCAGCACGCGCCACGTTTCGGGCGTGATCTCGCCGACGACGCGGATCTCGCGGCGTTCGAGATACGGTTTCAGGACCTGCGCGACGTTGAGATCCGAGCTCGCGCTGACGCCGGCGAAAAACAACCCGAGCAGATCGTCGAAATACAAGAGGTGATCACGGTCGCGCACCTCCTTGAGAATCGCCGTCAGCCGGTTTTCCCACTGTCCGACGAACGACATCCCCGAGATCAGCCGCTGCGGCGAGACGAGCCAGACGAGATGCTCGCCGGCGCGGCGGCCCTTGCGATTGCCCGCCTGTCTGAAGACGTATTCGTGGAGCAGGTTGGTCTTGCCCGTCTGGCTCCGGCCGATGACGACGACCGGCCGGCGGTCCTTGCGTTCGAGCAGCCGCCCGAGCTCTTCGGCCTCGCGGTCGCGGCCGGTCGCGCGTTCGAGATCGTCCGGGTAGAGCCAGTCGAGACAGCGGCCGACGCGCCGCAGCTCCTGCGCGCCGTCCATCTTCCGGTCGCCGCCGAGACTCGCGAACAGGTCCGGCTCCTCTTTTTCGTAGATCTGCGGCGCGAAAAAATTGAGATCGACCGTCGTGACGAACGTTTTCGCGCCGAACGAGAGCGCCGCCGGGTTCTGCGAGCCCTTGCCGTGGCGGCGTTCGAGGTTTTTGAAATGCTCGGTCAGAACGTCCTCGGCGCGCCGCCCGAGATCTTCGCCGCGGTCGAGCTCGAACCACGCCTCGGGCACGTTCGGCGTGTAGGCGAGCCGTTTGCCGAAGGCGTCGAAGAGGACGAACAGATATTTGCAGTCGAACGACTGATTGCTCAGAAAAAGCCGGAGCGGCAGAATCTTCGTTGTCAGATCGGGCGCGAACGTGTACCACGCGAGATCGTAATGCCGCGGTTCGTTGGCGGCCTTTTCGAGCTGCGCGCGCAGAGTCTGCGCCAGCCGGTTGAGCGCGCGCTGCAGCCCCGTGCCCTGTTCGACCGGATTGAGCGCGAACAACGGCCGCACGACGACCATCGGCGCGCTGCTCTCGGATTGTTTATGTTCCGTCACGAGGACGGGAATCGATACTTGCATCTTCTATTTATAATCGTCCGCGCCGCCGTTCGCCCGAATGATGATTCGCGACAAAACCGCCATTCGAACGTTTTTTATTCGTCCGCCAAAAACACGAAATAATTTAGTGTTTTTAGTGTTTTTAGCGGACAGTCAAACCGGCGGCCGCGCCGGAATCGTTTCTCAAAAACCTAAACACCCCGCCCCCAAATATAATTCCCCTCCTTCCGAAGGAGGGGTGGCGCGCCAGCGCCGGGGTGGTTAGCTCGCGGGCATCCAACCACCCCGCCTTGGTAAGGGTATTAACCACCCCGCCCTGCGGGCACCCCTCCTTTCCAAAGGGATATAACCACCCCGCCCTGCGGGCACCCCTCCTTTCCAAAGGAATATAACCACCCCGCCCTGCGGGCACCCCTCCTTTCCAAAGGAGGGGAGTTTTTTTATTTTTACTCGATCAGGTTCTCGGCCGTTTTCCGCAGGTTTTCGCGGAGCGCGCGGGCGACGACGTCGGCGAGCTCGGCGGTTTCGAGCGAGTAGGTCTTGCCCAAGTTCAATTCCTTGACGAGATTCTGCGACAGCTCGTAGATCCGGCGCTCGGGCTGGAATTTGACCGAATCGCGTTTGGCGAGCTCTTCCGGGAGCTCGAATTTGTCGAACTCGGCGTCGGTCGAGCCCGTCAGCACGCGGTCCTGCCGCGTGCCCGAGACGAAGCGGTGAATCCCGCTTTCCGCGCCGAACCGCGGCCGCGCGAGCGGGCCTTCGAATTCGACGACGAACCCGACGACCGCCGGCGGCGCGCCGGCAAACGTCGTCGGCGTGACGATCTCTTCGCGCCGCCAGACCTCGCGGTCGAAGAGCGGCCGCGGCTCGGCCTTCTGTTCGGGCTGCTTTTCCGACGTGAAAAAGAGCGCGCGCCGCGCTTCGCCGCCGGTTTCCTTCAGATGCGCGAGATAAAACCGCGCGAGCCGGAACATCGCCGCCGCGTTCTCGCCGAACAGCGTCAGCCGGAGCTCGTCCGGCCGCGCGTACTGGAAGCCGAGCAGCTCGAACAAAAACTCGTCGAACAGCTTCTCGCGCGACTCGATCGCGGCCGCGTGATTCGCCGTTTCGCCCGCCCGCCCGTAGATTTCGAGCAGGATCTCGTCCTCGGCGCGATAGACGTCGGCGGCGAATTCGGCCGCGCGGTCGAGAAATATCTGGATCTTCGGCTTGCGTTTGATCCGCTCGCGGTCTTCGTCGGAGAGCCATTTCCCGCGCAGGTCGAGCGCTTCGAGCCGCGCGATCCGGTAGAGCTCGTCGTTGAGCTCGGTCAGCCGGTAGCTCGCCGCGAACCGCTGCGTCCGGCGGCGCAGATGGCCGATCTTCTGCGCCTGCGCCGCGAGCAGGTTGGCGGCCGCCGACCGCTTGCGCGAGACTTGCTCGGCCGTGAATTCGAGCGCGATCCGTTCGTTTTCGAGCCGCGCCGCGACCGTCAGCCTTTCGTCCGTCGCGCGGCGGTTGAGTTCGGCCGCGAGCGGCGCGAGCAGCTCGCGCTCGACGGTCCGTTTCAATGGCCGCGCGCCGTAGCGGACGTCGTAGCCGGTCGCGGCCAGTGAATCGAGCACGTCCGCGCCCGCGTCGAGCCGGACGGGCCGGAACCGGAGGCCGTCGCGCCGCCGGATCTTTTCGATCTCGAGCGCGGCGATCCGGCGAACGGTCTCTTCGCCGAGCGGCGCGAACGGGACGATCCGGTCGATCCGGTTGTAGATCTCCGGCCGCAGAAAGTTTTTGACCGCCGCGTCGAAATGGCGGACGGCCGCGCCGCGCGCCCGGGCGTTGCGCGTAAAGCCCGATTTCCCGCGCTGAAACTCGCTCGCGCCGAGGTTCGACGTCATCACGACGATCGAGTTGGTAAAGTCGGCGACCCGGCCGGCCGCGTCCGTCAGCCGGCCCTCGCCGAGCATCTGCAGAAGCAGATCGAAAAACGTCTGGTCGGCCTTTTCGAATTCGTCGAGGAGGACGACCGAAAACGGCTGCTCGCGGACCTTGGCCGTCAATTGCCCTTCCTTTTCGCCGGTCCCGCCGATCAGCCGCTGGACGGCGAGCGGGTTCGAAAACTCGCTCATATCGAAACGGATCAGCCGGCCCGCGTCGGAAAAAAAGAATTCGGCGAGCGCCTTCGTCAGTTCGGTCTTGCCGACGCCGGTCGGGCCGATAAACAGCAGCGACGCGATCGGCCGGCGCGGCCGCGTCAGCTTCGCCTTGACGGTCGCGATCATCTTCGCGACGAGCCCGACGGCCTCTTCCTGTCCGATCACGCGGCCGGCGAAGAATTCCTCGGTTTTCGCGAGATCGAGCGCGAGCCCGTCGTTCAAAAGCAGCTCGGGCAAACCCGTTTCGTTCGAAAACGCCTTGTAGACCGCGTCCGGCGCGAGCGGCGCGCCCGCTTCGAGCTCGCTCATCAGATTGCGCAGGAATCTGACCGGCCGGCCGGGAAACGCCGAATAGGTCGAAAAGCGGCGATGGACGGCGTCGATCGTTTTGATCGCGCGCGTCTCGGTCTGCCGGTCCACGGCGGTCGCGGGCGGCGCGAATTCCTTGGCGACCCGTTCGAGAATCCGGAGGCTCGTCTTCCGGTCGGGCTCGTCGAGCCGGAACTGCTGGAACGCGCCGACGAGCTGCGGGTCGCGGCGTTCGAGAACGGGCAGCTGCTCGGGCGTGCATTCGACGACCGCGACCAATTCGCCGCGCGCGATCTTCGGCCGCAGAAACGAGCCGATGCCCTGCGACGAGGCCTCGCTTTTGCCGACCTCGACGAGCTCGATCAGGTTACCGAGATGGAGGATCGCGTCGCGTTTCTTGGCCTCGTCGATCAGATGGCGGCAGCGTTCCTGCCACATCCCGAAACCCGACTGGCCGGCGATCAGCCGCGCGCCGCTCGTCGCGAAAAAGGCGTGGTCCTTGAGCCCGAGCTCGTCGCGGCGGCGGACGAGCTCGTGAAAGAGCGCCGTCTTGCCGACGCCCGACGCGCCGACAAGCAGGACGCTCGTCTTTCGCCGTCCCCTGAAATATTCGGCGAGCGCGGCCGTCTGCCGTTCGGTCTCGTAGGCCGTTTTGAGCTCGATCTGCCGGAGATCGTCGCTCGTCTCGGCGAGCACCGATTTCTCGTCCTTTTCGCCGGCTTCCTCGGCGATCGCGCGCTGCCGCGCGGTCGGGAGCGTGACGGCGAGCTCTTCGCGGCGGATTTCGAGTCCGGTGACGCGTTCGAGCCGCCTGAGACTCTGGAGCGATTTCGTCCAGCCGTCGCGTTTGAGCGTCGCGACGATCTCGCGGCGGATCTTCTCTTCGAAATCGGCGGCCTTTTTCGTCAGCACCTCGATCTTGAAGGCCGGCACGAAGCCCAGGCAGTAGCCGTCCTCGCGGACCGCGCAGACGACGTGAAACTTCATCCGCAGCGGCTCGCGCCACGCCTCGGATTTCTTCGGCGGCGCGACCTCGACCGCGATCTCGCGGACCTCGATCTCCTCCGGCGCGAGCCGCCAGTGAAGAAAATTCGCGTAGGCCTCCCTGATCGTCTGTTCGGCGTTGAGCCGCGCGTTGAAGACGGCGCTCTCGCGGTTCGTATGAAAGCGCGAGATCTCGTAAAAATTGAGCGCCTCGGACAAAAAACAGTCGTCCTCGAATTCCTGCGTCAAAATCGTGAGCGGAAAAAAATGAGTCGGCATAGCCCGAAGATTTTACCAGAAAAACGCGCTAACCGGGAAGACGAAACGGTTTAGAAAAAATAGGCCGCGGCTCCGAAATTCGGTAAGGCCGCCGCCCGGCGACGGTTTTTTTCGGACGATGCGAAAATTAACCTCCATTTAATCCGGCATCGCTACAATCTCCGGTAAAAAAGTTTATCGGAGAAATTAATGAAACAAAACCAGATGTTTGCCGGGTGCGCAAAAATTTTCAGCTTTATTTTGTCGATCGTTTTAGGCAGTAACCTGCCGGTTTTCGGTTTCCGCATCGCGCCGCCGAAAATTTCCGTTCAATCGCGGCCGGTTATTTCCGAACGGTTCGCGCCGTCCGCCTGTCCGGGGCCGGGCCTTTTGATCTCGGAAGTTCTGACCAATCCGGCCGGCAACGACTCGCCCTTCGAATTCGTCGAGCTGCGGGCGACGCGGCCGATCAATTTCGCGACGACGCCCTACAGCGTCGTCTTCAACAACAACGGGACGGCCAACGCCAACGGCTGGATCGCCGGCGGCTCGATCAGCTACGGCTTCAGCATCACGACCGGCTCGGTCAACACCGGCGACGTCGTCTACGTCGGCGGTTCCTCGATGGTTCCGACCGGGCCGAAGCTCCGGACGATCAACACCGCGACGACCGCCGGCGACGGCTTCGGAACGGCCGCCGCCGGCGGCGTGCTCGGCAACGGCGGCACGAACGCCGACGGCGTCGCGGTCTTCGACGTCGCGATCGGCAGCCTGACGAACTCGACCGTGCCCGTCGACGCGATCTTTTTCGGAACCGGCACCGGCGCGGCCGTCGTGGCGGGCGGCACGGCCGGCTACCAATTGCCGGTCAACGACCGCTATTCCGGCGGAAAGCTCCAGTCGACGAGTTTTCTCGCGCCCGATCCGGCGTCCGACCAGTTTACGGTCGCGACCGGCACTTACGATCTCGGCGGCTGCACGTTTACGACGCCGCGGACGTGGGCCAATTCGACGACGCTGACCGACGGCACTTCGACCGTTTCGCTGACCGTGCCGAACGCGCCGACGATCGGCGAAAACACCGCGTCGCCGCTGATCGATCTGCCCGCGACGGGGGCCGGTTTCGCGAGCGGCGTGATCGGCGATTCGAACGATCCGCTGCAGACGCTCGGCGCGGATTTCACGATCAACGACGTCGATACGCCGGTCAATTCGCTGACCGTCACCGCTTCGAGCAGTAACCAAACGGTCGTGCCGAACGCCAATCTCGTTCTCTCGGGCGGCGGCGCGAACCGGAATCTGAAAATCACGCCGGCCGCCGCCGGTTATGCGGCGATCACCGTGACGGTCAGCGACGGCGGCCTCTCGAATTCCTACGTCATCAATTACGCCGCCTCGGCGGCCTCGAACACGTCGGCTTCGACGCGCTGGCACACGGGGAAATCCGACGCTTCGACGGCCGTCGCGGTCGACGCCGATTATATGTTCGTGGCCGACGACGAGGATCAGGTCTTAAGACTGTATGCCCGCAATAATTCGGGGCTTCCGCTCGCGGGCTTCGATTTTACCGGCAGTCTCGGCCTGACCGACATCAGCGGCGGCGTTCCGCGCGAGGTCGACATCGAGGCCTCGGCGCAGAGCGGGAACCGCATCTACTGGCTCGGCTCGCACAGCAACTCGGCGACCGGGCTCGACCGGCCGAATCGGGCGCGGCTCTTCGCGACCGATCTTTCCGGCAGCGGGACGGGCGCGACGCTCGCCTACGCCGGTCGTTACGACGGGTTGAAAAACGATCTCATCAACTGGGACGCTTCGAACGCGCACGGGCTCGGGGCGAACTTTTTCGGCTTCGCGGCGAGCGCGGCGGTCGGCGTCATTCCCGAAGCGCCCGACGGCAGCGGCTTCAATATCGAGGGCCTCGTCTTTGCGCCCGACAACTCGACCGCGTACATCGCCTTTCGGGCGCCGATCGTGCCGGCGAGCAGCCGCACGAAAGCCCTGCTCGTGCCCGTGACCAACATCGCGTCGCTCGTGACCGGAAACCCGGCCGCCGGGCCGGCCGCTTTCGGCGCGCCGATTCAGCTCAATCTCGGGGGGCGCGGCATTCGCGAGATCAAAAAGAATGCGGCGAACGAGTATCTGATCGTCGCCGGCGATGCCGGCCCGCTCGGGAATTTCGCGACCTATTCGTGGACCGGCAATCCGGCCGACGCGCCGGTTCTCCGCAGCTCCATTCTGACGGGACTCAATCCGGAAGCGATCGTCGACGTGCCGGCCGGGCTCAACAATTTTCTTCCGCAGGCGGCGGTTCCCGTCGAGCTGCTGAGCGACAACGGCGACGACGTTTATTACGGCGACGGCATCGCCGCCAAGGATCTCGCCAACAACGAGTTCAAGAAATTCCGCAGCGACGTCGTGACGGTCCCGGCGGCCGTGCCGACCGCCGCCGGCGTTTCCGTCAAGGGACGGGTCGCCGATCCGGCGGGCCGCGCGGTCGCCAATGCGCTCGTCAGCGTGACCGACGCCGCGACCGGCGCGACGAGGACCGTCCGCACGAATTCCTTCGGGAATTTTTCGGTCGCGGAGCTCGCGGCGGGCGCGGTTTATATTTTTCAGGTTCGCGCCCGCAGTCTCTCGTTCGCGCCGCAGGTCCTGACGATTTCCGACGATCTCGGCGGGCTCGATTTTACGGCCGAACCGTAAAGCCCGAGACTGAAAATTTAACGATAAATTTTCAGAGCTCTAACCCGAATTTAACGGGCGCGGGATATTCTGATCTCGTTTCGGGCCGTTACGAAGTCCGGCTCGAAACGAGCCATCAGGGAGACCGTCTTTTCGGTCTAATGTCGGGACATAACCTCCGTGTTTTTGGATATGCGGAATTAGTCCTCCGATATATCTCGAAAATGCTTTCGAAGCGGAAACTGCACTTTTCCGCTTCTTTTTTTTCGGCCCCGGTTTTTGTAACAAACATTTAAGCCGGCGGCTCTCGCTTTCGGACGAACCGGCCGGTAAGATTTAAAACGGAACAATTGCATCACTTTCCGGTTTCCGGCCGTGCGCGGCCGGGAACCGTTTTTTTTCGTCCGCGGACCGTTCCGGTTCGAGCGCGGCTTGGGCGGACATCGGTCAACGATGCTTGTTGTCGCTCGATCTCGCGCTCGCGCCAGTAACGCCAACGCCAGCGGAGCGTCAGCGGGTTGCGCGTTTGATGAAGCCCGAGCCAGACCCGGAGCCGCTTGCGGATGTAATAGCCTGAAAATCTAAGTATTCCGAACATCTTTCTCATTCAAACCGAGTATCCCCCGGTCGAATGACATTGCGGTGACCGGGATCTTAAAATTCGGTAATCCGATCTTTCCGGCTGCTCCGATTTTCCGGAGAAAAAGTTATAAATGATCTTTTCACAGGGCGTTACATAATCTTCACGGCAATTTAAGCCTTCCTCAACCCCCCGGATACATTTCATTAACCCCTGACTGATAATCTTCTGCTTTCCGTCAACCAGAATCAAAAAACAACAATTTCGTATCGCTTAACAGCAGGAAAAATTATCGAATGAGAAGAAAAACAGTTTCCAGTTATCGAATTTTATTGGCCGCATTGATCGTTATATGGGGTTTTATCGCCGTCCGGGCACAGTTTGAAACAGCGACTCTTTTGGGCGCGATCCGCGATCAGAACGGCGCGGCGATCGAAGGCGCGGCCGTAACCCTGAAAAACGTCGATACCGGCATCGGGACGAGCGGCGTGACCGACGCCGACGGCAATTACCAGTTCCTCAACGTGAAGATCGGTTACTACGACGTGACGGTCGAAGCGAAGGGATTTAACCGGACGGTTGCCGAGCGCATCAACGTGACGGTCAACGCCCGCCAGCGCGTCGATCTCGTGCTGCAGGTCGCGACCGCGACCGAAACCGTCACCGTCACGGACGCGGCCAATCCGCTCGAAACCGATTCGAGCGAGCGCGGCCAGATCATCCGGCGCCAGCAGATCGTCACGCTTCCGCTCAACGGCCGTTCATACGCGAATCTCGCGCTGCTCGCGCCCGGCGTGCGCGAATCTTCGACGAACAGCTCGATCGGCGGCGGCGGGCGCGAAGCGGCCTTTAACGTCAACGGTCTGCGGGCGACCTTCAATAACTTTCTGCTCGACGGCCTCGACAACAACGCCTACGGGACGAGCAATCAGAGCTTTTCGAGCCAGGTCGTGCAGGTCTCGCCCGACGCCGTCGCCGAGTTCAAGGTCCAGACCAATACCTACAGCGCCGAGTTCGGCCGCTCGGGCGGGGCGGTCATCAACGCTTCGTACCGCAGCGGAACGAACGAGTTTCACGGCTCGGCCTGGGAGTTTCACCGCAACACGGCGCTCAACGCGGTCGGTTTCTTCAAGCCGGCGCTCGGCGTCAAACCGCCGCTTCACCGGAACCAGTTCGGTTTTACGTTCGGCGGCCCGGTGATCCGCGACCGGACGTTTTTCTTCGGCGATTACGAAGGCTTTCGCCAGATCCAGAAAAATCTCGTTTTCTCGATCCTGCCGACGATCACGCAGCGGCAGGGAATTCTGTCGGTCGCCGTCCGCAATCCGCTGACCGGCGTCGATTATCCGGCCGGCACGCCGATCCCGCTGACGCCGTTCGCGCAGAAGGTGCTCAACGAGCTGCCCGCCCCGAACCTGACCGGTCAGGGCGCGAGCAACTATCAGGAGCTCGTTTTGAACCGCAATTACAACAACAAATACAATGTCCGGATCGACCACCGGTTCAACGACCGCTTCAGCATTTTCGGCCGCTGGAGCTACCGCAAATCGAACGAGTTTCAGGGCCCGAACATTCCGGGGCCGTCGGGCAGCAACCAGAACGGTTTCGTCGACATTTTGAACAAGCAGCTGGTCCTCGGCGCGACCTACGTCTTTCGCAGCGCCTCGGTGCTCGACGCGCGGTTTTCCTTTTCGAAGATCGACGCCGGCAAGCGCCCGCCGCTCATCGGCGGACCGAGTATGTTCGATCTTTACGGGATCACCGGCCTGCCGACCGACAAATCCGTGACCGGCGGCCTGACGACGCAGACGATCGGCGGTTTTGCGCAGCTCGGCCGGCAGTCGACGAACCCGCAGTATCAGAACCCGACCGACGGCGATCTGCGGCTGAGTTATTCGTTTACCGTCGGCCGCCAGAGCTTTAAGGCCGGCTACGAATATCTGGCCGTCAATACCGACGTCCAGGACACGAACCCGCTGCTCGGGCTCGACACCTACACGGGACAGTTCAGCCGTCCGACCGGCGCGGCGTCGAACAACCTTTATAATCTGGCCGACTTTTTCTTCGGCTTCCGGAGCCAGTACGAGCTCGCGAACCTGACGGTCGCGCATATGCGGCAGCGGTTTCATTTCGCTTTTCTGCAGGACGACATCAAGGTCAATTCGAAACTGACGCTCAATCTCGGTCTGCGTTACGAGTTCGGGACGCCCTATTACGAGAAAAACAACCAGCTCTCGAACTACGATCCGGCGACTAATTCGATCGTGCTCGCCAAAAACGGCTCGCTTTACGACCGGAGCCTCGTCGATCCCGACTACAACAACTTCGGCCCGCGATTCGGATTCGCCTACAACGTCTTCGACAAAACGGTGCTCCGCGGCGGTTACGGGATGGGCTACGTCTATCTCAACCGGCTCGGCAGCGCCAATATTCTCGGCACTAATTACCCGATCATCACGCGCGCGGCCGTCGCTCAGAACGCCCCGGACGCGACGCTCAATCCGCTCTGCTCCGGCAATGTTTACGCCTCGAACTGCTTTCGCACGACGCCGCTGGGCTATCCGACGAGCGGTCTGCCGAACAATGTGACGCTCTACGTTCCGCGCCGCTCGCCGACCGCGAGCATCCAGAACTGGCAGCTTTCCGTGCAGCGCGAGCTGCCGCTCGATTTCGTGATCGACGTCGCCTATGTCGGCAACCGCGCGAAGGATCTCGTGATGCTCGCCGATCTCAACCAGGCGCGCCCCTTCACGGCCGCCGAAGCGGCGCTTCCGGCCGCGCAGCGCCCGTCGCTTCAGGCGCGGCGCCCGATCGCCGGGTTCGGCTCGATCTCGGCCGTTCTGCCCGAGGCCTTTTCCAATTACAATGCGCTCCAGATCAAGCTCGAACGGCGGTTCGCCGGCGGTCTTTATCTGCTGAATTCCTTTACCTGGTCGAAAGCGATCGACAACGCTTCGCAGGTGCTCGAAGAGCCGAACGGCAACACCGGCACGCCGCAGGACATCAACAACATCGGGGCCGATAAGGGGATCGGCGCCTACGATCAGCCGTTCAACAACACGACGAGCTTCGTTTACGAGCTGCCGCTCGGGCGCGGCCGGCGGTTCGGCGGCGCGATGCCGGCGATTCTCGACGCGGTCATCGGCGGCTGGCGGCTGAGCGGCGTCAACACGATGACGAGCGGGCAGCCGATCAATTTCCGCGTGCCGACCTCGAACGTCACCAACAACCTGCCGACCTTTCTCGGGGGCGTCGCGATCCGGCCGAATCTTTCGTGCGATCCGGTCAATCATGGCACGCGGACGAATCCGACGCGCGAGTATTTTCTGCCGGCCGGCGTCTGTTTGACCGCGCCGGGTCTGACCGCGCCGTTCGGAACGGCCGGCCGCAACATCGCCCGCTCGGACGCGTATTTCAATCTCGATTTCGCGATCGAGAAGGAATTCCGGCTGCCGATCACCGAGTCGACCCGGCTCGAGCTGCGCGGCGAATTCTTCAATGTCCTTAACAAAACGAACTTTCAGGCCGCGAATTCCGACATCACGAGCGGGAATTTCGGCGTGATCGGCAGCACGTTTCCGGCCCGCCAGGTGCAGGTCGCCGTCAAGCTGTCGTTTTAACGAACGGGAGAGCGGCGGAAGGGGGAGCGTTGTTTCGCGGCCCGTCTTCCGCCGATAATAATGATGAAGAGAAATTATGAGATCAAAGAGTTTTTTTCTATTGCTGGCGGTGATCCTTTTTTCGTCCGCGCGGCTGCCGGCGCAGGGCCCGTCTTCGTTCGACGTGCAGGGCCATCGCGGCTGCCGGGGGCTGATGCCCGAAAATACCATTCCGGCTTTTTTGAAGGCGCTCGAAATCGGCGTCGACACGCTGGAGCTCGACGTGGTCGTCAGCCGCGACCGCCAGCTCGTCGTTTCGCACGATCCTTTCTTCGCCGCCGACATTTCGCTCGACCGTGACGGGCGGCCGATCCCGCCGGAAAAACAGACCGAATACAATATTTTTCGGATGGATTACGACGAGATCCGCTTGTTCGACGTCGGGAGCCGCGGCAATCCGCGGTTTCCCGATCAGCAGAAGATGCGGGTCTTCAAGCCGCTGCTCGCCGACGTTTTCCGCGAGACCCGAAAATACATCGAAAAACACGGGCTCAAACCGGTCAGGTTCAATATCGAGACCAAATCGACGCCGGCCGGCGACAACCTGTTCCAGCCGCCGCCCGACGTTTTCGCAAAGCTGCTGTACGACGAGATCGTCCGCCGTAAAATGCAAAAGCTCGTCTCGATCCAGTCGTTCGACGTCCGGACTCTGCAGGAATTCAATAAATTCAAGCACCGGCTGCCGCTCGTCCTGCTGGTCGAAAACCGTGACGGCGTCGAGAAAAACATCGAGCGATTAGGCTTTCAACCCGATGTTTACAGCCCCAATTATCTGCTCGTCGATCAGGCGGCCGTCGATTACTGCCGCCGCCGCGCGATCAAAATAATCCCGTGGACGGTCAACGAGCCAGAGGCGATGGAGAAACTGAAAAAGCTCGGGATCGACGGAATCATCTCCGATTATCCGGACCGCGCGATCCGGGTCTTTCGAGGCGGCAATTGATCCCTGGATTGGACGGCGTCTTTCGGGGGGACTTCGCCGTTCACGAAGGCGGCCGCGGCATTCGATCGCGACCGCCTTTCCAAATGCTGACACCTTCGGATCCTGCTCGGCCTTACTTCCTTTTATCGCTCTTCGCCTTTCGATTCAAATCTGTAACCGTTTTAAAAAGAAAGTGACCCCAATATTAAATCCCTGTTAATCGCCGCCGGCGAAAAGCGGCGTTTTTCGCGGGAATTTTGTAAAAATTACTCGTAGCCAAATCGCCGGCCGCTGGCGGCGTAAAGGCCGGTTTCCTGTTGGGACTAAATACTGCATTTTTTTATAGCGAGTGACAAAACTTGTTGGAATAATAAGCGTTAAACCCGCAGTCGGTTTTTAAACGATCCACTAAAAACACGAAATAACACGAAAGAAATTTAGTGTGTTTAGTGGAAGAAAAAAAAAGCGACCGCGACCGGAACCGACACTTTTTCCAATAAGTTCCGTCACTTTCTATAAGTTTAGTAACAATGCGGTCTTTGATCCCGGAGCTTTGACCTTTGAAATTAACCCAAAGGTCAAAGACCAAAGATCAAAGACCAAAGATCGAATTTATTTGTAAATTTAAAGACCAAAGTACTAAACACTATGCACCGGATTCTGATAATCGAGGACGAGGCGGACATCGCCGAAAATCTCCGATACAATCTCAAACGCGAGGGTTATCTGCCGGACGTCGCCGAATCCGGCGAGCTCGGGCTCAAGCTCGCGCTCGATGAAAACAAACCGCCGTCGCTGATCCTGCTCGACGTGATGCTGCCCGGAATGAGCGGTTTCGAACTCTGCCGGCGGCTGCGGCGCGAGCCGCTGACCGAGAAGACGCCGATCATTATGATGACGGCCAAAGCCGCCGAGAAAGACAAGATCGCCGGTCTCGAAACCGGCGCCGACGATTACGTCACGAAACCCTTCGCCGTCCGCGAGCTGCTCGCGCGGATTCGGGCGCTGCTGCGGCGGACGACCGAGCGCTCGTTCGAAGTCTACGAGGACGACCGGATCCGGATCGACGTCGGCGAGATGCGCGTTTTCTGCGACCGGAAAAAGATCGAGCTGACCCGCAAGGAATTCGCGCTGCTCGTCTATCTCGTCAAAAACACCGGCCGCGTGCCCGGCCGCCAGCAGATTCTCGACAATGTCTGGGGCTACAGTTATTACGGCGACAGCCGCACGCTCGACGTCCATATCCGCCGTCTCCGGCAGAAGCTCGGCTCCGGCGGCGACTGCATCGAAACGGTCGTCGGCATCGGCTACCGGTTCATTCCCTGCAAATCGTAAAGCCGGCGGCGACGAAAAAATACGGGTTCACAACTTTTTAAGCGGCGGTTAACGGCGATTTCATCCGCGCGCCGTATCATCGGAAATCGAGCAGCACAGTCAGTTTCTCAAACTAAATTTTCGGCGGGACGCGATCGTCCCGTTTTTTTTTTCGTTCGCGGCGCGGCAGTCCCGAACCCGAGCATCTTTAACCGAAAAGTCACGCTTTCTTCACGCGGTATTCACAGCCCGGCGCGATACTGGAGCGGATGAGAAAACGAAACCTCGATGTCGCCGTGATTTCCGACGTGCATCTCGGAACCTACGGCTGTCACGCCGCCGAGCTGGAAAGCTATTTAAAATCGATCCGGCCCGAATGGCTCGTCATCAACGGCGATTTCATCGACGGCTGGCAGTTCAGCAAGCGGTATTTTCCCGACACTCACACCGCCGTCCTGCGGCGAATCCTGAAAATGATGAGCGACGGCGTGAAGGTCGTCTACGTGACCGGCAATCACGACGAAATGCTCCGCCGCTACAGCGGCTTTCGGCTCGGCGGCTTCACGCTCGACGACAAGTTTCTGCTCAGTCTCGACGGCCGCCGGTTCTGGTTTTTTCACGGCGACGTCTTCGATCTGTCGATGCGGCACGGCAAATGGCTCGCCCGGCTCGGCGGTCTGGGCTACGATCTGCTGATCGTCTTCAACCGCTCGGTCAACCGCCTGCTCGAAAGATTCGGCTACGAGAAATATTCGTTTTCGAAAAAGGTCAAAAACAGCGTCAAGGCCGCGCTCCGGCACATCAACGATTTCGAGCGGACGGTCGCCGAGCTCGCCGCCGAAAACGGTTACGACGCGGTCGTCTGCGGCCACATCCACGAACCGGTCATCAAAACGATCGCGACGCCGAAGGGAACAGTGCAGTATCTCAACAGCGGCGACTGGGTCGAAAACCTGACCGCGCTCGAATACGTCGGCGGCGAATGGTCGATCAGATATTTCGATCCGGCGGAAATCGCCGAACCGGCGGCCGGCGGGGCGAAAGTCCGTCCGGCCGCCGCCGAAAACGGTCATCTCGAATTCCCCGGCATCGGCCGCCGGCCGGCGCGGCGGAAAAATTAACCGGCGATTAAGACCGGCTTAACGGCCGCGTCACGCCGGCCGGTTAAATTAAGATCATCAGACAATTGCCTCATATCCGAACATGGCGAAAAAAAGGCTGCCTTTCACAGCAGCCTTTTTTATTTTTTCGATCGTTCGACCCTTTAAGGGCAATGGCATTAAGTTAAGCGAAAAGCTGAATATTCTGAACGGTTTAATAGGACGCGGACAAACGCGGATTTGGCGGATTTACGCGGATTTCTTTTCATTAAAAACAAAACCAAAGAAAAATCCGTGAAAATCTGTGTCATCCGCGTCATCCGCGTCCTATTTTTTTTCGGCCTGATTCAATTATCATTTCAACCTTTTTCTTAACTTAATGCCATTGCCCTTTAACGGAACCGGCTTTTTCTGAACAGCTCGTTGATCCGGAGCAGATACCGGCATTCGAATTCCTCGACGTTGCGCGAGCTTTCGAAGACGGTCAGGGTTTCGCCGCCGTCGAGCACGAGGCCGATCGTTTCCCGGCCTTCGCGATGGACGACGAGCCGAAAATAGCGGATCTGATCGAAATCCAAATTCCGGCGCTCGAACGTCATCAGCCGCCGCCGGCAGATCGCGAGCCGGCCCGCCGCCCGGTCGAGCACGAGCCGGGTCAGCGGTTCGCGGTAAATCAGCGCCGCGCCGGCCGCGACGATCAGCACGCCGATCGCCGCGACCGCGAACGAGCCGCCGGCAAAGCCCGCGACGGCCGCCGGGAAACCGAGCAGGGCGACGACCGCCGCCAGTTTTCGCCGGCGCGACGGCGTTTCCTCGAAACGCCAGATATCCCGATTCTGGATTGTTTTGATCATTTCAAACGATTGAACAAATTGCTCTTTCCCCTATCGATCTGTTCGGCACGCGCTCAAACGCACTTTGAATAATTTTTGAGACAGAACGCCGCAAAACTTGCCGGTCAATGAAAACACCGGCCGGCGAACGGTTGTTTTTCGATCCACTAAACACACTAAACACACTAAAAAAACACGAAAGAAATTTAGTGTTTTTGGTGTTTTTGGTGGATCAATAAAAAAGCTGTTCGCCGTGCTGCCGATTCCGATTCAACCGAAACTGCGGCTCACGAACGAATCGCCAACCCGCTCAATTACCGTGCCGAACGACTCCGCTTCCCTTAACGATTGCCCCACGATCGTGACATACAACTTTCATTCCGGAGAGAATTGCGCGATTCTCCCGAAGTTTCGGCGGCGGACCGGCCAAAGACCGCGAAAATTGACCTTGCCGGCGGGGAATTTCCCCCGTTCGCCGCGATCGTCGAACGCTCACGACAAATCGCCGCGCCTGGTCATCAGCCGCACCCTGATCAGCGGGTAAAACAGAAAGTTGACGATCACGAACAGGATCAGATGAAATCCGACCACCGTGAGAGTTTTCCGGTAACACAGATAGATCAGCAGCCTTATCAGGATTCGTCCCATAATCGAAAATTATCGTTCGATAAACTGACGAAAACATCACAGGGAATTTAAATCGATGCGAAATTTTTGCGGATTTCGACGGGCAGGCGGAAGTCTTGAGTCTTGAGTCTTGAGTCTTGAGTCTTGAGTCGTTCGGCTGCCGGGACGATCCTGTCATACCGGGAGGTCATAAAAAACAGAGGAATTATCGGCTTATCCGCCTTTGATCGAACGATCGTTCGAATTGCGGACATTTGTTTAACCGTCCGCTAAAAACACGAAAGACACGAAATCATTTCGTGTCTTTCGCGGACGGTTCCGTCTGGTTTCCATATCGTAAAATCCGCGCCTGAAACGGCAAAGCTGCGAAATCGAAAACCGGCTCAAGACTCAAGACTCAAGACTCAAGCTAACGGCGGCCCGGAATGGCGGGCGATTCTACATCCAGATCGTTTTTTCGCCCGGAAACAGCGCCGCGAGCTCGCGGACGAGGTCGCGGCGCGCGCCTTCGGTGTGAAACAGATTGATTTCCGAACCCGACCAATGGCGTTCGTAGCGAACGTCGTAGACGAGCCATTGCGACATCAGATAATCGACGGCCTTTTCGTCGGCCGGAGCGAGCTTGCGATTCAGAGTGATCTTGATACTCGATGTTTGTGACATACGGATATGATGAATGAATCTCCTTTGATCAGATTTTAAAGACGGCCAAAATAAAACGCCAGCCGCCCGATGTTAAATCTTTCGAACATCCCGGCCGGCGATTCGTTCGTGAACCGCGTTCTCGATCGGGTCAGAATCGTCAGCCCGGCGAACCATTGTTTTTGATCCGCCAAAACACCGGAAACACGAAATTCCTTCGTGTCTTTTTAGTGTTTTTCGTGTTTTTCGTGGATAAAAAAACAACCGATCGCCGTCCGGTATTTTCATTCACCGGCAAAATTCGCGGCGGTTTTCCGGCCGCTCGGCGGATTGATCGACATCCGCCGAAAAATTTTTTTCATAAACCGCGCAATCGTCCGCAAAAAGATTTTCGCGCCTGCGTCCTAGTTTATAGATCGACATTTTACGATGCGCGCGAAAAACGGATTCAAACCGGCCCCGCGCGCAAACCGGAACCGAGATCAGGGATCGAACGAGACGGAGTTTCCGGCTTTGCGAATTCGATCCCGTCCATTGAAAAACAGCGATCCGCGGATTCGCGATCATTTTACGACGAACGGCAAACAGCGCGCGTGATTCCGCATTTAATGCGATTCATCCCGCATTAAATGTCGCTCAAGCCGAACTGAATGCGGCTCAAGTCGAATTAAATGCGGCTCAAGTCGAACTAAATGCGGCTCAAGCCGAACTGAATGCGGCTCAAGTCGAATTAAATGCGGCTCAAGTCGAACTAAATGCGGCTCAAGCCGAACTAAATGCGGCTCAAGTCGAACTAAATGCGGCTCAAGTTGAACTAAATGCGGCTTAAGCCGAACTAAATGTCGCTCAAGCCGAACTAAATTCCGTTCAAGCCGAACTAAATGCGGCTTAAGCTGAACTAAATGTCGCTCAATGAGATGGTCAAGAAAAAATAGAC